>JACJZA010000025.1 GCA_020635825.1 Flavobacteriales bacterium
TGCAGTAAAAGAAATTGACTGTGTGGAAGTTTATGGTGAGAATCACACGAATGTATTCTCGATTACATCCCACAATATCCCAATACATGTGATCTCTGAGGAATTACATAAATTAGGTTGGCACTTAAACGATCTTCCCAATGGATTTCATTTTTGCGTCACTGGGGTACATGTTAATCATGAAGGTTTTGCTGATGAATTTATTGACGATTTAAAAAAAGCAGTGCTTGCAGCTAATGAGCGAATTAGATTAAATCCTCAAGAAAAAGCAAAATCAGGAAATGGAGCATTGTATGGCACAATGAATAAAATACCCCCTGGGTTTGGTGGTGCTATAGATGAAACAGCTCGAGAATATTACCATGTGCTATGGAATACTCAGCGGGTAGTGGCAACGCCAACTATGGTGACGGCGTCAGAGCAGTCGTTGCTAGAGGGCCAAGGTACAAAAGTCAAGCCAACTTAAATAATAAAACTGATGTCAAGTGATACCACATGGTATCGGCTTTAAGGTGTTGATCTTTAAAGTTATTGCCTAAATGCACAAAGCTCTGGCAAAATCTATAATTTATTTATTAAATTCTGAGAGTATTTAAATGCCTTTTACAAATACTGAAACAAGAAAGATCTAAGGTTTTGAATCAACCAAAACCACATGTACAACAAAAAGATCATTCAAAAAAATCAGCTAAAGGCGGACCAAATGGTTTTGGCGGCAGAGGTCGTTAAAGAGAGAGATTATGATTGATAATATTATTCGTGTAATGAAAATTGCTCATACGGGTGTTATGGTTGCTGGAACAGCTTTGCATGGAATTTTGACTGGGATCATGTATTCTGAACGTCATAGTAACAAGAAAAATCGCGATGAAAATCAAAAAACACGCCAAGTTGAAATGGGAGCATTAACAGAGCAGTTGTCTAGAGTTAAACAAGGGTTATCTACGGGAGATGCTGCTGAGATTGCTATTCAAATAGAACAAAAAAATGCAGAGCACAGTAAGGTGCTGAAAGATGAAAATGAGCAAATATCTTTAGCAACATGGGGGATAGGTTATGCAGGATTTAAAACGGCTTTATATTCCTATGCAACGATAGAATCACGAAGAGAATGCCCTAATCCATGGGTGCTTGGCGCATCAACTTTTCTGGCAGCTTATGATTTTTATGATTATTGCATTAGTGATCATAAAAAAGAAGCGAAGAGGCAACTAAAAGCATAATTTATACCGGTTCTTTAGACTATCCCTTGGTGTTAAGTAACGCTAGGGGATCGGTAGGACAGGTGAAGCCTGCTGCGTTTTTGTGCCCGCCACCCCCCAACTGTTTTGCAATGTTTCCTACATCCATATTACCTTTAGATCGCAAACTCACTTTGAACCCTGCTTCTGGCAAACGTTGGATTAGCATTACAAAATCAGTGCTAGGATCCTCAAGCAATTTATGACCAAGTTCAGAAGATAATTTTTGCGACTTTAAAATGATATATTTAATACGATAAGTCGTTTGATCTATCTTCCAAGTTGCCTCTAAAGCTTCTTTAGAGGTTTTTTCTACCCATTCTACATTATCTTCTAAAACTTGCAGGCCCTTTTGAATATAGGTTTCTAGTATATTACTATCTAACAATGGCGCAAAGTTTCGAAAGTTAAAATTGAATTTATCTTTTGTTTTTTCTAAAACTAGACTTAACCAACCATGTAGGGGTTCCGTTCTGGGTCGATATTGCCAATTCCAAATATCTCTGTCTTCAACAAGTTTATAAAATTCTGGGCATGATTCATTTTGAGTATTAAAATACTCAAAACATAGCATTGCACCCGATTTTTTCATTTCAAAAAAAGCTCCTTCTTGAGAGCCCAGTGTCTCAAGAGCTGTTTTATGATGATCTAAAATCATTACTTTCTTTGCGTGCTGCCGTAATTTTTTTAAAGTGTTAATATCAAATGAAAAGTCAACAACTAATATATGTTTATCTTTAAAGACAGTTAGATCCGGTAGTTGCTTTTCATATGACATAGGTAGGTAGGTTGCTTTTTTACCAAGGTGCTTCCATGCGGCTAATGCGGATCCAAACCCATCAAAACAAGGACTATGGTAGATCACAAAATCAACTTGATCAGGGCTCAGGTATTTTCTTGCAACTTGAATGAGAAGAGAATCATTTTGAGGCATAACTTTTCCTTTTAGATTTTGGAAAATTATATCTTGAATTTATTTCATTAGGACACCCCTATAAAAAATTAAAATTAATCGTTAAAAAACATCATGTTGAATTAAATTAACTACAAGGGGAGGTATAAGATCTCAAACTGGAAAAATTTGGGCTATAAAAAACTCATGAATCCTTGTAACATTTCTTCATTAGTTTTTTAATCAAAGAGAGTATGTCAGATGAAAGAAAAATTAAAAAAACTTGATGAAATAATTGATAGTATTCTAACTATTTCAAAGGAATATCATCCCGATAAAAATGTTAGCGATGATGCAATCCGTGGTATTAAAAATGCCTTCTTAGAAGGGTATCAGTGCTCAGCTCATCAACTTAATTCTCAGAGTGGGCTATTTGCGATCTCTACGTTATGGGCACAAAATGGGTTTAAAAAAATGCAAGAATCTGGAATACCATTTCCAACTTGTATCGGTTTTGAGTACTCATTTGATAATCCGGAGTTGATTTACTCAGCTTTAATAATAAATTATCCTGATTTAAGCAAGCAATGTTGGTATGAAAATCATTTGGTTTCATGGTTATGCTACTCAAATAGAGAATACTCTCAGGTAAGCGAAGTAAATGGTGAGATTTTTACAAAAAGAATTGATCAGCTGAAAGAAAAATACTATGCAATTTTTGACAACTATTTTACTGATGTAACAAAAAATTATGAAAGTGGAAAATTTTCCGAGAATCTAGATAAATGGATTTTAATTCAAGAACAGCTAAACAAAGAAGCAAAAGAAATCAAAGAGCGAATGGATGTTTCGAAGATTTTAATGCAATCTAAATTTAAAAGAGCTTCTGGATCCCATAGGAATGAACCTAAAATTAACGCGGAGACTGATTTTGAGGGTAATAATCACCCTGATGGGGATCCAATTACCAATGCATATTTATTAAGAAAATCACAAGCAAGAGAAACGAGGGAAAACAAGATAATTCATAATAATACCCGTAAAAATAATTATCACCTAAGAAAGATGTTTTAGAGGTGGTAAAATAAGGGCGTTTTATTTTAGTAGCAAAATGCCTTTATTATTAATTTTTAAAAGTAGTTTTGTTTTTAATAATGGGTTCAGATTTATCTTTAATTTGTGAACCGGTTTTCTTTATGCTAAATAAAATAGGGTTGCGATATTTCCTGAAATATTCAAATAAACTTTCCAGCTTGTCGTTTTGGTCTGTATTGCCTACGAAGGTAAATTGCTGATTTTTTTTGTCTGAAAGCCAGAGATAACGTTCATTTTTATTTTTTAATGCTTCATCAATTACATCTGGTTTTCGTGATTGTTGTTCCTCCGATTTTTCTTGGTTCAATGCTGAAATAGCCTTAAATAAATCAAGTTTTTCAGAGTTTATTTCAACTCTTTTGGTTTCAACCCACGCTTCTAAAAATGTTACAGCTTCTGCATTTTTATGCTCATCATAACGTGATTTTTTAGGGTTATGAATTTTAATTATAATATCACATCCAGAATTTTTGCGGTTTTCTAGTTCTGTAATCAAACATTGGAGGCTCTGGATATTTGTAAGTGGCAAATATTTGGCTGGTTCAGCAGCTGCTGAAAGCAGGTTTAATCTTTCTGTAATAATTTCTGGAGATTCATTTATAAAATAATTTTTAAGAAAGGATTTTAAGTTTGTAGTTAAAGGTATTCTGTAGCAGCTACAAACTTGCTTATACAAGTAGGCAGTATTGTTGGCTACGCCATAACCATTAATTCTTTCAAATCCCGAGGCTTGTCCACTCATTTCTTTATCGGTTTGATACCCTGTAATTGGAGGAATTGCGCCTTTTTTAAGAATATTCTTTGTTAGAACCTTAGATTCTTTTGAACCATTATATAATTCATTTAATTTATTTAGAGTTTCTTGGCCATGAATTAAACCAAAAGATTTTTTGAGTCTCCCCACAGGGCCTTGTAGTGCTGCATGGATAAATTTGGCACCCGCAAGATCGGGGCCTAAATTATCATTGAATTTTAATAGAGTTGCAGCCACTTCAATCCAAAAATCAATTTTCTCGGCACGAGCTTTAGCATGAGGTTCATTCAATATTTTAGATTGAATATGCAAAATTAGCGCTGTTGATTCATTAGCATAATTTTGAATATGCAGACAATCTTTGTTTTTATCACTAGAAGATAAATTGAAATTCAAAAATTGATTTGTATCTAGATCAGCATAAAAATGGATGGTCCAACTTCGGATTTCTCGTGCTAAAATGTCTGAAGGCAAATCTTTATCAAATTCACTTAAAATTTCAGGTGTTTGGTTTAACTTGTCTTTAATGGTATCGAAGTCTAGTAAATTCTGATATAGATTATTTTTTAATTTCGAAATGTGATAGCATTCAATTAGCATATCTTTTAATCTTCCAGAATTAGCTGATCCTAAATTCGAAATACATTTGTATATTGAGTTAATTAATTCTAAATAATTATACGCATCGTTATTGCTAAAACGATCTTGTGCAAGTGTATGAATTAAAAAATTAGTTCCAATCCAAAGATGTATTTGAGGTGAATTGATACTGGTTTGTAGTGTATTAGACAAAATTTGATTAAATTCCCCCAGTAAGCTAGAGGTGCTAAATCTATCAGGCCATCCAGAAGCTATTCTTTGTGAAATACAAATTGGATAAGTGTTATATTGCGCCCCTTGAAAATATAAAGACATAAGAGATTCAAAGGGTTGTGATGGATCATCAAAAGTTAAATTGGCGTAATGGGGAGGGGGCGATGCTTTATTTAGAATATCCTGATACAATAATTCACCCAATATAAATTTAATTTCCTTAATATTTTTGGTTAACATGTCTGAAAATATTGCATTATATTTTAAATATTTGCGACAATATTGTTCTCTTAGATGGGTAACAAGGTGTAAATTTTTAATATAAGATTCACTGTCTAGGCTTTCTGGTATAACAAAGTCAAGTAAATTTTTATTAGCGCCATTTTTCTCAAAAGACTGTAGTAATTTTCCTCCATGTAATAACAAGGTAATTATAATCTCAAAGTTTCCTTTAACGATGGCATTGATAATATGAGGTCTTCCAAAGGCACCTGATGCATTAATTTTTGAGCACTCTATGGGAGAATTTCTAAGTAATAAAATTAATTCATTTACCATGCCTTGAGAAATACAACTTGTTATTGTTATTTTTTCATTTATATTACCAATTGAAAGTTTTTTTATTTTTTCATTTGTTTTTTCAAAAAGAGGTAAGTTTGATAGTTTTTCAGATGTTAAAGAGCGAGAACCTATTTCGAGTGTTTCTTGTGTAGAGCGCAATAAAAGACTATCTGAATGGAAGCTACAAACATCATATTCTTCGGATTTAGAAGTCCTGTCGGAAGAAGTTGAAGTCGTTAAGTTATCCAAAATAGGGTTAAAATGCTGTGGTAAAGGATATGTTCCAATCCAAGTAGCATGTGTAAAATTTTGAACTTCAGAAAAAATTTTAATCTGGCTGAGTAATGTGTAATTATTGATATTGAAATATTGATCTAATAGATATAAAAAAACCTCATAGTTTTTTTCCCTTAATGCAATTCCAATCGGAGTCATGCCCGAGTGACCATTTTTTAAAATGGTAGACCTATTAATTTCATTTGGGTTGTATTTTAAGATGAACCCAATAACATCAATATTTCCCGTTAATACAGCCTGGTGTATAGGGTATCTACCTAGAAAGCCAGGAATTTCAAGTTGACTCGGCTGTGCTTCAATAGATGTCTTTATAGTGATTAAGTCTAAAGGATTTTGTTTTATTAAATCAACTAGATTCATAACTTTACCCCTATTAAATAGATGGCTTTATGATTGGCATAGGCATTATTACGAAAACCTTGCAAAGAAGCTAGTCATGAATATTTTTTATAAAGTTTTCTGTCAAAATTTTGGCTTGATTCATTTATTTGAAAATATGCTATGATTCTTTTCATTATTTTTAAGTCAAAGGGCATTACATGCAGTTTACTATCAAACAGCTTAATGAGGATAAGTCCAATTTAGATTCACAAGTATGCATAAAAGGCTGGGTAAGAACTCGTCGAGATTCTAAAGCAGGATTATCTTTTATTCATGTATCTGATGGGTCATGTTTTGCTCCTATTCAAGCAGTTGTTGAAAAATCTTTACTCAATTATGACTCAGAAGTATTACAACTCAGTGCTGGTTGTGCAATAGAAGTGACGGGGACTCTTGTTGCATCTCAAGGTAAAGAGCAATCAGTGGAAATTTTGGCAAAAGAAGTTAAAGTTGTAGGATGGATTGATGATCCAGAAACCTACCCCATACAACCAAAGCATCATTCCTTGGAATATTTAAGAGATGTAGCACATTTGCGACCAAGAACAAATGTAATTGGAGCTGTAACCCGCGTTCGTCATGCAATTGCGCAATCCATTCATCGATTTTTAAATGATGAGGGGTTTCTTTGGGTGAATACTCCAATTATTACGGCGAGTGATTGTGAGGGCGCAGGTGAATTATTTAGAGTGAGCACACTCGATCTTGAGAATCTACCAAGAACTGAACAAAAAAAAGTAGATTTTAGCCAGGATTTTTTTAATCATGAAGCGTATTTAACAGTATCTGGGCAGTTAAATGTCGAAGCTTATTGTTTAGCAATGAGTAAAGTTTATACCTTCGGGCCAACGTTTAGAGCTGAAAATTCTAATACATCTAGACATTTGTCAGAATTTTGGATGATTGAGCCAGAAATAGCCTTTGCAGATCTTAACGATGATATTAACTTAGCTGAGAAAATGTTAAAGCATGTAATTCAATCTGTTTTAGAAAGCAATGCAGATGATATGGATTTCTTTAATCAACGTATTGATAAAACTTGCCTAGAAAGGTTGCAAAAAATTGTAACTCAAAATATAGAGCGAATAGAATATCGAGAGGCCGTTAATATTTTGCAAAAAGCCAAACAAAAATTTGAATATTCTATTGAATTTGGCAAAGATCTACAATCTGAGCATGAGCGTTATCTTTGCGAAAAGCATTTTGAAAAACCTGTTGCAGTGATGAATTATCCTAGAAATATAAAAGCTTTTTACATGAGGCTGAATGATGATCAGGAAACCGTTGCTGCGATGGATATTTTGGTACCAGGGGTTGGAGAAATCATTGGGGGTAGTCAGCGTGAAGAGCGAATTCACATATTAGATCAGCGTTTGGACGAATCAGGAATTGATAAAGATCATTTAAGTTGGTATCGTGATTTGCGTCGTTATGGCACTGTTCCTCATGCAGGGTTTGGCTTGGGTTTTGAGCGAATCATTAGCTATATTACAGGTCTTTCAAATGTGCGAGATGTGATCCCATTCCCCAGAACTCCAGGAAACATTCGGTATTGATTTTGTCGTGATTGTGGTCCAATAACCACTCTTTTTTAGATGTTGGTTAAAAATTTTGTTGAAAAAAGTAACGGAAATTGTTAGATTTTGCTTCTTCTTGTTGTTTTTTTGGGGAAATCTATGTACAAGTTGCGTCATTTTGAGCAAAAGAGGGTAACTGGCGGTTTCAGCTGGCCTGTTTTAAGTGCGGGTGTGGTCCTTAGCCCCTGGATCTCTTATGGAATTGGCAAAATCTATATGGAACATTCGGCAGAAATCTGTTTAGAGAATATACAAGCAGTTATTGCTAGTAATCATACTAGTGTTGGTGCACTTGACAAAATAGCCGGGATTTCTTCGATGGGCCCGGTTTGTGGTGCTCAGGCAGTATTTCATGGATTTTTTGCCGGGATCAGCGCAATCATGCTTTCATTGGGGGTAACTGCTGGAGCAGCGGGGATGCTTTGATTTTATAATTAAATTCCAAAAAACCGCACTCATTTACAGGGAATTATATTTTATATGAATAATTATCCAAAAAACGCATAAAAAGACAGTCGTAATTTAATATATTACTATATATAAACTAATAAAATTAGCTAAACTTTAGTATATATTTAGGAATATATAAGGTTTTAGTGATGGAAGAGGCTAATCACTCAGATCGTATGAATGTAAAGCAGGCTGAAAAAAAGCCTGAGTTTACCAATTTGTCATTTGAGTACGTTGAAGCCAGTTCAGAGCTAAAAGCCGTTTTATCTTCATCGTTTGAATATGAGAATATAAATCAAACATATATCAGTGAGTTATTAAAAAAACACCAATACGATACTTTTTATTTTGAATCTAATGCGATAAAAATCTTGTTAGACAAAGTTAAAAAGCATGAGCATGGTAGTTTTGTCTTAGCAAAAAAAGTAGATGCAACAGTTAAGATAAACGTTGCAAAAGATAAGATGCAAGCCTCAATCACCGTGACTCCTGCGTTTGGCGGCAAACCATTATGCAAAACGGATCTGGTTGCATACTTGAAAGAGGCAAATATATCACCAAAGCGTTGCAATGGGTCAGTGCTATCTGAAGTGATAAAAAATCAAAATGCTAAGGATGTTGTTTTTGCAACAGGACTAGCACCCATTAATGGGGAAGATGCTAAATTCGAGCCTTTGGTTAAATCAACTGTAGAGTCAGGTCCTAGGATTGATTCAAAAGGAATTGCTCATTTACGAGATATCAAAGAATTTATCATAGTAGATGTAGGAAAACCTTTAATGCGTCGAACACCCCATACTTCAGGAGAAAGTGGTACCAATGTATTTGGTGAACCAGTATTACCTAAACCAGGTAAGAATATTCAATTTTTAATTGAAAACACAGGCACGATGACTTCACCTGAAGATGAGAATTTACTAATTGCAAAGGTAAAAGGTTCCCCTCTAGTTTTTGCAAACGGCGTTAAAATTGATGAAGTAATAAAATTTGGTGATATTGATTTACACACGGGTAATGTTAGGGTAGATAGCTCCATTTTCATCGATGGAAATGTTAGGCAAGGAATGTCTGTAATTGCGTCTGGAAGTGTAATTATTTCAGGTTACGTACATAATGCCACGGTGATTTCTGGCGAGAGTATTCACATCGAAGGTGGTGTGATTGGCTGCAAAATTTCTGAAGAAGGTGCTTTAGGCGAAAAAGCCACTGTTAAATTAAGTGCAAAAAAAGATATTCATGCAAATTATGTTACTTTAGGAATATTGACTGCTGAGAATGATGTTGTTATCAAAGAATATGTCACAACTTCAGATATTGAGGCTAAGGGAAAAGTCCTTGTTGGTCAAGACGGTGGAAAGGGGCAAATTATTGGTGGCAGAACCAATGCAAAGCTAGGAATTGAGTTATCTGTGTGTGGTTCAAAATCAGGTGTGAATACCAAGCTTACAGTTGGCCTGCCGTTAATATTAAAAGCAAAACTTAAGAAAATTCTAGCTGAACAAGAAAAAGCTCAAAAAGAAGTAGATCAAGCAAGATTTAATCTTGCTAAGTTAGAAGATCCAAAGCAAAAGCAAGAGTTTATATCTGAAGGGCTTATTAAAGATAGCAAACTAAAATTAAAAAAATTGGAGTTAAATTTGAAGCGTCTTGAGCAAGATATGAGCTTGATTGATAGTGAATTGGCTACTCTGAATACTGCCGCTATCAAAGTCTCGAAGCATATTTATGAGGATTCTATTTTCAACATTAACGGGGTAAAATTGTCCTTTCATGAAGAGGCACTAGGGGCAGCAACCTACGTGCGTTACGGTAAAACAATCATAAAGTCATAGTTCTATTTCTAGATTGGGAGAAATCTCTTGCACTCCAGTGAAAATATGGTGCGTGTCGATGTATTTCGATGGGCAGGTCAATGGGGGCCATTTAAGGTAAAAATTCCGTGTGGTGAGTGTACGTTAACTCGTGATATCATAAAAGACGTTATGGAAAATGAGCTTAAAGGGGTCCCAATAACTTTAACAGAAAAAGATTGGCTTAGTTTTTGGTGGCTGCCCCTGAGAAGAGGGGGGTGGCATGCCCCAATTGTAATGGTGAATGATAAAGTTATTAGCCAAGGTCGCGCGTTAAACAGAGGAATTTTTACTGAAGCGGTCGTTAGCGCTTATGCAAAGCAAAAATCAATCTCTGGGAGTCATTTATTTGGGAAGAGCAACTGTAAGCATTGCCAACGTGCCAAAGATTATTTGTATAAAAAAGGTGTCGATTTTATCTATCATGATGTTGTTCGTGAGCCTCAAGCCCTATATGAGATGTTATGTCGGGTAAAGCCCTTGATTGGCCCTAAAACCCCTGTAACAGTTCCACAGATATGGTTAAATGGTGAGTATGTGGGGGGCGCCGATCAGTTAATCGGATATCCCGGACTTTAATCACTATGTTGCATTGGACCATCCCAATTATCAATTGCGGGTTTTATAGCGAAAAAATTATGTTTCATAAGATTTTCTACAGCTTTAGCGCGAGCATTAAATTCTTCAGGTTTATTTTGTGCCAGAGTTGTGTTTGTACCATTAGGTAAAAAGAAGGGGTCAAAACCAAATCCATTATTCCCTTTTGGGTTAACAATGGTGCCATGAACAATACCCTGAGCTATAAAAACCAAGTTTTTTTCTCTAAAAGCGAGTAACACTCTCCAGGTAGCCTTTTTACCTTCAAATTGAGATAAATTTGATAACAACCATCGAATATTTACACCAACATCTTCGCCATCGATATCTAGCGAGGTATCTTCTACTATCACGCCGCCATGTCCATGGTTTACTGCGCTTGCTTTTTGTACAATCACAGTAATTGGATCTGCATCGGCTTCATCGAGATCGTCATTGGTATTGGTCATTTGATGTTGAAATTTAGCAAAAAGTGATTGAAATTCTTTTAGTTTTCCTTGATTGCTGGTGTTGAGTATACAGGGGATGGCAATACTATTTTTTGTATCAAGGCTCATGCACTCGGCACCTTTATGATTTTGGCATTCTGCTAGTTGACGTGAATGATTATATTGATTAGAGATTGATAAAGAGCCACAACCAGTGAGAAGCAGGAGTGATGCTAGGCTTATAGCGGTTCCATAAAATACGTTCTCTATGCTGTTTTATACCCACAATCTTCAAACCACGCTTGCAAATCATCCTGATCTACTTCATTAGCCGCATGGAATAAAGCATCATGGAACTCAGATTCAGTTCTTGGTCGTATCGACTTTAAAATAGTCTTTATTTTTGACCACATCTTTTCTATTGGTGATAAATCAGGGGAGTATGGTGGCAAATAGACGACTTTGGTCCCCGTACTTTCAATTAATTCAATTACAGCGGAATTTTTATGGAAATTTATATTATCCATTATTAAATATTTTCCTGGGCCAAGTTTTGGCAACAATAGCTCTTTTACAAACGTAAAAAATATACTGCCATTTATAGCACTCTCAATGTACATCATTGCAGTAATCGCGAATATAGAAATCACACCAATTATTGAGAATTTTTTACCAGGGCAGTGTGGTTTTGGTGCTTTAGCGCGTGTTCCCCCTTCAGCTCGCGCATAATCTCTTGCTTGTTTTAAATCAGAACCAGACTCATCTAAAATCATGATGTCTTCCAGTGAAATATTACTCACCGTATCTATAAAATCTTCTCTTTGTTGTTTAATGTCTTCCCTTTCTTGCTCTGAAGCATAAAAACTCTTTTTTTTCTACGCTGATTCAATATCGTGCATGCCTTATGCATGGTAGATCTGGCAATTTTAATTGAGGTCTTCTCATAAAATATTTTTTGGTATTCTTCAAGTGTAAGATCGTTTTGATTTTTTACTATATCAGATATAACTGCTAGATTTTCTTCTGTGAGTAATGGTGGCCTACCACTAGGTTTATCGGGGGTTAAATCCCCGGTAGTACGGGCTTTGTAAATATAGTTCCTTACCGAGCGCTCTGTAACGTCAAAGATCTCCGCAATTTCTTTTGCAGTGCCTAAACCTCTATCATATGCCTGTACAATTTTCTCCCGAACTTCCTTGCTTACTGCCCGCGTCATCCCTAAATATCCAACCCAAATTAAAAATGGAACCATTATACATCAAATTAGGAAGAATGTATTTTGTGGAACCGCTATAATACTCTAATTTCTACCATAAAAAAGTACGTATCTCTTAAATCAAGAAAACCATATCACTGGATTTTTACCAGAACCCGCATTATTGACGGCATTTTGGGCGATCCAGTTACCAACTGAAATCCCGTTATTGGTAACATAGCCATGAGGATTATTGTGACCAGCTGCACCAAATCCACCTGTATGCCAACCCCAAGCAGGGCCATGTGGTTTATTTTTGCCACCATATATTTCTAATAAGTATTTTGAGTTTAATAATTTGATAGTCATATAGTGGCCCCATAGAAATAAGCGACATAAATCAAGAAGTAAATTTTATCTTAATGTTTTAGAAGGTCAAGTTAATTTTATAACAAAAAAGTTAGTGTGTATATGCACTCCAGCCTATGAGCTTGCTAGTATCTTGGTGTTATTTTGCAATTGGTTTCATTTTGAATTACCTCTAAAAAATTTTTTTTGCTCTTATTTAGATTTTCAGATCGTTTGATATCAAATAGTTTTACCATAGAACATTGGTGATCTAGCTTGCAAAGATATGGGCTGGATTGTAGCTTAAAACTTATGCAGTTTTCGTCGTCTTTCATCAGTTTAACTTTAACTTGGTCAATATAGATCAAGGTATCGTTTAATAGATTTTTAGGGTACACGGTGTAGCAACTATAAGTATCTTTTGATAAGGATTTTATTACCTTTATAAAAATTTCACTATCATTATTAAATCTTAAATTTGATACTTTTCCTTTAATTCTAAATAAAGTATTACCCACGATGAGGTTTGAGGCATTAATGTTTATTCTATCCCCAATAATTACGGTATTTCTTAAATCTAACTCATGGTTTCCGGAAATTGTGTAATCATTTGAATTTTTTGTATTTAAAGATAAAATAGTCGGCTCAATCCCATTTTCTTGAGATTCTATGAAATAGCTATAATCTTCAATAGTGAAGCTTATAGGTGATTTGGGTGTGATCAAATGAATATAATTATCACCAGATATTATAATGCAGCCCAAGGCTTTTAAATATTCTAAAAATCCTTTGTTTCTTTTGCAAATTTCAAACTCACCAAATGTAATACTTGAGGCTTTAATATTTAAATTAGTTAAAACCGCCACTTTAGCATTTAGTTGACCATATTGAAAATCTTTGTCACTGCTCAGAAAATAATTGTTAAGAAAAATTAAATCAAAATGTCGAACATATTCTAATTGTTTGAATTGCCTTAAATATATTTTAGGATTTTTTGGCTTTTTAGGATTTAGGGTTGCATTGCAAATAGATCCTGACATTAAACAAGAATATTCAAAGTTTACGGGGGAATCAGTATTCTGGATAGGGGAACTGCTGTTGACATTTTCAAATAACTCATTATCTGAAGATAACGGGTAGGGATCAAAGTTTTCGAACACAGATAAGGAGCCCTCATCTAAGCCCAGCTCCCAAGGCTCTTCAATAAAATTATTCATAAAATCTTCTGAATTTTCAAAATGGAAAGCATTTTGTTCTTGCGATATGACTTTACAATTTTGGTTGTTGTTTTTCATAAATTTACTGACAAAGATTGTGATTAAAAGCAGGAACTGTATCAATAAGCTAACTATTTGTAAATCCATTATTCAAAAGTTTGATAACAAGCTATCTCTGGAGCTTAAAGCTTTTAACTCTTAGTTAATTTGCTTGAAATCATCTTGATGCTAAGCTATTTACTGCAAGAAAATATTTTTATAAAAATGCACAAAAAACTAAAAAATAACTTTAAGAAAAGAATAGCCTTTTTTGTAGTGCTAATACTACTTGCAACAGAGTTCAATGAAGCTTTTGCTCAAACAGCAGATTTTCAATTTTCTGCTTCAATAGGGCATTTGCCATTACCACTACAAAAAATCCTAAAAGAGTCAGTTAGTAAAGAATTTACCTTTGAAGGTTCTGATGTCTTAGAATTTAAAATTGGAGAAATAAAATCCAAAATACAGTCTGCTTTAGAGGCACAAGGCTATTATTCTGCTGAATTAGGTTATGAGATCGATTTTGCCAAAAACAAAACTCATGTAATTTTTAAATTGAACTCTGGGAAAGCTGTAATTATCGATAAAATCAGATTAGAAAAAAGTCTACGTACAAATTTTAAGTATTACAAATTATCCATAAGTCCAGGAGATCGTCTGCTTGCAGAAAAAGTGTTAAATGAGGCTCGTTCTATAGCAGATCAAATCGAAATTGAAAATTGTTTCCCCCAAATAAAAATATCCCACCAAGCCATTATAGATTTTAATACATTACGCGCAGATCTTGTGTTTAAGATTGAAGAACAACCTCAAGTTATCTTTGGTCCAATCATTTATGAAGGATCAAACAGTGTAGAGTTTCAATATGTACATAGGAATATACCCTGGAACGAAGGCGAATGCTTCAAGGTTAGCAAAGTTAATGATTTCAGAAAAAAATTACGTCAAGACTCTTTATTTAGTCAATCTGATATTTATTTTGATATTAAAGAAATCTCTAATAACCGGTTACCAATACATGTAAAAGTAACTGATAATCTGCATCGAACAATTAAGATTGGGGTGGGTTATGAATCGGATGATGGCCCTGGCTTATATGGAAATTGGGAACATGAAAATTATTTTGGGCAAGGTGAAAACCTTGAAGTTTCTGCAAAGGTAAGTCCAATTAACCAATATATAAAATTAAATTATTTGGATCCATATTTCCATAAAAAAAAATTAAAGTTAGCGCATGAAGCTGATTTTAACATAATTGATAGCGACCAATATGAATCAATGAGTTTTAATGCACAGTCTAAAATTATTCATCAATTTAGCAATTTTTGGCATTTTCAATATGGGCTTGGTTATCGTCTCTCAAATGTAAAAGATAAAGGAGATGACGAGGCCTTTGGTTTTTTTTATGTGCCATTGACGATAAATTATGATAGCCGAGATAATATTTTGGATCCCCATGAGGGAATGTATTTTAATTTATTGCTTTCACCATATTTTGATACCCTAAGCCATGCTGATATCTTTTTAAAAACAAGATTAGATCATAATTATTACCTTTCATTTGCAAAAAATGCTTTTACAGTACTTGCTAGTAGAATTAGCCTGGGAAGTATTTTAGGAGGTGCATTTAATAGGATCCCAGCTGATCTTCGATATTATGCTGGTGGGGGTATGTCTGTTCGAGGCTATGAGTTTCAAAGTTTGGGTGAAAGGGAAGATGGCGAATCTATTGGGGGGCGCTCATTAGTAGAATGTTCGTTTGAAATGCGACAAAAGATAACCGATCAATATGGTTTTGTTATTTTTATGGATGGTGGAAATGTATATCGCTCTGAAAAAATTGATTTTAGTGATAGTTTGAGATGGTCTAGTGGTTTAGGGATTAGATATTATTCACCTTTCGGTCCGATTCGTTTTGATGTTGGGATCCCACTTAATAAGCGTGAAGGGATTGATGATGGATATCAAATATATTTTAGTATTGGCCAGTCTTTTTAAGGCGCACCATGATTAAAAAGACACTCACAAAAATAGTAAAAATCTGTTTTTTGTCTTTTATATTGGCTTTCCCAGTATTTGTATGGTTAATTTGCATTCCTATTGGACAGGAAAGGTTGCTTATAATATCAAAGAATTGGGTGAATCGACATACAGCATACTCGATTGATTACTCAGGATTACAAGGTAATTTGTGGTATGCGTTTGATTTTGCATCTCTGGAAGTTAGGCGCCAAGGCGAAATGATGTTTTCTGCTAAGAATTTAAAAATTAATTGGGAGCCATTAGCACTTATTAGAAAAAATCTTCATATACTAGAGGTTTCTGCTGCTGTGATTAAAATAAATCAATCCAAGAGGATTAATCAAACTCAATTTGATAATAGTAATATTTTTAACACCGATATTTCATCATTAAGATTACCTATTCGAATTGATCGAATTTATTTACCGATTGATTTTCAAAATACACAATTGTTATTTGAAGGTAACTTAGATTTACTTCAGCAAAATATAACTATAAATGTTCAGCATAAAGAAAATAAATTAGCCTATTTTGAATCCAAAAGAAGAGATGGCTTGGTTAAGGTAATTTTTGAAGTTTTCGAACTTGATAAAATACTTAAGAATGTTGATTACAATTTAGAAAATACTCATATTATTTTTAAATTCGATGTTTCTGGTGCGTTAAAGAACTTTATTTTTCAAGGAAATATCGAAGGATATTCAAAAGTAAAATATTTATCTAAAATAGATGTTGATATGAATATTTTAGCCAAAGTTACATCCAGCCAATCAGGTTTAAGCTCAGATGTGTCTATATTTTTTGATAATACACCTATTTTTGAAGCAAAAATCAGGTATATTTGGGTCGATCAGTTTCTGGATGCTGAGATTAATGTCAAAAATATGAGTTTAAACTACTTATTAAGAGATGATGATTATATCCAAAAACAAATTGGTAATTCTGCCAAATTGAATGTCGACACAAGAGTGAAAGGTTTTTTAAAGCAACCTGAAATTAATGGTGATCTCACAATAAACAACCTACAGATTATTGCAAATGACTCGCCAAAGATCATAGAACTCAAATCAACATTCTCTACCAAAGAAAATCACTATTTAGTAGATCTTTTCTTAATGCATCAAAATCAAAAAATCAGTGATGCCAAGATAAAATTCTTAAAAAATATTGCGCCATTCTTCAATAGAAAAGATCTAGATATTGAGTCTCAATTTAACATTAATATACAAAAATTTTATGACTTTTTTAGAAAACCAGCCTTAGATGTGGGTGGTATTGCAGTAGGGGATTTAAAGATTAAAGGAGACTTGCAGTCTCCCAAAGTTACTGGTGATATTCATGTGACGGATGGAGAGATTAAACATAAGTTTTATGGGTTGGATTTACATAATATAGACTGTCATGCAGTTGCAGCACTAAATCATATCGAATTAAAGAATTGTAAGGGATTTGATAATGAAGAGGGGCAGCTTGATGTGCAGGGAGGTTTTATCTTAAAAGCACCTTATGATATTAATTCACGATTAATCATTGAAAATTTAAAAATCTTAAATAACGATGAATATAGTGGTTACGTTTCAGGGAAGCTAAATCTTGATGGAGCCATATTAGCCCCAAATATTGTGGGTGACCTAACATTTGATAGGGTGTCTATTAAGCTTTCTGAAATTTCTGCTCCATTGAATCAAAAATTAAATATTATTGCAAAAGAAAAATTTGACGCACAAAAAAAGATTCAAGATGACTCTGTTCAGAAGGGCATGGCAGATATACAATTAAAATTTCCCCAGCGCGTGTTTATTCGTGGAAAAGGACTCGATGCTGAGCTGAGTGGGAACCTTCGTGTCTTTGGTTCAATGGGGGATCCCATACTTAACGGATCTTTAAGTGTAAAAAGGGGTACCTATCAATTCTTAAATAAGAAATTCAAAATCAAAAAAGGAACGGTGACTATTTTCAGTGAAGATATTCTGTTAGATTTTGTGGCAAACACTTCAGCCAATGGGATTTTTATAGATGTTAAAATTAATGGTACCCCAGAAAACATTAAAATTGGCTTGTCATCAACCCCTTCATTACCTCAAGATGAAATTTTAGCCAAAGTTTTATTTGACAAGAAAATATCATCCTTGTCACCTCTACAAGTGGCCCAACTTGCGAATGCAGTTCGACTTTTAGCTGATGGTCAAACAGGTAGTGATCTGGGAATGTTAAATACTGTTAGGTCGGTTCTAAAAGTTGATGAGATAGCCATTAATGGCAATAATCTTGAAGATACACGTATTGGTGCCGGGAAATATATTTCAGAAAACATTTATGTAAAAGGGGAGCAGGGCGCCATTTCTGATAGCACAAGGGTGTCTGTCGATGTGAAATTAACAGATAATTTTAGTATTGAAAGCACTAGCGGCACGACAACTCAAAATAACGACATAAAACTATTTTGGCAGAAGCGTTATTGATTTCTAGATGGCTTTAATTTTCAAACTACTGTATGATAGCGCGATTACTGGGTATTACCCAGTATGGGCGCCATCTTTATTATCATTCCTTGAATTACTGCATGCCGCAACCCTCCCCATATAAAGTGGGGTAAATAACCCATTTTTTAATACTGGAAATACTATGTCCTTTGAAGCTCTTGGATTATCTAGACCTCTTACTACCGCTCTTTTTGAAAAAGGCTATCAACAACCAACACCCATACAAGAAAGATCCATTCCAATTATTTTAAAGAAAAAAGATCTCATGGCCTGCGCTCAAACTGGTACAGGTAAAACAGCTAGCTTTACTTTGCCACTATTAGATCTTTTGAAGAATAATCATCAGGTAGGCTCAAAATTTCCAAGAGCACTGATTTTGGCCCCAACTCGTGAATTATCTGCACAAATTAAAGAATCTTTATTGGCTTATGGTAAGAATTTATCACTTAAAACGGCATTAGTTTTTGGTGGAGTAAAGATTAACCCTCAAATTGCAATACTTCGCGAAGGTGTTGATATCTTAGTTGCGACGCCTGGTCGTCTATTAGATTTATTTCAGCAAGGGGCGGTAACTTTAAACAAGGTTGAGATCTTAGTATTAGATGAAGCTGATCGAATGCTAGATATGGGATTTATCAGAGATATTAAAAAAATCATTTCATATTTGCCTTCCAACAGACAAAATTTATTATTTTCTGCAACCTTTTCTAATGAAATTCGTCAGTTAGGAAAAAGTTTATTAAAAAATCCCTTAGAGGTTAATGTTGCTCCTCAGGTTGTGACTGCAAAAACTGTAAAACATAAGATCCATCCTGTAGATAAAGCTAAAAAATCCCAGTTGCTTAGCTATTTAATTCAAAGTAAAAATTGGTATCAAGCTTTAGTCTTTTGTAAAACCAAACATGGCGCTAACAATTTGGTTAAAAAATTGAGCCAGGATAACATTCCGGCTTTAGCAATACATGGCAACAAAAGTCAATCAGCTCGAACAAAGGCTTTGGAAGCATTTAAACAAGGGAAGCTTCAAATTTTGGTTGCAACTGATATCGCCGCGCGAGGGCTTGATATTGAACAGCTTGCGCAAGTCGTAAATTATGATTTACCGAGTGTACCTGAAGATTATGTGCATCGTATAGGCCGAACTGGTCGTGCCGGAGCAAGTGGAAACGCTATTTCACTGGTATGTGCCGATGAAATAAAAGAGTTGTTATCAATTGAAAAAGTGATAAAGCAAACAATCAAACGCGAAGAAGTTGAAGGTTTTGAGCCCAAGCATAACTTACCCATAGCTATGCCGAGAAATGTTCAAAATAGTAATTCAAAACCTAAGTTTACACCAAAATCTAAAACCACTTTAAAACCCAAAGTTACTCAAAAACCTAAGGGGAAGAAAAGGGTATTTAGCAGGTAATAGATAAGGTTTTTTAACATACAGGCCGCAGTTTTTTAATTGCTAACAGTGCCTGTATGGTATTTTAGTTGCACTAAGTTTGTGTTCTACCTAAGCTTCTGGTTTTGCTGTTAATTGTAGCCTCTATCCTAGTATTTTAAAATCACCTAGAATAATACACCTAAAACATTAATCGGATGGTTCATATGCATCAGTATACAAGCCTTCGTAAGTTCATTTTAAGTGTTTTTTATCCCTATAGAAGTTACATGTATGGTATAGCGCTTATTGGTGTTTATTCCGCAATACATGGCGCAATTCAACCTTATGTATTGAAGATTCTTTTGGATAATGCTGTAGCGACAATAAATAGCCCGAATTTTTTTGCAAGCACCTTTTTGCCGGCACTGTTATTGATAATCTTAGGGGCGGTTTTTGCTTTTATTTGGGGGTTATATAATTACTTTATTTTGAAATCATTACCAAATATTAAAGCTGATATTATAAAAATGACAACTCATAGGTTAAGAGGTCAATCCTTTGAGTATTTTCAAAATAAATTGGGAGGGGCGTTAAGCGCAAAAATTTCTGATTTGACCAATAATCTTCAAGAGCTTGTGAATTCAACCTTTAACATTTCAAGGCAAGCTTTGACCATTATTATTGCCATTGGCATGTCTTATGTTGTGAACCCTTATTTTGCTCTAGTATTTTTTATTACATCAATAGGGTTTATTTTTATGGCATATTATTGCGCCAAAAGTATTCAGCCTTATTCTGGACGATTTGCTGAGAGCAGAAGTCAAAATTCAGGATTAATTGTAGATTGTTTTGCTAATATTGCCAATGTGATGATGTTTGCCCGCTCGAAATATGAAGAAAAGCTATTAAATACATCTTCAGATGACATGATAACCAAAGATCAACTAATGCAACGTAAAAATATGATTAATGCGCTTATTTTGAGTGCCATCTCCTCAGCTTTGCAAATCATGTCTATTGCTTTGTTGTTGTATTTTGGAAGCATAGGAGTGGTTACAGTTGGAGATTTTGCGTTTATTTTCATCTTATCGATTACTGTGATTGATCAGATCTGGTTTTTAACCGAGAACCTTTTATCGATTGGTGAAAAGGTAGGTATATGTCGCCGTGCGTTAGATACTATTTATACTGATTATCAGCATACTCCGGCTCTGAGTGGTAAAAAAATACATGTTAGGTCTGGTGAAATTGTTTTTAAAGATCTAACTTTTAATTATAGAAATGGGAAAGTCTTTTTTTCAAAGCTCAATGTAAGGGTTCAGGGTAAGAAGAAGATTGGATTGGTAGGGTATTCAGGTGGTGGGAAGAGTTCTTTTGTGAACCTTATTACCAGATTATATGATGCTCAAGGTGGTGATATATTAATTGATGGGCAATCTATTTACGATGTTTCTAAAGAGAGCTTAAGAGAGCATATTTCTTTTATTCCTCAGGATCCTTCTCTTTTTCATCGTTCTCTCTTAGATAATATTCGCTATGGTGATTTGAATGCCACTGATGAGCAAGTCATTGATGCAGCCAAAAAGGCTCATGCTCATGAATTTATTAGTAATTTATCAGATGGGTATCACACTTTGGTTGGTGAGCGTGGTGTCAAATTGTCAGGGGGGCAGCGGCAAAGAATTGCGATCGCGAGGGCAATATTAAAAAATGCGCCAATTTTGATATTAGATGAAGCAACCAGTGCTTTGGATTCTGTTACAGAGGAATATATTCAAGAATCTTTGTACTTGGCAATGCAAGATAAAACAGTAATTGTTATTGCACATCGATTATCGACTGTTTTGGCAATGAATGAAATATGGGTGTTTGACAAAGGAGTGATTATAGAGCAAGGCCCGCATCAAGAGTTGTTAAAATTGGGTGGATTTTATAAGAAGCTTTGGGATGTTCAAAGAGGTCATAGTTTTATTTAAATTGGAGTATGTGAAAAATTTTGTTTCTGACAGATCTTTTTTAAGAAACCCCGTGGGAAAACCACGGGGTTTGAATTATAGCCTATCAGAGAATTCTTTACACTACCCAACCAGCTTAAACCTTTTTAACAAACTCAGATTTTAGCATCATGGCGCCAATACCATCAATTCTGCAATCAATATTGTGATCGCTATCTACCAGACGGTTAATTTTAACTTTAGTGCCTACTTTAGCGACAGAAGAGGCGCCCTTTACTTTTAGATCTTTTATTAATGTAACATAGTCACCTTCTTGTAAACGATTCCCATTGGCATCTTTGACTATGAAATCATCTAAATTCTCTTCTTGTTGTTGCTCATGGTGCCACTCATTTCCACATTCAGGACAAATAAATTGACCTTGATCTTCGTACACAAATTCTGATCGGCATTTAGGGCATGGGGGTAGTTCTACTAACATATAAATTCTCTATATTTAATAATTTTTCGCGGTTTAAAACAGATAATACATCATTAACATGATGGTAAAATTCTACAAATTCTTGGGATTTGGTGCCAGATATCTTTAGTTTTATTTTATCTGTGACAGATTTTACATTGCAAATAACATATACTTTGTGGTCTTGAGTTGCAACAACAGCTAAAAATGATTTTATTGCGACCAATCCTGTCATATCGATAAAAGGGATGTCAGTTATATCAAGCACAAGTTGCTTGATATTATCGGGGCGAATATTTTGTCTATCGAAAGCTTTTTCGACAACCCCAAAAAATAGGGGGCCGCGTATTTTATAATAAATAGTGCCTTTTGGCATATGTCCAAGTGCTTCTGAATTAGAATTATCTTCAGTATGGTGTTCTAATTCGATGTGTGTCATCTCTGTTAAGCGTTTCATAAGCAAAAAGGATGCAAAAATCATCCCGATCCCAACGCCCGCTACCATATCTACAAATACAGTTAAGAAAAAACAAGTTAGTAAAACTATGGCATCACTCCCTGGGGCAATTTTTAGAATATTATAGAATTGGTTATAGTGAGACATTCTAAAGGCAGTATTAATCAATAATGCGGCCAAACATGCCATAGGCAAGAAATTAATCAAATTAGCAAAAAACATCACATAAAGCATAATCAATATGGCATGAAAAACAGCTGAAAAGGGAGTTTTTCCGCCTGTTTGAATATTGGTTGCAGTACGGGCAATTGCTCCTGTGGCTGGTAACCCTAAGGCAAGGCCACACATAATGTTTCCAATACCTAAGCCTTTTAGCTCTGAATTTGGATGGTGCTTAGTATTACCGTAACTATCAGCTACTGTTGCACTTAATAAAGACTCTAAAGCAGCAAGAATTGCTATAGTGAAAGCAGGGAATAAAAATCCACGAAACTCAGTAAAGGAAGGAATGGTTAAAACCTGTTTAGCCTCAAAGGTTGGCCATCCAATTTGAGGGGGTATTGCAGGGATCCCATTTAATATATCGCCATTTTCTGTTGTGTAACTGAAATGGTTTCCTATTGTTTGCACTTCAAAGCCATATGTTTGAAAAATATATCCCAATGAGCCGCCAAGAGTCATAGCAATGACTGCTTTTGGCATCCAACGTAAAATATTCCCTGGAATGAAAAAACACAATAGAGTTACAACTCCAATTGTAAGTTCTTGAAGTTTAATTTCTTTTAAATGCATACCTATTTGCAGAACTTTTTCAACAAAGGTTCCTTCTAATTGTTTTATGCCTAATCCTAAAAAATCGCTTAAAGCATGAGTCAATAATACAACAGCAATACCTGCTGTAAATCCAGTCGTTACTGGGTAGGGGATATAGTTTATAAGTCTCCCTAATTGAGCTATACCCATTAAAATAATAAAAGCCCCTGCCATAATGGTGCACCAGACCATCCCCCTTAATCCTAATTCAGTGACTATAGGTGCTAGTATGACTACAAAGGCTGCGGTAGGGCCTGTAACTTGTTGTAATGATCCTCCAAGTAAAGGCACAATAATGCCCGCAACAATTGCAGTATAGATCCCATGCTGGGGAGGCAAACCAACAGCAATAGCCAGCGCCATTGATAAGGGTAAAGCTACTAATGATACGATAAAGCCCGCTATTAAATCATTTTTAAATGTTTTTAAATTATAATTTTTAAGACTGGCGCGTAGCGCAACAGCTAAAGCGATTTTGGTGTTTTGCATAGGATATGCCTGTAAATTTTAAACACAATTAAAACATCTAAAATGTTTAATTATAAAGTACAACCCCATAAAAAGGATATATTCATTACCGAGGAGTCTGGGGGCCTAAAAAGCAAATGAAAAAAGCTATTGCTCAAGATTAAAATATTGCGTCACACCATTCTTTAGCGGCTGATTCCTTGAATCAACTTAAGTTCCTTCTAGGTAGGCTTTATTTTTCACTATTAAAATGCTAAAAAAGATAGTTAATGCTAGGATTTAATAACACAATTATCTTTTAGCAAGAACTTACTTATTTAACTTCGATACAACATAAGGATATTTGATGAAAACGCTTAAAAATTTTGAAAAATCGATGGTTTCTGCGGCTGGTGTGGTAATTAACCCTAGTGATAAGAGTATTGATTGGGCTGTGCAAAATCCATTGACGAGTGATGCTAATGGAATAATGCAAATTCAGATTGAATACAACATGATTAAAGGCTATTTAAAAGATGGTTACACAATTAATGCCTATATTGATCCAGAGACAATCCACCTTAGCCAGGACTCCTTCAAGTTTTTTGTTCCAAGCTTGCATGCTAAATAAGTTATAATATCCAGTTTGGATATGAATTGATACAATTTGACGAAGCAAACCTATCTTAAATGCGAGTGTTAATTTTATAATGACACTCGTGCAGTTTTTTACATAAAAGTTTGAAAGCTTTCTTTTTTGTAGTATTAAAATAGATAAATACTCTGGATTATTTAAAAGTACCCCCAAAAATCTAGAAGTGGCTCATCATTAGATTAATTAATATAATGCCGGCATATTTAAAATGCCGTTAAGTTGTTACCACGGTCATCTTTTGATGGGTAGGAGCTTAATTTTCTGTACAGTTCCAAAAGGTATGCTCATGATCAATGGTAAAGCTCCTAGCCTTCAAACAGATACAAATAAAAGCTTTGTGGTACAAAACGTGGTTTATTATGAGGTAGATATTCCAACTCATTTTGAAAAGCTATGCCAGTCAGATGCTTTAGAAGAACTAGTTGGTTGTTTTAATATCATCAATATTACAGGTGATGTGGTTAACATTACAGGTTACACTGCAAGCGAATTTAAAAATGACCCAAATTTATGGTGGACTCGAATTCGTCAGGATCAAATGCCTGTTGTATTAAATGCATTAAAAAATTTAGTGTCAAACCAGGTGAGTTCTTTAGAAATATTTTTTCAAGATATTAATGGAGATGAAATCCCAATGCGTTGGGAAAGCAAATATCTTAAAAAAGAACGAAAAATTGTAGGATTTTGGAGAGACCTGCGTCAAGAAATAGCACACCATCAAACATTAGATGAAAAAATAAAATTAGAACAAGAACAATTTCTGCATCGCAAGATTCTTGAAATGCAGAAAATCGATTTGCAGAACCATATTGATGAAAGTTTGCATTTAGCTCATGAAATCAGAAATGCTGCAGAGCCTTTAAGAGAAGTGCTAAAAGGGATTCAAGAGAGTCGAGCCCTATTAACCGGAGATTCTTCTTTGATAGACACTGATTTGATTGTGGCTCATTTAAAATCAGTAGAGCAGCTGCTTGCAGATAACATGGACAGAATTACCGATTACTCAACGGATTGGATGGACATGTTTAAATTTAAAGAAGGAAAAATGAAGTATCGTCCGTATGATTATTCCTTCAAAGAATTTTTAGAAAACCTGGCACGCACTACGAATTCAATAAATCATTCTCAGCTGTCTATTAGTTTGGAATTAATAGGATTTAATCAAGATCCTAAAGTTTATAGGTGCCATTTTACTGATCTGGGATTGCTAAAGAACTTTAAGGATATTTTTTTATTCTCCGATCAAAAAATTCTCTATGAAATTTTGTTTAATTTAATCAAAAATGCATATCAGCATACTCACTCATGGGTTAGAAAATCAAATAAATTAGGTAATATTATACTTAGAATTGAAAATATATATAATCAGTCTCCTTCCACATCATATAAAATGCATTTTAGTGTTATAGATAACGGAGAGGGTATTAAAAAAAATATATTACCAACTCTTGCCCAAAAATTTTCTCAAGGCGATAGCTCTCAAATGTTAGATCAAAACAAGACAGGTATTGGCTTGCAAAATGTCCGATCTCGCTTGAGTCTATTTTCTAGTGAGTTGGTCATCATGAGTCGGCATCACTCAGAGTGTGGATCGGATCAAATTAGCGGCTCAACTTTTTCTTTTACTGTTACTGTTCCTAAAGGTAAGAATGCTCAGGCTAGAAGTGAGGCAACTTTGTCTGAAATGAAAAAAAAATGGGGCGATACCTTTTCATTGAGAGATCGTATCGTAGTATATGTTGTAGATGATTCACCAAGTATAATTGCCTCGTTAAAAAAACGCCTTGAGCGCATTAATAATAATTTTAACAACAAAATAACCATTAAGACTTTTGAATCTGCTAATGAGGCTTTTGAATCGTATAAGAATTTTGTTTTAGATCCTAATAATTTTCCTGAGAACTCATATTTGACCCCTAGAAACTATACTTTACCAATATTTTTAGTGGATTATAACATTGGAGAGGTTAAGTCATTATTGATATCAGATCCTGATGATTCATCTTCAGAGACTGATTCAGAAGTGTTATCTAAACTTAAAAGGTTCCCCGATACGATGGGAAATCAATTAGTAAAATCCATTCGATTGCTTGAAAAAGAAAACAAAAAATCTAGATCCCCCATTTTTTTTGTTACGGCAGAAGAAGATTTGCCAGAGCACAGGCGTCGTCGGGTAGAGGGTGTATTTAAAAAAGCAGATAAAGAAAGCCTCAATGATATAACATTATTAGAAGCAATAGGGAAATCGATTTTAGATACAGAAAAGCCTTATCAAAGGCTTTTTACACCTTATGAAGAACAGCTGCAAACAACTTCTGATAGTTTTATAGGTAATGACGCTTTTCAATGTTTAGCTTTTAATTATTCTAAACAGAGTATAAATAATAAAACGAATACCCCAGAGACTTTTTCTTCAAGTACAGCCCCTTATTCAAATTCAGACAGAGAACCCACTACTAGTAACGTTTTTCACAAAACACAAAAACTGACGCACAAAAGGAATTAATATCGTTTAAAAGTTTGCTTTAAATGGGATTACTTTGTGCTTTTGTCCTATTTCCCTATTAGCACTGCTATTAGGCTTAGTAGGGCTAGAGAGAAGCACAGGGGTGCTCTTGTTTGTACCTGGCGGGCTTCCAAATACATTACCATTTATCTTTGGAGATTCTGGTCCATTTTTCTTTTCTCTCATTAGAGCAAGAACAAATCTATAAGCAAAATTTTGTGCTTCACAATTATGGCAACATGGTAAATATGTAAATTCTTTTTCCTCTCCATTTATTGAAAATTTAAACGTTTCATTTTTTGAATGCTTAATAGGGGCTTGGATAAGAATCCTCTCTGGAGCAAAATATTCTTTTAAGCTATGGTCATCCTGAATGCTGTTTAAAATATCAAAATGTTTTTTCTCTTCAGCAGTAAGATGATTAGATAATTTAATGGTATATAGACATGTGTCTATAAGCATTTTTAGTGTTGTAATATTTTCTACACCAATATTTAACGATAAAGAATGAATATAATTTTCTAATAACGCCCTATGTAATGTAGATAACAAGTTAATATTGTGAATACTCTTAATATGTTCTTTAATTATTGCAGAATTAATTTTCTCAATCTCATCTTTAGATAGCAAATATTCACCTTTAACAGCAAGTCTAAAAATTAATTTATTAGATATTTCATCTTTAGTAAAATGGTTATCTACCGTTTCTAGCTTTATTAGTTGTTTTGAATCAAGCACATAAGCCATAAAACCATGCAAAAACAGATTTTTAATACATCTGAGTGATTCCTCGGTTCTGAATGTATCATCACCAACGCCAATATCACTTAATTTTTTCGAACATATTAGTTTTAATTCATCAAGCGTTTGTTTATCCTGATCAGTAATCTTGGTCTGTGTTTTAGATTTTTTGTTTGTGGCTTTTGGTTGTTTCTTCGGCTCTTGGTTGCTGCTAATCGTAACTTCTGGTTGTGGAGCAAATTTACCTAATTTAGATTTCACCAGTACTATTCTTGCTGAATCTAACTGTGGCGATAACGGCAATCTAATATTAGCACCACCCAACACAGAGATGTCTACACCATCGGCGCTAAGCTTAGCGAACTCTAGAATTATTTTTTTCTCTGAGCAACTTTTGTGGGGTTCTTTAGGTTTGCTGTTGTCTGTAGTAAACACATAATGAGTATCACTAACTGGCCTTGCATATTGATCTTGTGGCGCACCAACCGCACCATTAAGTACGTTTAATAAAGCATTAAATTCCTCGTGATATTTTTCAATGTACTTTATGGTATATTGACTATTATTTAAAGTAATTTTCCTTTCATTTAAGAACCCCTTTAGCCTTGAATGAAATATATTACTTGGGTGTTCACCATCAGCATCAACAGGGTTCCCTGAAGTTGCCACAAAAATCACGAGTTCATCTTTCCCTTCCTGACTGGAGGTAACTGCGGGTATAAAGGCAATATTTTTCGATGCATAAGAATTATCAACAATGTGCCAAGCTCTAACTAATTTGGCAACCGCTTCGACCCTTAATGGATTTATATTATCTTTTTCACAAAAGGCGTGTTGTAACTTATCTTCTAGATTTTTTTTAGTTTTAGAATCGTTACCATAGTGAAATTCTGCAACTAATTTTACAATATCTTCATCAAGGTATTGTAAAAAGCTGTAATCTTCGCTGTTCCAATCAGATACCCATTCTGAAATATAATCACTCACTTTAATTTTTTGCAACGTTTTATTGCAAAGTAAAATTATTGGTCTTTTTTTATAAATATTTTGGCGTTCTAAATCATATTTAAATTTGTGTTCATTGACAATTGCTGTATATGTTTCTGGGTTGTTGAATAGTTTTTCAAGTATAGCGTGTGCGGCTAGTTCAGATAGTTGTGTTTGGGGGAACAAATATTTTGCCATAAAGCCAAAGTCATTTGCGCTGATCCCTACCACTTGATGTAATGCATCTATTCTTGGCACAGATTTTCTTTTTTTTGTAGGTTGGGCATTTTTCTCTGTAACAAGACTCTCAATCTCATCGGTCATTCTATGTTTAATGGCAAAACGAATTATTTCTCTATAGCCTTGAAGGCGATCTTCGGAAACGCCTTCCTCA
Organism: Flavobacteriales bacterium; assembly: GCA_020635825.1. Lineage (GTDB taxonomy): Bacteria > Bacteroidota > Bacteroidia > Flavobacteriales_E > Vicingaceae > Vicingus. The sequence goes on from JACJZA010000025.1 coordinate 29,028, forward strand.
GCTAGGCCTTTTACAAGGGCTTCTATCTTGGTTTTCTTCTTTTGTGGGGTGCAAACTTCAATTTTAGCTAAATCTTGTAATAATTTTGCATTGGGGCTATCAGGTTTATTTTCTCTCTTTTTCTCTGGGGTTGTTGGTGGAGTTGTAAATTCTTGAATATGAGTTGAGGTTACATCGCTAAATATCAATGTATTTGAGGGGTTCAAAATTGTATTTTTTGTATCAGTGATGCTAGTTGATTCAGCTTGATTAGGTCCGGGGGTCATACACTTATAATCTCTATAAAAAACTATACTTCTGGCTTGTGCATCATGTTACATTTAAATGGCTGAATTTAACAGAAAAAATAGACGGGCGGTATGAAACTAGCCACTGAGTAGCGCATTTAAAAACATCAGTTAAATAACTCGTGTTCTTATTAGTGCTTATCAGAGGGTGATATTATTGGTTGTGGGCATGTAAGGCATGATAGTAAAATAATAGATACTTTTTGAAGAGTCGTAATTTTATATTGAATCTATGAAAAAAAATCTAGCAAATAAATATACTACCAAAGATACAGGTGTGCCTATAAATTCCAAAACCTATATGACGCCTGCAGGGTATTCTTCATTAAGAATCGAACTAGATGATCTTGTGCAAAAAGATCGCCCCAAAGTGGTTGAAACCGTCAGTTGGGCCGCAAGTAATGGTGATCGCTCTGAAAATGGTGATTATATTTATGGCAAGAAAAGATTGCGAGAAATTGATAAAAGAATACGATATATATCAAAAAGACTTGAAAATGCCCAAATTGTTAATTCAAACTTACAAAAAGGACAAAAAAAGGTCTTCTTTGGTGCGACAGTCACTTATAAACAACAAGATGGAATAACAAAAACAGTCACTATTGTTGGTATTGATGAAGCAGATGCGGTAAATAATAAAATAAGCTACATTTCACCAGTGGCAAAAGCACTAATTAAATCTGAAGAGGGTGATATTATTGAAATCAATACTCCTCAAGGCCACTTCACATTAAAGATAATTAAAGTAAAGTATTAAATAATGGTAAATTATCACTGTACACGACAAAAGTTTCTTTGAAATTTTAATAACCAATCAACTCACCAACCATACTCATTTCCATTAAAATATTTTCCGTTCAAAAAACAATTTTCATCTTAGTATTCGTGCCTAAGTACCGAAAGAGAAAGTTGTATGGGCGCCACATTGACAATAAACCTGATAATTTCTATAATCAGGTTTATAACCCACATTGAACACTCAAGCTAACTAACAACCAATTCTAGATCTAGCGCGAATAAATGTTATTATTCATGCCATGTTAATGTAGTCATGGTAGTACCCTCGATGTCTTTACCTATTTTAGAAATAAATCGATTAGATCATTATGGAATTGTTGCTGGCACTATAAAGGAGCTAGGCCTTATAGAGCTAATTGACGATGTTTTTGGTAGAGATAAACGAGAAGAAGTTAGTACGGGTGAATGTGTTGCTGCAATGATATTAAATGGTTTGGGCTTTACAAGCCAGCCATTGTCACTTACCGAAAGATTTTTTAAAAGTAAGCCTCTGGAATTGCTGTTTGGTCGAGAAGGTATTTATGCGGAGCATTTCAATAAAAATAAATTAAGCAGGACCTTGGACAAGGTTTATGAATATGGTTTCGATAAATTATTTCATAATTTATCAATGCATTCAAAGTAAAAATGAGATTCTAGATCATTTGAAATTACACGCTAAGAAAAAATATTGAGAGAGCATATGACAGAAAATATACAGATTCCCCTAGAAAATCCCAAAAGTTTTGCTGTTGTGGATGATGAGTTTTTAGATGAAACGGTACATGAAATCTATGAGTGGAGCAAAGATGTTTGTAAAAATCTTCTAGCTTCAAAGGAAGCAAAATTATTGTTTAAAGATTTTGAGGATAGTGATGTTAGTATGGCAATAAGCTGCTTCACAGAAATGTGTTATGGATATCATTTGCAAAAGCCTGGTCAATGGACAGCATCAGCCGTAAAAGATGTATGTTTACATGTTATGCCCCGAAAGGTACTATGTGATGATGTTTTTTTTAAGAATCTCGCTAAAATACTTAGTATTTTTTTGGTTTTGCTCGAAAAGAATGGTTTTAAAGTTAACAATATCAAATCCATTCTTAACAGTCTCAGAAAGCACGAATATGACATATTAAAAAATGCACGCAGCTCTTCTAACTGGGGTATTGCGAAATCAATGTTCAAGAGTGCGCCTGTGCAAGATGTTGAAACTATAGCCTCATATAATGAAGATTTATCTATTGAGGAGAACTTACAGCTTATTAAAATCAAGCAGGATGATTTTCCAGAAGGGGTTCTTGAAAACGCGAGAGCACATAAGGATAAATCTCAGCCTGTTTTGCGCTCTTTTCTCTCAGAAGCCAAAGATAACGCTAATAATCTAGATCAAAACTATATAGGCCATTGCTACGCATTGTATTTATTATCAGAGTTTAGAGATCAATTAGCATTTCCACTTATTATGGATATAGCAAGGTTACCGGAAGAGGAGTTAGATATACTGTTAGGTGATATGCTAACTGAAAACCTACATCAGTTCATCGGATCAACCTATGACGGCAATATCCAATTAATTAAAGAATTAATTGAAAATCCCGCCTACTGTTTGTGGGCTAGAGACGCAGCTTTGCGCTCCCTACTCATATTGGTAAATAATAAGAAGCTTGAGCGAGAGTACGTCATTAATTACTTCGATGAGTTGCTTAATAACGACGCAATTATCAATGATGAGTCAATGATGGCATTTATTGCGGGTTTATCTTGTGATATTTATGCCGAAAAGGTTTTTGAAAAGCTAAAGAAGGCATTTGAGAGTGAAAAAATTGATCTAGAATACATCAAGTGGCAAGAAGTTGAAGAAACTATTAAAGACGGTATGGAATTGACGCTTGAATACTCACTTGAATCTTCAAATTATGAAATGATTGAAGATGGAATTGAAGAAATGGGTCGTTGGAACTTTTTTAGAGGTAATAATGATGAGCCGCCTTTAGAAGAATATTCAGATTTTGACACAAATAATGTTATCAAATTTGAACCAAAGAGCAAAAAAGTTGGTCGCAACGATCCTTGTCCATGTGGTAGTGGTAAAAAATACAAGAAGTGCTGCTTGAACTAAGTGGAGCTGCCGTAAGGAAGACACGATTGATTATTTTAAATCGCTATCTGATGATACCAATATACCATATCAAAGTTTAATCAATTTATATCTGCGTGATTGTGCGCAAAAGCATAAGAAGCTGAATTTAAACTGGAAAAGTTAATCGCCAGTTCTAAACTTCATTCTTCATTGATAAACAAGAATTTACAGGTGTTGCCTTTAAGGAATCACCTGTGCTATATTCACACTATGGGAAAGAATAAAAACAAGCTCATAATTGATGATAACTATGTGATATCACGTAAGAAGGGCAATGGCGTGCTTACACGTAAGGTTTGGGTAGATGACACTGGTGAGATAACCAGATATGCATTGGCATATATTAATCTCAATATTAGCTCCCTAGATTCTGGTCGTATATTGGGTTACGACAATGCTCATGATTATCATCATAAGCATTTATTGGGTAAGGTTACTCCAGTTAAATTTAAGTCATTTGAGGCGCTACACAATGAGTATACAAAAAAATCCTGATGTTGCTGCTCACAGTAAAAGCGACTTTTTTGCCAAGGGTAAAAAAATTGCTGCCGCTGCTGACAAAAAATCAAAGCTAACGCCTAGCAAAACGATTTGGTTTGAAGATCATAAAGATTTACTTAAATTCTTATCTGAAAATAAATTTGATTTAATCAATTTAATTCGCAATCAACCAATGTCAATCTCTGATTTGGCTAGAAAACTACATCGCAATCGTGCCTCAGTTACCAAAGATGTGAACACTCTTGAAGAGTTTGGTTTGGTTAAATCAGAAATGACCGTTAACGCTGGCCATGGGCGTGTTAGAATGATAAAACCCGCGACAAAGTCAGAGGTTACGCTGCAAATTAGGTTTTAAAAATCCCCGTGATTATAAAAATAATCACGGGTAATATGTAATCGTTTAGACTAGATCTGACACATCCTGTATATCAACTATAGTTAAATTAGCTGATTTAACTTTAAAACATACAGGAGTGTCATTTATGACTGTAGCAGAAAAGATTCTAAAACCCAAACTTGGTGTATTAAATTTAGCAAAACAATTAGGCAATGTATCTCAGGCATGTAAAACAATGGGTTATAGCCGAGACAGTTTCTATCGCTTCAAAAAGCTTTA
>JACJZA010000026.1 GCA_020635825.1 Flavobacteriales bacterium
TTAGAAAGAATCATATCCCAATCGAACACAGAGCTTAACAACATAACTATGTAAAGAATAGTAAAGTTGTGTCGAGCCAAATACCAAACCGATTTATTTTTATGAAGTTTAATAAACAAAGTAATTAAGCCCAACAAGGCAAACAACAACCAAAAATAAACCCCAATTCTTTTATAGGTAAGCAAAGCCGCATCAATGTACATGGTATTTCTAATACTGGTAGAAAAAACCATAAATACATTCTGAGCTACCCATAAAAACGCCAATATTTTTAAAATAGATTGATGCTTTGAGAAATTTAAGTATCCTCTAAAAAAGTAAAGCAATATAATTATCCCTAAAAGGATTGAAAAAATAAGCATTCCAACGCCTTTATGAACAAACTCTTTGTGGGTTATTCCATCAGGCATTCCTTGCCCTAGATACAAATAGTTTACATCCATAAAGTTGACCATTACCAACATGATGTTCAATGCAACAAACAAGATGATAAATGCACTTCCTTCATTCCATTTGGGTTCTTTTTGCTCTTCTTGAGTTAATTGCATTTGCCAGCCTTTTTCCCAATCGTCGATGTTTTTACTTCTATATTGTTTGTAAAAAGCATAACATAAGATAAAACCACCAATGGCAAAGAAAAACCACTCTACACTTATTAGATTGGCTATTTCTTGAGTTAATCGCTCAAAAAGAGGATTCATTGCTCGGTAAATAAAAAAGAAGATGATAATAAAGAAAATAGGAATGATATATTTTAAAGCTCTTAAAAATCGTTTGTCTTTGCTTTTCTCTTCTGTATTCGCCTGTACCAATTCAATAATCATGTAAACCGGCGCCAAAACAATAGAACTTATAGAACTAATTAAATCGATGATGATAGTTGATCTTTTATTCATCATTACACCTGGAATGAGCAATAAACTCACCAACCAAGTCCAAACACTCAAAGTGGAATTATTGATAAATACAAATACCGAACTGGCAAATACACCAAAGATGATAAACAATGCTGATTTGGTAGTAAATGCGTCTTTATCGATATAATAATACAAACCAATCGCAAAAAGGCTAAAAATGAATACATTAACCCCTAAACGCTGATGATAAAAGAAAATACTATAAGCTAGGGTAAGAACCGAAATGGCAATGGTTTTCTTCATAATAAATATTTTGCGAGTTAAAACGCACTTTCTAGTTATTTATTATTGAATTTTTCTTTTTAACTTCTGTTAACAAAAAATCCCGCTAAATAGCGGGATTTGTATTATTTAACATCCATAAGTTCTACATCAAAAATGAGCGTTGCTTTTGCCGGTATAATTGGCGGATAACCTCTTTCACCATACCCTAAATCGTGCGGAATAATTAAACGAGCCTTCTCTCCTACTTTTAGTAAAGCAATTCCTTCATCCCATCCTTTTATTACTCTTCCTTGCCCACAGGGAAATTCTAATGGTTGTCCTCTTTCCACAGAAGAATCAAACATACTTCCATCTTCTAAATATCCCGAATAATGTACACTTACATTTTTGTTAGCAGCAGCAGATACTCCATCTGTTTCATTTAGTTTAATGTATTTTAATCCGCTAGCTGTTGTAATAGTATCTTTCCCTTCTACATTAAATGGCTTCGGTGCTTCCATAATATCCAACAATTCCACATCAAAAATTAATGTTTCATTAGGTCCAATAATACCTCCAGCTCCTTTTTCACCATAAGCTAAGTCAGAAGGAATAGTAAAAGTTGCTTTATCACCAACATTTAACAAAGCAATTCCTTCATCCCATCCTTTTATTACTTGACCTACACCTAATTTAAAAGAAAAAGGTTGACCTCTATTTACCGAACTATCAAAAACACTATCGTTGGTTAGTTTACCGGTATAATGCACCACTACTTTGTCTCCATTTTGTGGTTGTTCTCCGGTTCCCTTTTCAGTTATTACATATTTTAATCCCGATTCCGTTGTGTATTCTTTTCCCACTTTTACTTTTTTTTGCGCCAACCCTTGTGTTGTGCTAAAAGCTACAACCATTGTCAGCAATGTTATTTTTATTGTCTTAATCATTTACAGAAATTAATTCTACTTCAAAAACCAGAGGCATAAATTTTTTAATTGGTCCCTCTCCATTTTGAGGAGGATTAGAACCATAAGCCAATTGTTGAGGAATAAAGAAACGATATTTAGCTCCTTCTTTCATTAATTGTAACCCTTCTGTCCATCCTTTTATTACTTGATTCAATCCAAAAGTAGCTGGTTTTCCTCTATTAATGGAACTGTCGAAAATAGTTCCTTCAGGGGTAGTTCCTTGGTAATGAACAGTAACACTAGATGTAGCAGTTGGAGTTTTACCTGTTCCTTCTGTCAATACAACATATTGTAAACCACTTTCGGTAACTTGTACTCCTTCTTTACTTTTATTTTCCTCTAAAAATGCCAAACCATCTTTTGCAATCTTTTCGTATTCTTTTAACTTAATGTTGTTAACCGAATCTGATTTTGCTTTAAAGAAAGCCATCACATATGGACGCATCGCATCAACATCTATGTAAGTTTTTTCATTTTCCATCCCATCTTTAATTCCCATAATAATGGCATCAATATTGGCTTCAGAAAAATCTTTTTTAAGATTTAAAGCCATGTTCATTCCCACACCATAACTTACTGAGTCGATTTTATTCTTTAAAACAATCTCAGCTTTTACTTCTTCTTTTTTAACGTTTTTCTTTTTTTGAGCAATTGCATTTACTGATAAAAACATCATTATAAATGCAAACAATAATGTTTGGATTGTTCTTTTATTCATAAGCATATTTTACTCGTTTACTTTGATTAATTCTACTTCAAATACCAACGGCATAAATGGCTTAATTGGCCCACCCGGTCTTGGGTTAGCACCGTAAGCTAATTCTTGAGGAATAAAAAATCTATATTTTGAACCTTCACTCATTAACTGTAAACCTTCTGTCCATCCTGGTATTACTTGATTTAAATTAAAGGTAACTGTTTCACCTCTTTCAACTGAACTTTCAAAAACTGTACCATCAGGAGTTGTTCCATGATAATGTACTTCGACAGATGATTGAGGACTAGAAGGCTTTTTACCTTTCCCTTCTTTCATTACTAAATATTGTAAACCACTAGCAGTAACTTGCACTCCTTCTTTTGTTTTATTCTCTTCTAAAAACTTCTCTCCTTCAATTCTTATTTGACCGTATTGTTCTTCAGCCATTCGTTGAGCTTCTTGTTGTTGCTTTTCCATTGCTTCTTGTTGCTTCTTTTGGAAAAAAGGCTGTAAAACACCTTCTAATTCTTCTGTAGAAATCAACATATCAGCAGAATCTAATACATCTATAAACCCTTTTACCCATGCATCTTTATTTACTTCAGAAAAATTTTGAAGTATATTGGTACCTGTATAAGCACCGTAACTATAACTTACTGAATCAATTTCATTATTTAATGTTACGTTAGCGTGTTCATTATTTCCTCCACATGCAACTAATAAAGATGCTGCACAAGCATAAAAAGTTATTTTTTTCATTTTGTTTATTTAATTTTTGTTATTTCTAAATTATACATTATCGGGCTATAAGGTGGTACAATACCTGTACTCGAACCCTTATCTCCAAACGCGAGTTGCGAAGGTATGATTATTTTTGCTTTTTCACCATTTTTCATGGTTTTTAACACTTTATCAAATCCTTCTATTACCTGACCTGGAGTACCATAAACATACTCAAAATCTTGATTGGTTTTAGTAGAATCAAAAGCTACTCCATTTATAAAACTACCCAAGTATTTAAGATATACCGTATCTCCTTTTTTTATAAAATCCCCCTTCCCTTCTTGAATGGTTTTCTTTAATACATTGCCTTCATTAACAAATCCTTTATCTTCTTTGAGTATTTCCTTCAAAATAAGTTGCTCAATTAATTCCTCATCATAGTTGTTTATCTGATTTTGATATTCTTCTTCATTATAAAAACGATGAAGTTTTACTGCTATTTTTAGATATTCTGAATTATTTGACACAAAGCCCAAACTATTTGAGTTAAATATTTCTTGCCCCATTAAAAATTCAGCACTATCCCCTTCATTTAATTGCTTAAAGAGTTCGTCAAAATCATTTTCTTTGGGCTGATATAAATGATATTTAAAAATTTGATAAATCAAATCATCTTTTTGATTGAGCACTTTTAATGAAACACTAACATAATTACCTTTTTCATATGATTTAGAAGCAGCTTCACCTTCAAATTCAAAAGATAAGAGCTTAAAATAAGTTTCATTTCCTAAATTCTCATAACCATCAAATTTAGACTGACATGAAAATAAAAAAATTACAATGAAGAAGTAAAATATTTTTCTCAACATCATTATTTCAATGCAATTAATTCAATATCATAAATAATGGTTGAGCGAATCGGAATTTTTTCAAAATCACCAGCCAATCCATGTGCTAAATGAGATGGAATAATTATTTTAGCTTTATCTCCCACATGTAAATAAGTAATTCCTTCGTGTAGCCCACTTTCTACATTGTCTTCTCCTATTTTAAATTCTTCAGGGCCATTTTCTTCGGTAGAATAGCATTTTTGTCCATTCAATAAAGAAACTTCGTATTTCACCACAGCTATCTTTCCATTTTCAGCTTTTTCTCCATTTCCTTTCTCATAAATTTGATAACGTAATCCTGTACCAGTTTTAATCACGTCAAGACTCCTCCTTCTCACATACCCGTCTATCTGTAATGATTCTTTTTCGGCTGCAATTTTATTAGCATCAATTAATACTTCTTTTAATTCTTCTTTTAATTCTTCAGGATTGTTATGATAAAGAGGATTAGAATCGTTTTCTGAATGACATGCTAAAAGTGAAATAATAATTATAAAATACAGAAACCTCATTTTAATTGACTTTTATATTTATTTAATAGTCCAACAAATTTACTTATTGTTTCGTCTAACGATAAATTAGAACGACCTCCTGCTGCATAAATATGCCCTCCTCCATTAAAATGTTTATTAGCAAACTCATTTACATAAAAATCATCCTTCGATCTAAAAGACATACTTACTTCATTTTCTTTTTCTGTAATAAGAGTTGAAAATTTGATTCCATTGATTGAAAGTGGATAATTCACCAATCCTTCCGTATCGCCCTTTTTAAAATGAAATTTTTTCAACTCTTCTTGACTTAACGAGATATAAGCAGCATTTATTTCGGGAAAAACTTTCATTTTTTCAGTCAATGCAAATCCTAATAAGCGCAACCGATGTTCAGAATAAGTATCATACACTCTTTCATGAATTTTGGATCCATCCACTCCTAAATTGATAAATTCAGCAATGATTTGATGTGTCCTAGCAGTTGTAGAAGGAAAACGAAAAGAACCAGTATCAGTCATAATACCACAATACAAACATTCACCGATTTCTTTGGTTATTTCTGAAGTAGATTTTAACTCATCTATAAATTCATATACCAATTGAGCTGTTGAACAACAATTAGTATCTACAAAATAATGATGAGCAAATTCTTGTGGGTTTTGATGGTGATCAATCACCATTTTAATAGCAGAAGTTTTTTGAATTAACTCACCCAACTCACCTATTCTATTTAAAGCATTGTAGTCTAATGAAAAAATAAAGTCTGCTTTTTCAATTAACTTCTTCACTTTATTTTGTTCTTGTTCAAAGTTTAAAATTTGTTCACAGCTGGTCATCCATTTTAAAAACTCAGGAAAATCATCTGGCACCACCACACTTACATTTAATCCTCTGTTTTTAAGAAAATGATATAAACCTAAAGAAGAACCAATTGCATCTCCATCAGGTGATTTATGAGTAGTGATGACAATTGATTGAGCTCCAGTTAACTCTTTATTTACTTGTTGAATATTCATCAAAGCTTTTTATTATAAACTAAAAAGCCACGCTAAGAGCGTGGCTAATTATTATTTAATTAGATATTAAAATCCTGTTCCGTAAAACCCTGTAATTGGAGTTGTCATGTGTTCAATTAAGATACCAATACAACCCATATCACTCGATTTCATTAATTTACCTTTTCCTTTTGAAATCCCTTTCGAACTTCCGCTTCCACCCCCATCAGGCACAGAAATTTCAAATATTAAACGTTGAGTAGTTTCACAGGTAAACTCTAACTCAGTTGCCATATTATCTTGTGTATTGTCGTATAATAATATTTTCTGACGTTCTTCAACCATTTTAGTTTCTTTGGTTATTACTTCTTTTTGGTCACCTGTAGCAACTTGTCCACTACCATTACAATCCCAACAGTTATCACCATCCATTGTACCAGTTCCACCACAAGACTCACATTTAGCATAAACGTCTTCCATTTCTTTTTTCTCGTACACTTTTTCCACTTTCACCTTTTTAGATTCATACACTTTAAATTCTAAACCGGAACCTAAGTTTTCGTCCATACATAATGAAATTCTATAGTCTTGACCTTTGTAAACAATCACACTTAGTTCTGAGGTTTGACCTTTACCAAACAATGCACTTTTAGATTGTCCATTAGGTTTATACATTTCATTTTCGGCTGGCTCACAGAAATTTTCATGAAAATAATTACAATATTGTCCAAATGATAATATTGGGGTTAATGCAATTGCTGTGGCTAATATTAATTTCTTATAACTTTTCATTTGAGTCACACTTTTAAAGCAATTAAGCTTCTGTTTTAACAATATTATTTCTTATTTCTGTTACTTTATCTTTGATAGCATTAAATTGAGCTTCAGTAATTTTTATTTTACTTCCGCCACCTAAAACCATTTTACCACCTTCTTTCTTTTTTAAAGAAATTCCAGAACCGGTAGATTCTTCTCCTAATTGAGCATAAACAGCTTCCAACTCTTTAAACCAAGCTAATACTTGACTTACATCAGCATTATCTGCATATTTTTCTAAATAAAGAATTAAATTTTCCATGGTTAACTTTTGATCAGCCAATCTTTCTACAGCAGCTTTATCTTTTGAATATTTGGCAGTATTAGCAACAATATAAACTGTTTCTAACCAACCAGCTGAAGCAACCAATCCTAATTTATCACCTTGTTCATTTTGTTCTAAATAATCAACAACAGAAAAATAAGAAGTATTAGTAATAGCTACTAATGAATCAGCATTATCTAGATTATTTTGGATTCTTTCCACTAAACTTTTGTCGAAAGCAGAAGACAAACCAATTTGGTCTGCTAATTTCTGAATGCTTCCAAAATACTTGATTGACTCTTGGTATTCTTCAAAAGCAGCTGTATAAGCCAAATCTGCTGAATAAATACCAAAGTTTAATGCTTGTTGTCTTGGGTCAGTGTAAGCATCAGCATTTTGAATTGGATTCAAAGCTTCTTTGTTGTATTTCAGTCCACTTTCTTTGATAAATCCAAACATTTCGTCTGGAGAAGGAATTTGGTAATAACTTTCATTTTTTACTTCTTCTACCACTTCTTCTACTTGTTGTTCATCAACATTTTCAATAGGAGCATCTTCTCCTCCACATGAAGTTAACATCGCCATAGGTAAACCTATCATTAGAGCTACAGCTATTTTAGATTGTTTTTTCATTTCAAATTCTAATTTTCGTAATGTCAAAAGTATAATTTTTAGTTTAAACTTTGATTTTATATTTAAAGCACGAAAGATAATAAAAGTATCATTACTATTAAAATAATTTATCAGCTTTTCTTTTTGCTAATCAACCATAAACCAACAAAGGTCAAAAATCCATTTACAATTAATATTTCAAAATTAAACTTATAACCATTGAATAATACTTCGCTATACATATTTAAAAGAAAGCTTAAAACAGGTGAAACAATACAAATTATTGGAACCCAATTATCTTTCACTATCCGTTTAGTATACAAACCAAATGCATAGAGCCCTAATAATGGCCCATAGGTATAACCTGCTGCTTTAAACAAAGAGCTGATAACACTTTCATCACTAATAAGATTAAAAATTAATATTACAACAAACAACACAAAAGACATAAGCACATGTACTCTTTTTCTTAATCTTATTTTCTTGTTTTCAGGCTGATTATCTACATCTAAATAATCGACACACACAGAAGTAGTTAATGATGTAAGAGCAGAATCGGCACTAGAATAAGCTGCCGCTATTAACCCTAAAATAAAAAATACTCCGGCAGCAGTACTTAAATGTTCTGAAGCTATTAGAGGAAATAAATTATCTGTCCGTTCAGGTATAACAAGCCCCAGTTTGTTGGCATACAAAAACAATAAAGCTCCCAAGATTAAAAATGCCAAATTCACAAAAATCAACACCACACTGAAGGAATACATATTCTTCTTTGCATCTGTTATGTTTTTACAAGTAAGGTTTTTTTGCATCATATCCTGATCCAAACCTGTCATCACAATTGTAATGAACATTCCACTTAAAAAATTCTTCACAAAATGCCTTTTATCATTCCAGTCATCAAAAAAGAAGATTTGGGAGTAATCACTTTCTTTAACTGAAGAAATTAAACCAGAAAAACTCAACTCTAACTTATCAGAAATCATATAAATAGTAATACCAACTGCTATTAGCATAAAAAGAGTTTGAAGAGTATCTGTCCAAACAATGGTTTTAATTCCTCCTTTAAAAGTGTACAACCAAATAAGTAATATAGTAAGAGCCACAGTTATAAAAAAAGGAACTCCCCATTGATTAAACACCAATATTTGTAACACATTGGCTACCAAAAATAATCTAAATGAGGCTCCAATTGTTCTTGATAGCAAGAAAAATGAAGCCCCTGTTTTGTAAGATTGATTCCCAAATCTATCCTTTAAATAGCTGTAAATGGAAATTAGGTTTAAACGATAATAAAGTGGCATTAATACTTGAGCTATAACAACATAACCAAAAAAATACCCCAACACTACTTGCATATAGGAAAATTGACTAACTCCTACCCAACCCGGCACGGAAATAAAAGTAACCCCGGAAAGAGATGCTCCAATCATTCCAAATGCCACTAAATACCATGGAGATTGATGTTTACCAATGAAAAAAGTAGAATTGTCGGCTTGTTTAGAAGTGAAATGAGAAATGATCATTAAGACCAAAAAATAAAGCAGAACAAAACCAATTACTAAGAGAGGAGACATAAGTGTTTATAACATTTGAAACAAATGTGCCTATATTTTCTTTTTTATAAAGTGTAAGATTGTAATTTTGATAAACAATTTATTGTTGACATCGAATGCAAATTCCTTCAAATGCTTTTAACAATGCTGTAGACCAGCTTTCTTCTTTACCTGGAATTGGTAAAAAAACAGCGTTACGCTTGGTTTTACACCTTCTTAATCGCCCTTCCAACGATATAAAATTATTTGGAAACTCATTTACAGAATTAGCAGAACAAATCAACTATTGTCAGAATTGTTTTTACATTTCTGAATCTACTCATTGTTCTATTTGCAACAACCCTTCTCGAACAGAAAACATTGTTTGTGTGGTAGAAAACGTATTAGATGTAATTGCCATCGAAAATACCAACCAATTTAAAGGAAAATATCATGTTTTAGGTGGTATTATTTCACCAATGGAAGGCATAGGTCCGAGTGATATTAAAATAAATGAACTCATTGAACGAGTTAAAAGTAATCAAACAGAAGAGTTGATTATGGCTCTAAGCACCACGATGGAAGGTGATGCAACTAATTTTTACATCTATAAAAAGCTAAAAGATACCGGGGTAAAGATTTCAACTATTGCACGTGGTATAGGTATTGGTGATGAACTTGAATACACCGATGAATTAACCCTTGGTCGCTCTATTATTAATCGTATTCCTTTTGAAAATACTTTGACCTTATAAATGAAGCTATCAATTATCATAGTTAATTATAATGTCAGGTATTTTTTGGAGCAATGTCTTCATTCTGTATTTAAAGCCACAAAAAATATTGATGCAGAAGTATTTGTGGTAGATAATGATTCTTATGATGACTCTATGGAAATGGTAAAAAATCAGTTTCCTGAAGTTATTAGAATTGAAAACAAAAAAAATGTAGGTTTTTCTAAAGCTAACAATCAAGCAATTAGTGCTGCCAAAGGTGAATATGTTTTATTACTCAATCCTGATACCGTTGTGGAAGAAGATGCTTTTGAAAAGTGCATTAATTTCATGGATAAAACCCCCAACGCGGGTGGTTTAGGAGTAAAAATGATAGATGGCAATGGGGTATTTTTGCCTGAATCAAAAAGAGGATTACCCACTCCATCTGTTTCGTTTTACAAAATTTTCGGACTATCTTCCATTTTTCCAAAATCTAAAAAATTTGCCAAATATCATTTAGGATATTTAAATGATGATGAAATAAATGAAATTGAAATTTTATCAGGAGCCTATATGTGGATGAGAAAAAGTGTGCTAGATAAAATAGGTTATTTAGACGAAAGTTTTTTCATGTATGGAGAAGATATTGACCTCTCTTACCGAATTATAAAAGCAGGTTATAAAAACTACTATTTCCCTGAAACTAAAATTATCCACTACAAAGGAGAAAGTACCAAAAAAGGAAGTATTAATTATGTGTTTGTGTTCTACAATGCCATGATTATTTTCTCTAAAAAACATTTTGCCAGCAATGCTAAAGCTTTTTCTTTTTTCATCAATATTGCTATCTATTTAAGAGCTCTGTTGGCAATTATAGTTCGATTTATAAAAACGATACGGCTTCCCTTGTTTGATGTGGCGATAATCTCCTTGGTTTTAATGATTTTAAATGAATTAAAACCATTCTTTGGCTTTCCCAATCAAATTGCATTTTCGAACAATTATGGACTACTCAATGTGTTAGCAGTTATTGGCTCATTTTTGATTGGAATAGCACTCACAAAAGGATATGCTTCAACGGTTAAGTTAAATCAAACCTTTTTAGGTGTAGTAATTGGAGCTGTTATATTATTTTGTACAAACGTTTTTTTTCCACATGGATATTCATTTTCTAATAAATTCTTAATTAGCATAATAGCAGGAATTACCTTCTTAATTCCTTTAATAAGATTAGTGCTTAATTATTTTAATCAACTTAAAGTAAGAAAGAATAACAAAAAAGTATTTGCAATCTCAGGACATGAATCTTTTATTAATGAAGCTGCTTCTAAAATCCAACTTAAAAATCCGAATGCAGAAATACTTAACATTAAACCTGACAATAATTACCAAGCCGGTGATGCAAAAATCTACATTGCAAAAAGTTATCAACTACCCGATATAAATGAAATATATAATGTTAGTGAAGTAGTTTTTTCTTCAGAAGACAATAGTTATAAGGAAATCATTGATAAAATGGTTAAAACCAAAAATAAATTTATTGACTTTAAAATATTCCATCCAAAGCGTTTTATCATCGGAAGTCAATCTATTGAAAAAATATCTTAAAAATTTATAGACAATCTTTTCGTTTTCAGCTAATTTATCGTTTACTTTTGCCTTGAATTTTAAACGCCTCAAAATTTAAAAAATCATGTCAAAAGTTCATAATTTTAGTGCTGGTCCTTGTATTCTTCCTCAAGAAGTGTTAAAGCAAGCATCAGAAGCAGTAATTAATTTCAACAACTTAAATCTTTCATTAATTGAAATCTCTCACAGAAGTAAAGATTTTATTGAAGTGATGGATAAAGCACAAGCTTTAGTAAAGGAATTATTAGGAGTACCTGAAGGATACTCTGTTCTTTTTCTTCAAGGAGGTGCTAGTTTAGGTTTTTTAAAAGTACCTTACAACTTCATGAAACAAGGAGGTTCTGCTGCTTATCTTAACACCGGAACTTGGGCAAACAAAGCTCAAAAAGAAGCAACTAGATTAGGAGAAGTTATTGAAGTAGCTAGTTCTAAAGATAAAAACTACAACTATATTCCTAAAAACTTTCAAATCCCGGGAGGAGCTGACTATTTACATATTACAACTAACAATACCATTTTTGGAACACAATTAAAAAATATTCCAATTAGCCGTATTCCTGTTATTGCTGATATGTCTTCAGACATTTTCAGCAAAAAAATCAATGTAAGTCAATTTGATATGATTTATGCAGGAGCTCAAAAAAATATGGGACCTGCAGGAACTACTCTATACATAGTTAAAGACAGTGCATTAGGTAAAACAGGAAGAGAAATTCCTACGATGCTAGATTTACAAACACACATTAAAAAGGAGTCGATGTTTAATACACCTCCGGTATTTGCTGTGTATGTATCGATGCTAACCTTACAATGGTTAAAAGATAATGGCGGAGTTGAATGGATTGAAGGTGTTAATCAACAAAAAGCTGATTTATTATACAACGAAATTGACAACAATCCATTATTTGAAGGTACAGCTAACACCGTTGATAGATCTAACATGAATGCCACCTTTGTGCTTACCAATGAAGGACTGAAAGATGAATTTGATAAAATGTGGCAAGCAGCCAATATTAGTGGAATTAAGGGACACAGAGATGTAGGCGGATATAGAGCATCAATGTATAATGCACTACCATTAGAAAGTGTTCAAGCATTGGTAGATGTAATGAAAGAATTTGGTCAAAAATTTGGATAAAACTCAATATTAAAAAATGAAAATTTTAGCAAACGATGGCATTTCTGCCATGGGTAAAAAACAATTAGAAGAAAACGGATTTACAGTTGTTACGGAAACTGTTCCTCAAGAAAATTTAATCAACGAAATTAATAAAGAAGGATACGTTGCTTTATTAGTGAGAAGTGCAACTAAAGTTCGTACTGACATTATTGATGCCTGCCCAAGCTTGAAATTAATCGGACGTGGTGGTGTTGGAATGGATAATATTGATGTCGAACATGCACGTGAAAAAGGATTACATGTTATTAATACACCTGCTTCTTCATCACAATCTGTAGCAGAACAAGTAATGGCTCATCTTTTTAGCTGTGCTCGTTTTTTATATGATTCTAATCGTCACATGCCAATTGATGGTGTTTCTAATTTTAACGGATTAAAAAAGAAATATGGTAAAGGAATAGAATTACGTGGAAAAACTATTGGAATTATAGGTTTTGGAAGAATTGGACAAGCGACAGCTAAATACGCGCTAGGTTGTGGAATGAACATCATAGCATTTGACCCATATATGGAAAAAGCGACCATCAAAGTTGAAGTAGCTAACCAAACAGTAAATGTAGATATTAAGACATCTTCTATGGAAGAGTTGTTGGGCAATTCGGATTTCATTACCATGCATATTCCAGCACAAGCTGATGGAAAGCCTGTTATTGGTAATAATGAATTTTCAAAAATGAAAGATGGAGCAATAGTTGTAAATGCAGCTCGTGGTGGTGTAATTGATGAAGATGCATTGATTGAAAATTTAAATTCTGGAAAAGTTGCACATGCAGCTCTTGATGTATTTGTTAACGAACCTACCCCTCGTGAAGATTTGTTAAAGCACCCAAAAATTTCTTTAACACCTCATACCGGTGCTGCCACTTTAGAAGCTCAGGATAGAATTGGAGAAGAATTAGCTAGTCAAATTAAAGAATTACTTGGATAACTTATAAACCACATAGACATTATAGCAGTTGACTTTAACTCAAAAATATCTTGACGAATTAACTTATGAAGTTGTTGGAGCAGCTATTGAAGTTCATAAAGTTATGGGAAAGGGATTATTAGAAAGTGTTTATCATGAATGTTTAAAAGAAGAGTTGAACCATAGAAAAATAAATTTTTTATCAGAGTTCAACATTCCTGTTACATACCGAAATAAAGAATTAGAAATTGCTTTTAGATGTGATTTGTATATTGAAAATTGTTTAGTTGTTGAATTAAAAGCTGTTCAAGACTATGCCCCTATCTTTGAAGCGCAGCTTCTTAACTATATGAAACTTTTAAAAGCTCCAAAGGGAATTTTAATCAATTTTAATTGTAATAACATTTTTCATGAAGGTCAAAAAACATTTGTTAATGAATATTTTAGCCAACTTCCTAAATAATAAAATTATTTA
The DNA here is from genome assembly GCA_020635825.1 of Flavobacteriales bacterium. Classification (GTDB taxonomy): domain Bacteria; phylum Bacteroidota; class Bacteroidia; order Flavobacteriales_E; family Vicingaceae; genus Vicingus. Next base: position 14,024 of record JACJZA010000026.1, read on the forward strand.
TGTTACTATGTGGTTTAACCATAAACAAAATATAAGATGGCTAAAATAGTCCCTTTTAAAGCCATAAGACCAACCAGAGATAAAGCCTATTTAGTTTCTTCCATGCCAGCTTATATTTATCCTAAGCACTTACTAGAAGCTAAATTAGAAAGCAATCCTTATACATTTTTGCATGTAATAAACCCAGAGTTTAGAGCCGACAACAAAACACAACCTAATACTGTTGAACGTTTTCAAAATGTCAGAGAAAAGTTTGATGAGTTTAATAATGAAGGTATCTTTATTCAAGACAGTAAAGAAAGCTTCTACATTTATCGTCAAATAACAAAAACCAATACTTACGTTGGTTTAATTTCTGGTATTTCGGTTGATGATTACCTTAATGGAAACATAAAAATACATGAGCACACTTTAACTCAACGTGAAGAAACGTTTAAACTATATCTAGATGTTTGCCAGTTCAACGCTGAGCCTGTCTTATTGACATATGAAGACAATCCAACTGTTGATACTATCATTAATAAATACATCAATACTCGTTCTGAATATGAGTTTTGTACTACTCACCATATCAAACAAGACCTTTGGTTAGTGAATGATGAAAATGATATTTCTACTTTGGTAGAAGCTTTTAAGAATATCAAAAGCATTTATATTGCAGATGGACATCATCGTTCGGCTTCATCAGTATTGTATGCTCAAAGTAAAAGAGAGGAGAATCCTAATTACGACAAGGAATCAAAATTCAATTATTTCCTTTCATACTTAATTCCAGAAAGTAAATTGAATATAATAGAGTATAACAGAACGGTTAGTAGTTTGAACGAACATACTCCTGAAAGTTTTATAGAAGAGGTTAGTAAATCATTTGAGATAGATGAAAAAATGACCACCTACTCTCCTATTAAAAAACATAACTTTTCAATGTATTTAGCAGGTAAATGGTATTCTTTAACTGCCAAAAAAGGGACTTACAACGAAGATGATATTGTTGGAAATTTAGATGCAAGAATATTGACAGAAAATATTCTAAAACCAATTTTAGGCATTAAAGACCTGAAAACCGACAATAGAATTGAATTTATGGAAGGTACTCGAGGTGCTGAAGGACTTCAAATGAAAGTAGATAATGAGGAAGCTATTGTTGCTTTTGGTCTTTATCCGGTTTCTATAGAGCAATTAAAAGCAGTGGCGGATGCCAATAACATTATGCCCCCTAAAAGCACCTGGATAGAACCTAAAATGAGAAGTGGATTAACCATTTATAGTTTAGAGGATTAAAATCACCTAAATTTGTCATGCTGAGCCTGTCGAAGTATAGACAAATTTTCTATTTATTCTTCGATAAACTCAGAATGACATAGAAAATAACAAAATGAGTATCAAAGAAAATCTTCAACAAATAAAATCTATCATTCCTGAACACGTTACCTTAGTTGCTGTTTCTAAAACAAAACCCAACGAAGCTATTTTAGAGGCTTACCAAGCCGGACAACGAGTTTTTGGTGAAAATAAAGTTCAAGAGCTTACCGAAAAATACGAAAGCCTACCTAAAGATATTGAATGGCACATGATTGGTCATTTACAAAGCAACAAAGTAAAATACATTGCCCCTTTTGTGCATTTAATCCATGGAATTGACAGCCTAAAACTATTAAAAGAAGTCCACAAAAGAGCTGAACAAAACAATCGAATAATTAACTGTTTATTGCAAATGCACATTGCTGAAGAAGATAGCAAATTTGGCTTTGATGAAAATGAAATAAAAGAATTACTCGAAAGCGAAGATTTTAAAAATTTACAAAATGTAAAAATAGTTGGGTTGATGGGAATGGCGACCTATACTGATGATGAAAACCAAATTAGTAAAGAATTTAAGTCTCTTAAAAACTTATTCGACCAACTTAAAACTTTAAATACTTTCAACTTTCAACTTTCAACTCTAAGCATGGGCATGAGTGGAGATTACAAACTAGCTATTAAAGAAGGAAGTAATATGGTTCGTGTGGGCAGTGCTATTTTTGGAGAAAGAAATTACCTTTAAGCTATTGCTTCACAATTTTCTGAATTTTCACAAAGTATTCCGTTCTAACTTCAATAAAATAAACTCCTTTTGGCACATCTAATTTTAGTTCACAAAGAGATGAGTTAAAATAACTTTTTGATTGAATAACATTTCCTTTAACATCTAATAATTTCAATTCAACCGTTTCATAATTTTTTTCTAATTCTATTTTTACATTATCTAAAAAAGGATTTGGATAAACTTTAGTGTTCAAAACTTGATTAATACCATCCTTCACACCAACTGATTCATCTGTACTTAAACACAATACTAGAGGTTGCCAGACTAATTCAGAAGGAAAATGAATATCAATATCGTTACTTGGATTTAAATCAACAGTATCTGCTATGGCTCCAACTAAATATAAGTTACCATTTACACCAGCACTAAAAGAAAAAAAGGATTCACGATTATTATTGGGTTCAAACCAACCTCCTACCCATAGAAAATTTCCATTAGAATCTAATTGTTGTATAAACGAATCGTAAGAATTTGGGCCAGAAGTTAAGTTAACAACACCTGGTCCTGGGTCAAAATCAACTGTTTCTCTAAATTCTCCAACCACTATTGTATTACCATTTTCATCAAAAATTACTAAATCAGGATCTTGAGGAAAATTGGAGCTGTCTTTATAAGTTGCATGCCATTTATAAACTCCAGCACTATCATATTTAACGACAAAACCATCTCTATTCACTGATGTTGTATTGATATAAACCGGCGGATTATTTAACCCAATATTCGTTGACTCATAAAACTCACCAACAATTGAAATGTTGTTCATTTCATCAATTGCCATATCATTAAAATCAACTATATTGAAACTTACCATAGAACCAGCCCAAATTAATTCTCCGTTTGGTGTATATTTTTGAATACATAAATTTCTCATTTCGGGATCAGGTGTTATAAGATTATAAACTCCTGCACTTGGATCTACATCAACTGTATCCCTAAAATATCCCGAAACATACATGTTATCATCCGAATCTACTTTAACCGCTCTAAATAAGTTAGCAGCACCCTCTTTTCCTTGTTTATGATGCCATAGATAATTACCATCAGAATCATATTTTGCTACATAGGTATCTTGAATACCTAAACAATTAATCATAACTGAAGACGCTCCGGGATCAACATCCATATTACCTTTAAAACCTCCTACTATATAAAAATCCCCACTACTATTAACAGCAATATCATCTGCTCCTAAAAAAGATACAACATCACTTTCAAATACTTTACCCCATAAATAAGCACCATTCGAATCTAATTTTACAACAAATACATTGTTTTCTTCTATCGATATAACATCATCTGTGCCTATTCCCGGGTTTAAATCTATGTTATAATCATAGGCACCTAAAATGTAAACGTTATTATCAACAGATACTTCAATAGTTATACTTTGACAAAAACCTGAGTTATTAACAGTTTCAAAATCCTCTCCCCAAATAAAATCTCCCTCAGAAGTATATTTTGCTATAAATATAGCTCCATCTATATTAGTAAAATTTGCAATTCCCGGACCCGGGTCTAAATCTATGGTTCCTAAATAATCACCAATCACATAAAAGTTCCCTGATTTGTCTGTTGCAATATCTACAATATAACCACCATTATTATCAACATCTAATGATTTAGCCCAGCTATAATTAGGCAATTGAGCATGTATGTTTAAGCTCAAACATAAAACAAAGAAAAATAAAAAGTATCTCATCTTATTTTATTAACTAATAGTGCAATCTCTTACCAAAGATAGTTATTAGTTAATCATTAACAAAGTATTGACTTTATCCTTTAAAAACGCTAACTTCGTTTGACACTTTATGTAAGTGCAATTAAAAAAGCACCAACACAGACGTTATGAGTAATTACTAGGCTACAAGAGGCAATCAAGCTATATTTTTGAGTGATGGTAGGTTATTTTAAGCAAGTGCGTTTTAGGATAAATAAAGTGGATAAACTCCTCTTTATTAAGTCTGGCGGTAATACCGTAGAGAAGTTTCACTTATCAGACGAGTAGTATCGTCTCACAGACTTACAGTCGAAGTTAGCGATTTTTAATGACAAAGTCAAGTATTTAGCTAACTTAAAAAAGACTAAAACACTTTTAACTTGGTTAAAATAGACTACTTATTTTTTTTTCATCACTCACTCATTTTTAACGCTACATACACAGGGTTTATATTTCATAAAAAATGATAAAAATATAGGTTTGATGACCTTGTTGTTTTTTGCTGTAGTCTAGCAACTAGTAGAGCTTTACCTTCTTTAATTGAAAAGAAAATTGATTAAAGAAGTAGATTAACTCCTTTGATAGAATACTGATTATTTTCGGAGTTAAATAAACTCCTCATAACATCTTATAAATTCAATTTTATCAAAAGAATCTTTAACTTTAGTCCCATTAAGATAAAGTCAGCTTCTTTTATTAAAACTACGCTAACGCTGAATTTATCTTAACGTCAAACGAAAATCATTAACTTCACTTCTAAAAATGAGACACCAAATAGACGAATATTATAACCAAGCACCTTTTTGGCAAAAAGAAATGCAAGTATTAAGAAGTTTGGCCTTAGGTTGTAGTTTAAGTGAAGAATTTAAATGGAAACAAGCTTGTTATACTTTTCAGAACAAAAACATATTTATCATCAGTGCTTTTAAAAATTATTGTGCGCTCAACTTTTTTAAAGGTGCTTTACTAAGCGACACTGAAAACATTTTAATCAAAGCAGGCGAAAACTCACAAGCGGGTCGTCAACTACGCTTTACTTCTGTAAAAGAGATTGTGGAAAATGAAGCCATTATCAAAGCATACATTTTTGAAGCCATAGAAATAGAAAAAGCCGGGCTTGAAATTAACTACAAAAAAACCGCTGAATTTGATGTTCCCGAAGAGTTACAAGAATTTTTTAGCAAAGACAAAAAATTTGAAAAAGCCTTTAAGAGTTTAACTCCAGGTAGACAAAGAGGTTATTTGTTGTTTTTCGCTGCTGCCAAACAATCGAAAACCAAAAACGAAAGAATCGAAAAATATGTGGGTAGAATTATGAATGGAAAAGGAATTCATGATTGTGTTTGTGGGTTATCCAAGAAAATGCCCAATTGTGATGGTTCACATAAGCAACTAAAAGAAAATCAGAAATAAATTGCTTTAAATTCGGTTGTCCCATTGCTGTTTATTTCCAACGCAGGGAAAGGAAACTTAATAAACCCAAAAGCACCCAAAAGAGTATTAGCGAACTTGCTCTTGGTTTTTATTCGGGTTAAATCCACATCCAACGAAAGATAAAACTGGCGAGTTCGTGGTGTAGCACTGTAATCAAAAGTTGTTCCGTCTTTTTCAAATACATTATCGTGTCCTCCATACATTCCATCGGCACCATAACCCACTGCAAAATTCAACCATTTAGGGAATTTTGTTTCATCCCCTAAAAAAGAAGCGATATTTGCACTCAGCCAATAAGTTTGTCCATTGTAATCTTTTAGCAATTGTTCGTTTAAATTGCTTCCTAATAAGTTGGGACGAACAGATGGGTAATCAGTGGTATGAAAAGAATATTTGAGCAAAACCCGTTGTTCGTGCCAAGCCAATTGCTGACCAATAAATAAAGCCGAACCGGTTGTATTGGCTATCATATCTCCGGTAGAAAAACCCCAATCGGCAGAGTAAGCATCAAACATTTCTACCGAGCTCAACAAAAACAAACCCAATGTTCCTCCATACCAAGTTGATTTTTTTTCATTCACTCCACTCCATCTCAATACTTCATAACCGGCTTTTCCCACATAATAAGAAGTCATGGTGTGCCCCATTTTATCCATTTGCAACCACTCGTTGTTGTCGTTAAAAAAGTGAAAAGAACTTTTTGGAACGCCTTTATACCACAATTGGTTTAACCCTACCATCGTGGCAGTATACATTCCGGCTTCAACAGCAACAACTGTTGTTAATCTTTTTTTATTGAGCGTATCGAGTTGGGAGAAACAAGGTTTAGAATGAAAAAAACAGCATAATAATAATACCACTATCTTCATCTTATTTAAAGTAAAATATGAGAAACATAAAACTCCCCCTTTATAAAAGGGGGTTGGGGGGATTTTGCTCTTTATTATCAATCCACAATTCAATTGTTCTTAAAACATTATTTAATTCAGTTTTTACTTCTTTATCGTCAAATCTAAGAAAAATCAAACCGTAACTTTCTAATTCGCTTTGTCTTTTTAAATCTTCTTCATATTTGTAATGGTGACTATCTCCATCAATTTCTATTACTAGATTTAAAGGCTTACAATAAAAGTCAACAATATAATTTAATAATGGCTTTTGCCGATTGAATGTATAACCTTTCATTTGTTTTGCTCGCAAAGATTTCCATAATATTATCTCAGAAAGTGTTGAGTCATTTCGTAGTTTCCGAGAAAATTCTTTAAGATTTTTGTTATAAGGAATGTGTTTCATTTTAATCCCCCTCAGTCCCCCTTAATAAGGGGGATTGCTAATTTGCAATCACCTTAAATTCTGTACGACGATTTTCTGCTCTACCTTCCTCTGTATCGTTAGAAGCAATTGGTTGAGCATCGCCATAACCTTTAGTGGTTAAACGGTCAGTAGGAACTCCATTTTGAGTAAGGTAATTATAAACGGCTTTAGCACGATTCTCAGAAAGCAATTGATTCGATTTTTTATCACCTACATTATCAGTATGTCCACTTAACTCAATTTTTAAATTAGGATTAGCCTTTAAAAAAGCAATTAACTTATCTAATTCCACTTTCGACTGAGGTTTTAAATCGTATTTAGCGGTTTCGAAAAATACATTTTTTAGCACCACACTCTCACCCACTTTTATTTTGTTCATTCCTACGTGTTTTTCAAAAGGCTTATCAATTGTTCCTGAACTCAAAGTGAAATTTTCAGAATGGAATAAATATCCTGGATGAGAAACGTTTAAAGCATAATCTTGATGAACAGGTAAGCAAACTAAATATTTTCCTGTTACTTCATCAGCATAAGATTGAACAGCTACTTCTCCAGTTTTTAAATTAATTAATTCAAAACGAGCTGGTAACACTTCTTTGGTTTCTGCATCAAAAACTTTACCTGCTAAATATGTTACTTTATTGGGTTTCATGTTTTCAGGTAATTCAAAAGCATATAAATCTAAATCACCCATTCCACCCTCTCTATTACTGGCAAAATAGGCAAGATTACCAGCAGCATCAACTAACAAACTGTTTTCATCATTAAAAGTATTTATTGGATAGCCTAAATTAACAGGAGTCGTCCAATTTCCATTAGCATCTTTGGTACTCATAAAAATATCTAAACCACCCATACCCGGATGACCATCTGATGAAAAATAAAGGGTTTGATTATCTGGATGTATAAAAACCGATTCCTCTCTACCTTCAGTATTAATTACATCACTCAACCTAGTAGGAACAGACCAAACACCACCTTCACTCAACTCACTGGTCCATATATCTTGTTGTTTTACTCCACTTCTACTTCTCATGCCTCTTACAAAGTACAAAGTTTTTCCATCAGAAGAAAAGGAAGGTTGGCTTTCCCAATGTTGGGAATTAATTGGCCTATTTAAGTTTTTAGGAGCAGTCCATTTTCCACCAATATTATAGGCATAAAACAAATCACAACTTCCAAAGCCTTTTCTATCAGGTCCATAGCCTTCATAAGGATCTTCACAACTTGTAAAAATGATGAATTGTCCATTTGGAGAAATGGTTGGTGCTCCTTCGTTATTAATACTATTTATTCCTTGCATATTTTGAGCTTCCATCCAATTGTAACCATCATTAATACTTAAATAAAAGTCTTCATTATAGCCTGTATATGTTTTTTTAGAATCCAATCTTCTGGTAAACAACAAATATTTACCATCAGCCGAAAGAGCAGGAAAATATTCTGGTAATTCAGTATTAACTCCTGCTCCCAAATTAACTGGGTTAAACGGTACAGGATGTTTTAAAGCTTCGATGGCAAACTCACAATCTTTCAATCCCTTTTCAGCAAAAGGTTTCATCATTAAAGGTGAATCCGTAAATTTTAAATAATTGATAAAATTAGTTTGAGCTTTTTCATACTCTCCTTTATTCAACAATAACATACCTAATGAAGCATGAGCATCAGGGAAAAGATCACTCTTTATGGCAATAGATTTCTGATAATGTTCTATGGCTTTGTCATAATCAGGTTTTTCGGTATAAACATAAGCCAGTAACAATTCTGCTTCAGCAAAATTGGGGTCTTTTTCTAATGCCTGAATAAAAGTAATTTCTGCCAATTCGTTATTACGCATATCGTAATGATTTTTGCCTTCTTCGTAAAGCTTAATGGCTTTTTTATTGTTGCTTGTATAATTTTTTTCTTGTGCTTTACAGGAAATAAAAGCCACCATAAAAGAAAAGACAAAAAGAAAATGTGAAATGCGCATAAATGTTGATTTAAGGTATTTTCATGTATTTGTGGGTTTGTAATGAAATATTCCATTGAGGGTTATTCATTACATAATCCACCAAAATAGGCATTACCTCATCGGCTTTGCTCCATTCAGGCTGAAGATACAATTTACATTTGTTGTTTACAAATTGAGCTTGTTCTTCTGCCCATTTAATATCGTGTTTATTGTGTATAATTACTTTTAGCTCGTGTGCCAACTGATAATTTTCTTTTAAAGGCAACATAGTTTTTTTAGGAGACAAACAAATCCAATGCCACTTTCCTGTAATGGTATAAGCTCCTGAAGTTTCTAAAAATAGCTCGACTCCTTCTTTTAATAATTGGGTGGTTAAAGGATTTAAGTTATAGATAGTTGGCTCACCTCCTGTTACAACAATAGATTGAGCAGGATGCTTTTTAACATTACTTACGACTTGTTCAATTAAAGTTAAAGGATGTAAATTAGGGTTCCAACTTTCTTTTACGTCGCACCAATGACAGCCTACATCACAACCTCCTACTCTGATAAAATAGGCTGCTTTACCCGTATTAAACCCTTCCCCTTGAATGGAATAAAATTCTTCCATAATAGGAAGTTTTATTCCTTGTTCTAATTCAGTTTTTTCTTGAATAGATGATATGTTTATGTCATTTATCATGTGCCGTAAAATTAAGAAACCCTATCTTTATATTTATAAATAGATGAAGAATGCTGAAAAACAACTTTATTTTATTGCTTTTTTTGGGGTTATTCTCTTGTGTTTCTGTTGAATTTACAGAACCACAACCGTTTTGGACGGAGAATTTAAATGAAATTCCATCACAACTTCATGGCACTTACTATTCAAAAGAAAATGACACCATTGAAATAGGAAAAAATTATTACAAAGTACTCAATACCAATGATAACTCTATTTTAGAAAAAAATCCCTCAAGAAAAATTGAACTTTCAGACAGTTTAATTATGAGAAAAATAGGACGTTATATTTTTTTAAATGAAAAAGAAAAGGAAAATTGGTCAGTTAGTTTAATTACATTAAATAAAGAGAAAAGCATTAAAATAGGTTTTATAACAGGTTCTTCCGAAGAACTCAATTCTAAATTGAGTTTTATTTCAGTTCAAGAGATAGTTACCGATGAATCCGGAAAAGCGACCAAGTTTATATTAACACCTACTAAAAAAGAACTCAAGCGATTGATTAAGAAAAATGCTTTCGAAGAGGCTTTGGTTTTATTTCCAATAAAAACTACACGATAAGCTTTAGTAAATGAGGTTTCCCATTTAAATACTCTCCTAAAATACCCTTATCCATCATTCTTAACATCAAAGGTTGTAGGTCTTCATTGTTTTTTAATTGAATCCCTACTACGGCAGGTCCTTTTTCTCTGTTGGTTTTTTGAGAAAATTCAAAGAAAGTTATATCATCATTTGGACCCAACACTTCATTAACAAACTCTTTTAAAGCTCCAGCCCGTTGAGGAAAATTAACAATAAAGTAATGTTTTAAACCTTGGTATAACAATGCTCGTTCTTTTATTTCTTCCATTCGAATAATGTCGTTATTACTCCCACTTACAATACAAACTACATTTTTTCCTTTGATTTGTTTTTCGTATTGGTCTAATGCTGCTAATGTTAAAGCACCTGCCGGTTCCACCACAATTGCATCTTTGTTGTATAATTTCAATATAGTTTCACAGACCTTTCCTTCAGGGACCAACACCATATCATGTAAAGTTTCTTTACATACTGAAAAAGTTAAATCCCCTACTTTTTGTACTGCCGCACCATCCACAAATTTATCAATAGTAACTAATTTAGTGTTTTCTCCATTTTTTATAGAAGTACTCATTGATGGTGCTCCTTCAGGCTCTACACCAATTATTTTGGTGTCTGGAGATAATTCACTGAAAACTGAAGCAACTCCTGCAGCCAAGCCTCCTCCACCAACAGGCACAAAAACAAAATCAATTTGTTCTTTTGCTTGTTCTAATATTTCTAGGGCTACAGTTGCTTGTCCCTCTATCACTTTTTCATCATCAAAGGGTGGTATAAAAGTCATTTGTTGAGCTTCACAATATTCTTTAGCTGCAACTTGAGCATCATCAAAAGTGTCACCTATTAATCGAATCTCAACAAATTCTTCCCCAAACATTTTTACTTGTTCAATTTTTTGCTGAGGTGTTGGCGAAGGCATAAAAATGACACCCCTTACTTTTAATTGCTTACATGAAAAAGCTACCCCTTGAGCATGATTACCTGCACTTGCACAAACTACTCCTTTATCTAATTCTACTTTAGATAAACTACTTATTTTATTGAATGCCCCTCTTATTTTGTATGACCTTACTGATTGAAGATCTTCTCGTTTAAGAAAAACATTACATTGGTGCTCTTTCGACACATTCACATTAAGCATCAGAGGAGTTAGATTTGCAACTCCTTTTAACTTATCGTGTGCTTTCTTTACATCAACTAATTGAGGGTAATAGGTAGTTTTAGTAAGCATTTTATTCATTTTAATTTGTCATCCTGAGCAAAGCTTTATCTCCATTAAAGTGTAGGAATAAAACGCTGCGAAGATTTTTTTTTTTAGATTCTTCACTTTATTTTGTTCACACTTCGATAAACTCAGCGTGACAAAATTGCGTTCAGAATGACATTTATACTATTAATTATTCTCAGGTCTTAGTTTTCTAACTTGTTGACCTGCTTGCCATAATTCAGAGTTTTTGATTTCTGATAATTCTTCGTTTAATTTTTCACGATAGTTTCCTTGCCTGTTTGATTCTATCACTATGGCTGCTTCATTACCAGTAGAAACGCTATTATACAATTCTTCAAATACAGGAGTTGCAGCATCTCTAAATTTATGTCGCCAATCCAATGCTCCTCTTTGAGCGGTTGTAGATGTATTAGCATACATCCAATCCATACCATTTTCAGCAACCAAAGGCATTAAACTTTGAGTTAACTCTTCTACCGTTTCGTTGAATGCTTCAGAAGGTGAATGACCATTTTTTCTAAGCACATTATACTGAGCTTCAAACAAACCAGCTAAAGCTCCCATTAATATCCCTCGTTCACCTGTTAAATCTGAGTAAACTTCATTTTTGAAAGTAGTTTCAAATAAATATCCAGAACCTACACCTATACCAAGAGAAACTACTCTATCAAAAGCCCTACCTGTTGCATCTTGAAAAATTGCATAACTTGAATTTAATCCTTTACCCTCCACAAATAATCTTCTTAATGAAGTTCCTGAACCTTTTGGAGCTACTAATATCACATCTACATCTTTCGGTGGTACAATTCCTGTTTGATCAGCATAAGTTACCCCAAATCCATGAGAGAAATACAAAGCTTTACCCGGTGTCAAGTGTTTTTTAACCATTTCCCATTGAGCTATTTGTCCGGCATCAGAAAGCAAATACTGCAACATTGTTCCTCTTTCTGCTGCTTCTTCTAACTCAAATAAGTTTTCTCCAGGCACCCAACCATCTTCTACGGCTTTATCCCATGATTTTGATCCTTTTCTTTGTCCTACAATTACTTTAAAGCCATTGTCTCTTAAGTTTAATGACTGTCCGGGACCTTGAACTCCATAACCTAAGACAGCTATAGTTTCATCTTTTAATGTTTCTTTTGCTTTTGCTAGAGGAAACTCTTCTCGAGTTATTACATTTTCTTCAACTCCTCCAAAATTTAATTTTGCCATTTTTTTTAATTGTTTAATGATGCTATTTCTAATTCTTTTAAATATTCTTTTAATTGTTTCATTGGTTTTGTAATTGCTACTCTTCCTGAGCGAACAAACTCCAAAATACCATAGGGATTTAATTCATCGAACAACAGCTGCGTTTCTTCCTTATGTCCTGTTTTTTCAATAATGGTAAACTCTTTTTCAAATGCTAATATTCGCGCATTATGAGACCTAATAATTCGCTCTACCGCTCCATCCGAAACGATTAAAGTAGATGGTAATTTATAAAGTGCTATTTCCTGAAAAACCAGTTCATCATTGGTGTGATAAAATGCACCAACAACATCCACTTGTTTTTCGAGTTGTTTCACAACTTTTTTAACCAATTCTTCATCCTCAGAAATTACAATAGTGTATCGATGTATCCCTTTTACTTCGCTTTCTGAAGCTGCAATACTTTCTATATTTATATGCCTTCTGGTAAAGATTATACTTACTCTGTTTAGCAAACCTATTTGGTCTTCCGTAAAAACGGATATGGTATATTGGCCCCTCCTAACCTCCCCAAAGGGGAGGGATTTTACACTACTATTATTTTCTTTCATTGTATTAAATTTTAGTCATTACTTAATTCTCCCCCTTTGGGGGAGTTAGAGGGGGCTTTATTCCAACCTTATATCCGACACCGAACAACCTGTTGGAACCATAGGAAAAACATTGTTTTCTTTCCCAACCATTACTTCTAATAAGTAAGAACCTTTATGTTCTATCATTTCTTTAATCGCATCGTTTAACAATTCTCTTTCTTTAATTTGTTTGGACGCAATTCCATAACCTTTTGCTATGGTTTGAAAATCTGGATTTACCATTTCTGTAGCAGAATATCTTTTATCAAAAAACAAATCTTGCCACTGACGAACCATCCCTAAAAATTGATTGTTTAGTAATAATATTTTAACTTCCACTTTTGTTTGAAAAATAGTTCCCAACTCTTGAATTGTCATTTGAAAACCACCATCACCCACAACGGCAATTACTTGTTTTTTGGGCATTCCCATTTTTGCTCCTATTGCAGCTGGTAGACAGAACCCCATTGTTCCCAAACCTCCGGAAGTTATCATGCTTTTAGACTGTTGAAATTCGGCATATCTACACGCTATCATCTGGTGTTGTCCTACATCGGTAACTACTATTGCTTTTCCTTCTGTATGTGTATTTACCCTTCGCATTACTTCTCCCATTGTTAATTCTCCAGACTTTGGATTTGTTTCGGCATTTATCACTTTAGACAATTCAACATCCCTAAGCCTGTAAAACTCATTCAACCAATTGGCATGATTATTTTCTTTTAGCAATGGAAGTAATAATGATAAAGATTCTTTACAATCTCCTAATACAGCGACATCTGTATTTACGTTTTTATCTATTTCTGCAGGATCTATTTCGAAATGAACAACCTTTGCCTGCTTGGCATATTTTTCTAAATTTCCAGTTACTCTGTCATCAAAACGCATTCCTACAGCAATTAACACATCACACTGATTGGTTAATACATTTGGAGCATAATTTCCATGCATTCCTAACATTCCTACATTTAAATCATGATTGGTGGGTAACGCACTCGATCCCATTATCGTCCATGCTGAAGGCAAACCTGCTTTTTCTATTACGGTTTTAAATTCTTCTTCAGCCCGAGCTAATATCACTCCTTGGCCAAAAACTACCAAAGGTTTTTTTGCTTGATTGATAAGCTCGGCAGCTTCTTTCAACTTATCTTTATTGATGATTGGTTTAGCTACATAACTTCTTACTTGCTGGCATTTTTCATATTCAAATTCAAACTCACCAAATTGTGCATCTTTGGTAATATCTACTAGAACAGGACCCGGTCTACCGCTTTGTGCAACATAAAATGCTTTTGCTATAGCTGCAGGTATATCTTCTGCTTTTGTTACTTGACAATTCCACTTAGTAACAGGCATTGATATGCCGACCACATCCGTTTCCTGAAACGCATCCGTACCCAACAAATGAGAATGAACCTGACCTGTTATACATACTAAAGGAGTTGAATCTATTTGAGCATCTGCAATTCCAGTAATCAGGTTAGTTGCTCCCGGCCCAGAAGTAGCTAAACAAACTCCTACTCTACCTGAAGAACGAGCATATCCCTGAGCTGCATGTATAGCTCCCTGTTCATGTCTTGTTAGTATATGTTTTACTTCATTTTGATAATCATACAAAGCATCATAAACGGGCATTATGGCACCACCTGGATAGCCAAAAATGATATCCACTCCTTCTTCTACTAAACATTTGACAACTGCCTCTGAACCAGTAACCATTGTTGTTCTATTCAAATCAAACTCTTGTATTTTTGTTAATTCCATTTTCTAAAATTTATCGGTAACACACCCTAAAGAAGCTGAAGCCACAGTTCGGGCATATTTATATAAAACACCACGTTTAACTTTTAACTCCGGAGCTACCCAATTAGCTCTTCTTTTTTCTAATTCTTGTTCAGACACGTGAACATTAATTGTGTTTAACTCTGCATCTATGGTTATTAAATCACCATTTTCAACCAATGCTATATTTCCTCCTTCTTGTGCTTCTGGTGTAATATGTCCTACAACAAATCCATGCGTTCCTCCAGAAAATCTACCATCAGTGATTAATGCAACTTCTTTACCTAAACCAGCACCCATTATAGCTGCTGTTGGCTTTAACATCTCAGGCATTCCAGGACCACCTTTAGGACCTTCATATCTAATTACTACGACATCACCCTTATTTACTTCTCCTTTTTTTATACCTTCATTAGCTTCATACTCCCCATTAAAAACTTTAGCTGTTCCAGTAAATTTTAATCCTTCCTTGCCTGTAATTTTTGCCACACTTCCTTCTTTGGCTAAGTTTCCTTTCAAAATTCTAATGTGTCCTGTTTCTTTCAATGGTTTTTCTATAGGCATCACTACATCCTGTCCTACCACTAAATCAGCCACCAACTCAAGATTTTGAGCCAATGTTTTTCCAGTAACTGTCATGCAATCTCCATGTAACAAACCTTTGTTTAATAAATACTTTAAAACCGCAGGAGTTCCCCCTATTTTATGAATGTCTTCCATTAAATATTTTCCACTTGGTTTTAAATCGGCCAAAAAAGGTGTTTTATCACTTATTTTTTGAAAATCGTCTATTGTAAATTCAACACCTGCCGCATCAGCTATTGCTAAAAAGTGAAGAACAGCGTTGGTTGAACCTCCCATCACAGTAACAAGGGTGATTGCATTTTCAAGAGATTTTCTAGTAACGATATCAGATGGTTTTAAATCGTGTTTAAGAAGTTCTACTACTTGCTTCCCTGCATCATATGATTCTTTCTCTTTTTCTCCTCCCATTGCTGGATTAGATGAATTATAAGGCAAAGACATACCTAATGCTTCAATTGCAGAAGCCATTGTGTTTGCAGTATACATTCCTCCACAAGCTCCGGCACCAGGTACTGCATTTTCTATTATCTCTTGATATTCTTTTTCATCCATTGTTCCTGCAACTTTTGCTCCCCAAGCCTCAAAAGAAGAAACAATGTCTAATTTTTTACCGTGACAGTTTCCTGAAGCTACAGTTCCTCCATAAACCATTATAGATGGAC
>JACJZA010000027.1 GCA_020635825.1 Flavobacteriales bacterium
AGAAATATAAATAGAAAGTTTGTCCAAACAAATGCTTTTAGGGAGGGTTACGAGTTAATGGCCGAAGCTGATTGTAATTTAAAAAAATTAAACAAACTAAGAAGACCGGATATTAGCATTTTTTCCAAAGAACAAATTGAAAAACCGGAAACTTCCCAAGAGGCTCCTCAAATAGCCATTGAGATTTTATCCCCTTCCAATTCGATTGTAGAAGAAGAAAAAAAGATCAACGAATACTTTTACTCAGGTTGTAAAATAGTCTGGCACATTTTTTCCGAACTCAAAATTGTCAAAATTTATAGTTCGACCAAACTAGTAAGAGTGTGCACTGATAACGATGTATGTAATTTTGGAGATGTAATTCCTGATTTTCAGATTTCGGTAAATGATGTTTTTGATTGAATTTTACAGCCTCAATTGGTAAGACTTTTCTACTTTTGATCCATTTTCTCTGCAATCTTTTTCACCTGTTCATAGAATGGATTTTGGCTTAACTCAAGTATCTGCTTATCAAAACTTAATTTCATTTTGCCAGCAACAACAAGACAAAGTGCTTCGTCCAATTTTTCTGGCAAGCCGGAAAATGATAATATCAATTGGTTTTCATAATCCGAAGCAACGATAGCTCCTCCCCACTGACCCTTATCAGGGTTCCTACTTTGGTAACTAGACACATGTTTGTCGCTCACTATATGAAGCGAAAGTCGCTCTACTTTTTCTTGAGAAAGTGTGAGAAACCTCTTTACCTTTTCTGCAGGAGGTTGTCCAATCTTAAAAATTCGATTTACAACACCATCGATCTCCGCTAGTGTAAAATAGCCGGATTGTTTTAAATCATTGTTACCATCCACTTGAGGTAAAAAAAATGCCAATTTTTGAATCCATTCTTCTAATTCTGACATTATATTTAACATATAATTGCTCCTTTTCGATCACTAATTCGTACTATTCAATGTGTCTCTATAAAATCCATGACTGTAGTTCTATCATGATAACCAAATTCAAGTTTATTCATTTCTTCTTTTGAAAAAAAATCTATTTTTTGACCTTCATGCAGAACAGTCTTTTGCAAATCAAGATTCATCCGAATATAATATACATAATCTTTACTATCCAGGTATTCGTACACTTTGATTAGTTTAACATCATCAATCTCAAGTTCTATTTCTTCTTTCATTTCTCTTTTTATAGCTTGTTCCGGATATTCTTCGTTTTCTATCTTTCCACCGGGCAAAACCCACGTATTGGGAAAGGGTATGCTCGGTTTATCATCTCTCAATTGCAAAAGTATTTCATCTTTTTCATTTTCTATGATTATTGAAACCGTTTTTATCATGGATAAATCTTGTTAGCTCCATTTTTTAGTTTTTAAACTCTGAGAGTAAATCATTTTTGTAAAAGGGAACTTGATAAACTAATTTTTATTTTGTACAATATCCATAACGGGAAATAGGTTTACTTGGCAAGAGATTTTAATAAACTTGATGTTTTTAGTGAGAATATTTATCTAACGCTAGTTCGACATAAAAAATTTTCCTACTGGGGCTTTTATATCAATTATTATACCATGGTGACTGCTTGTTTTGCCGAGAATTGCTGTAAGAAACCTCACAATTTCTTTTTAGTGAAAATTTTTAACGAAAATAATTGACGCAATTTATATTCAAGAAAACTCTTAGATAAAGGGAAGTTTATCCATATCCTGATTATGCCTTTTGGGGTGATGGGAAGAAACTTAATATAACAATACAAGAATAATTGGAGAGCATGGTGGATTATAACAATATTGATTTATCGATATGTATTCCAGTTTATAATGGTGAAAACACTATTGAAACTGCAATAAATAGTGCTTTATGTATATCAGGTTGTTCATTTGAAATACTGATCTCTGACAATTGTTCTGAAGACAATACAAAAAAAATAATTAATCATTTTACTAAAATTAATAAAGGGGTTGTGATAGGACATTTTAATAAAGAAAATTTGGGCTTTGCTAGAAACTTTAAGAAGTGTATCGAATTAGCAAGAGGTAAATATATTTTTTTTATTGGTGCAGATGATTATTTGATGGCAAAAAACATTAATTTATTAGTAGAATATTTGAATAAAAATAACAATGTATCAATTGTTACAAGTAATTTTGTTTTGTTCAAAAAAGACTATAATGAAATAACAAGAAAAGCAATTTATCTTAACAATAAAGAAAAAAGATTTTCAAAGGGTGAGGATGCATTAGTAAATTGGTTATTTTATGCTACCCTTGGAAGTATTGGTGGGTATCTTTTTCGAAAAGTAGCTATAATAAGTGTTTTATCCAAAATTCCAGATGAAACAATTGTTCCACAGATGTATTTGGGTGGGATATTAGCAACTAATTATGATGTTGCTCATGTGCCTTTTTTTACATTTGCTCAAAGATTATCTGATGATACTACACAGTTAGCCAATAGACAATATCAATCATTAGATGTTGTTCATGACATTTTTGATTTGATACATTCTATAAGTATGAAGGTAAATAATAAATTTTTGGAAAGAACATTAGTCAGACAACATTGTAGTGGTATTATAAATAATATTATTTCATATAGAGTATTTGGTTCTTTTACTGTATTTATAAAATTACAAAAAATCATATTAATGGAAAATGGATTAATCCGATCAATATTAAATATTAAGTATATTGCTTTTGTATTTGCATCAATATTGATTCCAAAAGAGGTTTTAAAAAAGTTATTGCAATATTTTAGAAATTCAAAAGAAGGGTGTTTCAAAAAGTTATTGGAATTAATCATTGCTAAGGAATAACCGAAATATAACTACCAACTTATTTTTTATGCGGGAAGTTTGATGGATGTTGATTTCCGAATAAGTTATATTGACAACAATTTGGTTTCTAATATTGAGACTGTTTATGTAATTCCTGGTGGAGGTAGTTCATCTGGAACAGGATACCCTGAGTGGACACAAAAAAGAGTAGTTGCAGTTTACAATCATTATTTAAGCAGTTCTAAATCCGGTAGCCACTCAGTGTTTTTAGCTCTTTCTGCTGGAAGTTTAAATTCCGCTAACAGGCTGTTTGATGACCAACGAATAATATTTGAATGTCAGCACGTTATAAAACATTTGATAAAATTGGGAATACCCAAAGATCTAATCTTTGGTGATATGTTCTCATGGGATACTGTAACAAATGGGTATAGTTTGCGTCTTTTTTTAGAAGGGATTTTGCTATATCGTATGAGAAATTACCTAAAGAAAAATACGCCAAAAAAATCAATTCCATTAATGGTGGAAGTCTTTATTAGTGACTTTCACGCTGCAAGAGTAAAAGCAGCGTTTGAATGGATATTAGGACTAAAGCCATCATTAAAAAATGTTCAATTGAATATCAACATAATTGATAGTTTCGGAATTGAGCGGTCGAGTCCAGGGGAATTTAATCAACGGATGCAACATGAAGAAGAGGGTGTAAAAAAGATAAAAGAAAATGGAAAAATGATTCGAACCGTGAAACAGTTTCATGCTTTCCTTATGTTAGGTGGACACCAAGGTTTGTCGAAATATCTTCACGGCGATTATGTAAAATCAACAGGTACCGGATGGTAAAATTAAACATCCTTTTTATATTTGATTATGTTTGCACCATTAAAAATGAATTCAATAGGCTCTATAGTCATAGGTGATATATTATTTTTAACATAATTCACAAAAGGCACTAATGCTCTTCGTGGTGTGAACAAGCATAACAACATTGTCAGAATGAATAATGGATGAATCAAGTTTAATGGCTTAACTTTTACCATAGTAAAGTACTCTCGAAGCAAATAGTAGTATGGTTTTTTTGAATAGTTTCTTATTTGCAGTAATCCAATCCAATTAGAACAAACAAACTCACCTTTTGCTCGATTCCGTAATTCCTTATATTTTTCTTCATGGAAAATGGTATCAAATAACTCAAGCCAACTTGCCACTGGCGATTTATCATAAATGGATGAAGTTGAAATACATTGGCTCGAATTAACGCGAACTGCAATTGTATAATTATTTACAAAACCAATATCATTATTTACAATAACCGAAAGAAAAGGATAAACATGGCATGGAAAAACGTCATCATGAAAATCAATAGTTACCATTGATTTCCTATAGCAAAGCCCAGACAGTTGATCCATTGTGTTTAAAAGAATCAGAACATCATTAAAGTCACTTTTTTTGTTTATAATCTTATATTCACCATGTGGTATATCAAACGTCTTTTTATACCTTATCGGTTTTGAGGGAGTTTCATCAAAAGCATAATATGGTCGTGACAATGCACCAGCATTCGGATGGTCGTCAAAAAATTTTACAGTGTCAGCTATAACATTGTCTGCCAATAAATCGTCTTGAGCCATCAAAAATACCAATGGTGAGCTACATAGATGGTATGCTTTTCGCATATTACCTGGATATCCTTTGTTCTCACTAGATTGGAAGATTTTAATTCTGGAATCACCAAGAGATTCGATCTTTTTAATTGTATCGTCGTTAGAATTGTCATCCGATATAACTATTTCAAAATCACTAAAACTCTGCGAAAGTACACTTTCTAACATTTCTATAATCGTTCTAGAGCCATTGTATGTTGGCACTGCTATGCTAATTCTACTCATTGTAATTTAACCTAAAAAAACTTTTATAATAAATTTGCAAGTTTAAAATTACTAGCTACAACAAAAAAATAGTTGTAAATGCATGTATATAATCATCTATTTTTTGCCACGGTACAACAAAAACGTAAGACCAACAAAAAATAAGTTAAGGTACATGGAAACAAAATATATTGGATGTGCAAAGATTTTCTTAAATTTGGTATCTTCTACAAAAACGAAGAAATATCGATACCAAACACCAAGCTGTTTTTGGAGATCAGGGTCATCTTTACCCCATTTACTAATATAGTTTCCAAGCGATTTAGAATAATATTTTTTCTTTTTTAAATACCACTTAAGAGAAAAATCTTTTTCATTATGATAGAAGCAAGGAAGATTATCAGGGTTAGTGACACCATTCTCTCGAATAAGAATGGACATTTTATCGCTTAACTTATTATCGCCATAAGAACTATCAAGAAATGCAATTTCTCCAATGCTTTTAATTCTTTTGTCTAGATCCCAATCTTCCGCACTTGGTGTTTTGAAGTTTTCCTCATCAAAACCACCAACTTCCAAAAGTGCACTTCTTAAGAAAATTCGAGCAGCATCAACCAATGTTCCTTCATAAAAGCTTCTTTCGAACCTTCTAACCGAACTCAAGAAACCCTTACCTAGAATTATCTCTCTAATATGCAATGCAATAACATTCTCTTTATCTTCCAGAAAACGAACAGCAGATTCAATTAGATTAGGAGATAGAATCATATCAGCGTCAAAATATCCAACATATTTCCCGGTACTCTTTGTAAGCATCCCATAATTGCCCTGAGCAACTCTCTCTGGTCCTTTTTGATAAACTGTGATGTTATTCTCAATTAGATATTCATAGGTGCCATCCGTAGAATAATTGTCTATAACAATAAACTCAATATTTTGATACGTTTGAGCCTTAACACTTTCAACAAAATTCTCAATATTCTTTATTTCGTTTTTTGTTCTTAATACCAAAGAGAACAAAGGATAATTACTCATTGTTAATAACCTCAAATTTAGGCAATGGGACAATGAATATAGCATCTTTTCTTAGTTTTTCTTTTATTTTTTCTATAATCGAAGGTGCAAAATTCCATGCAGAAATAAAGATCACATCAATATCATTGAAATCAACGGAACTTGCAGCCAAGATAGGAATATGTGATCCTGGGGTAAACAATCCTTGTTTCAAAGGACTATCATCAATTACAAAATCTACTAACTCCGAAGTTATACCAAATTCGTGAAACAATGTTGTTAGTTTAGCAGGTGCGCCGTATGCAACTATCTTTTTCCCTGCTTCCTTTAAAGTTTTCAAGTAATTTGTTATTTTACTTTTCTCTATCTGGATTTTTTCATAAAAGGAATTTAATCTTTCTTTAGTTATAGGCTTTTCTTTTTCCTGAGTAACAAATTTTTCTACACTCTCACTTGGTTTGTAGTGTGATTGTTGTTTTGAGGATATTACTCGGATTGAGCCGCCATGTGATTCTACCAGTAAAACATCAATTACCTTAAATCCATTGTCTTTTAAAAAACCTATTAAAGGCAAAACCGAATGATAATCCAAATGTTCATGATAAATTGTGTCAAATAAAAGACCTTCCAGAACGCTACCAAGATAAGAAACCTCAAAAGCCAATAAACCATCATCTGACAGTAATGAAAATGAGTTCTTGATCACACTTCGTAAATCATCAATATGGGCAAACACGTTATTTGCAGTTATAACATCGGCTTTGCCCTTAGTAGCAATAATTTTCTCTACCGATCCCTGATTAAAGAAGTCATTGATGACATCTATAGAATTTTGCATGGAAATCTCTGCCAAATTTTTTGCTGGCTCAACACCAAGAACATCAAACCCTATTTCTTTGAATTCTTTCAATAATGTTCCATCATTTGAGCCAATATCTACAGCAAGAGGTTTGTCTTTGTTGATTTTTAATATACTTTTAATATATTTTGCATAAACATTAAAATGGTGGACAAATACTTTAGAAGTACCCGAGGCATAAAGATAATTGGAAAACAGCAATTCGCCGCTAACAACATGACCTAGTTGCACATGCCCACAATCATCGCATATATTGATTTCAAGTGGATACTCCTTTTGGATCGTATTCATATCTTTAACAAATTCATTGGCAAGTGGTGTTGGTTTCAAGGCAAAAGCTTGGCTTAAGCTATTTCCACCACACAATCTACATTCTATTTTACTTTTACAAGACATATTAATCAACTAAGCCTCCGGCATCTGAAATATCATTTTTATAGAACTCAAATATTGCTTTTATTCCATCATTTAAATCCACTTTTGGTGTCCAGCCCAATTCATCTTTTGCATTTTCAATCCATGGAACTCTACTTTTTACATCCTGATAGCCTTTTCCATAATATTCATTGGAAGATACATCAATAATCTTTGTGTTTACCGCCAGGTTTGCATATTCTTTTATTTCGCTTGCAATATTAAGCATAATTTTGGCTAAGTCTTTGATAGAGTAGTCGTTGTTTGGATTACCTATGTTATAAATTTTACCTGATGCTATGCTGTTTTTATTCTCAATGATTTTTATCAAAGCATCAATACCGTCATCTATATAAGTGAAAGCTCTTTTTTGCGATCCACCATCAACCAATAAAAGATTTTTCCCTCTGACTATATTTCCCAAAAACTGCGTAATGACTCTTGAACCTCCTTCCTTTGGCGTATGTATGCTGTCTAATCCGGTTCCATACCAATTAAAAGGACGAAATAATGTGTAATCTAAGCCATCTTTTTCTCCATAGGCAAGTATTATTCTATCCATTAATTGCTTAGAGCATGAATATATCCATCTTGATTTATTAACAGGTCCTAATACAATGTCCGTGGTATATGGATGAAATTCTTTCTCATTAGACATTCCGTAGACTTCCGAGGTAGAAGGAAAAAGCAGCCTTTTTTTATATTTAACACAATATCTAACTATGGGTAGATTTGCCTCAAAATCCAGTTCAAATACCTTCAATGGGTCTTCGACGTATGTTGATGGAGTAGCTATTGCGACCAGGGGGAGAATAACATCACATTTTTTTATATGGTATTCCATCCATTCATTATTTATTGTAATATCACCCTCAAAGAAATTAAACTTTTTATTATCAATAAAGTCATCTACTCTATTTGAATTCATATCCATTCCATAAACTTCCCAATCTGTATCGGAAAGTATTCTCTTTGACAAATGATGACCAATAAAACCATTTACTCCAAGTATTAAAATTTTCACTGAATCTCCTTTAGAAAAAAGATTTATTATGGTAGCTGGCAGTTATGTTGTCCGTAAAGCAAGTTTTTAAAACTCAAAGAATATCGCAAGTACTAATTGGATTAAGCATAGATTAGGAAATTTAATCCATGATATATTTTTTTTAAAATATGAATTGAATTATTTACAAGGTATAAAAAGTTGGTTTTTACTCTGGAGCAATTCCTATAAAAAAAACGAATTAAATTTGAATACCTCTAATGAAATCATTAATTAACAAACTTCACAAATCAAAGGTTTTAGGCTCAATAATCCATACTTTAGATTATTGTTTACAGAAAGAATTGGAAAATTGTGAAACTGCTTTAGACCTTGGATGCGGTCCATCATCACCTTTACAATATTGTAAAAACATAAAATATAGTGTAGGTGTTGAGGCATTCCCACCATATTTAGAAAAGTCAATATCTAAAAAAATACATACGAAATATATATCAAAAAAAATTGAAGAATTGGATTTTCCAAAAGATTCTTTTGACGCTGTAATAATGATAGAAGTTTTAGAACATCTACCGGAAAAAACCGGTTATGAAATTTTAAAAAAAATAGAATTATGGGCTAAGAAAAAGATCATTGTTTCTTCACCAAATGGTTTCATAGCGCAAAAAGAAGTAGATGGAAATCCATTGCAAAAGCATTTATCAGGTTGGGATGTTGATAAAATGAAATCTTTAGGTTTTAGATCGAGGGGTTTAGCTGGACTTAAAGCATTACGACAAGAAGTCCAAAACGATACGATGGGTGATGATTTACTCAATTCAATTCGATATAGACCGAAAGTATTTTGGTTTCTATTTACAACTTTAAGTCAAATAATAGTATACTATTATCCGAAACTTGCATTTGGATTATTTAATGTTAAAGAAAAATAAAATTTCGTAATATGGAAGAAAAGGTTAGTGTTATTATTCCAACAATGAACCGTTTGGATGATTTAAAAAATTGTATTGAATCCATATATAGTTCTGATTATAAAAATATTGAAGTAATTGTTGTTGATAATGCTTCCACAAGTGAAACGAAAGAGCATATAAAAGCATTATATCAAAATAAGCATAATTTTAAGCTAATAGAAAATTCTAAAAATGTGGGTGCTGGAGCTGGAAGAAACATAGGTGCCAAAGTAGCAACCGGTGATTTTTTATTATTTATTGATGATGACAACATAACTTCTTCACAAATGATTGGTAATTTATTAAGCTTCTTCCTAAGAGAAGTTAATTGTTGCATGGTTGGTCCATTAATGCTCTATAAAAAAAATCGAAATATGATTTGGTTGTATTATGCAGATATAAATATGTATTCAAGTAGAGCGTTTTATAAGGGAACAGGTGAGGAAGATGTTAAGCAATATCCGGAAATAATTGAAGTTGGACATCTACCAAATTGTTTTATGGTGAAAAAAGAGGATTTTTTTGCAATTAATGGATTTGATGAAAAATTTTTTATAATGTACGAGGAATCTGATTTATCAGAGAGATTAAAAAGGCATACAAAGAAAAAAATCTATATAAACTCAAAGGCAGTTGTATACCATAACATTAAATTACCAAATGAAGTGGAAGGATATGAACTCATAGGGTTTAAAAACAAAACAAGAGCTTTTTTAGTTGCTAGAAATAGAGTTTATTTTATGAAAAAAAATGCAAATTTCTTGCAACTGATGATTTTTCTCTTAATTTATTTACCTGTAATAACTTTTTATTATGAATTTCTTTTAATTAAAAATAAAAGCTTTGAGCTCGCAATAGAATACTTGAAGGGTACAATAAAAGGTTTGTTTTACTGAAAAATCAGGGATATAAAGAAGTTGAAATTATTTTTTTTATGCTTTATTTTTCTAAGCCCTGTTGCCCTGTTTAATATATAATTGAGATAATGAGATTTTTGTTCAAATAGATATGAAAGTAGTAATCCTCGCCGGTGGATATGGTTCTCGGATTAGCGAAGAATCACATCTAAAACCCAAACCCATGATAGAAATTGGTGAAAAACCGATCCTATGGCACATAATGAAGATTTACTCTCATTATGGTTTTAATGATTTTATTGTTTGTCTTGGATATAAAGGTTACGTAATCAAAGAATATTTTGCCAATTACTTTCTTCATGAATCTGATGTTACCTTTGATTTTAGAAAAGAAAATCAATTAGAAATCCACAACCATACCGCAGAACCATGGAAAGTAACCTTAATAAATACTGGAATTGATACCATGACAGGTGGTAGAGTGAGAAGGATTCAACCATACGTTGAAAACCAAACCTTTATGCTTACTTATGGAGATGGTGTAAGTGATATTGATATTGATGAATTGGTAAAATTTCATAAATGTCATGGTAAAATTGCAACTATTAGCTCCCATCAACCGGCTGGTAGGTTTGGTATGTTGAATACCGATGAAAAAAACCAAGTTTTGGGTTTTCAAGAGAAACCAAAAGGAGACGGAGGTTGGATCAATGCTGGTTTTTTTGTTTTTGAACCGGAAGTTTTTAATTACATCCAAAATGACAACATAATTTTGGAGCGAGAACCTTTAGAAAAACTAGCCATTTCAAACAACCTTTTTACCTATAAGCACCTTGGTTTTTGGCATCCTATGGATACCCTCAGAGATAAGAACTACCTCGAAGAGCTCTGGAAAGCAGGAAATTCACCATGGAAAGTTTGGAATTAGAATTATTCTGGAAAAATAAAAAAGTATTCATTACAGGTCACACTGGTTTCAAGGGTAGTTGGCTGTGTTTATGGTTATCTCAACTAGGTGCCAAGGTTTATGGATATGCACTTGAACCTCCAACTAACCCTTCTCTTTTTCAATTGGCAAATATTAGCAATTCACTAGAAAAATCTTATATAAAAGACATAAGAGACAAAAACGCCTTATTTACTGCAATCCAAGAAGCTAAACCTGAAATCATTTTTCACCTAGCGGCTCAACCTTTGGTGAGAGATTCTTACCAAAATCCAGTTGATACCTATGAAATCAATGTAAACGGAACGATCAATCTTTTGGAATCCATTCGGAAAACGAATTCTGTCAGTTCTTTTTTGAATGTTACTACTGACAAAGTTTATGAAAATAAGGAGTGGGTCTGGAGCTATCGGGAAAACGAGCCTCTAGGAGGATATGATCCGTATTCCAATAGCAAAGCTTGTTCAGAACTGGTTACTTCTTCTTATCGAAGTTCCTATTTCAATCCGCTTCAGCATAAAAAGCATGGTGTTGGTATCGCCACTGCCAGAGCCGGTAATGTAATCGGAGGTGGAGATTTTGCCACAGATAGGTTGATTCCTGATATAATTAGGTCAATTGTAAATAAAGAAAAAGTTTTCATACGCAATCCAAATTCGATAAGACCATGGCAACATGTTTTGGAACCTCTAAGTGGTTATATGATTCTTGCACAGAAATTGTATGAAGATGGTGCCGAATATTCGGATTCCTTTAACTTTGGTCCAACAGATGGAGATACAAAAACTGTAGTTGAAATTGTAAATCAGTTTAAAGCGGTTTGCAAAGCAAAAAATCTCTGGAATGTAGAGTATGAGATTGTACAAGGTGAACACCCTCACGAAGCAAATTATTTAAAACTTGATATCTCAAAAGCAAGAAATAAACTAGGTTGGGATCCACAATGGAGTTTGGACATTGCTCTTAAAAAAATTATTGAATGGACTGAAGCGTGGGAAAAAGGAAATAATGTTCAAGATGTATGCTTAAGACAAATTCAAGAGTATGAGGGATAATATTTATGATAGGTTCGAATTTACTAGCAGCTAAGGCTGTTTATAGAGAGGGTAATATTGAATATGATAAAAAAATATTTGATGGTATTCAGGAAGCAGAAATTATAATTACTATAATACCTAAGGTTTTTAAAGAAAATTTAGAAGAAAAGTTATTCTTGTCTGAGGCTTATGATGCAACTGAAGATGATGATCTAGAAGAAGATAAAATTTGGAGTAGCTATTTACAATGATTACTTTAGGACAAGTATATATTTATACAACCGGTTTTATCGAAAAAAACAAACAAAAGCCAAGACCGGTCGTGGTAGTATCAAACCCTAACTCAAAAGGTGATGTCCAAGTTTTGGTAGGCACTTCAAAAATTGGAAATTGGAATGAGAAATATCAATTTATTATTGAGCCTTATGACCTTTCAAATTCAAAACTAAATTTATCTACATTATTTCCGATCAGCAAGTCAATTATTGCTGATCCTAATTTATTTAAGTTTTATTTAGGTAGCTTAAAACCGGATAAACTAAGAGAAATGTTAAATAAAATTACTTTATATTATACTGAAAATTATTATAACTCTATCCACAAACCCAAGAAAGAAACGGTATTCATTCCTGGTGAAACCCGCATTTCTTATGCCGGTCGTGTTTTTGACCAAGAGGAAATCTGCAATTTAGTTGATTCTTCTTTAGAATTTTGGCTCACAACGGGTCGTTACGCAGACCAATTTGAAAAAGAATTTGGTGAATTTCTTGGTGTAAAACATGTTAGTCTTGTAAATTCCGGTTCTTCTGCTAATTTAATCGCTTTTTCTGCTTTGACTTCTCCTATCCTTAAAGATAGGCAAATTAAAAAAGGTGACGAGGTTATTACACTAGCCGCCGGTTTTCCTACCACTGTAAATCCAATCATTCAATATGGTGCTATTCCTGTTTTTGTCGATATTACTTTGCCTACCTATAACATTGATGTTTCCAAACTAGAAGAAGCAAAATCCGAAAAAACCAAGGCTATATTTGTAGCTCATACACTAGGGAATCCATTTGACTTGCAGTCTGTAAAAGATTTTTGTGATAAATACAATCTTTGGTTAGTAGAAGACAATTGTGATGCACTTGGTAGTAAATACCTTTATAATGGTGAATGGAAATTTACCGGAACTATTGGTGACATCGGAACTTCTAGCTTTTATCCGCCACACCATTTAACCATGGGTGAGGGTGGAGCTGTTTATACAAATTCAGCTAAGCTAAAAAGGATTATAGAATCTTTTAGAGATTGGGGTAGAGATTGCTGGTGTCCTTCCGGCAAAGATGATACTTGTGGTAAAAGGTTTAATTGGGAAATTAGCGAGTTGCCTAGAGGCTATGACCACAAGTATGTATATTCTCATTTTGGCTATAATCTAAAGGTGACTGATATGCAAGCTGCCGTAGGTGTTGCACAATTAAAAAAACTTTCTTCTTTTGTGAAATCCAGGCAAAAAAATTGGAATTTTATCAAAGAAGGTTTACAGAGTTTAGAAGATACTTTTATTCTTCCGGAACCAACTTCTAACTCTGAACCTAGCTGGTTTGGTTTTGTCTTGACAATCAGAGATAATACAAAAGTAAAGAGAAAAGAGATTGTAGAATATTTGGAAAGCAATAAGATTCAAACAAGAATGTTGTTTGCTGGGAATTATTTGAGGCATCCTGTGTTTGACGAGATGCGGAAGACCGGAGCTTATAGGGTTGTGGGTGAGTTAAAAAATACGGATAAGATTATGAATGATACGTTTTGGTTGGGTGTTTATCCTGGTATGAGAGAAGGGATGGTTGAGTACATGGTGAAAAAGGTGAGAGAGTTTATTTAGAGTATATTATGGATATTCAATCATTAGAGATTCAAGGTTGTTTTTTGATAAAACCTAAGGTTATTAAAGATACTCGTGGTACATTTGTTAAAACATATCATTTAGGTATATATAATCAGCATAAATTATTTTTTAATTTTACTGAGGAATATTTTTCCTATTCTTATAAAAATGTATTTCGTGGTTTACATTTTCAACTTCCACCTTATGATCATACTAAAATTGTTTATTGCATTAATGGAGAGGTTATTGATTATTTAGTTGATTTAAGGAAAAAATCCTCGACATTTTTAAAAACTCAATCAATTCCTTTAAATCATCTGGAAAGCCATGTTGTGTATATTCCTTCTGGTGTTGCACATGGATTTTATACTTTAAGTGATAATGCTATTATGATCTATAAGGTTTCAACTGTTTATTCTCAACAGCATGATGCTGGAATTTTATGGAGTTCTATAGATATAGATATTCCAGATAATAATCCTATATTGTCAGATCGTGATAGCAAGTTCCCACCTCTTAAAGATTTTAACAATCCTTTTTAGATAGTTATGAAGAAGGTTTTAGTTACTGGTGCAACCGGCTTTATAGGAAATTATGTAATACGGAATTTGTTACAGTTGGATAATTTAGAGATTATTGCAACTTCTCGGAGTATTGAAAAAGCTTCAAGTTTTGAATGGTTTTCAAAAATAAAATATATTCCAACTGATTTATCTGAAAAAAAAGATAATTGGTTTGAGTTTTTTCAAAAACCAAATTTAATGATCCATTTAGCATGGGAAGATTTGCCTAATTATAAAGAACTATTTCATATTGAAAAGAACTTATGGAATAACTATACATTTTTAAGTAATATGATAAAAAATGGTTTATCTGATTTAACTATAGCGGGAACATGCTTTGAATATGGTCTTCAAAATGGATGTTTATCAGAAGAGATGGAAGCAAAACCTTGTATACCTTACGCTTTAGCAAAAGATTGTTTGAGAAAATTCTTGGAGGAGTTGCAAAAGAAAAATCATTTTTCGTTGAAATGGAATCGCTTATTTTATATGTATGGAGATGGGCAAAGCAAATCTTCCATTTTATCCCAATTAGAATTGGCTGTAAAAAATGGAGATAGAGTTTTTAATATGTCAGGTGGAGAACAATTACGAGACTATTTACATATTGAAAAAATATCTGACAACTTGGTTAAAATAGCTTTACAGAATAAAGTAACGGGAATTATTAATAATTGTAGCGGTAAACCTATTTCTATTAGGAGATTGGTGGAGCAGTATATTCAAGAAAAAGGATATTTAATAAAATTAAATTTAGGATATTATCCGTATCCCGACTATGAACCAATGTCTTTTTGGGGAGATAATTTAAAATTGCTGAAAAAAGATGGATCGCTTGAATTTTAGCATTAAGTAATCAAGCAAAAGTTTTAGTAAAAAATTAGTATGGGATTGGAAATATATTTCTATTTCTTCCTTAAAAACTGCTTTGCCTTTTTCTAACGACATCATCAGCGTTAAAGTAAGTATAAGAAATTAGCATGTCAACTAGAATGATTCAACTTCTAACTCTGAGCTTAGCTAGTTTTGTCTTGACAATCAGAAATAATGCAAAAGTAAAGAGATTGTCAAATACTTGGAAAGCAATAAGATTCAAACAAGGATGTTGTTTGCTGGAAATTATTTGAGGCATCCTGTGTGTTTGACGAGATGAGGAAAACCGGAACTTATAGGGTTGAGGGTAAGATAAAGAATACGGATAAGATTATGAGTGATACATTTGGTTAGGTGTTTACTCTGGTATGGTTGAATATATATGGTGAAAATGAATGAGGTGACTGGAAATGCTTGCAGAAAGATTAATATTGGAAACTGACATAGATGGATATTTGAAACAATTACCTAGATTACCTGCTAATAAAAAATTAGAAGTAATATTTTTAATTATTGAAGATAGCGAAGAAAATGCTTCACCACATCGCAAACCTCATTCGAGTATTAAAGGAAAAATCAAGATTTTTGGAGATATTTTTTCAAGTGTTTCTACTATTGATTGGAATTTGCCAAAATGATAGTTCTTGATACTCACAATATAGTGAAATTAAGGATTTCTTGGTATAGGAAAATGATTCAAACTCATCTTAAAGTATCCATAATAATTGTTTCTTTGAATGCATCAAAAAGCACTTTATCCGGACATTTGTGTATCCCAAAATTTAGACACAAATAGAAAAATTTATCAAGAAATTGTGAGAATTGGGATTTTAGCTTGGGAAGATATTGGATAGCGAATAAAACGATTATGAATTTGATAAATGGTAAATTTGAAATATTGAAAAGATTTGTTTTTATTTTTACTCCTGTACTAGTATATTTTCTTTCAATTAGAAATATACTTTTTCAAAATAAATGCATTGGTAGGAACTGGGATTGGAGTTTTCCTTGCATAGATTTCTTATACACTAATCTGAGAATTCAATCTTTTTATGCTTCTTGGATTGAAGCAAATCTGGGTTTTGATAGCTCCGGTTTGCTTATTTCTCATTTAATTCCTAACCAATTTATTGGGATATTAGGCTCTGTCTTAGGTCCGATTCATTTCGAATTATTTTTTATATTTTTATGTATATTAATTGGTTACTTTTCGTTTAAAAAACTTATGGATTATTTAGTATCCAAATCAGATACAAATTTCATTGGTTCTCTTTTATTTTGCTTCTCTCCTTTTTTATTTAACGATATAATAGGCGGTTCTTGGCCTATGTGGCTAAGTTATGTAACTGGCCCACTATATTTATACTATACAATATTATTTTTTAAAGAGAAGTCTTTTGTATCTCTTATTAAAAGTTTGATTGTTTCCATTTTTGTTTTAATATCCATTCAGCATTTTGTATTAATCAATTTAATACTAGTCTTCTATTTATTCTTTTTTGTTTCCATTAAAAGGATTTTCTTGCTTGGTATTGTTTTTGCCGTTTCTTTAATAACCATTCATTTTTATTGGATTGGGAATTTGGTCTATTCGTTTTTTGACTTTCATAAACATACAATTTCTAATGAAGGATTCACTTCTAACATCCAAATCATTAATGCAACACAAAATATATTTTCTGTATTTAACCTATCAGGATATTTAGATAGAAATATGTACTATTATGTTTTTGCTAATTGGATACTAATATTTTTTATTGCTTCCATATTTTTATTTTGTATTAGTGTTATCATTATATTATTAAATAGAAACCAATTAGATAAAAGATACTATTTTTGGACTAGTTTGATTTTAGGGCTATTTTTAATAGCTAAATGTGCAAATCCTCCTTTTGGCAAATTTACGCTATGGCTATACGATAACTTTGTATTGATGAAAGCTTTTAGAAGCCCTCAACATTTGATGTTTTTGCCAGCTTTTATACTTCCCATAATACTGTCATTTAATATCCGATTTCTTACCAACCAATACCCTAAGAACAAAAATATTATTACGATTTTGTTTTTTTTAATAGTTTTTCTTTGGATAAGCGGTTGGTGGTATACCGGAGACCTTGGACATAGTGTTTTAATGAAGCAAAAAAAAGATCACATTGATTTATACGGTTTGTCTCCAGGGTTTACAAAAGCTATAAAAAAAAACCAAGTTAATAGCCTGTATCACAGAATCTTATTTTTACCTTCCGTTAAGAGTCCTTATTATCTACCCAACGAATATCAAAATCACTCACAAGGTGAAATTGCTGAGTATTTATATTTAAAAAATCCTACTTTAACCATAGAGTCTAATCCGTTTGTATCCAGCTTAGATGAGTTTTTTTGTAGTAAATCAAAATCTCATTTTAATTACACTAATTATATTTCATTATTTAATCTTAGATACATATATTTTAGAAAAGATATTGTACCTGCTCATACATCTTGTTATACAAATGGCGATTGGGATTGGGATATAGTAAAAGCAGGAAGAAAAATAGACGAACTTTATGGAAGCGATAATATATTTAGAGAAGAATACGGAAGTTTTTACTTATACAAAGATTTTGTTCCATTGATCCATACATCTAATAATCTATTAATCAATAATACTACATTAGAAGAGATGGTTTCTCTACCTACTTATAAGATAGGTTCTATAATGGTTTCCGAAAATGATTATAAAAATATTAAATGTTGTGATTATAGTTCACCGATTATAGAGTATAAAAAAATAAATCCAACAAAATATAGAGTTCGAATACACGGGGTAAGAGGGGCATTTCCATTATTGTTGAGTGAGAAATTTAGCCCTAAATGGAAAATCTATATAACAAATAACTTGCTTTTAAAAAAAGAAGATTTGCCATCAAATGTACACGGTACTTATAAAGTAGAAGAGAATAATATTGAAAATCAAGCTTCTCAAGAGGAATTATTCGATTTTATCAACAATGGGTGGATTACCACGCTAAATAATAGTGATATACAATTTGTTTCCAAAAAGTTCCATAACACAGTTCAAAATGATAACTTGCTTAATGGAATTTTTTATGAAACTTTTGAAATAATGAACAATATATTTGGAAGTAATATAAAATTACTAGAACAAGAAAAAGCTCAACATTACATAGCAAACGATTATGCTAATCTTTGGATTTTGGATACGGAAAATTTGTGTAGCTCAAATTTTTCTAAAAACGGATTTTGCGTTAAAAATGCAGACGGATCGTATAGCTACGAACTAATTATCGAGTATTATGGACAAAAAATATTTTATATTGGATTGTTGATAGGTATTATTGGTTTTTTAGGAATAGTGATTGTATACTCCATATTATGGATAAGAAGAAAGTAAAACTATGAGCAAGTTTTTCTCACAAAAAAGAGATTATTCATACTATGTGAGTATGGGGGGGGGGATTCTTTTTTTAACAGATATTAGAACACACAACAATATGGTTGACTATGTCCATATTCCGCTATTTGCGATATTTATACTATTTATTGTTCTAGTAAATAAATATGCAAAGATATTCTATTTTTTTATAACTTTTTACTTCTTTTTAAAATTTTCTTACTTATTAACTTCCTTTCTATTTTCTATCCAATACAGAACACCCTATAAAATGGATGGTTGGGATCACTTTGACTTACTAAGAGGTAATGCAGAAATTTATGGATATTAAAAACCAAAACTTAATCATATTACTTATACTTATTTTCAATTTTCTGATTCGCCTATTTCCTATTGAAACTTCAACCTACAGTACTGATTATCCCGCTTACACATATACAATTAAATATTTCTTAGAGAATAATAAATTTCCTGCTTATGACCAATTACATATAGCATATCCTTACTTTCCTCACCAGGTAATTGCTTATTCTACATGGATTATTTTAAAATTTTTTAATTTGTTTATGACGGTTAATAACCTTGATAAATTAGTTTTATATGCATTTCGAATTTACGCATCTTTATTTGCTACGCTTTCTGTTTATGCAATAATGAAATTTTGTCAATTGTTTTGGAAACAATATAAGTATTTACCTATTATAGTAGGGCTTGTTTTTGCTGGAGTTCTTAATCACATTTTCCTCTCTAAAGAAATTAGAGGTTATATTTTTGGTGATTTTTGGGGAAGTATGGTGCTTTTGTTTTCTTATCTTTTATTAATGAAAAATAATTCTATTAAAAACTATTTCTTATTAGGAATGTCATTTGGGTTTGCTGTATCATCGCATGTATTATATTTTATGCATGCTTTAACTATTGGTTTAGCTTTTTTATTTAATATTAAAAAAATACATAAAAATATATACAAAATCATTCTTATGGTATGCACTATCGTTATAGCATATTTAATCGCAAATTGGCATGTTTTATTGAATTTGAATGTCCACTTCGACCATCCTTTATACACTTCATCAGACTATAGGTTAGTAGATGACCAAGTCTTTTTTACTTCTAAAAATAACTATCCTACAATTTTTTGGTATTTGGATTATTTTGCCCAATCTGGATTGGGGTACATAACCTTTATCTCTTCTGTAGCTGGTTTTTTTTTATATATAATAATGGAAAAAAAACTAAAAAAGATATTTTTTTTATTTCCAATACCTATAGTATTCTTTTTTTCAATTACTAATATTGTTAAAATAAGAGTGGATAGATATGCCATACCTTTAGTTATATTTTGCGTAATTTTCGCTTCCTATTTTATAAATAAATTAATTGAATTATCGAATAAAAATAAAATAAAAATATCAATAGTTGTACTAATTTTTCTCGCCTTACCAATTTTAAAAATATTGTTTTTTGACTATCTGATTAGCCAAAAAAGTACAAGAGAAATTGCCTATGAATGGATTATGAAAAATATTCCTAAAGGAAAAGGAATTATTTTAACAGAGGATGTATATTTTCATGATTCAAAGAATCTAAAAAGAATCAAAAATGATTATTTAGTAAATGAGTTAATTGATTTTGAAAAAGTAAATATTGATGAACTTTATGATAGTGGATATGAGTATATCTTAATAGGAGAACACTTTGAATCTTGGATTTGGGATTATAAAGACTATATTCAAACAAAACCCAAAAAGCTTACCAAAGTTCATTTAAAACACTTTGAAGAGTTTACATTAAAAAAAGAACAAAACACAGAGTTAATAAAGATATTTTCTAATAAATGGTTTGATATGGGAATTTTTGAACCGAGATATTTAATGTTTTCAGGTAATTTAAACAGACTTTTTAATGCTAAATTAAAACTTTATAAATTTAAAAATTACAAAAAAAATTCTTATATTGAATACTCAGCTGAAGTTTTATATAACTGCTCTATATACAGAGAACGATATGGTTTAAAATTAGAGTTAAATAAGTTTGGAAAAACAGTCCTTAAATTAGGCAAAATATTGGTTAATAATAAGAGCATTTCTATTTATGATGGATGTTACAAGAAATATCCTACAGGTAAATATAAACTTACTCTTTTTTATTACTTAACACCAACTCTTAATTTAAAGAATGAAATAAATTATTTTGGTGTTATAAATCAATCTGCATCTCCAATTACAAAAAAAGAACTTGTATCAAACGATAAATCGTCTTTGCATCAGAATATATCCATTGTTCATGAACATAACATAGGGCTTGTTGGTTCCGACTTGCATTTTCGAGTCTATGCGGAAGATATGGAAGTTAGTGTTGAAAAAATTGAGATCGAAAAGATTGACTAACTTATTCTGTCATAAAATTTTTTGTATATAGCTGGAAATTCAGATTTTGCTTTCTCCAAACTTTCTATATTACCAATATCCCGATGGTAGATCGAATTTTTGTATGAATAGAGTTTTTTTAAAAATGAAGGAATCACCTCAGTGCTAAAATCAATTGTTATTTTGTTTAGGGATTCTAAAAATGAAATTATAGAATTTTCTAAAATATAAACAGCTCCATTGGCTAAATTTCCTGGTGGGTTCTCAACTTTCTCATAAAATCCAATAACAACACCTTGTTTATCCAATTCAACTATACCGCAACTAATAGGATCATCTGTTTCAAAAAGCATCATAGTTATCGAAGTATCTTTTGGTCTGTTTTGGTGAGAATAGATGTATTCTTTTAAGGAAAATAATGATAAATTATCAGCATGAACTAATAGAATCTGGTCTTTGCTAAAAAAACTTTTATTTTTTAATAAAGTTCCACCTGTTCCTAAAAGTTCTTCCTCATAAACAATAGTGATATATTCTTTATATTTATTATTATTTATAAAATCAACTACCTTTTCTGATTTATAGTGTGTATTGATTAGTATTTCATTAATGCCATTATTAATTAAAAGTTCTAGCCAGTATTCTAATAAAGGTTTTCCATTGATTTCAACTAAGCATTTTGGTATTGTATTTGTAATAGGTCTTAATCTGGACCCAATCCCTGCTGCAAGTAATAATGCTTTCATAATTCCAATTCTTTAATATTACTCTATATCCTAATTAAATTCTACACGAAAAATGTCAAATAGTTAGGTATAAAGATTATGGAACAATCTACTAATAAAAATTTTATAAAATTAAAAAAATCATTGGATTTATTTTATCAATAAAGATTATAGGTTTACGATTGAGGATTTTACATCTTCTCAAAATTATATGAAATTGCTCATCAAGCTTGCCAAAGTTAGCTGAATGCGATTCATCTTTACATGTTCGATAAACAAAACCATATAAAAATGAATGGATGTAGAATTTTGATTTAATTAATAATACTTTGTTTATTATATTGATTTATTACAAAAGGCGCTGTTCAGATGAAAACAAAAAAAAATGATATATATTTAGCTGATTTGACTCATACTGGTCAAATAGTCGCGTCCAATGTGATGCCTCTTGGGATTGGGCTTATAGCGTCTTATTTACTTGAAAAAAATAATGATTTAAATATTGAATTATTTAAATACCCTAAAGATTTAGATGCGGCACTAAATCAATTTATACCTCCGGTTATTGGATTTTCTAATTATTCATGGAACCTTGATATAGCTTATCATTTTGCAAAAAGAATCAAAGAAAAATCACCCTCTACTGTTATTATTTTTGGTGGTCCAAACTATGGTTTAACACAACAAGAAATTAAGAATTTTTGGGAAATGTATCCTATAATTGATTTCTATATAGTTAAAGAAGGGGAGATTGCTTTTTATGAACTTTTCACAAAATTAAAAGAAAATGACTTTGATACTAAATCAGTAAAAGAGTCAAGTCCCATACCTGGAAATTGTCATTTTACTTTAAATGGACAGATATTTTATGGAGAAATTATACCAAGAATTCAAAAACTTGATGAAATCCCATCACCTTATTTGTTGGGATTGATGGATAAGTTTTTCGATAATGTTTTAATTCCAATGATCCATACCACTAGAGGCTGTCCATTTACTTGTACTTTTTGTACGGAGGGGAACCCCTATTACTCAAAAGTATCAAAACGAGTCGATTTAAAAGATGAACTCGAATATATTGCAACTCGTCGAGGTTTAATTTCCGATATTGTCATTACAGATGCGAATTTTGGAATGTTTTCAGAAGACAAACCCAAAGCATTAATCTTAGCTGATTTGCAAAAAAGATTTAACTGGCCAAAACGAATTATTGTTTCAACAGGTAAAAATCAAAAAGAGAAAATAGTGGAAGTTGCTTCGATATTAAATGGAGCTATGAATATAGCTGCTTCTTTACAATCAACAAATCAAGAAATTTTATCCAATATCAAACGCTCTAATATCTCCATTGATTCTCTTCGATTAATTGTTGAACAATCAAACAAAGTTGATTCTGTTACTTATACGGAAATAATACTTGGTCTACCTGGAGATAGCTATGAACGTCATCTTCAAAGTCTACGAGATGTTACTGATGCAGGTTTAGGAATTGTAAGAATGTATCAGCTAATATTATTACCTCAAACAGAATTAAATACTCCGGAAACGCGAGAAAAATTTAAAATGAAAACAAAATTTAGAATTAATCCTAGATCTTTTGGAAAATATAAGGTTCTGGGAAAAGAATACGTTGTGGTAGAGCATGAAGAAATTGTTATTGAAAACAGTACATTATCTCATAAAGACTATCTTCAATGCAGAGAGCTTGATTTAACTGTGGAAATTATCCATAATGCTGCCATGTTTATAGAGCTTATAGGATTATGCAAATGGTTAAATGCATCATGGTTTGATTTTGTCCTTCGCTTTCATGAAAAACGTAAACAAAGTAGTGAATCACTAAAAAAACTTTATGATGAATTTGTAAATGATAATGTAAAAGGTTTATTTGATACAAAAGAACAATTAATAGAATATGTGAAATCTCATATTGATGAGTATCTTTTAGATACGGAAGGCACGAATGAAATTGCAAAAGCTAAAGCGAAAGGATTCTTTTTCTTAATGGATGACTTACACAACGTCCTTTTTTCGGAGATGAAAGAATTAATAAAAGAAAATGGAATCTCCAATCCAATTTTAAAATTATATTTAGATGAATTATGCCGTTTTAGTATTATTCGGAAAAGAGATTTTATTAAAACTGATTTAATCCTAAAAGAAATCTTTCATTTTAATTTTTTCGAAATACAAAAAAGTAATTTTAGTGTTAATCCTCAAGATTATTATCATAATGAACCAGTTGAATATACTTTTTATCACAATAACGAACAAAAATCAAGTATCATTGGTTATGCAGGACAGTATGGAAGTAACTCTGTTGATAGTTTAGGAAGGATATTAATGCGAGCATCGGCAAAAAGATTATTTAGAAATTTTAAAACAGATTATTCTTCCTATATAAATAGTTCTAAACAAGATATGGGCTTAAATGTCTATGGAGGTTTCTCCGTTCAGTAAAATGTTTACAGATAAGAGAATTATTATTGTAGGATCTGCTTTTGGTCATGGTGAATATCTATCCAAAAGTTTTCATTTTCAAAATGCTCAAGTTTTACTTATTGATAGCAGTGAGAAAGTTCATGAGTTAAAGAAGAAACTTGGTAAAAGAGCTGAAAGTTATGTACTTGATGTCCGAGATTCTCAAAAAATTAAATCGCTCTCTGATGACATCGGCAGTGTTGATGGAATAATATATCTTCCACGAGCTAGAATTCGAAAACCATTTTTTGACTTGACTAGTTCGGAGTTTGATGAGGAAATAAGTATTTCTTTGCGTGGTGCATTATTATTTGCGCAAAATTTCTCATTAAAAATGAACTTAAATAAAAAGAATTATCCGTTTATAATAACTATTTCTTCCATACTTGCTCAGGTAATAGGCTCTGAAAGTGTGTCTTACCATGTTTCAAAGGCAGGATTGGAACAGTTAACACGTTATTTGGCTGTTGAACTTGGAAGTTATGGAATTAGGGTAAATTCTGTAGCTTTAGGTTGGACAATAAAAGAGGAGCAAATGGAAAATTTTTATTCTGAATTGAATTTTGAGTATCGTCTAATGGCTGAGAATTTACATGCGTTACCTTATATTGGAACATCAGAAGATGTTTTTCAAGCCGTTGCATTTTTGGCTTCAGAAAAAGCTAAATTTATTACGGGTCAAATTATAAATCTTGATGGGGGTATAACTATTCAAGAACAAAGTCATTTATATTTAAACAAAATGAAAAATTTTTTAAATCCTAATTCGTGCGATGAAATATGAATTATAAAAATCAAAATTATTCTTATAATTTAAAAGGACGAACAGCAATTATAACTGGTGGTAGTAGTGGAATTGGTTTTGCAATAGCACGAATTCTGGGTTTTTACGGATGTAATTTATCAATAGTTGGAAGAGAACCTAAAAAATTAAATCTTTCCAAAAAAAAATTAAAATCATTAAACATTAAAATCATTTTAAACAATTGTGATTTAACTTTGCCAGAATCAGCTCCAAAAGTAATAGAATCAACTATACAAGAATATAAAAAGATTGATATACTTATAAATAATGTAGGTGGTTTACCTTCTAGTGGTTCTTTCCTTGACTTAACAGATGAAGATTGGATTCAATCTTTTCAATTAAATTTAATGTCAAATATTCGAATAACAAAAGCGGCTATACCTTATTTGCAGAAAAGCAAAGCACCTCGAATCATCAATATTTCTTCTTTCGTAGCAAAACAACCTGGAAATTTTAATCCGCATTATTCTGTTTTTAAGGCTGGAATTTTAAATTTGACTAAGCATCTTTCAAATATTCTTGCAATAGACAAAATACTAGTCAATTCAATTTCTCCTGGTAATATTGTTACAGAGAATTGGAATGATTATATTACTAAAAAATCAGAGGTTGAAAGAATTGCAAGGATTCAAATAGAAAAACAAGAAAATAAACGCGTTACAGAACCCACACCTTTAAAAAGAATGGGAAAACCAATAGAAATAGCTTCCCTTGTTGCATTTCTTTCTTCTGATCAAGCTGCATTTATTACAGGAGAAAATTTTAATATTGATGGAGGAAGAGTAAAGACTATTTAAAGGTTGACAATTTTTTAATTCAAGATTTAGTTTGAATCAAGAGAAATATATTTTCTTTAGATTTTTTTCCGAAATTCTCGGCGAAAGTTTATAGGAAGATTTTTTCTTTGGTAATAGAATTTTTAGATAGATACTTTACTAAATAAAAAATGATAACAATCGGCATTCCAGTTTTTAACGAGGAGAAATATATTGAAAATACATGTGAAAAAGTTATTAAAGCTGCACAACTTGCAGGTAATATTCCTATAGAAATAATAATTGTAAATGATGGAAGTACCGATCGAACTCATGAAATTCTAAAAAAATTATCGAATAAGTATCGATTTATTAGAATAATTACACATGAAAAAAATCTAGGAATTGGTGTTAGCATAAAAGATGTTTTGAAAGAAGCAGAATATAACAAACTTAGCTTCATTCCAGGGGATGATTTTCTAACTCTTTTTACTTTAAAAAATATTTTCTTGAATGCTGATAAAGCAGATGTTATTATGTATTATTATATAAATACTGAAGAAAGATATAAATATAGAATTGTTTTATCTAGTTTTTTTACTTTAATATATATGGTAGTATTTGATATACATCTAAAATATATTAATGGTATTGGTATATATCCTACTAAATTATTACGCTCTCTACCAATTAAATCCAAAGGATATAATATCACTGCAGAAATGACTTTAAAATTACTTTTATCAGGTTGTTCTTATTATGAAGTAATAGGTTACCTTAAACCTAATTCTATATCGAGTACTGCCTTAAAAATAAAAAATATTATCAATGTCTTTTGGTCATTTATACGCTTATATTTCGATGTAAAATACATTAATAAAAAGTTGTATAATAAAAAGCCAAGAAGAGTAATAGATCAGGAAGAAAACTATTCTTGAATTAATGATTATGAAAAAATCAATTATCATTACATTTTGGTAGAACTTCTGTTCTGAGGTGAGTATATCAAAAATAGGTCAAACTCATTCTAATTCTTTAATTATATCTTCAATCTTGATTGGAATATTTCCGACTCTCCCAACCTGACATGCTGCTACTAATGAACCAATATAGGAACTTTTCCATATATCTTCTCCTACCGATAAAGCCATCGAAGCACCAACCAATAAAGAATCACCAGCTCCGGAAACATCCTTAGGAATTCGATTAAATGCTGGTAGTTGGTCTGTATGCCAACCAACATTTGATTTTGATTCAGAATTAATTAATAAACCCTCGGATCCTAGAGTTAGTAATACATTTTTTGCTTTTGATACTTTTCTCAACTTTTCTGTTATAACAACAAGTCCGGATGAAAAATCCCTAACAGCCAGTCTCGCCTCTCTTTCAGTCGGAGTTAGTATTTGCATATTTTTAAATCGAGATACATCTCCAACCTGAGATGAGGACTGGCTATCTGCAACCATATTTATATTTTTCTTTAGAGCTAAATCAATGATTTTATCAACCAAGGTTGGAGGTAAACAGCCGTAATTAAAATCTGAAAAAATAATTAGATCAAATTCAAGGATCATTCCTTCTATTATGTTGATCATTTTCTCGATGGTTTCGCTTCCAATATCGTGTTTTCTTAAATGATTGACTCTTAATAAAGTTTTTCCATTTGCCCTAAATCTTTGCTTTAGTATAGTTGGTCTACTTTCATCTTGAATAACGTAATGTTCAACATTATAATCATTTAATTTAGTAGTTATAAAATTATGGTTTGAATCCTGTCCGGAAATTGTTAACAAAAAAACTTTTGCACCAAGACCTGCAGCATGAGAAGCGACAATACCTGCACCACCAATATATTTATTACTAATAATAGGTGTAACTACTATAGTTGGATCTTCTTGAGACATTCCTTGAGGTTCGCAATCAATATATTCATCAATAATAATGTCTCCAATAACACAAACTTTAAGGTTTCTGAATTTATATAGAGTCTCTCTTATTTCTTCGAAAGTAAAAGAATGTCTGTGTAAAAAATCCAACGGTTTCTCGATGGTAGAAAAAGTTATTTCACCAAATTCTTGTTTTAATAGATTTAAAGAAGAATAAACTATATCCCCAGAGCTAAAAATTAATTTACCACCATAACTTTCGACCACTTCTTTTTCCGGATTTTCTTTTGATTCATGTTCTTTTCCCTTTATCACATAATGTGGCCTAAGTTCTTTAATAAAATCTTCAGTTGTATCTCGTAAAATAAAGCAATAATCAACTCCTATTGTTGATTTTA
This sequence comes from Flavobacteriales bacterium, assembly GCA_020635825.1. Classification (GTDB taxonomy): domain Bacteria; phylum Bacteroidota; class Bacteroidia; order Flavobacteriales_E; family Vicingaceae; genus Vicingus. The sequence continues at coordinate 27,843 of JACJZA010000027.1, forward strand.
CTCCTTCATACCTTAATTTCTCATCAATTATAACTCCAAGAGAAGAGTTATCTAAAATTCCAATCACTAAAAAGTCACAGATTTCTTTGGCAAATTTAATGAGTCTGAGATGTCCAGGGTGAATAACATTAAAGTTTCCAGATAAAAATCCAATTCGAATATTTTCTTTGTCTGAAATTTGATTCTTGATTGATGAAAGAGCATTTATTGATTCTGAGTGCATTTAAAGCTTACCTAAGTCTTTATTTAATTCAATCAATGGTCTATTTATTCTTCGATTTTCCAAATCATCCAAAGCTTCGTTAATTTGCTCTAATGTATATCGTTTGGTTAGTAGCTTTTCAAGTGGAAACTTTCCTTGCAAATAAAAGTCTGCATAAACTGGAATATCTCTGTCTGGAATAGAATCCCCCCCCCAACTACCAATGATTTTTTTGCCACAGATTAGTTCATACGGGTCAATAGAAATTTTTGCTCCATGTTTGGGGTGACTCGCAAATACACAAACTCCCCCACGTTTAATAGACTCAAATGCTTGTTCTATTGTTTTTGTTAATCCGGCAGTATCAATAGCATATTCCACACCACCATTAGTAAGACTTTTAATTGCTTTTACCGGTTCTTCCTTATTTGCATTGATAATATGAGTTGCACCTAATTCTTTAGCTATTTTTAATTTATTGTCTTCAATGTCAACTGCAACAATTTTCTCACATCCTACTATGACAGATGACATCAAGGAAACCAAACCAATCCCTCCTATACCAAAAATGGCGATAGTATTCTCTTTTTTAGGTTTTATCGTATTGAATATAATACCAGCCCCTGTAGGAACAGCGCAACCGAATAATACGGCTATATCCATTGGTATGCCAGTTGGAAGTTTATATATACGATTTTCAGAAATAATTGCATGGGAATTAAAGGTAGTAACACCACCAGCATTTACTTTTCCTATTTTAGGGGAGTCATAAATACTTCCTCCGGCATCAAGACCTTTTCCTTTAATCCAGCCTAAAATGACCTTATCTCCTACTTTTACTTTTGTTATTCCTTCTCCAACTTCTCGAACAATCCCACTGCCTTCATGACCAAGAAGGTGGGGAATATAGGGGTCATCGCCTCGGAACCCTTTCACTTCCATAAGTTGACTATGGCAAACTCCACTATAAGCAAGCTCAACTAAAACCTGCCCTTTCTTTAAATTAGGAAATTCAATCTCTTCAATAGATAATGAGCAGTTTTGTTTAACTAATATAGCTGCTTTCATTTTTTTCCTCTTTGTACAAACTTTTAATTTCGGA
>JACJZA010000028.1 GCA_020635825.1 Flavobacteriales bacterium
GATGTTATTAGTTTTTATTTGCTTTTCTTACACTGGCACTTTTCTACTTCAACAACATTATGTTGGGACATTAGTGGTATTAAGTTTACCTTTTATTGCCGTTTACTTTCATGAAAACTCAAGAAAAACTATTCTTAAAGCAACTTCTTTTGCTTTAATAACCATCCTGCTGTCGTTTATATATAACATTGACGGAATTAAACCAATTCCTAGACTTAAAAATCAAAATGCTTCATATTTTGTCAATGAAATGAAAAAGGATACTGACAAAAGCTTAATAATTGATTTTATTGGATGGGAAAACACTTACTTTATAGCTCTTCAAAGTCAATTTCCACCTAATGATATTTTTTTATCTGTTGAAGGTGAAAATGCTAAAATCAATTATGATGATGTAATAGCTAAAATTGAAAATTTTAACTCAGGATATCTTGTTTTAAAATCAAACTCTGAATTGGAAAAATTCCTTTCAACCAAATTAAGCTCTATAATTGTTTGTCAAAAAGAGGATATTACACTTTACGAATGGAAAAAATAATTGGTTTTTCTAAGTATGTACCTCAGTTCATTTAACATTAATGCGGTGGCTCCCCACACTATTTTTTGATGAAATTCGAAAGTAGGCACATTTAAAACCATTCCGGAACTCAATTTTATTTTATTTAAAATTAATTGTTCCGTTTTAGAAAGTAATTCTAATTTTAATTCAATGATTTCTGCGACTTCTCGCTCCTCAGGAATAAATTGTGGCGTATAGTTGATAAACCCAATTACCGGAGTTACCAAATAGTTGCTTACAGGAATATAAACATCACTTAATTTTCCAATTACTTCCACATCATTCATCAAAATGCCTACTTCTTCATTGGCTTCTCTTAAAGCTGTATGAACTATGTCTATATCTGTTTCTTCAATTTTACCTCCCGGAAAAGCAATTTGTCCACTATGTGTTCCATCATATTCCGGTCGCTGAATTAAAACGATATGAGGTTCATTTTCCTTTTGGTAGAATAGGACTAAAACACCACTGTGTTTTACATTAAATAAATCCAACTTATCATAATCCACTTTACGATAAGGTGCTGCTTCTTGGTGCGCAATTTTACCAGGCAACTCTAATTGCAATTGCTCTATTAAATATGATTTAAGGTTGTTCATTGGTTACGAATACCTTATTTACAAATTGATAATCAAATTCATCTCCTTTATACAACCTCAATAATTTTGCATCTCTTGACAATTCAATTTTTGAATATTCAATAGGAATGATGAATTGATTTTTCATGTCAACAATTCCATATTCATCTCCTTTCTTCACCAAAAAATAAGAAGACATAAACCAACTAATTTCATCATAATCTGCCGGTAATACAAAAGTTCCTTTCACATCAATTACACCATACTTACCATTGTGATTTACGATAGATAAACCATTTTTAAAACCTGTAACTGTTTGATAATTGTAAGGGATTTTAAGTTTTACATCATAGTCGCAAAAGCCCCATTTACCATGTCTTTTAACGGCTATAAGTGTTTTTCCTACTTCAGCTACATCTTCAAACAAACAAGGTACAAACTTTTTACCTGTAGTATCTATTAACCCAAATTTTCCTTCGTAGACCACTCTTGCATACCCTTTTTCAGAAAAAAGACCCCAATTAATCACTCCATCTACAAATGGAAATTGTAAGGGAATTATTTCTTGTCCCTTTTCATTTACAAAACCATATAATTGATTTTTTACAACCAACGCCTTACCATTTTGTAGTTCGGATATTTGCTCATATTGAGTAGGTAAAACCACATTCCCTTTTGAGTCAATGACTCCAAACAAACCATTTTCTTCCACTCTAATAAAATCAGTATTCTGTGCATCGATCCAATCGAATTGTGGCTTTACTATGTAATATAAATTTGTATCAATCAATCCATATTTTTCATCCTTCATTACAAATGCGACTCCATTTTTAAAATCACCAACCGACTCAAATTGTAAGCCCACTTTAAGATTTCCTTTTCGGTCGATATACCCTAGTTTATCGTTTAATTCTATTGATACAAATTGATTTTTTAATGATCCAATATCATCATACATAATAGGCACAATCAACTCTCCTATTTTGTTGATTAAACCATATTTCTCATCCAACCCAACCATGGCCAAACCGTTTGTAAATGGTTCTGCTTCATCATACTGAAAAGGAATAATCAAATCTCCGGCTTTATTGATATACCCCGCTTTATCATTTTGTCCAACAACCGCCAATCCTTCCGAAAAATCGGTTACCCATTGGTAAACAGGAGGAATGACCACATTTAAACTATCGTTGACAAAACCATATTTACCGTCTTTTATAAAAGCATAAAAAGTAGCATTTGCCAATTGAAAATCTATTTCCAACTCATTTTTAAAAGGATAATCAGGATATTCCTCTATAAACTTTTGAATAGTAGCAGCGCTATGATCAAGGGTTGACATCCCGTAAATAATTCGCCAAGCTGAAGCTACATGAGGATTTTCAGGGAATTGTTTAATAAAACGATTGTAAGAAGCAATAGACTTGTCGTTGGTAGCTAATTCATAGATATTTTGGTGAGCGTTGGGAACATAAGCATTGTTGGGTTGTTCTTTTATAAAACGCACATTATTTTGAATGGTATTTTGTTGGGTATATTCCTCAAACAATGTTTTTTGATAGCGTGCTTTTACCTCATCAGTTTGTTCAGCACTTGGATAAAGCTGAATAAATTCATAATAGGCAGCAGATGTATTTGTAGTTTTAGCCTGCTCATATGCCAATTCATTTCGAAGAGAAATTGCTTGTTCGGTTTGTTTTGCTCCTATGTTTTTTTGAAGAAAATAATTGTAAGCTTCGATTGAATGAACTTGTTGAGCTTTTTCAAAACATTTATCATCTATAAATAATCGCTGGTTGAAAATTGCCGATGAATCAACCTTTAATTCTGCTAATTTTAATTTCTTTTTTAAAGGTAAAATGGCAAATGCCGAATCGGTTTTATTAATGTAAAACAAAGCCGAATCCAGATTATAAAACGGATTGTTGTTTAAGGAATATATTACACTCAGTCCATAAGCTGCACCTGCCGTTTGCTTTTTGAGCGATTTTTCAAAAATTTGTTTAGCCTTAAAATAATTGTAAACAGACAAAGCTTCGTAAGCTTTTTTTAAATTGCCTGCAAAAACAACAGTAGCGAACAGTAACCCAACTACCAATAAGTATGCTTTCCATTTTGTCATTAACAATAACTAATTGTTGTTTTTAACCGTAAAACATTAATACGCTAAATTAGCAATTGCTTATTGCATGGTAAAATTTTTAAAATATATCATTTACTCTCTTTTTGTTTTACTGGCTTGTACCTCAACTACTCGTCAAAAAAAAGAGCATGTAATTATGCGCGACATCAGTAAAATAAAGGAAGAAGGCAAATTAAAAGCATTGATAAATTACAGTTCTACCAGCTACTTTATATACAAAGGCGTTCCGATGGGGTTTGAGTACGAACTTTTAAAAAAATATGCCGAACACATTGGAGTAGAGTTAGAAATTATCCCCATTAAAAACATGGACAGCATTTTTACCGACCTTAACCGAGGTGTAGCTGATATCGTTGCTGCCAATCTTACCATTACCCAAGAACGATTAAAAAAAATCAACTTTACCTTACCCATTATCATTACTAAACAGGTATTAGTTCAACGAAAACCAGATGGATGGCATAAAATGCGAAAAAAAGACCTTGAAAAAACTTTACTAAACTCTACTCTTGATTTGGCAAACAAAACCATTGTAGTTCGAGAAGGTTCTTCATTTTATACCCGATTAAAAAGTTTGAGCAATGAAATTGGAGAAAAAATAAATATCCAAACCGTTCCCGGAGAAATAACCATGGAACAATTAATTGAACAAGTAGCCAACAAGGATATTAATTATACCATTGCAGACAAAAACATTGCTTTGGTTAATCAATGGCACTACCCTAACATTGACGCTAGTCTTACTATTAGCCTCGATCAAAAAATAGCGTGGGCAACTCGAACTACCAGCGACAGCTTAACCCTATCAATCAATAATTGGTTACATAGTTATCAGCAAAGCAAACACTTTAAACTCTTGTACAACAAATATTTTAAAAACAAAGCTTTATTTACTTCAAGAGTCCAAAATAAATATTACACCTTAGAAAGTGGTAAAATATCGGCTTACGATGAAGTGATAAAAAAATATGCTCCTGAACTCAACTGGGATTGGGAATTAGTAGCTTCTTTAATTTATCAAGAATCGCATTTTAATAATAACGCCATAGGCTGGGGAGGTTCTTTTGGTTTAATGCAAATGATGCCCCAAACAGGTGAAAAGTTTGGAGTGGATACCACCTCCAATGCCGAGCAAAACATAAAAGCAGGAATTAAATACCTGAAAAAACTAGATAAAATTTGGGCAAAAAGCATTGCCGACTCTACCGAGCGCATTAAGTTTATTTTAGCAAGTTATAATACAGGCCCCGGGCATGTAATTGATGCAAAAAATTTAGCTGAAAAATATGGAAAAGATCCCAGCAACTGGAAAGATGTTAGCTACTTTTTGTTGCACAAATCGGAACCTAAATACTACAAAGATGAAGTAGTGAAACATGGTTATTGCAGAGGCTACATTGCTTACGATTACGTAAACGAAATAATGGACAGATACCGCCACTACAAAACCATTATGGATGAGCAAAAATTAATAACCTCTAATTAACTTTTACAAGTTTGATTTATTAAATTTGGGTTAAACATATAGTGGGAATAACAGCAATTGGTGTTATCCGTACGTTTTGTGGTGCATTAAAAAACGAACATGAGAAACAGTCTTCTAATCATATTACTTTTTGCCTTCTCATCAACCTTTGGACAGACAGATTCGAAGAAAGAGAACTACAAACCAGTGAACTTAGAAGAAGCTGTTGAACAATTGAAAATCATTCATTACGACTCAACCAAGCAGAAAATTCTCGCCATGACCGAAGACGAATTTATGGCGGGTGCTCATATGGGGCTTGGAATGTGGATGCGAAATAATTGGGGACTTTGGAAAGGAAAAGAACTTGCGGACTATTTTAACTCCATCGGAATTTATCACCCGGATGACATGTCGGGAATTATTCTGACTTCTTATTACAGAGAACTTCACGGACAAGAATGGAAAGTAGATGAACAAGTTAAATACTATCAAGACTATTGGAAGAAGTCGAATGAGCATTTCCAAAAGCTTGAGACAGATACTGCTTATCAAAAAATGATTCAAGCAAAGCAAGATTCACTTCAACAAGCTCGGTTCCTTCAAAAAAAGAGTGAATTAACAAAAGGACAACAGGTCGTTGGCTATCTTGGATATCAATGCCGACTTCTAGACCTTGGTATGAAAAGTAAAATCGAAGGAACAGTCGTAGAATGGACTGCTGATGACAAACTAGTCGTACATATTGACAACTATGTTGAAGCAAATAAAATGAAGCGAGTAAAAAATTGTAATGACGTTCAAAACGACACAGTTATTGTAGAAAACCATAGCTCGTTTCGACTGAAGGAAAAATAAAAAACGACACCACAACAACACCTATACGCAATGCCCTTCGGGACACTGCGCATAGCCAAACCGTTAGCCTAACACCTTAAAAACAAAACCTTTCGATTTTAAATATTCAATGGCTTTTGGTAAAGCATATTTTAAGTTGCTTGCTGCTTTTATGCTATCATGAAAAACAATTATAGAACCCGATTTGGTGTTTTCCACCACATTGGTAAAACATTTTTCAGGCACAATAGATGTATCAAAATCACCGCTTAATACATCCCACATCATTATTTTATAATAGTTTTTTAATTGTTTTATTTGGGCTCGTTTAATTTTCCCGTAGGGTGGTCTAAATAAATTGGTTTTTAATTGTTCTTGGCAAAGAGCAACATCATTGATGTAATCAGTGGTTTTTGTTTTCCATCCGTTTAAATGGTGTTGGGTGTGGTTGCCAATAGCATGTCCCTCTTCTATAATTTTTTGATAAATATTGGGGTATTTTTTCACATTAGCTCCCACCACAAAAAAGGTAGCTTTAATCTGGTGTTGTTTTAAAAGATTTAAAGTCCATTCGGTAACTTCAGGAGTTGGGCCATCATCAAAAGTTAAATAAATAGCATTGCTTTCATTGGGTATGTCCCAAATTAAGTTAGGATAAGTCCTTTTTAGTGCTAATGGCGTTTTGGCTAGGTACATTATTCTTCTGCTTCTTCGTGAGTAGGAACGGCAAGTTTTTCAGCTAACTTGTTAGAGATAATAGCAAATTGTGATTTGATAATCTTTTCAATGTCATTTTCATTGTTTTCAAAAACTGTTTTGATGGCTCCTGAGGAAACAATGTTTTGTTGATTATCAAAAATGGTGTAATGTACTTTTATTTCTCTTTCGTAGTTTTCTTGTAAGCCACCATTGTTGGTCTCAGCTATTCGTCGCTTAATGTCTAATTCATTCACAAACAAGTAATATTTCGCCTGATAACCTTGATTGAGTGTTGCAATTAAATTCTCATTGGTAATTTTTGTTTGCATGTATTTTTCTCTATTGTCCACTTCAGCCATCACTTGCCCATTGTATATACCTGCCTCAATCGGTTCTTCTTCTTTGTCCTTCTTCTTAAACTTATTCATTAGTTTTTTCCCGGCTGATTCTTTTTCTTCCGGTTCTTCTAATGGCATCACTTCGTATTTATACCCAATAGAATTATAGATGTAAGAAAGTTCCTTGATTGCATCTTGTTCAGGAATCATGTAAAAAGACAAAGGCGAATAATGGTCTTTTAATGAGATAAAGATATTTTGATCTAAAGCAGCTCGAAATTTTGCTTTAATATCTTGGTAAGTCATTTCATTTTTCTTCGCCAACTGATTATCAATATCAGAAATATAGAGTTTAGGCTCAAATGGAATGATGAGAACCTTGTTTTTTCCATTTTCATCAACAGTAAGGGATGAACCTAAGGTGTTATTCTGTGCAAATGAGTTTAGAAATGATAAAACAAGTGTTGCTACGAAAAGTATTTTTTTCATGGTTTAGCGTTTGTGTGTAATGTAAAACTAACTTGATAAATGGATAGAAAACCTTTTAGCCAAGCTGCTTTTTAAACATTAACAAGTTAATTACTAAACCACGCCCTTACAACATCCATACCATTTGCATAAAGCATAAATGTGAGTAACAACAACATTCCTGCTACCTGAGCGTATTCCATAATTTTTTCGTTGGGCTTTCTTCTGGTAATCATTTCGTAAGTTAAAAACATTACATGACCACCATCTAATGCAGGAATAGGCAATAAATTCATTACAGCTAACATAACAGAAATTAGAGCGGTTTTTTCCCAAAAGTTTTGCCAATTCCAAACAGCTCCGTATAGTTTACTAATAGAACCAAAGCCTCCTAATTGTTTTACACCGGCTTTAGAAAAAATTAATTTAAACTGGTCGATGTATCTTTTTAATACATTACCCGTTTTGAAAAATCCGGCAGGAATAGACTCAAAAAATCCATATTTTTTAGTTTCTATTTCTAAATATTCTAAAGGCGTTCTTCTTCCTACTCCTATCATACCATCATCATTAGGTTGTACTGTTATTTGTATTTCCTCACCATTTCTTTTAATTCCAAGCAACACTTCTTCTTTATTTTCTGATGAAAGATAATCTAGAGAATGAACCAACCCGGAAATTTTGTTTCCATTAATTGCAATGATTTCGTCTCCTTTTAATAATCCAGCTTTTTCAGCAGGCATTCCGGTCATTACAGAATCCACCATAAAAGGACATTCTTCAGCAAAAAGTCCTTTAGTTACTTTATTACTAATTACTGTTTCGGCAAAATTTTCAGGAATAGAAACTTGGTAATCACTCCCATTTCTTTCTACTGTAACATTTTTAATATCATCTAAAAGAATAGAAGCCGTAATCTCTCCATATGTTGTTTCTTCGCCAATAGCTTTACCATCTAAGGCAATAATTTTATCTCCATTTTCAAATCCTATACTTAAAGCTACTGAATCGCAATAAACACCATAAGTCGCATTTTTGGCAGGAATATATTTTTCGCCCCACACAAATAAAATCATCGCATAAATAAGAAAAGCCGTAATGACATTTACTATTACACCACCCAACATAATAATTAATCGTTGCCAGGTGGGTTTAGAACGAAATTCCCAAGGTTGTGGTTCTTGTTTCATTTGTTCTTTGTCCATGCTTTCATCAATCATTCCGGCAATTTTCACATATCCACCTAATGGCAACCAACCAATTCCGTATTCAGTATCACCAATTTTTTTCTTAAATAAGGAAAACCAAGGGTTAAAAAACAAATAGAAACTTTCTACTTTGGTTTTAAATGCTTTAGCAGCCACAAAATGACCTAATTCATGTAATACTACCAGTATTGAAATTCCGAGTAAAAGTTGTGCTGCTTGTATAACGTAATCCATTCTTAATCTTAATTTGAAAAGCGAAATTACTATTTCATTTTCGTTTAGCGCTTACTTTTTGTTTTGCGTTAGTTGTTGGCGTTCATTTTCGAAGTTCAAAAATGTATATTGGTTTTCTATTTCTTGAATGTAAGAAAGTTGTTTTTGAATAAATTGTTGATGTTGTTCACTCTCAAAATTAAAGGGTTTGTGTTGGGCTGCATTTTGAATTTTTTCAATTTTCTGGATTAATTCTTTTGTGTTTTTATCAAAAAATGCATTTCCAAACTTGTTCCAAACATAATTGATGGCTTGAGGTGTTGGATGCACCATGTCTTCATTAAAAAAACGATAATCACGTAATTCATCCACCACTATTTCGTAAGCCGGGAAATAAAAACAATTCTCAAACTGATTGACCAACTCATGTATTGCTAAATGCAAAACACTCTTGCTTAAATTATTTTCGTATAAACCATCTTTAATATGACGAACAGGACTAACAGTAAACAAAAAATTTATATCCTGATGTTTCTTAATTAAATCAGAAAATGAGGTGATTATTTCATTTACACTAATTAATCTTTTATTGAAATTGGAAGCCGGTAACTTATGGCAATTTGCCACTATTTCATTTCTTTCTTTATGTTCATAAACCCAAGCCGATCCAAAAGTAAAAATAATAGTTTTTGTCTTTTTTAATTGAAGGTGAGCATCAGCAATGTTCTTGTTTATCTTTTTTAATGTATCCTCTTTTTGAGGAAATGAAAAATCGCCATGATGATGAAAACTCAACCATAAATCATTAAAGAAAAACAAATCGTTTTCAGTGTAGGTTTTATTTTCTACTACATCCTTAAACGCGCCGGCTAAAGAAATTGGATTGTAGATAATCCCAAATGGATTTACAATGGCAGAGAACTTGTTTTTGTGCAATTGATGTCCAATGTTTTGAGTAAAACATGAACCTAAAAGTAAAACAGGTTGTTGATGTGAAATAGAAAAGGTGTATTGCGGAATATTAACCGAAGTAAAAAAATTCATTTTATTTTCTATAAATCCAATATTCAGGATTCAGTTTGGTCATCCCTTTCCAAATTTCTAAATGAACATCTGTTTTAGAATTTCCTGAATCGTTTACTAAAGTTCCTAAATGCTGTTTGGTATCTACTTTATCACCTTTTTTCACATAAACTTCACTCATGTAAGAATAAACACTTAAATACTCACCATGTCGAATCATCACTACTTTTCCTTCACCCGGAATAATAGCTACCGAACTAACTTCTCCCTCAAAAATTGCTCTAGCAATAGCTCCTTTGGTTGTGCTAATATCAATTCCATTATTGTTGACCACAATACCTGTTAAAACAGGGTGTGGGTGTTGTCCAAAACGTTCAGTAATAACTCCTTCTAAAACTGGCCAAGGTAATTTACCTTTATTAGATGCAAATGAATTAGAAAGCTTTAACGCTTCAGGAGTCATTGGGAATCCTTTTGATTCGTTTCCTGCTTTTTTGGCAGCTTCTCTGGCTTTTCTAATTTCTTCTTCTATTATTTTTTGAATGGCTTTTTGTAATTTGTTTGCAGCTTCTTGTTTTTTAGCTAAATCTTGTTTTAGTTGTTTTTCTTTTCCTTGTAAAGATTTAACTACATTTTCTTTTTCAACTTGTTCTACTGCTAACTTTTGTTTCTCTTGTTCTTCCAATGAAAGAAGTGCTATTTTTTCTTGTTTAGCTTGGTCTAATTCGGTGATTTTTTGTTTTAAATCTTGTTGTGTTTTTACAATGGCGTTCGCTTGATTTTTCCTAAAATCAGAATACTGTTGAAGGTATTTTAACCGTTTGTATGCCTGATTAAAACTATTTGAAGCAAAAATAAACATGATTTTATCATAGCTATTTTTATGTAAATAGGCATAATAAATCATTTTAGCATATTCATCTTTCAGCTTCTTTAAGTCAGCTTCCAAAACTTCAATGTCATCAATATTTTTTTTAATCTGGTTATTGTAGAGTCTAACTTCTGAGTTTAAAGCAGAAATTAAGCCTTGTCGAGCATTGATTTTACTTTTTAGTTTTAGTAACTCATCCAACGATAATTCTTTCGATTTTTGAGTTTCGTTTAATAGTTTATTGGTGAGTGATATCTCTTTTTGAAGTTCTTTCTTTTTAGCTTCTAATTCATTTTTTGTTTGTGCAAAAGAATTTTCTGAAATCAGAAAAGATACGGCAACCAATATGTAAATAAAATATTTACTGAACTTGCTCATATTTAGAAGGTATTTTAAATGAAAAACTCAATTCTTTATTCAATGTTACTTTGTTGTAATTTACACTAATTGTAAGGTTTTTTTTGGCCTCTATGCTAAATTGCAACTTGTGAGGAAATAATTGTTCGTCAATTAGTTGATAATCTGAAAAAGTAGAATGAAGAGATTGGTCTCTTTCAGGGTCGTGAAGTAAAAGCTCTACTATTTTCATATTTTCGGGTGAAAGCCATATTATTTGAGTTTGTTCTTTTATTTTTTCTTTATCTTTTCTCAAATCTTTTTTCACCTTCCTTTTCTTTTCAGTACCTATAAAATAAAGATCCTTTTTCCTATCAATAGAAGTTCTAATTTTTTCGTTTTTTTCAAAATCAATACTATTTCCAACTAATAAAGCTTGTAGCATATCATAATCTAAATCTACATTAAAGGTTTTATTGATATATGAAAAGTCTCCTTTAAAGTATTCTGATTTCACTCTATTCATAAAAATTATCGAATCTTGAGTAATCAATGCTCTAGCCATTTCAATACCTAATAAAGGTGTAATAGAAACCCAAATGGCACTGTCTTTTTGAATTCTTACGTGAACCTTAAAAGAAGTAGTTTTTTCGTCCACAACATCTATTTCAGCTTTTGCAGATAAGGAATTAAAGTCAAAAGTATTTTGGTCTATAAAATCCAACAATTCTTTGGTTGAATAATGCTCCAACTTCACTTTTGTAACTTCTTCAGGAGTTTTACAAGCTACCCAACTCAACAAAAAAACAATAATAAAATATTTTACTCCTGTAATCTTATTCATACAATTTTTTATCGGCAATCTTTTTTTCTAAAAGGTCGGAACCATCACCTATTGTTTTTGCTTTTTGCCAAAACTCTAATGCTTTTTCCATATTGTTCAACTTAGCATGTACATCTCCTAAATGTTCAAAAATAACTGCATTTTTATCACCACCATTTTGAATTGCCTTTTCTAACCATTCTTTTGCTGCGATGTACTTACCTTGTTTATATAAAATCCAAGCATAAGTGTCTTCATAATTGGGTTGATTAGGCTCTAATTCATTAGCTTTTGCAGAAAGCTGTTCTGCTCTTTCAAGGTTTTCTGAACGCAATGACAGGTAATAACTGTAATTATTTAGTACAAAAATATTATTAGGTTCTATTTCCAACGCTTTTTCATAAAATGTATCGGAATCTTTATAGTTTTTTAACTGATTGTTTACATCTCCTAAATTGGCATAAAATTGTGCTAACAAGGTAGGGTTGTCAATTACATAGTCTTTTCCAATATTTAAATATTCAGCTGCTTCCTTATAGTCTTTCTTTTGAATATTAGCAACTCCATAAAAAAAATAAAAAATAGGTTGGCTGGGAAATAACTCTAGCGCCGATTTACTATGAAGTAGCATTTCATCATAATTTTGAAGTTCAGCTTCAATCAACATCACTTGGCTCCATATTGCAAACCTTGAGCTGTCTAATTCAATTGCTTTTAAATAATTCTCTTTTGCTCCTTCAATCTTTTTTTCACGATAAAGAAAATCGGCATAAATGGTGTATGATTTTGCATCTTTTGGATGCTGCTCAATTAAAATTTTATTTAATTCAAAAGCTTCTTTTTTTAAATCGGAATCATTCTCGCTTAAACTATAGTAAGAAAGTAGAATTTGCATTTTAGAATCGATTTCAAAATCTTTATTTTCAAATACTTGTTTTATCTCGCTAAATGCTTTTTCTTTTTCACCTTTTGCTCTGTAATAATCATATAAAGCCAAGTGTGTATAAGTATTTGCAGGATCTTTTTCTAAAATTTCTTGAAAAATTTGAAAAGATTCTTCTTCTCTGTTATTAGCTAAATAAAGATCGGCTAAATAAACTTTGTATCTAATTTCATCAGGATTAGAATCTATTAACTTTTGAATTTCTTGAGCTGCTTTTTCAATGTTATTGAGCTTAACATACACTTTTTCTTTTTGTAAAGATATTTCCTCAGTAATACCTATTTTATTTTCTAATAAATCATAGCTTTTTAATGCTTCATTATAGTTCCCAATATAAAGCTGCATTCCAGCAATATCATAATACAAATCAATCTGTTCGGGATTTTGTTCAACTAATATTTTGTATTGCTTAATAGCTTCATCAGTATTACCTATTTTTTGAGCAACATAGGCATAAAAATATCTATACCAATAATTTTTAGTATCTAATTCAACAGCTTTTTTTGCATTCTCGAAAGCTAAATTATTTTGATTGGCATAATCATAAATTTTAGCAATTTCATAATAAGGGGTGGGTTCAGAAGGCACTTTTAATATACACTCATTAAACAAACCCGCAGCTATTTGATAATTACCTAATAGCTTTTCTTTATTAGCATTGAAAAAAATAAACTCATATTCTCTTTTTTCTAAATCAGATAAATCAGCTATTTTTTTTCCATTCTTAGATGATGGTTTACTTGTTTGAACCTTTTCTGGTGTTGAGCAGCCTAAAAGAATCAAAAAACTAAAAAATGATATGTATATAAAATATTTCATTAGGCTGAACAAATGTTCTTTTTCAGTTAATTAATTTCGTTGTAATCTCCTATGCTTAGTTCTTGTGAATTATTATTAATCATCACATAATTTCCAATCATAGAATTGTTTAAATCAGAGTTTTTAATTATTGAATTGGTTTGAATGATGGTATTTACAATTTTAGAATCCTCAATTACACAATTGTCACCTATAGAAACATGAGGTCCAATTGTAGCGTTTTTTAATTGTACATTTTTTCCAATAAAACAAGGTTCAATGATATGAGAAGCTTCACTTTTCAGAGAGCTGTCAATTAAATTTTCATTTTTGGTATTTTCTAATACCCTTTGGTTGGTATACACAGTTGCTTTATAATTTCCACAATCTAACCATTCAATTACTTTTCCGGGAACAAATTTTGTGCCTTTCTGTTTCATATTTTCAAGTGCATTAGTTAATTGATATTCTCCTTTTTCTTTGATATCATTATCAATTAAATACTGAAGTTCATCTTTTAAATAAGCACCATCTTTGAAGTAATAAATTCCTATGATAGCCAAGTCGGAAACAAACTCTTTTGGCTTTTCTACAAAATCAGTTATCTCATTGGCATCATTTAATTTTACTACTCCAAAAGCACTTGGGTCGTCAATTTGATTTACCCAAATAATTCCATCAGCACTATTATCTAAAGTAAAATCTGCTCTAAAAAGTGTATCCGCAAAAGCTACTACTAAATTACCTTTTAAACTTTCTTTGGCGCATAAAATAGCATGAGCTGTACCTAACGCTTCCTCTTGATAATATATACTTCCTTTTGCTCCTAAATTTTCAGCAACAGCTACCAAATCTTTTTCAACTTGCTCGCCAAAATCTCCAATAATAAAAGCTATTTCATCAACAGGTTCTCCACATACTTTTGCAATGTCTTCTACTAATCTTTGAACGATAGGTTTTCCTGCTACTGGGACAAGTGGTTTAGGGATGGTTAATGTGTGAGGTCTTAAACGTGAACCTCTTCCAGCCATTGGAACTATTATTTTCATCTAATTATTCTTTTAGTCAATTATTATTTTTTTCCGGTACTTCCAAACCCACCAGCTCCTCTATCAGTTTCTGATAATTCTTCTACCAATTCCCATTCTGCTTGCTCATGCTTTGCTATTACCATTTGTGCTATTCTTTCACCATCCTCGATAGTAAAATCATCATTCGATAAATTCACTAAAATCACTCCTATTTCTCCCCTGTAATCTGCATCAATCGTCCCCGGTGTATTTAAAACTGTTATTCCATTTTTAAATGCCAATCCACTTCTTGGTCTCACTTGTGCTTCATAACCGATAGGCAATTCTATAAATAAACCTGTTTTAATAAGAGCTCTTTGCAAGGGTTTTAATATTACAGGTGAATCTATATTTGCTCTCAAATCAACACCAGCTGATGCTTCAGTTCCATAATGAGGAAGAGGATGTTTTGAATTATTTACAATTTTTATTTGCATTGTTTGTAAAATTAAAGGAGTCTAAATTACCACTTTTTTTGGTCTTTCTAAATAGTAGACTAAAGCTAAAAAACTAACCACCACCAATGAATGAATTACATATTTTAAAGCTCCTGAAAAACTCCAAAAATCGATTAAAAGATATAATACAAAAGATAATCCTAAATAGAAAAATACCTTCTTTAAATCATATTTTATGGGGTAAAATTTTCTACTAAGAATAAAAGAAAGCAACATCATAGAGAAATAACAAATCAAGGTTGCCCAAGCCGATCCTACATACCCATAAATGGGAATCCAAATGTAATTTAAGAGAATAGTTAGTATGGCTCCAAACAAACCAATGTATGCTCCAAACTTCGTTTTTCCACTTAATTTATACCAAATAGATTGATTATAATAAATTCCCAAACTAATGTTTGCCAACATTAAAATTGGAACTACTTTTAATCCTTCCCAATAATCTTCATTTGGAATAAAATATTTAACCACATCCATAAACAACATCACTCCTAAAAATATAACCGAACAAACTATTACGAAGTATGTCATTACTTTTGAATATGTTTCTTTTGCATTTTTCTCTTTTTCCTGAGCAAAGAAAAAAGGTTCCGCAGCATATCTAAAAGCCTGAATAAATAAAGTAATGATGATGGATACTTTGTAACAAGCTCCATAAATACCCAACTGAGATAAAGTCTCTTTTTCGCCTAATGTATCAAACAACATTCTCTTGAGCATAATCCTATCTATTGTTTCATTAACTATCCCTGCCAATCCAAAAACCAATAATGGCAATGCATATACAAACATTTTTTTGAGCAGTTTAAATTCAAAACCATAACGTGCATGAAACATTTCAGGAATTAAAATGACAAATTTTACGATGCTGGCAACTAAATTCGAAATAAAAACATAACCCACTCCTATGTCTGGATTATAAAATGTATTAATTAACCAATTCGTTGTTCCTTCAGCATAAAGTGGGCGACAATAAGCCAGAAAAAACAAATTGAGTCCCACAAAAACAATAATATTTGCAAAGTTTGCTACAGCAAATTTAATTGCTTTATGTTCTGCCCTGAGTTTTGCCAACGGAATTGAAGATACAGCATCTAGACCCACAATAATTGCAAACCAAGTAACAAATTC
Organism: Flavobacteriales bacterium; assembly: GCA_020635825.1. Classification (GTDB taxonomy): domain Bacteria; phylum Bacteroidota; class Bacteroidia; order Flavobacteriales_E; family Vicingaceae; genus Vicingus. The sequence continues at coordinate 15,962 of JACJZA010000028.1, forward strand.
TTTATTATGAGGATATTTTAGCCAATTTGAAATGGGTTGATTGAATAAAAATGCAAAGGCTATAAATAAAAAAGAACTAAATAATAATGAATAAATTATACTTGTATAAACTTTCCTTTTGTCTTCATCTTGTAAAGTGGAAAATCTAAAAAATGCTGTTTCCATCCCATAAGTTAGAAATACCACCAAAAAAGCGACATAAGAGTACATCTCAGTAATAATTCCATATTGGTCGGTTGTAAATTTTGCCGCACCAATATAAATTGGAACCATAAACCAAGTAAGCAACCTGCCTATAATGGAAGTAAGCCCATAAATAGCTGTTTGTCCAGCTAATTTTTTTAAAGGATTGGTCATTAATTTATATTCAACTTAACTAAAAGTTTGGTTTTCTTTTTTCTATAAAAGCTGTAGTTCCTTCCACAAAATCTTGTGTTCCAAAACATTTTCCAAACTCTTCAATTTCTACCTCAAAACCATTTACTCCATCCTTAAACCCGGCATTCACTGCTTTTATTGCACTTGATATGGCAGTAGATGAATTTTTAACAATTTTTAACGCAACTGATTTACAAGTGTTTAACAATTCATCTTGAGTTACTACATTATTAACTAAACCATAATTTAATGCTTCTTCGGCTGAAATCATTTTGGCAGTCATAATCATTTCCATAGCTCTTCCTTTTCCTGCCAATTGTGACAATCTTTGTGTCCCCCCATAACCCGGTATAACACCTAAGGTTACTTCAGGTAAACCAAGTTTAGCATTGTCTGATGCAATTCTAAAATGACAACTCATCGCCAATTCTAATCCACCACCTAAAGCAAAGCCATTAATTGCTCCAATTACAGGTGTAGTTAAATTTTCAACTAAATCAAATAAAGTTTTATGGCCTAATGCACTTAATTCTTTACCTTGAGCGACATCAAATTGAAAGAATTCTTTAATATCTGCTCCTGCTACAAATGCTTTTTCTCCACTTCCGGTAATTATGATTGCTCTGGCTTCAGGATTCGTTTCTAAACTCTTAAAAACCTTACTTAATTCGGCAATGGTTTCTTTATTTAAGGCATTTAATTGATTAGGTCGATTAATGGTTACTACTGCAATTTTATCAGCAATTTCAACCAACACGTTGCTATATTCCATTTTTATATGTTTAAATTTTACTCAAACAAAAATAGAACATTGTATCATACAGAAATTGATAAATGAAATTAGTTGTAAAAAAGAAATGTTAAAAAGTCTAATTATAAATTACCTGCACTCCCTCGCATAGTAACATGCTTACTTCCCTGCTTGAATAACTGACCTTCAAAATCATTAAATTGAATTGAAAATTCAAAACCTCCATTCCCTTTTGAAGCTTGATTTAACTGTGATATGTTATAATCATATGAGCCAGACACCTTAAAGTTTCCAAATTTATAAAACAATACAGGAATAATAGCATCTTGGTTTCTGTATAAAAGCTGCATTCCAATATATGAATCTTTAATATAACCAGTATATTTTGTGTCAGTTAACAATGAAATTCTAATTTCAGGACCCAAAGTAATCTCTTGAGAAACATTTTGCTTCATCGCTAAAAAAGTTCCTCCCAAAACAATTGGGGTTCCAGCAATAGATGATAAAAATCTCCCATGAGCAACAAACCTTCTACTAGCCTTACTCTCTCCATTTAAGTAAAAGTCAAACTTAGGTTCAAAAAGTTTAAAAGTTGCCAATCCAAACTCCACTAATTTTTGGTCGCTATTGGTTACTGCTTTACTGCCAGTAAAATATCGGTAACTTAATCCGGCAGACATATCCATCGCACTAGTTGCAATTGCCGCAAAATTTTCTCCACTTGGCAATGAAGAATCATATTCATAACCATTATACTGTTGATTCCACTTAATATTATCTGGATTAACCGACTTTTGGATATAACTACCCATTATTCCTAAAGCAATTTTACTTTTTGCACCAACAAAAAGAGCAGAGCTGATTACAAAATCTGCTTCTGTAGTACCCAATTTCCCATCACCAGCTTTATCACTATAAAAAGAGGTTCCTAACCCTATATAACCTTTTTTCCATCTCATTTTTTCAGAAAAAATTGGAAGATCTATAGAGGCTGCTACAGTTGAGTAGGAATTTTGTATACTACTCCATTGTGAACGATAATTCAAATTAGCTCTGTTGTAGCCATTCCCCATTCCAGCCAAACCAGGATTTATTTGAAGAGGCGTAGCATTAAATTGAGAAAACCTTGTGTCCTGTGCATTCACTCGAATGAATGAAAACGCAATTAAACCTAATATTACAATTCTACATTTCATCTCCTATCTAAATAAAGTAATATTTCCAGACTGTTCTAATTTCTCCCCATCTATAAATTTAGCTTCAAATTTATAGATATATACACCTGCATCACATTTTACACCTTTTGAGGTACCATCCCATCCTTTAGCTTGGTCATTTGATTCAAAAACAAGATTTCCCCATCGGTCATAAATTTGTAAGTTCATTTTAACTATGCTTAAACTTCTTACCAATACTTCATCATTATATCCATCTCCATTTGGAGAGAACCCTGTGGGAATAAATAAATCGGGAATAACTACATTAACAATCACATAATCATTTGAAACACAACCATTCGAGTCAGTAACAGTAACATAATAGGTTGTTGTTTCAGTTGGTGAAGCAACAGGATTAGGACAATCGTTACAACTCAGATTAACATTTGGCGACCACGAGTATATGGTTCCTCCTGTTGTAGTTAATTCAACTGTACTTTGAATAGTTATGATGGTATCTGGTATAGTATTAATAATAGGTAAAGGATTTACATATACTATTTGGCTTAAATCCATTGTATCAATACAGAAATTAGAAACCTGTACCTGAACTAAACTATCATATTCAGGATAAAATGTAAATGAACTGCCTGTTGAATTATCTGGCAGCCATAAGAAATCATAACTTCCAGGAATATTTAATGTTGCCGGAGTCCCCCAACACACAATACTATCTCCTATAATAGCTGGTGTATCTACACTGTTTACTTGAATATTTATAATATTAGAAATATTCTGACATACAGGATTAACATTTAAACTTACTGTTGCTTGATATGAATAAGTTGTTGCAGGAATTGCATTAAAAACTGGATTTACAATCGTAGGATCAGATAATTGTGAAGCAGGGGTCCAATTAATGGTATATGCATTACTACAATCAGCATTAAATGTTCCTAATATTCCAGATGTTGGAGTATTTACATTTAATATTTCAGTATTAGATGCATCATAAAGTAAGATAGTATTTTCCGCATCTGTAGATCCACTTGTATATTCAATTGTTATTACATCACCATTATTAACAGGTATAACTAACGAATTAGAACATGGGCCTGTTCCACATGAAGCAACACTCATTCCAACTTCATAATCAATTCCATTTATTTTTACGGTAACACTTTCTCCTCCATTCCATCCATCTCCTATAGCATCTTGTAATGTAAGAAGATAAGTACATTCATTTAATATTCCATTAAGATTAATGTTCACTGATTGACCTGCACAAACAATTGTATCTGGAGTTGCAGTTAAACTAATTTCGGGATAAACAACAATGTGTTTATTCCATACCAATGTTCCACAACCCGTAGCAGCAGTTACATTTATTAAACTATCATTTTGAGGTGTAAAAGTATAAACACTATCCGAAGAACCATCTGGCCAAGTTATAGAACTTGCTCCCGTAACTTGATAAGTAACTGATTCCCCATAACAAATAGCAGAATCTCCAGTAATGATTGGTGGTTCTATACTACTTACTTCAATTGTAATTGGTTGAGAAAAACCATTACACGCAGGTCTATCTGTCATATAAACCTCTACAGTATAGGTACTTGTACTCACTCCTGTAAAAATTGGATTAGGGCTAGTTGAGTCCGAAAGATTTATAGCTGGACTCCAAGAAAATGAAACTCCTCCTGAACAATCAACAGTAAATGGGCCAATAGCACCATTTGCTGGATCATTAACTGAAAACACTTCAACACCATCTCCATCCAACAATGTTATTGTGTTTTCATTATTAAAACTACCACTGGTATAATCAAACACAATAACATCTCCATTCGATACAGGAATGGAAAATACAGAAGTACAACCTGTAGCTGTTGTTCCATTACAGTCAGGAACTGTTTGGTTTGATAAAAATGGCATTCCATTAACAAAAATATCTATTGTTGCTCCATTCCAACCATCACCCCATGAATCATGTAATTCCAAAGTATATGTACACGATGAGCTAATACTATCTACACTTAAGATAACTTGTTGTCCTTCACAGATAACTGTATCAGGTGAAGCAACAGGATTAATTCCGGAGAATGGGACAATAACCATTGACCTATCAAAACTACAACCACTAGCCGTATCAGTCATTGTAAGAACATAAGTAGTTGTTGAATCAACTCCACTTAAAACAGGGTTACTTATAGAAGGGTTACTTAAATTTGTTGTTGGACTCCAGGTATAAACCAACTGATCTAAAGTATATGCAATATTAATGGTCATATTTAAGGTAACATTATCACTAAAAGCATCTTCATCATTAGCCGAAACAGTTACACTTGTAATTGGTAAAAATGGAGTTAAATCTAATCCCGTTTGATTACATTGTTGGGTAAACTGAGTAACACCATTAATAATAATATCATAAGTATACCAGCTTGGGCAAAAAGTTCCGACAAAAGCAGCATCCAGTGTCATAGAAGTAATAGTAGCACCATTGGCACAACTAAAATCATTCACTGTTGCATCAGTACCAGGGTTGGAGTCTTGGCCCGTTACACTTGCTGACATTTGACAATCTGTTGTAATACCAAAATTTAAAGTTTCACCAACGCAAATTGTAGTATCTCCTGGCATCATTGTTAATGCTGGAGGAGGATTAACACCCACTTGAACTGAGTCTTGTTTAACACAACCAAAAGGAGAAGTAATAGTAACAATGTAATTTGTCGTTCCATCTGGTGAAACATTAGGAGTTGGAGAAGCCACATTATCTACAGTTGCTGTATTATCCCATAAATATGTATAGGCACCAGTAGATGGTAGCACCTCAACCCCAATAGGAGTGCTAATATAATCACATAAAATAGTATCGCCATATGCAGATACATCAAAATCTGGGACTCTATTGACAATAACAGTATCTGTATTTTCACAAGCTGCAGCGAGAGAACTAGTTAATAAATATGTTGTTGTAACATCTGGGTCAACGATAGTCGTTTCACAACTTGTACATGACATATGTCCTAAATCAGTATCACCTGATAAAACTGACCATGTGTATCCGCCTCCACCAAGAGCTTGTAAAGTTGCAGTTTGTGGACCACAAATAGTCTGATCTGGTCCTGCATATGGTTGGTCAAAAACTGTTATATCATAAGTATAATACTGAAATGCTGAAATAGGGCAAGCATCATCCCTAACCTCTATAGTAAAGATATTGATTCCTGAATCTAAAGAAGTTGGCACCCAACAAATAGAAAGTTCTGCATTTGTTGTATTATTTCCTGAAATCGAAAAATTTGCTGTTGGGATTGAAATACCAATATTTGTAATAATTGAAACATTATCACCATCCACATCGGCAAATGGAATGGTAAAACATAATGAATCATTAGGACACATTACAAATGAATTTCCATCCAACTGAGTTACAGAAGGACCTTGATAATCTACAGAAAGGCTTCCTCCACCACCGCCACAAACAGCAGCACCACCACCAGCAGTTGGAGGAATATTACCACCACAACTATTACTAACAACTACTTGCATTTCTCTAATTTGAGTTCCTATCAACACATTGTTTCTATATTCCGACACTAACACTGAAACTACACAAATTTGAGCTTGCGAAGGTGTAAAACACATCTCACCAGTTTCTGGATTTAAATTCATTCCTGCTGTTGTAAGAATTGGATCATTAACTGAATAACCAGCTGTAAAAGCAATAGGTGTTCCTGCTGCAGATAAAGGTTGAGCAAATTGATAATACAAGGAATCACCATCTACATCTGAGGCACCATGATTAAAAATATTCAACTGATTGGCACATAAATAAGGTGTCGGTAAAGCAATATATTGTGGAGAGCTATTGAATGCCCCCAAAATATTATTTAAAGTTGCTTCTATATAAATATTTTCTAAATCTGGATTTTGTAGGTTAGTACTTCCAGGATTTCTTGAACCATCTGTCCAACTTATTACCCAATCTGCACAGGGTGGCAAAGTAACTATTTGGGAATAAACCCATTTTTGAGTCCCTGGAAGAGAGCCACCATTACACGTTGAACTTCCTAAACTACTAGCACAAAGCTGTGATACTTCAACTGTACTATCTAAATCAAAATCAAAACTAAAAGTACCACAAGAAGATGTAAAATCAACAGTCGCAAAATCAGAAAGATCAATTCCGGAACAATCTCTGTAAACTCCTAAAACAACCAAATAATCATCTCCAGAAACATGAGTATATGTAATTTCACCTCCCATTAAGTGAGAAGCTTTTACACTAAATGTTCCAAGTATAAATAATATTAAACTGAATAATAGTTTTTTCATGAAGCTACTTCTTTTCCTTTTACTATTTTTAATCCAATAAATTAAGGTAAAAATAACTTAAGGCTATGATAAAATAAAATTTATTATTTGAAATTGTGAAATTAACAATTTCTATCTAGGATAGACGAACTATTATCTATTAAAGTTGCTTTCTTAAATCAAACAAAAAATGATATCACAAAAACAAAGCACTTAAAATTTCTTTGCTCTTTAAGTTGGATAAATTATGAAAATGTAGGGTATAATAATCTATCATAGCATTTAACACTTTTCTTCTTTTTGAAGAAGTTAACTTGATTTTTGAAGAATAGCTAGCTAAAAAAAATTGTTTTAAATCCACAGCTATTTCTTTTTCTAAAAAATGAGTATGATTAGGTAGTACTTTTTTAAACTCCCCATTCTCATAATCAAAATAATGTGCCATCTCTTCATTTACATTCTGAGGAAAAAAACCTAAATATTTTGATAATTGTGCTAGAAAAATCAAATGAAAATCAATGTAATTATCATCATCTGCATCCAAATATTGAAAAGAATAATGAAGAAACTCAAACAAGTTTTCATTAGGCTCTTCTTCTTTTATTAATTTTTCTAATATCTCCGCAATAAAAAAAGCAATAGTAATTTTTTCCACATTAAACAGGACCGTTTGATAAATAACTTCTGGTTTAATAGATTTTAAACTTTGTAACCCCTTCTTTTCTTTATGATACACATTGATTTCGACCAATGACAAGGGTTGTAAAAATGCTTTCTGATTTTTATTCTTTTTACTACTTACTCCTTTTAAAATATAGGATTGAATCCCAAAATGGAGTGTGTAAATTTTTACTATAATTGACGAATCGGAATACTTAAAAGAATGAAGGACAATACCTTTGGTTGTAAAAAGCATTATTTTATAAATAAAATCTTTGAGGCGTTTTTTAATTCTCCTTCAGGTCCACCGCTAAAAACCATATAAACTCCAGTCTGTACTCTATTTCCATTTAAATCATTACCGTCCCAAATCGCTTGCCCACCAAAAGATTTCGTTTGAAAAACTAAATTTCCACTAATATCTGTTACCCTAACATCTGTATCTTTAGTTAACCCACGAATAGCAATTTTACCTGTATATCCAGATGTAACAGGATTTGGATAGACAAAAACATTATTAAAATCTTCATTACTTTCAGTAGCAGTTCCTTTATAGGATATGAGTCCTTTTTCAGTAGCAAAATAAACTTCCCCTGTTTTGCCATCCACTTTTATATCATAAATATTATTAGAAAATAATGGACTATTTTCTGTTGTAAAATGCTCTATTTCCTCCGTACCATCTTCACTCATTAAATAAACTCCTGAATTTTGAGTTCCAAACCATTTTCGGTTAGCGCCATCTACTGTTATAGCAGTTACTATTTCGGTTTCTAATAGTATTTGAGTTTGACCATCTTGTTGAATAAAAATTTGTTCAAATTGACTCGTTTGATTAAACACATCAGCAGGATTATTAAAAACAGCCACTCCTGCACTTGTGCCAATCCAAATTTCACCATCTAAATCTTTAGCTATTGAATACATTCTATCACCAGGAATGTTGGCATCATAAATTGAGTAAATAGATGATGTATTATCACTTAAGTAAATTGCTCTATCATCAGATAAATCACTAATAGAATTATTATCATCAAAAACTAAAATAGAATTTTTCAAGTTGTCAATAATCCATTTATAATTATTATCATCTATAACCATATTGGAATAATAACTAGCTGTGGTTGTCAATCCAGAAAAGCCGAAAGAATACCATTCTCCAGAGGCTGCTTTTACTGATAATATTTCATTTGAATATGAACTAACTGTCCATAAATTGTTGCCTTTATCAAATTTTAAAGCTGAGACTCTTGTTGTCCCAAAAAAAGTACTATCTAAAGGGGTTGTTTGAGCTCTATATTGTGCTACTTTTGAATTTCCCACAAACTCTATTAATCCATCATCCCAAGCTCCAAAATACATATGTTCTGGATTAGAAGGATCAATAGCAACAGTAACAAAATCTCTTGCTTTATAAGAGTTATGACTATTATTTACATTTTGAGGAACATTCTCATCCCAAGTATTATTTTTCCAAACATTAAATGGGTAAGTATTTATAAAAACACCATAGCCACCTGAAACCAAACACAATTTACCATCAATAATGTCCATGTAAAAAGCACTTTCAGATTTTGGCCCATTTGGAACAATTATTTCTCCATTCCAATTATCTTTCATTTTCATCAAACCATAATTATTGTCTGCTATCCATAAATAACTTCCATCAAAAATGGTTTCTTTAGGAGAAAGATAGAATTGTGATTTATAAGTATAAACATGTTTCGTTTGATTTAAGTTTTGGTCATATAAAAAGACATTAGTCCCTTCAATAACACCCAAATGACTGTTAGTTTCAAGTGTTGTTTCTATATTTATTCCACTTAAAAACACATCCCAAACACCCGTATTTCTTTTAAAAATAGTATCTGTAGCCCAAGTTGGTGAATCGAATCCGACAAACAATTGGTCATTAAAAAAAGTAATGGTAGTAAATTTTCTGATCCCCAATTCAGAAATAACAGACCAATAATTATAATCAGCTAAATTACTTGCTGTTTTTGACGCCTTATAAACTCCAACATCAGTAGCTGCATAAATTGAATCAGCATCAAAGGTAACAGAATGTACATTCAAATAACTAGAGGTATCTCCTATAATATATGTTTCTACTATTTCATCCGCATTACAATCTAAAACTACAATTCCAAAACCAGTAGATAAGTATGCTAAACTTCCAGAAATATTGATATTATGAATCGTTTTATCTGCAATAATGTTACTTTCTTTAATAAAAGGAATATTAGTTATTGAAT
>JACJZA010000029.1 GCA_020635825.1 Flavobacteriales bacterium
TTCTCACATTGCTGTGGTTTTTGACGCACCAGGAGAAGTTAATAGAGTGGCAGACTTTAGCGATTATAAAGCTAACAGAGAGGCAATGCCTGAGGATATCAGAAATGCACTACCTTACATAAAAAAAATTATTGAAGCTTTTAATATTCCAATACTATTGAAAGAGGGTTACGAAGCAGATGATATTATTGGAACCATTGCTAAAGAAGCAGAAAGAAAAGGATACATTACTTACATGATGACTCCCGATAAGGATTTTGGACAATTGGTTTCTGAAAATATTTTTATGTATAAACCAGGTAGAAGTGGTAAGCCATCAGAAATATGGGGAGTAAAAGAAGTCTGTGAAAAATTTGAAGTAAAAGACCCTTTACAAGTAATTGATATTTTGGGATTATGGGGTGACGCCGTAGATAATATTCCGGGAATCCCAGGAATAGGAGAAAAAACGTCTAAAATATTAATTGGTAAATATGGTAGTGTTGAAGGTTTAATTGCTCATGCAGATGAATTAAAAGGAAAACAAAAAGAAAATGTCATCAATTTTGCAGAGCAAGGATTAATGTCTAAAAAATTAGCTACGATAATTTTAGATGTTCCTATTGATTATTCATTTGAGGAGTTGATTGTTGAGGAACCAGATGAAGAAAAAATCACAGAACTATTTGCAGAATTAGAGTTTAGAAATTTAGCACAACGAGTGTTAGGAAAAGAAATTCAAATAAAACCTGTTGCTCAAATAAGTGGGCAAATGGATTTGTTTGGTAATGTACAAGAAGTAGAAGAAACCAAAGAAATTGAAGAGATTGAATTAAAAGACATTTCCAAAATAAAACATCAATATCATTTTGTTCAAACCAAAGAACAAAGAGCTCAATTAATTGAAGAACTAAAAAAACAAAAAACATTTTGTTTTGATACTGAAACTACTGGACTCAATCCATTTGAAGCTGAGATTGTAGGCCTTTCTATTGCTTTTCAAGAACATGAAGCATATTATATTCCATTTCCAGATAATAAAGATGAGGCACTTTCTATTTTTAATGAGTTTAAACCTGTTTTCGAAGATGATAAGATTGGAAAATCGGGACATAATATTAAATATGATTTAAGTGTATTATTAGCTTATGGTATTCATTTAAAAGGCGAGCTTTTCGATACCATGATTGCTCATTATTTAATCCAACCAGATATGCGTCACAATATGGATTTATTAGCTGAAGCTTATTTGGGGTATAAACCAGTTTCAATTGAAACTTTAATTGGTAAAAAAGGCAAAAAACAAATGAGTATGCGAGATGTTCCACAAGAAAGTATTGTTGAATATGCTTGTGAGGATGCTGATGTGACTTTGCAGTTAAAAAACTTATTTGAACCTCAAATGAATCCTATCCTTAAAAAATTGATGGAAGAAATTGAAATACCTTTAATCCCCGTTTTAGCAGATATGGAAAAAGAAGGAATTAACCTTGATGTGGAGGCTCTTAAATCTTTTTCAAAAGAATTAGAAGAATTAATTCACAAGTTAGAAAAAGAGATAACTGAAATGGCCGGGGAAGAATTTAATATTGATTCTCCAAAACAATTGGGGGACATATTGTTTGAAAAGATGAAGATTGTTGAGAAAGCCAAAAAAACCAAAACAGGACAGTACCAAACTAATGAAGATGTACTCTCCAAGCTTACCAATAAACACGATATTGTACCTAAAATATTGGGGTATAGGTCGCTTAAAAAATTAAAATCTACCTATGTAGATGCTTTACCTGAATTGGTAAATCCGAGAACAGGAAGAATACACACCAGTTATATGCAAACGGTTGCTGCCACGGGAAGATTAAGTTCTAACAATCCTAACCTCCAAAACATTCCAATCAGAACAGAAAAAGGTAGAGAAATTAGAAAAGCTTTTATTCCTAGAAATGAAGAATATATTTTGCTTGCTGCCGATTACTCTCAAATTGAATTAAGAATAATAGCTGCCTTAAGTGAAGATGAAAATATGAAAGAGGCATTTATTAAAGGAGAGGACATTCATACAGCAACAGCGGCAAAAGTGTTTGGTGTAAAGCCAGAAGAGGTAGATAGAGAAATGAGAGGAAAAGCCAAGGCAGTTAATTTTGGAATCATTTATGGAGTATCTGCTTTTGGATTATCTCAAAATTTAAATATTTCTCGAACAGAGGCAAAAGAAATTATAGATGCTTATTTTGAGCAATATCCTAAGCTAAAAGCTTACATGGAAAACAACATCACATTTGCAAAAGAAAAGGGTTATGTTGAAACCATTATGCAACGACGACGAAATTTACAAGACATCAACTCAAGTAATGCGGTGGTTAGAGGGCATGCCGAACGAAATGCGATCAATGCACCTATTCAAGGATCCGCTGCAGATATAATTAAATTAGCGATGATTCATATTCATCAAGAGTTTGAAAAGCAACAATTCAAATCGAAAATGTTGTTGCAAGTACATGATGAGTTGGTGTTTGATGTGTATAAACCAGAATTAGAAACGATTAAACCCATTATTAAAGAAAAAATGGAGCATGCTGTAAAATTGGCTGTTCCTTTAGAAGTAGAGATGAATTCTGCTGAAAACTGGTTGTTGGCTCATTAATTATAATTTTGGATGATAATTGCTAATTTTTATCTTTGAACAAAATAAAATGTTATGATGAAAAAATACATTTATATATTATCATTATCAACGATTGTTTTTGCTTGTGGATCTGACCATAATGCAAACTCAAATGAGGAAAGTAATACTACCGCTAATGTTGATGATGAGGCTTCAAAAAAGAGAGCAAATAAAGCAAAGATGGTTTTTTATACAGTTCCATCTCCTTATGAAACGGCTTTAATATTTGAACGCTCAGGAGTTGGGTATAACATTGGAGTATTAAATTCTATTGATAATGTAAACAACTATTCTACCAATGTAAAACAAGCTTTAAACTTTGGTGTTTATGGAGCAGACTTAAGTTATGCAAATATTTTCGATCAATCGCAACAATGTATGTTTTACATGAATTGCGCTAAGAAATTAGCTGATGGACTGGGAATCACTTCTGCATTTGATGCAGAAACCATGGAAAGAATAGAAGCGAACATGAACAATAGAGATTCATTGATGAATATTATTAATGATTCTTATTGGATTGCCGATAGTTATTTAAAAGAAAACGAACAAGACTTTCTTTCTGCATTAATAATTTCAGGAGGATGGATAGAAGGACTTTATTTAGGAACCGTTACTTTAGATAGAGATAAACCTAGTGATGAACTAATGAAGAGTATTGCAGATCAAAAATATTCTTTAGATAATTTAATTGGACTTTTAGCACTTTATGAAAATCCAGAAGTAGTAAGTATAAAAACTAAACTAGAGGGATTAAAAATTAGCTTTGATAAAATTACTGTAAAAGAAAGTGCAACTTCGGTTTCTAACGAAGGAGAAATGGCTACCCTTGATGGAGGAAACACTTTAAATTTTACCAAAGAAAATATAATAGAAATAGCTGATAATATTAAAACTATTAGAAATGAAATTATTGAATAATCAAGCTTTAAAGTTTATTGTATTAATAGTTTTTACAGCAATTTCTATTAATGCATTTAGTCAATGTAAAAATTTTACTAAAAAAGAAGGGTTTCCTGCGTTAGCTCCTTTTACTCATAATGGACAATTAACCAGTGCTAAATTTTTTCCTGGAGATGAAGCTGAAATTGAAATGACTTTTAATGGAGGAAATGATTACAGGGTTTTGGTTTGTAGTCAATTACAAGTTGAGGTAGAATTAAAAGTATTAGACAAAAAAGGTAATGTTTTGCATACAAGTAATCCAAATGATGAAAATCCACATTGGGATTTTAGAGTAAAATCAACCCAACAATTGATAGTTCAAATTAAAGTAGCTGAAATGGAAGAAACGTCTACAAAAATGGCTGCAGATGGTTGTATATCTATTCTAGTAGGATTTAGAGATTCGTCTCATGCTGAGAAACTTTTAAAGTTAAATCATTAATCGAGAGTCATTTCACCTCGTAATGGTTTTTGTAACCATTGCTTTATTTCTTCACTACTTAAGCCAGTTCCTAAAAGGTACATTAATTTGGTAATTGCGGCTTCAAAAGTCATGTCTTTCCCACTAACTACTCCTATTGAATTTAATGCTGAGCTAGTTTCGTATTTGCCTTGATTGACAGTCCCTCCTTCACATTGGCTAATGTTTAAAATAATAATGTCTTTTTTAATGGCTTCCAACAATAGGTTAATGAACCAAATTTCGGTTGAAGCATTTCCTGAACCAAATGTTTCTATGATTATAGCTCTCAAACCTGGCGTGTTGATGACAGAAAAAATAAATTGCTCAGTAATTCCCGGGTATAACTTAATGGTAGCAATGTTTCTATCCAAAAACTGATTAAGCTGAAGATCTTTGTTGTTTGGTTTGTAGATATCGTTATGATTAAACCTTAAAGAAACTCCTGCTTGAGCCAAAACTGGATAATTTGGAGAAGTAAAGGCTTCAAAATCTTCAGCATTAGATTTAGTTGCTCTATTTCCACGGTATAAATCGTATTCAAAATATATAGCAACTTCAGGAACTGCAGCTGTGCCGTTAATTTCTGTAGTAGCTATTTCAATAGCCGTCAATAAATTTTCTTTAGCATCAGTTCTTAATTCACCTATAGGGAGTTGAGACCCAGTTAAAATCACAGGTTTACTAAGGTTCTCCAACATAAAACTAAGTGCTGATGCTGTATAAGCCATAGTATCTGACCCATGAAGGATTACAAATCCATCATGTTGGTCGTAATTATTGTAGATGGTTTGTGCTATTTGTAACCATTTTTCAGGTTGCATATTAGAAGAATCTATTGGTGTATCAAAAGATTCAATATTAATATGATGAGCAAACTTTTTTATTTCCGGGATTTCTTTTAACAAAGAATCAAAGTCGAACGATTTTAATGCCCCTGTTTTTTCATCTTTGACCATTCCAATGGTTCCTCCTGTATATATGATTAAAATAGAGCTCATTAAAATCCAAATATTTCTTTTGAGTTTGAGGTGGTAATTTTTGCCACTTCTTCTATGCTAATTTGGTAAATATCAGAAATTTTATCTGCAATATGATACAAATAACTACTTTCATTTCTCTTCCCTCTATAGGGAACTGGAGCTAAATATGGCGAATCTGTTTCGAGTACCAAATGTTCAATGTCAAGTTGTTCAACAACTTTATCTAAACCTGAATTTTTAAATGTCACTACTCCTCCAATTCCTAGCTTAAAACCACCATAATTAATAATATGATTTGCTTGATCAATGTTGCCTGTGAAACAATGAAAAATACCTTTCATGTTTTCATCATTCAATTCATCCATTATTTCAAAAATCTCATCAAAAGCATCACGACAATGGATAACAAAAGGTAAATTTTTCTCTTTTGCCCATTTAATCTGAGTGCTAAATGCATCTTGTTGTTCTTTAAAAAATGTTTTATCCCAGTACAAGTCTATTCCTATTTCACCAACCGCACAAAATGATTTTTTATCAAGCCAAGATTTAACAATTTTAAGTTCTTCTAGGTAGTTTTCTCCAACAGAACAAGGATGTAACCCCATCATAGGGAAACAATGTTTTGGGTATTCTTTTTCGAGAGATAACATTCCCTCTATAGAAGAACTATCAATGTTGGGCAAGAAAAATCTTTCAATACCTTTTTCTAAGCTATTTTTAATTACATGAACTATATCATCATTGAATTGCTCAGAATAAAGATGTGTATGTGTGTCAGTTAAAATCATTGCAACAAAAGTAGATAAATCTTTATTACCTTTGCCGTCCAAAAAAATACATTTAAATGAGTCAGCAATTATCAGAACAAGAATTGGTTAGACGTGATTCGTTAACCAAATTAAGAGAGTTAGGGATTAACCCTTATCCACAAGCATTATATCCTGTAGATGCTTTGTCTAAAGATATAAAGGCTAATTATGAGGAAGGGAAGAAGGTAATTATTGCTGGAAGATTGATGTCAAGAAGAATACAGGGTAAAGCTTCTTTTGCTGAACTACAAGATAGTGAAGGTAGAATACAAGTTTATTTTAATAGAGATGAAATTTGTTCCGGAGATGACCATGCCATGTATAATGAAGTGTATAAAAAATTGCTAGACATTGGTGATTTTGTTGGGATAAAAGGAGAACTATTTAAAACTCAAGTAGGAGAAATAAGTGTTAGAGTAAAAGAGTTTACTTTATTAAGTAAATCATTGAAACCACTTCCTCTGCCTAAAACAGATAGTGAAGGGAAAGTTCATGATGCTTTTACTGACCCTGAGATGCGATATCGTCAACGTTATGCTGATTTGGTGGTAAATCCTCATGTAAAAGAAGTATTCATTAAAAGAACAAAGCTATTTAATGCCATGCGTACTTTTTTTAATGAAAGGGGTTATATGGAAGTAGAAACTCCTGTTTTACAACCAATACCAGGAGGTGCTGCTGCAAGACCATTTGTGACGCATCATAATTCATTAGACATTCCATTGTACATGAGAATAGCTAATGAACTATATTTAAAAAGGTTAATTGTTGGAGGTTTTGAAGGGGTTTATGAATTTTCAAGAAACTTTAGAAATGAAGGAATGGATAGAACTCATAACCCTGAGTTTACGGCCATGGAAATTTATGTATCCTACAAAGATTACAATTGGATGATGGCATTTACCGAACAGTTGTTGGAGTATTGTGCTATTCAAGTAAATGGAACAACAAAAGCAACCTTTGGAGAACATCAAGTTGATTTTAAAGCCCCTTATAAAAGAGTTACTATGCGTCAATCTATTATTGATTTTACTGGGTTTGATATTGATGGAAAAACTGAAGATGAACTAAGAACTTGGTGTCAATCTAATAATATTGAAGTGGATGAAACTATGGGTAAAGGAAAGTTGATTGATGAAATATTTGGAGAAAAATGTGAAGGAAACTATATTCAACCAACCTTTATTACTGATTACCCAAAAGAGATGTCTCCTTTATGCAAAGAACACAGAGAAAATCCTGAATTAACAGAGCGTTTTGAATTAATGATTTGTGGGAAAGAAGTGGCTAACGCTTATACAGAGTTAAATGACCCAATTGACCAAAAAGAGCGTTTTGAAGCCCAATTAAAATTAGCTGAAAGAGGAGATGATGAAGCCAGTCAGTTTATTGATTATGACTTTTTAAGAGCTTTAGAATATGGAATGCCTCCAACTTCAGGTTTGGGTATTGGCATAGATAGATTAGTAATGTATTTAACCAACAATCAATCCATTCAGGAAGTGTTGTTTTTTCCGCAAATGAAACCAGAGAAAAAGTCAGTTGAATTATCGGAATCAGAAAAAGCTATATTAGAAGTTTTGAAAAAAGCTGAAAGAATGGATGTTGGAGAATTGAAAAATGCTGTGGGGTTGAGCGGAAAACAATGGGATAAAGGGATGAAAGGATTAAATAAACACGGCTTGGTAAAGGTTGAGGTTGATGGTGAAAGCAAAGTTTGTGTGTTAGTTTAGTACAATAAGTATATTTGTATCATGGAAAACAAAAGAGTAGCAGTATTAGGAGGAGGAAGCTGGGCAACAGCTATTGTAAAGATGCTTACCGAAAATTTAGAGCAAGTAAACTGGTGGATGAGAGATGAAGACTGTATAGAGCACATAAAGAAATTCCACCACAACCCAAGATATATTCAAGCCATTCAGTTTAATCCCAATAAATTGAATATGAGTTCTGATTTACAAAAAGTAGTAGATCAATCAGATATTATTATTGTTGCTGTACCTTCGGCTTTTTTGGCTAAAGCTTTTGATGGTGTAGAAATTGAAGGAATTGAAAACAAGATAATCATTTCGGCGGTAAAAGGGGTTGTGCCAGAATACAATCAAATTCCGGCAGAATATTTTCATTTAAATTTTAAAGTTCCATACAAAAAGATAGGAATGATTGCCGGTCCTTGTCATGCAGAAGAAGTTGCCATGGAAAGGCTATCTTACTTAACTATTGCTTGTCAGGATGAAGCGATTGCTCAGTTTGTTGCAGATAGTTTGTCCTGTCGTTATATTAACACTAGTACTTCTGATGATTTATTTGGAACAGAACTTTCGGCTATTCTTAAAAATGTGTATGCAGTTGCAAGTGGAATTTGTAATGGATTAGGTTATGGAGATAACTTCCAGGCGGTTTTAATTGCTGCTGCGCTCCGAGAAACCAAAGATTTTATTGATGCAATTCATTCAATTCATAGAGATGTGAAATCGTCTGCCTATTTGGGAGATTTGCTAGTAACGTGTTATTCGCAGTTTTCTAGAAATAGAAATTTTGGTAGTATGGTTGGACGGGGATATTCAGTAAAATCTGCTCAAATTGAAATGAACATGGTTGCAGAGGGATATTATGCCGCAAAAGGAATTTATGAAATCAACAAAAAATATAAGGTGAACCTACCTATTGTTGATGCAGTTTACCACATTTTATACGAAAAAATTTCTCCGATGATGGAGATGAGAATTTTAACAGGGAAGTTGTCTTAAATTAATGACACTGAACAGTATCATCTTCAATAGCAATTACTCCTTTTAACTCAGGAACAACTTTTTTGATGGATTCTTCAACACCACCTTTCAAGGTCATTTTACTCATTGAACAATCTTTACAAGCACCTAGGAGTTTTACTTTTACCGTTAAATCATCGGTAACTTCAATTAACTCAATATCACCACCATCATCATTTAAAAAAGGACGAATTTGGTCGAGTGCCAAATTTACTTTTTCTATTATTTCTACTTTGTTCATTTTATTACAAATAAGTAATGCAATTTATGAAAATTATTTGGTTGAACATCCATCATTATGAGTGATTTCGACCTTTTTGGTTGGTTCTTGCATAATGTTTCTAAGTTCCATTTGTTTAATGACGTTGTCAGCGAAAAATTTAAAAGCTATTGCTTGAGGAGTGTCTTCTTGTAAAACTGCAGGTCTCCCAGCATCACCTGCTTCTCTTACACTTTGAACTAAAGGAATTTGTCCGAGCAATGGTAAATTGTTTTCTTCAGCCAAATCTTTTAATCCCTCTTTCCCAAAAATGTAGTATTTATTTTCAGGTAATTCAGCTGGAGTAAAATAGGCCATATTTTCAATCATGCCTAGAACAGGTACATTGATTTGCTCTAGTTTAAACATTCCAATCGCTTTTCTAGCATCTATTAAAGCTACTTTTTGTGGTGTGCTTACAATAACTGCTGCAGTTACCGGAACAGTTTGAACCAATGATAAATGAATATCTCCGGTTCCGGGAGGAAGGTCGATTAACATATAATCTAATTCTCCCCAGTCAGCTTCAGTAAAAAGTTGAGTTAAAGCTCTTGTTGCCATTGGACCTCTCCAAACTACTGCTTGGTCAACCCCTGCAAAAAATCCTATCGATAATAATTTTACTCCGTAAGCTTCAACAGGTTTAATTAAACTTCTCCCATCTTTTTCAATAGGCATTGGCTTTTCATCCTCTACATTAAACATTAAAGGCATAGAAGGTCCATAAATATCTGCATCTACCAATCCTACTTTATAACCTTTTTGAGCCAATGCTACTGCTAAATTTGCAGTAACAGTAGATTTTCCAACCCCTCCCTTTCCTGATGCTATGGCTATAATATTTTTAACCTGAGGTAAGACTTTATTTGCTTTAGGCATTTCAGATTTTTTTGGGATAGGTGTAATATTTACATTTAATTGTACTTCTGTTTTTAAAACTCTGTTTAAATGAAGTTCACAAGCTTCTAGGATACGCTTTTTGTTATGAAGAGCGGGATTGTTGATTTGTAAGTCAAAACTAATTTTGTTTCCTTCGACTTGAATATTTGAAACTAAATTTAGTTCTACAACATCCTTTTTTAAGTCGGGCTCAATTACAAAACTTAAAGCTGATAAAATATCTTTTTCTTCAAAACTCATTTACATCCATTTTTGAAGTACAAAAATACGAAATTCTATTGTTGAGTTAGTTTACAAAGCTAATTCTATAGAAGGATCCCAAAAATGTTTTTTGAAATCTAGAATGGTATCTTTTTTTACTTTAATACCCTCTGATTTTAATAATTCTTCCATGGCAAAAGGAGTAGAAAAATGTAATTTTCCGGTAAGTTGTCCGTTTCGGTTAACAACCCTGTGTGCTGGTATATCAGGATTAGAATGCGCATTGTTCATTGCCCAACCAACAACTCTTGAGCTTCTTGTAGCTCCTAAATATTTTGCAATAGCACCGTAGGAAGTTACTCTCCCTTTAGGTATTTCTTTTACTACCAAATATACTTGCTCGAAGAAATCCTGACTGTTTTTAGAGTAATTCATGTTTTTACTTTTTTCAGATAAAGAAGAAGTTAATTAAACAAAGAGTCAATTTTTTTAGATAATGTTTGCTCTTTCATACTTTCTTCAATTGTTGCAAAATTCTCTTTAGTTGCACTATTGATAATCACTCCATTTTTTAAATGGTATAATTTATCGCAAGTTTCGGTTAACGTACTAAAAATGTGGGAGGAAAGGATTACAATTTTATTAAGAGATTTTAGTTTTAAAAGAACTTCTTTAATTAAAACATTACTCTGAATATCAACTCCATTAAATGGTTCATCAAAAATAAAAATGTTATTATTTTGAAGTAAAGTTGCAGTAAGTGCAAGTTTCTTTTTCATTCCGGTTGAGTAGTTTTCAGCATACTTATTTAAAGGTAAGTCGAAGATGTTTTTTTCTTCAAAATCTTTTATGTTAATTCCTCTTGCTGTACATAATAATTGAAGATATTCTTTCCCGGTTATTTTAGATAAAAAATAGGGTTCACTGGATAAAAAGCCAATTTCATTTTTTAAAATACCTGAATTGTAATTTATTTCTCCTTCAAAATTTTCTAAGCCCGTTAAGCATTTAAAAAATGTTGTTTTACCTGCACCATTTTCTCCAACAACACCTACAATTTCTCCTGATTTAAACTCAAGACTAATCCCTTTTAAAACCTCCGTGTTAGCATATTTTTTGTGTAGATTTTTTACTTCAATCATTTTAAAAAGAGATTTAATTTTTGTTTTGATTTACTATAAAATATTGGGATAATAATTAGAAGTAATGGAGGAAAAATAATTGTAAAACCTATAGCAAAACCTTGAATTACATTTATTTCAGATGGGAAATAAGCATATTTCCCTAAAAGGCTTAAGAAAATATATAAAATCCCAATAAGATAAAAGACAAAAGTGAAATACCAGTTGTCGGGATTAAAAATTATTAAAGAAATAACAATAGGAAAACTGAGCATAGAATAAAATAACAAAGCAGCAACCATTTTTTGTTGAAGAAATTGGGTTGCATTTAGGTTGTAAATCCAAACAAAGAAAGCGGTTTCTGATTTGTTGTAAAAGCCAACACATGTAAATATGGTGATTAATAATGCAAAAATTCCAAGATTAAAATTTTCTACTTGTATTGCGATAATAGTCAAAATATAGCTTAACAGAAAGAGCCCAAAAAATCGTCTAAACCCTATAATAAATTCAAACGGACGATTAAAAAAAGGAGTAGGAAAAGCATAATTAAAACCTTTTACGGAATTAAAAAGTGAAAAAATACTTACCAAAACAATTAACACAAACCCTATCCAATATAATTGCATATAAATTAAAAAGAGTAAAAAAGGAAAAGCAACTACATTGTTTTCAATTAATCTTATTTTTCTGTAGCTTGATTTATTATATATGGTTTTTAGAAAATTATTTCTATCCTCTTTGCCTAATAGATTAACAAAAAAGACACATGAGGCTGAATAAACATATGCTGCAAGATTAATTTTTCCAAAAATTAAATGAGATAAAATTATGAAACCAATAACAGCAATTATTATGGCTAACAAAAAATTAATACCAGAATCTGTAGTAAACCTTTTAAAGCGCTCATATTGCAGCAAAAAATAGTATTTCATTATAGGCTGATACTAAAATCTAAATTTTAAATAATGGATTTTATGCCCTTGTGCTGAGAATAAGTTTTCGTAGTAGGTTTTGATGGATAAAATTTCTTGAGTTTTTTCGTCCAAATCATCAATGCGTTCACCATATAAATCAAAAGTATGTTCAATTAAATCGTAATTGTTTCTTTTAATTTCATCTAGTGTATATCTAAAAAAACCTTCATTATCAGTTTTGAGATGAACAATCCCACCAGGTTTTAAAAACTGTTTGTAGCGTTCCATAAACATAGGAGCAGTCAATCTTTTTCGTTCTCTACTTTCTTGTGGTTGAGGGTCTGGAAAGGTAATCCATATTTCATCGACTTCATTTTTATCAAAAAATGAAGTAATAAAATCGATGCGAGTTCGAACAAAAAACACATTTTTTAAGTTTTGCTCTAAAGCTTGTTTTGCTCCTTTCCAAATGCGAGCTCCTTTGATATCGAAACCAATAAAGTTTTTTTCTGGAAAATGTTTCCCTAAACCAACAGAATATTCACCTCGTCCGCAACCTAACTCTAATACAATTGGGTTGTCGTTTTTTAAGATGTCTGTTTTCCATTTTCCTTTGTGTGGAAATTGGGTTTCAAATACCTCTTTAAATTTAGGTTCAAAAACATGAGGAAATGTTTCCATTTCCTTCCATCTTTCCATTTTTTTTCCTTCTCCTTTCATGGAGCCAAATCTATATAATTTGAGAGAATAAAAAAAGCTCATCTTTTAGATGAACTTTTTTACTTTAATTAGTAATGGAGAATTTTTTTGGAAAAGGACTTTCCCTGCTTAGTTGTTATTTTTATATAATAGATTCCTTTTCTCTCAGGCAATTTTATTTGTTGATTTGAAGTTCCGTTCCAAATGAAATTTTGTATCATTTTTCCTTCATTTGAGAATAAGACAATTTTATTAATGTTATTAAGTCCTTCAATTTTTACGAAGGAAGATGTAGGATTTGGATATATTACAAAAGGGTTGGATTCTATTTCTTCAATATCCACCTGATTTAATGTAGCTGAGGCAACAAGAATTGGGGTGTGATCAGCATTGTTGTATAAATGTTTAAACAAGTCAATCTCTGTAGATGACAAAGAAAACATTTCATCTGTCCATTTGGGTGGAACAGATTGATAATAAATGTTTGCTGAAACATTTAAAGAGCCATTATAACCATTTAATGGAATTTTAAAATAAATAGCGTCTTTTCCAGAGCCTTCAACCCCGGAAATTTTGTTAAAGTTAATATCAGTAAGTGCATTTCCAATAACTTTTACGGTGTCATAAGAAAAGTGAGAGGAGGTAAATCCAACTGGAGGTAAACGGTTGTCTTTTAAATGTGAATAAGCTCTTTCTAAAACAGTAGTTACATTACTATTTATATCACCCATCACCATCTCATATATTTGCACTTGCGATTCAGAGTTTATAGTATCATAATGGTACTCATATGTAGCATTTTCTTCAATCAATCTGTAATCATCATCAGTTTTACCAGAATGAAAAATGGTGTCTCCACTTGTATTTTGCACAATAAATTCAACATATGCTCTTCTACTAGGATAACCTGATGGGAATTTATGACCTGTAAGGTTTTCTAATTCTATCTTAAAATAGGCATTATTTAAATCTCGTCCATCATCAGTTAAATTAATGTTTAATGTGTTGTTTTGAAGTTGATTAATTGTTCTCGAAATAGCTTTGTCAAAATCAGCAGGTTCAGCACTTAACCCAAGTGTGTCTATATTATCTTTTAATAATGACAACATAAAAGCATTTCCTCCTACTAAATAATGTTTTCCAAAAGGAGTTCTTGGGTCTAACCAAGTTGGTCTATCAGAAATAACCACATTATCGTTAGTTCTTGGAACGTGACAATCTTGACAAGTCTTTAAATTACTCGAAGAAAACTCAGAATTTTGCCACTCTTGATAAATGGCTTGTTCAACAAAGTCAGTTCCAAGAGGGTTGCCTGATAAATCTACGGGATGAGTAATTAAAGTATGACAAATACCACATAATCCGGCATCATTAATATGGTCTCCTTTTGTAGGTGTAAAACCAATATTGTTAATCATTGGGTTGGCAACAGGAGCATCATAAGGTCCGTAAATTGTTTTTGTTGTATCATACTGCATACCAGCAGAAAATACACTACCTAATCCATTGGGAAGCATTGAGTGACAACTAGTACAACTTACACCATCTAAGCCAATTGAATCTTGTTCTAAATCACTTATTAAATAATGAGGCTCGCCATTATGAATGGCATTAAAAAATCCATTTGGAGCATGACACCTTGTACAAGTATTTTCAATAGCAGTTTGTAAATTTGGATTAACCAACACTTCATGGCTCACTTTTGCTCTCCAAAAAGGATCTTTTGCTGAATTAGCCATCATGGTACCTTTCCAGTCGGCCACAGGAGAAACATCATTACCTAAAGCATCTTGTAAGGCTGTTGTATTTGGACCCGCACCTGCAGTTCCATGACAAAGTTCACATTCTCCTGAAGCTGCAAAAATTGAATTAAAACCAGTAGGTAAAACCTTTGCCAAATTGTTGAAATGATTTCGTTCTCTTTTTGAATGATACGAATAGTTTTCAAACTGTCCTTTGTCACTAAAAGATAACAACAGCTGTGCTAACAATATGACACACAAAATTGTTGTAATCGCTAAGATTTTCTTCATGGGAAATAATTTATATTCAAATATACGATTATTAGTATATAGAATAAATATAAATTAGAGGGTACAGTTTTCTACACAATGTAGTAATTTAGATAAATTTTTATCGGTAATTGAATAATACCTTGTGTTAGCTTCTTTCCGACATTTGATTAGCCCTGCAATTTTAAGGGTTTTTAATTGCCTAGACGCTTCTGGTTGGAGAATATTTAAAGTGGAATAAATATCAGTTACGGTTAATTCTTTTGAATTGATAAGTAAATCTACAATAGCTATTCGAAGAGGATGTGATACAGCCTTCAATACATCAGACATGTGCTCTAATTTTTCAATATTGTAATTGCTTTTAATCATTTTGAGCTGTCTCAAAAAAATTGTGATAAGTATTAAAATTTCTTTCTAAATTCAATATCATTCCTTGCATGGTTTGTAAATCCCCCTCATTTAATTGTTTTATTTCAATAAACCCTTGAATATTATGAATATCTACTTTTAAATATTGATGGAGCATCTCATGTTCTAACCCAGTCATAGTGCATTTAGCAAAAATGGTTTTAATTTCTTGCATTAAATCTTCTCCAAGTTTATTCATGAACTCAACATCACTTACATTTCGATTTGCTTTTAATAAAGCTCTCATTCTATCAATTCCTTCCGTTGTTTCAACATTAGTTTGCCATTTTTTGTTGTCAATTAAATCAGTCCAACTTCTTTCTATCTTTTTCTCCCCCTTATATTGTTCCTTAAACCAATTTACCAAAGCTTCTTTTTGCTTTATATTCAATTCAGCATCACCATGCATGATTAAATAACTTTCCATTGGCATTTCTCCTTCTTCTACTTCTTCAAAACATTCTTCCAACTTATGTTTTTGTTTTTTCTCTTTGTATGTTCCCCATTCAGAAAAATTCAAATGTTTTCTACCGTCGTTTATGTGGTCTTTTACCCACCAAGAAATGGGGGCAATATTAGTATACCAAGGGTATTTGGTTTCATTGCTATGACAATCATAACAAGATGTTTTTAAAATAGCGTGAATGTTTTCATCTGGCTGAACCATATTGATGAAATCATTTTCTGCAATCACTTCGGGGTTAGTTTTGTCAATTCTAAAGAACTGCATAATCACTAAAATGGCAACAACACCAATTAATATTTTCTTAATCATTTTTAATATTTTTTATCTAAAGGTTTGATGATTATTTCTTCAATGTTAGCATTTTTTGAAATGGTAATACAAGTTTTTATTACTTCACAAATGTCTTCGGGCTGCACAAATTTTTCTCTTGGAGCAACAATTCCTTCCCAAGAACTTGTATTTATGGAGCCAGGATAAATTGCTGTTACTTTTACTTGGTGTTCACGCATTTCTTCTCTCAACACATCATTAAACCCTTTTAATGCATGTTTAGAAATGGTATAAGTAGCAGCATCTATTCTAGGGCCTAAACTCAAAACAGAACAAATGTTAAAAATATGTCCTTTTTGATGTTCGCACATACGGGTAGCAATTTTTTTGGTAAGGTAGTAAGCAGAATTAAGATTGGTATTCATCATCGATTCTAAATCACATTCTTCATCGGTTAATCGCCCAACATTGTATTTGCCTATGTTGTTAATCAGCACATCAACCTGATTATATTCTTTCAATACATTTTCGGCAAACAATAATGCTTCTTCTTTTTTTGAAAGGTCGCACACTTGTGCATATACTTTGACAGAAAAAGCATTGGTTAACTCAGATTTTAAGTGGCTTAAATCCGATTCATTTCGTGCGGATATGGCTAAATCAAAACCTTGTTCTGCCAAGGTAAAAGCTAAAGCTTTTCCTAATCCTCTTGTTGCTCCTGAAATGACTGCGACCATAAATCAAAATTAACTAACTTTATCTGATTTTTTAATATTAGTGCTTATTACTTTATGGTGAACAGAATAGTATATTACGGATTGATTTTACCCATTTCTTATTTGCCATATTTCTTTTTGTATCGTCTTTCCGATTTTACTTTTTTTATCATGTTTCATGTATTGGGGTATCGTAAAAAAGTGATTTATGGTAACATCATAAATTCATTTCCAAATAAATCTGAGAAAGAACAGCACCAAATTGCAAAGGAATTTTACAAGCATTTTTGTGATTTAATAGTAGAAGGATTAAAAGGGTTTACTATTTCGGAAAAGCAATTAAACAAAAGATTTAAAGTAAGAGACAGAAAGGAAGTGGATAGGCTTTATGATGAAGGAAAAGACATTGTTTTTGTAGGAGGACATTACAACAACTGGGAAATGTTGGCTTTGGGAGTGGCGATGCAAATGCGACATGTACTGATAGGTATTTACAAACCATTGAGCAATAAATATTTTGACGAAAAAATGCAGACATCTAGAATGCGTTTCGGCATGAATTTATGTCCGATGAGCCAAACCAAAAAGTATTTTGAAAAAGATTTTGGAAAACCTAAAGGAATCATTTTCGGCATTGACCAAAGTCCGTCTAACCCTAAAAAAGCCTATTGGATGAATTTTTTAAATCAAGAAACAGCAGTATTTTATGGTGCTGAAAAATATGCTAAAGAATATAATATGCCGGTAGTTTATGGTGTTATTCACAAACCCAAAAGAGGTTATTACGAGGCAGAGTTTAAAGTAATTACGGAACATCCTAATGAAACTGCTTATGGGGCGATTATTGAAACTTCAAATAAACTATTAGAGAAAAACATAAATGAGTTACCTCAATTTTGGTTGTGGTCACACAGGCGCTGGAAACATAAAAAAGAAAACACTCAATGATATATATTGCTTTGCTTAGAGGGATTAATGTGAATGGTCAGAAATTGATTAAAATGGCTGAACTAAAAACCATGTTTGAGCAAATCGGGTACAATGATGTTACTACCTATATTCAAAGTGGAAATGTAATTTTTACTTCTAATGAAAAGTCAGTTGCTTCTATCCAAGAAAATATTAAAAAATCCATTTTAAACCATTTTGGTTTTGATGTAGATATTCAGGTTTTAACCTCTGAGAGGCTTAAAAAAATTAAAGAAAACCATCCTTTTTTAAAAGGGAACGAAGACCAATTGAAAGCTATTTATTATACTTTATTAGCTGAAAAACCAAAGAAAGAATTAGTTGATGAATTGAATCAACTTAATCAAAGTTCAGAGTTTTTTAAAATTACTGATGAGGTGATTTATTGTTTTTACCCCAATGGTTATGGCAGCTCAAAATGGAATAATGTGTTTTTTGAAAAAAAGCTAAAAGTGAGCTGTACTACTCGAAACTTTAATACGATGCAAAAATTAGTTGAACTAAGCGAAAAACTTGGATAAAAATAAAACCATATTGGTTTGCCCTTTGGAATGGGGGTTGGGTCATGCAACAAGGTGCATCCCTTTAATTCAGCAATTTTTAGATGAAGGTCACCGAGTTATTATTGCAAGCTCCGGAAAGCCAGAGGCTTTATTGAAAAAAGAATTTCCTCAATTACAATTTATTCCTTTAAAGGGGTATGATATTGAGTATTCTGAAAAAGGATCGATGATAACTAAAATGCTTTTACAATTGCCAAAAATTAAGAAAGCAATTGAGGATGAGCATTTGTGGTTGGATCAAATAATTGATAAGTATTCGATTGATATGGTAGTTTCTGATAATCGTTATGGATTATGGACTAAAAAAGTAGAGTCTGTTTTAATGACTCATCAATTGTTTATTAAAGCACCAACAGGAGAGTGGTTGTTAGAGAAAATAGTGAAAAAGTACCTCAATAATTTTGATGAAGTATGGATTCCCGATGTTGAAGATGAAGATAATTTGAGTGGAGAGTTATCTCACAAAAAAACCTTGCCTTTAAATTATCGTTTTATTGGAATTCTTTCTCGTTTTTCGACTTACTTGCAAACCCAAAACATAGAGACAGAAGAATACGACTTTATAGCGATTCTTTCGGGACCGGAACCACAACGAACTATTTTTGAAAATATCATTTTAAAACAACTTGAAAACACAGATTTTAAAGGAATTTTAGTAAGAGGTTTACCCGAAGAAAAGTTAGAATTGAAAATTGAGAATTCAGAATTGAAAGTTTTTAATCATTTAGAAATAGAAGAATTTCTAAAATGCATCCAAAAAAGCAAAGTGGTGATTTGTCGCTCTGGTTATAGTAGCCTTATGGACTTAACGGTATTAAGTAAAAAAGCTATTTTAGTTCCTACACCCGGACAAACGGAGCAAGAATATTTAGCCCAATATCTTTCAAAAAAAGGTAACTTTATTACACAAAAACAAAGTGAATTTGATTTAGAAAAAGGGTTGAATGAACTTAAATTACTGAATTAAACTTTCAGCAAAAACTCTTGTTTCATCATTCGTTCTCACATAGTCTTCGTAGGTAGGGTGTTGAATAAAAGGAATAGATTCCATACATTTTTGGTTGATTTCAGCAATGTCCAAAAACTTGATTTTATCATTCAAAAAAGCTTCTACAGCTACTTCATTTGCAGCATTTAATATGCAGGCCAAATTCCCTCCTTTTTCAAGTGATTGGTAAGCGAGGGCCAAATTTTTAAAAGTTTCTTTATCAGGCTGTTCAAAAGTTAAGTTGGGATAATCTAAAAAATTAAAACGTGGTGATTTTGAAGGTAATCGATAAGGAAAGGATAAAGCATATTGAATAGGGTGTTTCATGTCGGGCAATCCCATCTGAGCTTTCATGCTTCCATCTTCAAATTGAACTAACGAATGGATAATGGATTGAGGATGAACGATTACATCAATTTGTTCGGGTTTTAAGTTAAACAACCACTTCGCTTCAATTACCTCCAATCCTTTGTTCATTAAGGTAGCAGAATCAATAGTGATTTTTGCTCCCATGTCCCAATTTGGGTGTTTTAATGCTTGTTCTTTTGTAATGTTTAATAAATCTTCTTTCTTTTTCCCTCTAAAAGGTCCACCCGATGCGGTTAGATATATTTTTTCAATTTTATTTTGAAATTCTCCGGCTAAACATTGAAAAATAGCAGAATGTTCTGAATCAACAGGGTAAATATGAACATTGTTTTCTCTAGCCAATTTAGTTATTAGTTCTCCTGCTACGACAAGGGTTTCTTTATTAGCTAAAGCAATTGTTTTTTTAGCATTAATTGCATGAATAGTGGGTTTTAATCCTGAGTAACCAACTAAAGCGGTTAAGACAATATCAATGCTGTCCATTTCAACAATTTGAGCTAAAGCATCTTGTCCTGCATAAACTTTGATGTCTTCTTCCCAAAGTGCTTCCTCTACTTTTTTGTAGTGAGTTTCGTTAGTAATAACAACAGAATTGGGATGAAATTTCAATGCTTGTTGAATCAATAAATCAGCATTATTATTAGAAGTTAAAACTTCTACTTCAAATTTATCATGGTGCTCATCGATAACATCTAGTGCTTGTGTACCGATAGAACCTGTAGAACCTAATATAGCAACTCTTTTTTTCTCCAAACCCTTATTTTTTTCTTGAATTGGTTTTTATTTCATTCATTAAAATAGGTTTAGCCTGAGCAAAAGATTCGATGTGTAAATAATGCCCTCCTCCTGTTTCAGCAATATCTGTCATTGATTTGATCGTCCATTTTTCATTTTTAACACCTACTACCGATATGGTTACTCCTTTTTTGAAATTTGCTTCCACATCGTTTAGAATTCCTTTGTCACCCTTATCAAGATTAAAAGCTCCATCTGTAGCAATTATTACTTGGTTGTTTCCTTCTTCAATAAAGTTAGCTCTAGCTACTTGATATGCCTTTTTAATTCCTTTTCCACCGGCAGTATAACCTCCTGCCTCTAAATCTTGGATGAGCTCAGTAATTTTTGCTTTATTCGTTACAAATTCTGATTCTAAAATAACATCAGTTGAGGAAGCATAAGTAACAATAGCCAATTTGTCTATAGTTCGGAGTCCATTTAAAAGTTCAATCATAGAGGATTTTAAAAGGTCTAAACGCCCCTTTTGTTTCATTGATACCGAAACATCAATTAAAAAGACAACGTTGTTAGGAGCATATAAATTGACAGGCAGCTCTTTGGTTGAAATAGTGTCTTCGGGCTCTACAATCACTTCAGGTTCAACTGGTGTGGTATCTTGTTGAGCCATCAGCTCTTCTTTGGTGGGCTCGCCTAATTGAAATTCAATGTAATTGTTGTTTTTGTTGACATATACATCTTGCTCTTTTGTTCCATAACCTTCTGCATTTACAACAAAATAATAATTGTCCCATTTTAAATTTTGAATTACTTCTCCATTTTTATCGGTATTTAAATTCTTATAAACCAATCCATCCCATATAATTTCTACAGTCGCATTTTTAATTGGATTTTTGGTGTTAACATCTACCACCTTTATTTTTAAATCAGATTTTAAATCAACAGGCTTTTTATTGATTTTAAAGTCAGGACAAGCTAAATCTTCGTTAACATCAAATGTTTTTACATCTCCTTCAACAGTAAATGTAATTGGCTCATTATTTACACTTATCCATACAGGGACATCTTTTTTAAAATGCTCTTTTCTTTTGGGTGTGTATTTAATTCTAATAATCACAGTGCTATCTGGGGCAATTTCTTTTTTAGAAAATTTTGCATCTATCCCATAAGGTTCTTCAATTCGTAAAATATAAGCAGGAACAGTGCCGGCGTTAGTCAATGTAAAGTCGAAGTATTTTTTATCTTCTTTATTTACTTCTCCAAAATTGTGGTAGGAGGTATTAAACACTACCTGAGCTGATAGATTAGAAGAAAAAAGTAAAATGAAAACAAAAAATATATTTTTCATGAATTGAGAAAATCGGTAAAGACTTATCAAACTTGCTGCCAAAAGTAAAAGTTTAACGAAGAATAAGCAATTAAAAATTACTAACAGATGCAAGTACATATAAACAAAAACCCCATTGAGAATTCTCAATGGGGTTTTTAAGAAATATGATAAGACTTAAATAGTCATAATGTCTTTTTCTTTAGCTTCGATTAATGTGTCAATTTTTACAATATAAGTATCTGTTAATTTTTGAATGCTAGCTTCGGCATCTTTTGCCATATCATCACTTAATCCTTCATTGTTTAATTTTTTTACTTCATCATTGGCATCTTTTCGAGCATTTCTTATTCCAACCTTAGCATGTTCACCTTCAGCCTTAGCTTGTTTGGTTAAATCTCTTCTTCTTTCTTCAGTTAAAATAGGAACATTAATCATAATGGTTTCTCCATTATTTTGAGGGTTTAATCCTAAGTTGGCATTAATAATAGCTGTTTCTATAGGTTGCAACATGGTTTTTTCCCATGGTTGAACGGTAATAGTTCTTGCATCTATAGTATTTACATTTGCTACCTGAGAAAGTGGAGTCATAGAACCATAATAGTCAACTTTTACTGTGCTCAACATCATCGGGCTTGCTTTACCGGCACGCACTTTTTGAAGTTGAGTTTCTAAATGAGCAATTGCAGATTGCATTGATTCTTTTGCGGAGTCTAAAATAAATTGTATTTCTTCGTTCATAAATGCTAAATTATTTTCTCAAAAGTAGTGAATTTTAAATTTCTACCAATGTTCCAATATTCTCTTCTTGATTTATTACTTTTTTTAGATT
This sequence comes from Flavobacteriales bacterium, assembly GCA_020635825.1. Taxonomy (GTDB): domain Bacteria; phylum Bacteroidota; class Bacteroidia; order Flavobacteriales_E; family Vicingaceae; genus Vicingus. The sequence continues at coordinate 22,368 of JACJZA010000029.1, forward strand.
ACCAGGAGTGTCCATATCGAAAACAATAATAGGCAGCTTATTTTCTTTGCACAAAGTAAATGCAGTCATGTCCATCACATTCAAACGTTTTTTATAAACCTCATCAAAAGTAATGGTATCGTATTTTATTGCTGTACTATCTTTTTCAGGATCGGCAGTGTAAATTCCATCTACACGAGTGCCTTTAAGTATTACATCGGCTTCAATTTCTATAGCTCTTAAACTGGCAGCTGTATCAGTTGTAAAAAATGGATTTCCGGTACCGGCACCAAAAATCACTACTCTTCCTTTTTCTAAATGGCGAACTGCTTTTCTTTTAATAAAAGGTTCTGCGACCTCTTTCATTTCGATAGCGGTTTGTAATCGAGTTTTAATTCCAACTGTTTCAAGAGCTGATTGTAGAGCCATACCATTTATTACAGTAGCAAGCATTCCCATATAGTCTCCTTGTGTTCTTTCCATTCCTCCTTCTTCTGCTTGAATCCCTCTAAAAATGTTTCCGCCACCAATAACAATGGCAACTTCTATTCCTTGATTTACGATTTCTTTAATTTCATTAGCATAATCAGAAAGTCTGTCATTGTCAATGCCAAATTGTTTTTTCCCCATTAGGGATTCACCACTAAGTTTTAATAAAATTCGTTTGTAAGTCATAGAGTTATAAATTTTTGGACAAAAAAAAGAGAGAATTTAAATTCTCTCTTTTTAATAAATTATCCTAACATAATTCGCTTAAATCCTGTAACTGTTAACCCGCTTTCAACTTCATTTAAAGCTTGACTAACAGTTTTTTTGTTGTCTCTGATAGACGCTTGATTTAATAAAGTGTTTTCTTTTAAGTATTTTTTCACTTTACCTTCAGCAATTTTTTCTACCATCTCAGCAGGTTTACCTTCAGCCAAAGCTTGTTCTTTACCTACTGCCATTTCTCTTTCTATTACTGCAGCATCTACTTGGTCTTCTGTAATTGCTAATGGATCCATAGCAGCTACTTGCATAGCAACTTGTTTTCCAGCTTCAGCAACAGCATCTCCGGCTTTGTTTAAACCAACAATAGCAGCTAATTTGTTTCCTGGGTGGTTGTAAGCAATTGCTTGTTCAG
>JACJZA010000003.1 GCA_020635825.1 Flavobacteriales bacterium
TACTATATTAGAATATATTCTGACAATGAATCAGTAGTTACATTATCAGTAATAATTCAGAAATAAAAAAAAGCAAAACCTTATTTGCTTTGGAGGGCTAATTGAGGTTTTGCTCTGGGCTTAAAATGAATATACTTATAATACGCTTGAATTTTTAATAGGTTATACTAAAATGAAAGTTTTTGAGTGATTTTTATTGCTAAATTTAATTTCATAGTAACATATTCATTTTTTTATTCTTATTAGTAATTATTGATTATATTGTAAATCAGTACTTTTCGCAAAAAATGGATTTAACTTGAGTTTATTAGTTCAAATAATTGGACACCTTTCGAATGTCTTATACATAGTAGGTGCATCTTTCGAAAAGATGATTTGGCTAAGAAGTACATTGATTTTAGCTGCGTTACTAGAATTGTACTATTCATTTAATATTACGGATGAACCACTATGGACTGATATTATCTGGTCAGTTATCTTTGTTGGCACTAATTTATGGTGGATTTCAGTTCTCTACTACGAAAAGTTAACACTCAACCTCGGAGAACGTGAGAAAAAAATGCTAGAATTAACTTTCAGTAAAATGAACCCTATTCATTTTAAAAAGTTAGTTAAACTTGGTACTATTAGAACAGTACCTGAAAATACTTGTCTAATAAAAGAGAACACTCACATAAATGAACTAATGCTCATTACTAAAGGATTAATCAAAATAACTCGTAATGATAAAATATTAGCTTATGTGAAAGACGGTAGATTTGTTGGAGAGATGAGTTTTATGTCAGGTGCAACTACCACAGCTAACTGCGATACTTTAGAAGAAACTGAAATGATAGTTTGGGACAAGACATTGCTCACTGATTTCTTAAAGAAAAACGAAAATATCAAAAAAGAACTTAATGATGTATTCAGTGAAGACTTAATAAAAAAATTAGTAGCTGATAATTAATCGAAAATATATCTTACACCAGGCACTGCCAAACCATAAAAGTCACTATGGTCATGGTTTGCATAATCATCACCGTAATGCATTAGTATTATTTTCTTTTTCAAATCTTCAGGTAAAGTTCTCAAAGAGTCAATGTCTGCATGAACTGGATTCGGGGCAAAGGAACAATCATGAAAAAAATATTCCGCCTTATCTTCGTACTCATCTATTAATTCTTTATCAAATTTAGTATCACCTGAAAAGAATACTTTACTATCTATAAGTAAACCATAAGTAATAAAAGCATCTTCAGTTTTGACTGCTTGACCAGGTATGTGATTAGTATGGAAAAACTCTAAATTGATACCTTTGAAATTAATATGATGTTTAACTCGACCATCTTTTTTAATTAATTCAGGTGTTACATAGTCAAAGTAGCTATCAAACGACATTTCGTTTTCATACTTACCTAATTCGTTATATCTAAGTCCACCTTTTAATGACTCTTCCCAAAGCACGTTCCTATATTCATCAGGAATAATCATTGTTAATCTTGGCTTACCATTAGGTTGACCAAAATATCTATTCTTTAATGTCAAATATTCTAAGCCACCTATATGGTCAGAATGGCTATGAGTGGGTAAAACATTCTCAATATCAAGAATATCAACTCCTGTGACAGGCTTAAGTGCGAATGGAGCTGTAAGCCCAAAATCAACTAATATATGTGTATCACCTTTAATGATGATAATATTGTTGTTCCCCAAAGATTCGGAGAACGCAGTCCCTGATCCTATAAAAACAATCTCTAACTTTCCTTCATTTCTTAAGGATAGTTTATCTTCTATCTTAATTTTCTTCATATTTTTATTTCACAAATTGTGTGCCATTTAGTCTTTTCAATATATATAATAACACTATAAGTAAGACGTACTTTGTAAACTTTTGTAAATTTTTAGAAAAAATAATCATTAATATACACAATTTATGATTATATTTTTATTAAATAAGGTAAATTCATTTAACTTTTCAGTTAATTAGACAGATATCTCATTTATTGCCTGAACTAATTTATCTAAATCTTCCTCATTAGTATATATATTCGGTGTTACTCTAACTCCATCAAAATGCTCATGTTTAATAGCTACAGTATGTATTTTGTACTTGCTAAATAATTTCTGATCAATCTCGCTCCCAGTCATTCCCTTTATTCCAAAATTTGCTAAAGCACAAGAGAACTCGGGTTTAAGCGATGTATTCATATATACTTTCGGATTATCTAATACTCTCGTTGCCCAATAACTCTTTAAGTAATGAAGTCTTTCCTGTTTCCTTTTAGTTGTTATCATATTGTGAAAATCTAAAGAATATCCTATGGCCATTTCTTTCGCAAAACTCCTAGTCCCAAGAGATTCAAATTTTCTTATATTATCGCCATCTGGTTCATCTGAAGAAAGTAAAGCCCATAC
>JACJZA010000030.1 GCA_020635825.1 Flavobacteriales bacterium
CTACGTAAAAGTATTCAATTATTATGGAGGTGTTAAATCCTCATATAGCAGTTTTGATATTTGTGTATGGGGTATTCCTAAACCACCTAATAATGATTGTAGTAATGCAATAAACTTAATTGCCGGTACTTCTTGCACTTATACTTCAGGAACACTTTTAGGTTCCAATCAATCAACTAGCCCATGTATTGGGACAGGAGGAGATATGGATGTGTGGTATAAGTTTGTTGCAACAACTGATTCTCTCACAATAAAGGTTAATCCCAATTCAAATTTGAATATAGCTTTTGAAATATTAGATGGTAGTTGTAGTGGAAGTAGTTTACTATGTGAAAATGATTGGTCAACAGGAAGTACAGAAAGTTATACGAACAATAATTTTATTATAGGAAATACATACTACGTAAAAGTATTCAATTATTATGGAGGTGTTAAATCCTCATATGGTAGTTTTGATATTTGTGTATATGGAAATGTGAGTCACTCAACATCTCAACCAAAAATATTTGGAAAAGAAAGTTCAGTAAAAATTTACCCTAACCCAACCTCTTCCATAGTAAATATTGAATTTCCTTACACTGCCAAAACTTATCAAATAATTGATTTAACAGGTAGAGTGATCTCTCAGGATAAAACCTCAGGTGCAATTCAAAAAGTAGATTTAAGTAACTACCAAAATGGAACTTATTTGTTTAAAATATTAGGTACAAACAATGAAACAATCGCAATGAAAAAAATAATAAAACAATAAACCCTTAAAATTTGATGATGATGAAAAATTTATTTAAAACTTTATTAGTGGCTTTTTTAGCTCAAAATTACATAGCTCAAAACACTTCAAACTTAGTGGTGTTTTCTGAGCAAGGTGAACAATTCTATTTAATAGTAAATGGAGTTCGTCAAAACGAAAATCCTGAAACTAACATAAAAGTTGAAGGGTTAAACGCAGAATATTATTACACAAAAGTAATATTTGTTGACACCACTATTCCTAGTTTAGAGAAAAAAATGCTTCAAGTGAGAGATGCAGAAAGTCAATTTGCTGAGGTGACCTACGCAATAATGCAAAATAAAAAAGGAGAGTATAAAATGAGATGGCGAACTGCTGTGCCAATTGCTCAAGCACCTCCAGCTACAGAACAAGTGAGAGTAATTAGATATACTACTGTTCCTAAGCCTCCCATAGGTATTGTAACTGTATCACAAACTACAACCACAACTACCCAAACAGGAACAACAGGCGAAAGTGTAAACCTAAATATGAATGTTGATGGAGTAAGTTTAGGTGTAGGAATTAATGTAAATGACGGAATGGGAGTAGGTACTACTACAACTACCCAAACTACTACCGTAACTTCTAGTTCAACTACAGTTTCTAATGGGGCTGATATAATCATTGTTGATGAGCCAGGTACTCCAGAGTTACCTGGTTATGATGGCGCAATAGGTTGTGATGGATTGCCCATGACTGATACAGACTTTGCTAAGGCAAAACAAAGTATTGAGGCAAAAGATTTTTCTGAAAGTAGGTTAACTCTTGCTAAGCAAATAGCAAATTCTAATTGTTTAAGAGCCGAGCAAGTAAAACAAATTATGGAATTATTTGATTTTGAAAACACTAAACTAGAATTTGCAAAATATGCATATAGCAGAACTTATGACATTGGTAATTATTATCAAGTGAATGATGCTTTCGATTTTGAATCTTCTGTAGATGAACTTAACGAGTATATAAATCAATAAAATTGATAGGTAGATGATATTAAAAACACTACAATTCTGAGAACTTTCATGAAGTAAAAAGATTGTGGTTCATCATCAAAAAAAAACACCTCAAAAATGAGGTGTTTTTTATATTAAATAAACTAAACAAATATAATTCAGTCTCTTTTTTACTTTATCACAAGTTTTTTGGTAAGTTCTCCTGAAGTGCTTGATACTTTAACTAAGTAAATTCCTCTTTTAAAACTGGTAACATCTAACTTAAGTGCTCCTTTTAAATTCTCTTGATAAACTTTCTCTCCAAGTAAATTTATTATGGTTAATCTTGCAGAATTTGTTCCAGATAATTTAAACTGAACAACCTCATTTGCTGGATTTGGAAACATACTAAAGTTAACTTCTTCAACTTCATTTATACTAGCAGGACTTAATAAACCACTTCTTTGGTTTTGAAGTACACTTCTCATAAAATTTGCTTGATCTTTTGTAAATGAATTTTGACATTGATCATCAGAATAATCCATATAATTCTCTACCATATCGGGTAAGTCTCCTGCACCATCATTACAGGTGTTTTTAGTTTTAACACAATCAAATTGGCTTTCAGAGTCTGTTGTTGGGGTATCATTTAATCCGTCATCTTGAGTACAATCTCCATCTCCCCAAATGTGTCTTAATCCAAGATAGTGCCCAACTTCATGAACAGCAGTTCTTCCATGAAATATTTGCCCTCCAAGATTAGTATTAGGCCCAAACCCTCTATAATCAATTACAACACCATCAACATTTGGATCAGAGGGGGTAGAACCAGCTGGCCAATTTGGTAATCCTGCAGGTGGGTAAGCGTAACCTAATAAAAAACCACCTTGTAAATTTCCAACCCAAATATTTAAATAGTTACTTGTATTCCATGCATCACTTCCTCCTGCTGAGCTTTTTTTAATATCATCATATAAACTTGTAAAACTAAGGTTAAAATCAGTAGTTGTTTGCACCCTTTCTACATGCACTAAATTAAATTGAATATTAGGATTTCCAGCAATGGGCTGAAGTATTGATCTTAAATTAACAGTATCAGCATTTTGGCGTGCATAATCTCTATTTAAAATATCAATTTGGTCATTAATATCTTGTGTACTTATATTCTCAGCAGAATTCTTCCAAACAATATGAACCACAACAGGAATTGTAAGTGTGACACCACTTCTTATTCCCATTTGATTCTTAGCTTTATTAAAGCTTTCATTAACTGCTTCAGAAAAACCTGGATGATTATTTTCCATTACATCCATAACCAATTTGTGGTCATTAACTATTCCTGTGTTTCCAACTTTATAATCATCAATATTGATTTGCCCAATTGTTGATCCGGCTATAAAGAATGAGAGAATTAATGCTTTTATTTTCACACGTATAAAATTTTGTAATTAAGATTAAAAATGTGTTATTTAATTTATTCACCCCCCTTTATGGGGCTCAATAATAAATTACCCAAATGGGTATTTTATAAATACTAAATTAAATAATTGGCTTAAAAGTAAGCTTTTATGATATTAAATTAAAGTATCTGCAAAAAGATTATCAACTACATTTTAACAAAGCTAGCATTAATAAGCTACTCATTGCCTATACTTAATTAAATACTTTTAATTTGAAAATTAAATTGACTATGGTTTACAGACGTCCTATTATAATTCTTTTAACATCCTCCTTAATCCTTTGTTAAGAAGGAACACGAATTTTTATTTTTTAAGGCATATATATAACTTTCACCTATTCATTTACCAAACTAGTATTAGTATTGTAAAACATAAAGCTCCACTTGTCAGCAATTTCATCAATTTGCTTTGATAAGGGTTTTCCTGCTCCATGTCCTGCGTCAACATCAATTCTAATTAAAACAGGATTATCTCCAATATGATTTTCTTGAAGTGTTGCGGCAAATTTAAAAGAGTGTGCTGGTACAACTCTATCATCATGATCGGCAGTAGTAACCATTGTTGCTGGATAGGTTGTTTCAGGCTTCACATTATGCAAAGGAGAATAACCATACAAGTATTCAAACATTTCTTTGCTTTGTTCGCTTGAGCCATACTCAGGCACCCAACCCCAGCCAACTGTAAACAAATGATATCGTAACATATCTAAAACTCCTACACATGGAAAAGCAACTTGACATAAATCGGGTTTTTGAGTTATTACTGCACCAACTAATAAGCCTCCATTAGACCTTCCTTCTATAGCTAACTTTTCTTTGCACGTATATTTATTATCAATTAAATACTGGGCGGCAGCAATAAAATCGTCAAACACATTTTGTTTATTCATTAGCATTCCATCTTTATGCCACTCTTCTCCATATTCGGCTCCACCTCTTAAATTCGCAACTGCATAAACACCTCCATTCTCCAATAAAATCATATTTGAAGGACTAAACCATGGAGTAATGCTAATGTTAAAGCCTCCATAGCCATATAATAATGTTGGGTTATTACCATTTAACTCTAATCCTTTTTTGTGAGTAATAAACATAGTAACATTAGTTCCATCTTTGCTCTTGTATGTTACTTGATTTGTTTCGTAGGCTGAAGGATCAAACTTTACATCAGGTTGAAAATACTGTTCACTCTTACCTGTTTCCACGTTATATTTAAATATGGTTGAAGGGTAAGTATATGAACTAAACGAATAAAATAAATCCTTGTCGTCTTTTTTCCCACTTAATCCCCCAGCACTTCCAATTGTAGGGAGTTCAATTTCTTTTTTATTGCTCCCGTCATAATCTAATTGAAACAATTTTGAAGCAGCTTTTTCTAAATATTGAGCAAACAATTTACCTCCACCTGTTGAAACGGCACTTAAATAATGTTCACTTTCTGGAATTATAGTTTCCCAAGCAGCCTCATCCACATTATTTACATTAATTGCTACTAACTGATTGTTTGAAGCATTTTTATCGGTAAGCACATACAGTTTGCCATCAACATGATCAATTACATCACTCTTATTTTTAAAACCCGTAATTAGTGGTTTAAAATTTCCATCTGTTCCCATTTCTCTAAAATACAAATCGACTCCTTCTGTTCCATTTTGGACGTGTAGTATTAAATATTTCTCATCTTCAGTAACCCCCACAAAATGATATAATTTAGGATTATTCTCGTCTTCATAAATTAACTTATCTGCTTCTTGGGTAGTTCCTAATTCGTGATAATAAACAGAATGTGAAACATTTTTTGCAGAGTATTCACTTCCTTCTTTAGGTGCTTCATAACCACTATAAAAAAAGCCGTCTTTATCCCAAGATGCCCCAGTGAATTTTGCCCATTTTACTTTATCTTTAAATTCTTTATTTGTTGCTATTTCTCTCACTCTAATTTCCTGCCAATCAGAACCCGCTTCTTGCCTTGAGTATGCAATATATTTATCATCAGGTGAGGCTCCTAACAAAGAAATAGCAACAATTCCTGTTTCCGATTCTTTATTTGGATCAATAAAAACTTGTTCTTCTCCATCTTCACCCTTTTTGTAATAGTACACGCTTTGATCTTGTAATCCATCATTCTTTGTGTAAAAATAATACTCACCAACTTTTCTAGGTGCAGATTGTTTAGGATAATTTAAAATCTCTTCAACTCTTGTTTTTATTTTATCTCTAAATGGAATTTGATTTAAGTAACCAAAAGTAATTTCGTTTTGTTTTTTCACCCATTGTTTTGTTGCAGAAGATGTGTCATTTTCAAGCCACCTATACGGGTCATTAACTTCTGTTCCAAAATAATTTTCTGTAACAGAATCTTTTTGTGTTTCAAAGTATTTTACTGGAATTACAGCTAGTTTTGTCTCTTTTGACTTATTATTATTCACTTCATTTTTAGAGTTTTCAACTGAGTTACAGGCTAATAAAATTACAACTATAACTGAATAGGAAATTAATTTATACATGGTACATTAAGTTTTTTTAAATATAAAAAGAAATCTGAGAAGCTGTCTAAATTTTATTCATAACAGATGAGTGGATTTCAATAATTAGAGCTCTCTATGGGCATTTCAAAATAAAAAAGTTAGATTCAAGATAAAAAACTATCTCTTAGAATAGGTTAGTCAGTTTAATTCCCTTAAAAAATGAATCTTATTCAAAAATTAATGAAATAATGAGCTATTAGAATTGACTCTTTGAACAACAAAGGTTTTGCACACCAATATTTTTCAAATATTTCATTATTAACAAGTTATTAATATTAAGAAATAATATTTATTTAACATTAGATATTGCTTTCTAAAGTTAAAGCTTATACCTTTGCACCCTGAAAACTAAAAATCTAAAAGATGATTCTCAAAAAAACATTCATTGCATCAATTTTATTTCTATCATTCTTTAGCCAAAATATGGCTCAAAGCTGTCCTGACATTTTCATAAGTGAATATGTTGAAGGAACTTCTTTGAATAAAGCTCTTGAGCTATACAATCCTACCTCATCAACTATTGATTTATCTCAATTAACTTTAAAAAGGTTTGAAAATGGAAGTCCTATTGCTACTGATGTTTTAAATCTTTTTGGAACACTTGCTCCTGGGCAAACCTTTTCAATTTGTGGAAATGGTGCTAATGCCACTCTAAAAGCTGCTTGTGATACAGCAGTTGCTAGTAATGTTTTTTCTTTTAACGGTAATGATGCTTTAGGATTATTTAGAGGAGTTGATACGCTTGATATTTTTGGTAAAATTGGTGAAGACCCTGGTTTATTTTGGTCTGGCGGAGGTGTAATTACTCAAGATGTAACTTTAAGAAGAAAACCATCTATAATACAAGGAGTAAATAATAATCCTGCTACTTTTGACCCATCTTTAGAATGGCTTCAATTTAATGTTGATGATTTTTCTGATATTGGAAGTCATACCGTTAATATATCTTCATATCCTATAGATAGCATATCCAACACTATTTGCCAAGGAGACACTTTAGTTTTTGGTTCTCAAAACTTAACTACTGCTGGCATTTATTTTGACACTACATTAAATGGCTTAGGCTGTGACAGCATTACTGTTCTAAATTTATCAATTGACACTTCTCAAAATTGTGGCTTAATTGGAGATTGTGAAGATTTATTCATTTCTGAATATGTTGAAGGCTCTTCATTTAATAAAGCCTTAGAAATTTATAATCCTACTAATACCATTATTAACCTTGCAGGTTATGAAGTAAAGGTATTCAATAACGGATCTAATACCCCAAATGCAATCATTGCATTAACAGGAAATGTAAATCCAAATGATGTTTATGTAATTGCTCATGGAAGTTCTGCTAACGCATTCCAAACTCAAGCTGATTTAATTTTTGGGTTAGGGTTTAATGGAAATGACGCCATTGCTCTTTTCAATCCTACTGGAGATACGCTTGATATTTTTGGTAAAATTGGTGAAGATCCTGGGTCTGCTGGTTGGAGTGGACTTACTGCAAACAATACATTGGTAAGAAAAAGTACTATTCAAAAAGGAGTTCAAAATAACCCTGCTACTTTTGATCCCAATATTGAATGGGATATTTTCCCAATTGATGACTCTGCTCACATTGGAAGTCATACGAGCATCTGTGCTGGTTGTCCAACTGTTTATGACACTATTAATGATACTATTTGCCAAGGAGATTCTATTGTATTTGGTGGCAATGCTATTTATATTGCTGGTACTTATTTTGACACTATTACCAACAATGGTTGTGACACCATTACTCAATTAGATTTAGTTGTTAATCCAAATGTGATACCTACTATTTCTATTTCAGCTAATGCTAATAGTGTTTGTCAAGGGCAAGGAATTAATTTCGCTAGTATTATCACTAATGGAGGTACTGCTCCTACTTATCAATGGAAAAAGAATGGTAATAATGTAGGTACTGGTTTACCTACCTACAATTCTCCTGCTGCTAATACCAACAATGGTGATACTGTTTACTGTATTCTTACTTCTAATGAAGTTTGTGCGAATCCTAACCCTGTGAATTCTGATACTATTGTTGTTAAAGTTAACCCTGTTTACAATGATACTATTGCAGATACCATTTGTGTTGGTGACACACTTGTTTTTGGAGGGCAGAACTTAACTGCTGCAGGAACATATTCTGACACCAGTTCTACTGCTGCCGGTTGTGACAGTATTACAACTATAAATCTTGCTATTGATTCTAATTGTTGCCCAACCATATACCGAGACACTGCTGACTATCAATTCTGTATTGGTGATACGCTTACTCTTAATGGTAATATTATTACAACTACTGGTACTTATTATGATACTATTAGTAATAATGGCTGTGATACCATTGACACTTACAACATTACATTTAATAGTCAAACTACTTATATTACTGACCTTACTATTGATAACTGGGGGAGTGAAACCAACATTCTAATTTTTGACCTTAATGGTAACTTAATCAATTTTGCTTCTGGATTCCCCGATAATGCTCCTGGTAACAACTATATTATTAACCACTGCTTAGTTGATTCTTGTATTGAGTATGTACTTTATGATTCGTTTGGAGACGGTTTTGCTTCTCCTGGACAAGCTATTCTTACTAATGCAAATAATAGTACATTATTAGTGGCTAACTCTACTAACCATACTGGATTTATTTTTAGCGATACTGTATGTATTAATGATACTTGTGTTACTGTTTATGACACTTCTAATTACCAATTCTGCCAGGGAGATACTTTAACATTAAATGGTAACCCTATTACTACAACTGGTACTTATTATGATACTATTGGAAGCTTTGGTTGTGACACTATAAATGTGTATAACATAACCTTTAATAGCCAAGTTACTTACACTACTAACCTTACTATTGATAACTTTGGTTCTGAAACTAATATTTTAATTTTTGACCTTAATGGTAACTTAATCAATTTTGCTAGTGGGTTCCCAGATAATGCTTCTGGAAATACTTATACTATTAATCACTGTCTAGTTGACTCTTGTATTGAGTATATGCTTTATGATTCATTTGGAGACGGTTTCTTTGTTCCTGGACAAGCTATTGTTACTGATGCTAATGGTGATACTGTTTTAGCTGCTTCTGATACTAACCATACTGGTTTTATATTTAGCGATACTCTTTGTAACAACATTTGCACTATTTATGATACCATTTATGATACTATCTGTCAAGGTGATACTATTGTTTTTGCTGGAAACCTTGTTTTCAATGCTGGTACTTATTACGATACAACTCAAGTAAATGGCTGTGATAGTATTTCTCAATTAAACTTAGCTATTGATACTTCTGCTGGATGTGGAGTTATTGGAGATTGTGAAGATTTATTCATTTCTGAATATGTTGAAGGCTCTTCATTTAATAAAGCCTTAGAAATTTATAATCCTACTAATACCATTATTAACCTTGCAGGTTATGAAGTAAAGGTATTCAATAACGGATCTACTACCCCAAATGCAATCATTGCATTAACAGGAAATGTAAATCCAAATGATGTTTATGTAATTGCTCATGGAAGTTCTGCTAACGCATTCCAAACTCAAGCTGATTTAATTTTTGGGTTAGGGTTTAATGGAAATGACGCCATTGCTCTTTTCAATCCTACTGGAGATACGCTTGATATTTTTGGTAAAATTGGTGAAGATCCTGGGTCTGCTGGTTGGAGTGGACTTACTGCAAACAATACATTGGTAAGAAAAAGTACTATTCAAAAAGGAGTTCAAAATAACCCTGCTACTTTTGATCCCAATATTGAATGGGATATTTTCCCAATTGATGACTCTGCTCACATTGGAAGTCATACGAGCATCTGTGCTGGTTGTCCAACTGTTTATGACACTATTAATGATACTATTTGCCAAGGAGATTCTATTGTATTTGGTGGCAATGCTATTTATATTGCTGGTACTTATTTTGACACTATTACCAACAATGGTTGTGACACCATTACTCAATTAGATTTAGTTGTTAATCCAAATGTGATACCTACTATTTCTATTTCAGCTAATGCTAATAGTGTTTGTCAAGGGCAAGGAATTAATTTCGCTAGTATTATCACTAATGGAGGTACTGCTCCTACTTATCAATGGAAAAAGAATGGTAATAATGTAGGTACTGGTTTACCTACCTACAATTCTCCTGCTGCTAATACCAACAATGGTGATACTGTTTACTGTATTCTTACTTCTAATGAAGTTTGTGCGAATCCTAACCCTGTGAATTCTGATACTATTGTTGTTAAAGTTAACCCTGTTTACAATGATACTATTGCAGATACCATTTGTGTTGGTGACACACTTGTTTTTGGAGGGCAGAACTTAACTGCTGCAGGAACATATTCTGACACCAGTTCTACTGCTGCCGGTTGTGACAGTATTACAACTATAAATCTTGCTATTGATTCTAATTGTTGCCCAACCATATACCGAGACACTGCTGACTATCAATTCTGTATTGGTGATACGCTTACTCTTAATGGTAATATTATTACAACTACTGGTACTTATTATGATACTATTAGTAATAATGGCTGTGATACCATTGACACTTACAACATTACATTTAATAGTCAAACTACTTATATTACTGACCTTACTATTGATAACTGGGGGAGTGAAACCAACATTCTAATTTTTGACCTTAATGGTAACTTAATCAATTTTGCTTCTGGATTCCCCGATAATGCTCCTGGTAACAACTATATTATTAACCACTGCTTAGTTGATTCTTGTATTGAGTATGTACTTTATGATTCGTTTGGAGACGGTTTTGCTTCTCCTGGACAAGCTATTCTTACTAATGCAAATAATAGTACATTATTAGTGGCTAACTCTACTAACCATACTGGATTTATTTTTAGCGATACTGTATGTATTAATGATACTTGTGTTACTGTTTATGACACTTCTAATTACCAATTCTGCCAGGGAGATACTTTAACATTAAATGGTAACCCTATTACTACAACTGGTACTTATTATGATACTATTGGAAGCTTTGGTTGTGACACTATAAATGTGTATAACATAACCTTTAATAGCCAAGTTACTTACACTACTAACCTTACTATTGATAACTTTGGTTCTGAAACTAATATTTTAATTTTTGACCTTAATGGTAACTTAATCAATTTTGCTAGTGGGTTCCCAGATAATGCTTCTGGAAATACTTATACTATTAATCACTGTCTAGTTGACTCTTGTATTGAGTATATGCTTTATGATTCATTTGGAGACGGTTTCTTTGTTCCTGGACAAGCTATTGTTACTGATGCTAATGGTGATACTGTTTTAGCTGCTTCTGATACTAACCATACTGGTTTTATATTTAGCGATACTCTTTGTAACAACATTTGCACTATTTATGATACCATTTATGATACTATCTGTCAAGGTGATACTATTGTTTTTGCTGGAAACCTTGTTTTCAATGCTGGTACTTATTACGATACAACTCAAGTAAATGGCTGTGATAGTATTTCTCAATTAAACTTAGCTATTGATACTTCTGCTGGATGTGGAGTTATTGGAGATTGTGAAGATTTATTCATTTCTGAATATGTTGAAGGCTCTTCATTTAATAAAGCCTTAGAAATTTATAATCCTACTAATACCATTATTAACCTTGCAGGTTATGAAGTAAAGGTATTCAATAACGGATCTACTACCCCAAATGCAATCATTGCATTAACAGGAAATGTAAATCCAAATGATGTTTATGTAATTGCTCATGGAAGTTCTGCTAACGCATTCCAAACTCAAGCTGATTTAATTTTTGGGTTAGGGTTTAATGGAAATGACGCCATTGCTCTTTTCAATCCTACTGGAGATACGCTTGATATTTTTGGTAAAATTGGTGAAGATCCTGGGTCTGCTGGTTGGAGTGGACTTACTGCAAACAATACATTGGTAAGAAAAAGTACTATTCAAAAAGGAGTTCAAAATAACCCTGCTACTTTTGATCCCAATATTGAATGGGATATTTTCCCAATTGATGACTCTGCTCACATTGGAAGTCATACGAGCATCTGTGCTGGTTGTCCAACTGTTTATGACACTATTAATGATACTATTTGCCAAGGAGATTCTATTGTATTTGGTGGCAATGCTATTTATATTGCTGGTACTTATTTTGACACTATTACCAACAATGGTTGTGACACCATTACTCAATTAGATTTAGTTGTTAATCCAAATGTGATACCTACTATTTCTATTTCAGCTAATGCTAATAGTGTTTGTCAAGGGCAAGGAATTAATTTCGCTAGTATTATCACTAATGGAGGTACTGCTCCTACTTATCAATGGAAAAAGAATGGTAATAATGTAGGTACTGGTTTACCTACCTACAATTCTCCTGCTGCTAATACCAACAATGGTGATACTGTTTACTGTATTCTTACTTCTAATGAAGTTTGTGCGAATCCTAACCCTGTGAATTCTGATACTATTGTTGTTAAAGTTAACCCTGTTTACAATGATACTATTGCAGATACCATTTGTGTTGGTGACACACTTGTTTTTGGAGGGCAGAACTTAACTGCTGCAGGAACATATTCTGACACCAGTTCTACTGCTGCCGGTTGTGACAGTATTACAACTATAAATCTTGCTATTGATTCTAATTGTTGCCCAACCATATACCGAGACACTGCTGACTATCAATTCTGTATTGGTGATACGCTTACTCTTAATGGTAATATTATTACAACTACTGGTACTTATTATGATACTATTAGTAATAATGGCTGTGATACCATTGACACTTACAACATTACATTTAATAGTCAAACTACTTATATTACTGACCTTACTATTGATAACTGGGGGAGTGAAACCAACATTCTAATTTTTGACCTTAATGGTAACTTAATCAATTTTGCTTCTGGATTCCCCGATAATGCTCCTGGTAACAACTATATTATTAACCACTGCTTAGTTGATTCTTGTATTGAGTATGTACTTTATGATTCGTTTGGAGACGGTTTTGCTTCTCCTGGACAAGCTATTCTTACTAATGCAAATAATAGTACATTATTAGTGGCTAACTCTACTAACCATACTGGATTTATTTTTAGCGATACTGTATGTATTAATGATACTTGTGTTACTGTTTATGACACTTCTAATTACCAATTCTGCCAGGGAGATACTTTAACATTAAATGGTAACCCTATTACTACAACTGGTACTTATTATGATACTATTGGAAGCTTTGGTTGTGACACTATAAATGTGTATAACATAACCTTTAATAGCCAAGTTACTTACACTACTAACCTTACTATTGATAACTTTGGTTCTGAAACTAATATTTTAATTTTTGACCTTAATGGTAACTTAATCAATTTTGCTAGTGGGTTCCCAGATAATGCTTCTGGAAATACTTATACTATTAATCACTGTCTAGTTGACTCTTGTATTGAGTATATGCTTTATGATTCATTTGGAGACGGTTTCTTTGTTCCTGGACAAGCTATTGTTACTGATGCTAATGGTGATACTGTTTTAGCTGCTTCTGATACTAACCATACTGGTTTTATATTTAGCGATACTCTTTGTAACAACATTTGCACTATTTATGATACCATTTATGATACTATCTGTCAAGGTGATACTATTGTTTTTGCTGGAAACCTTGTTTTCAATGCTGGTACTTATTACGATACAACTCAAGTAAATGGCTGTGATAGTATTTCTCAACTTGATTTAACAGTAATACCAACTATAACTATTAACTTATCAGACTCATTATGTAACGGAGATACTATTATTTTTGGAGGAACGATAATTACTATTCCAGGTACTTATTACGACACCTTACAAGCACAAAGCACCTGTGATAGTATAATAATGCTTACCGTAACTTCAGTAACAAATGTTATTGCCTCTGTAACAATTACTGTAACAGACAGTGTAATTTGCCCTGGAGACATTATTTCGTTTAATGCTAATGGAGTAAATGGTGGAAACAATCCAACTTACCAATGGAAACAAAATGGTAATGTTATTGGAACAGGAACACCATTCTCACCAAATACCAACTCAATAAGCACTGGAGATGTATTTACATGTGAAATGATTTCATCAATGAGTTGTGCCAGTCCGAACCCTGCAGTTTCAAATATAATTACCATTACCATTGGTGGTAGCGCTTCAGATACAATTAGAGACACAATTTGTCAAGGTGACACTGTATACTTTGGTGGTAATACTTTAACAACTTCAGGTTATTATTACGATACTTTAATAAGTGCTGGAGGATGTGATAGTATAATAACATTTAGGCTACATGTTAACCCAACTCCTTTAGTATATGCTAATGCAGATCAAGATACTATTGGCATTGGAGGTACTGTGAATTTTAACCCTAATGGTTCAAATGCATCAATATATTTCTGGGATTTTGGTGATGGAAATACATCTCCACTAAATACCGTTTCTCATACTTATAATTCTCCAGGGGTATATACCGTAATTTTAAGAGGTGAAGCTATATTTGGATGTGTTGCTTACGATACATTAATTATTGTAGTAATAAATAATGCTGGCATCAATGAAAGTGCTTATGATAACCTAAGTATTTATCCTAATCCAGTAAATGATGTATTAAATATTAAGTTTGAAAACGTAGAAAAAGTACAGGTGCAACTATTTTCTACTCAAGGCAAGCTTATAAGTACAAAAGTAGAAGAAACAAAACTTACAAGTATTAATATGACTTACCTTGAAAGAGGAGTATACTACTTGCACATTACTATTGGCGATAAATTGATAGTTAAGAAAGTAATTAAACAATAAATTTAATTCCAACATTTTTTAAAACCCCTTCATTACTTGGAGGGGTTTTTTTATATTCATTCTATAATGAGGAATAATATTCTAGATACACCCATTGAATATTTGAAAGGAGTTGGTCCTTCAAGAGCAAAACTACTTAATGAAGAACTTTCAATTTATACTTTTAATGATTTGCTTACTCACTTTCCATTTAGGTACATTGACAGAAGTAAATTTTATACAATTTCTCAAATAAATACCGATTCAATTACTACCCAACTTAAAGGTGTAATTTCCCATATAGAGGAAATAGGTAAACCTAGACAAAAAAGGCTTGTTGCTCATTTTGAAGATGATACAGGAATAATTCAGCTTGTATGGTTTAAAGGAATTAAGTGGATAAAACCCACCTTAAAAAAAGGAAGTGAATACATAGTATATGGAAAACCAACAAAATATGGTAGTGGTTATAATATTGCACATCCAGAGTTAGAGCTAGTTGAAGATAGTGACATAAAAAACAAAAATTTTCAGCCTGTTTATCATTCTACTGAAAAATTAAATAGCAAAGGATTGAATAGCCGGGGAATTGCTAAGCTTACCTACAATCTAATTAAGCAGTTAAATGGACATATTGCAGAGGTATTACCAAAAAAGATATTAGAAGAGCTAAGGTTAGTATCATTAGCTAAAGCATACGAGCAAATTCATATCCCTTCAAATCAACAGAATCAAAAACGAGCAGAAATAAGACTTAAGTTTGATGAGTTTTTTTTCCTTCAGTTAAGAATGATAAAACAAAAACTCTTAAAAGAACAAAAAACTAAAGGTTTTGTTTTTGAAAAGGTAGGAGTTCAGTTCAATACATTTTATAAAAAACATTTAAGTTTTGATTTAACTAATGCCCAAAAAAGTGTAATTAAAGAAATAAGGAGAGATATTGGTTCAGGAAAACATATGAATCGGTTACTTCAAGGTGATGTTGGTAGTGGTAAAACTATAGTTGCTTTATTAATTATGTTAATTGCTTTGGATAATAATTTTCAGGCTTGTTTAATGGCTCCAACTGAAATTTTAGCAAATCAACATTTTTTTTCTGTTGCTGAAGCTTTAAAAGATCTACCTATAAATGTTAGGCTACTTACTGGGTCAACAAAGCAAGCAGAAAGGAAAGAAATTCATAAAGATTTACTAACTGGAAAAATTCATATTTTAATTGGAACTCATGCGCTTTTAGAAGACATTGTACAGTTTAAAAATCTCGGGTTAGCTATAATTGATGAGCAACATAAATTTGGGGTTGTCCAAAGAGCAAAACTTTGGAAAAAAAATTCTATTCCTCCTCATGTCTTAGTGATGACTGCAACTCCTATTCCTAGAACCTTAGCAATGACATTTTATGGTGATTTAGACATTTCTGTAATTGATGAGCTCCCTCCTGGAAGAAAACCCATAAAAACTATTCATTATTTTGATAATACCCGTTTAAAAGTATTTGAATTTATGCGAAAGCAAATTGATTTGGGTAAGCAAATTTATGTGGTTTATCCTTTAATAGAAGAGTCTGAAAAACTAGATTATAAAGATTTAATGGATGGATATGAGAGTATTTCTAGAAGTTTTCCTGCTCCTAAGTACAGAGTTAGTGTAGTTCATGGAAAAATGAAACCTACTGATAAGGATTATGAAATGGAACAATTTGCATCAGGAAAAACACAAATAATGGTAGCAACAACTGTTATTGAAGTTGGTGTAAATATTCCAAATGCATCTGTAATGGTAATTGAAAGTTCAGAAAAATTTGGTTTATCACAACTACATCAATTAAGAGGTCGTGTGGGGAGAGGTGCAGATCAATCATATTGTATTTTAATGTCGAGTTATAAACTATCTAAAGAAGCAAAAGTTAGGTTAGATACCATGGTAAATACCAATGATGGATTTGAGGTTGCTGAAGTTGATTTAAAACTGAGAGGACCAGGTGATTTAATGGGAACACAGCAAAGTGGTGTATTGGATTTTAAAATAGCTGACCTAGCAAAAGATAATTCAATACTTACAAAGGCACGATCAATTGCTATAAAATTATTGAAAGCAGACCCTAATTTAGAGATGACAGAAAATGTTCCTGTTAAGAATCAACTAATTAAATTATTTAAAAATAAATTGAACTGGAGTAGAATTTCTTAAAAGCTTTTCACCAACTCATCTAATTTTAAATGAAGCCCCATGCCCTTTAGATTTTTGGCTATAATTTTTCCATCAGGGTCTATTAAAAAGCTTGAAGGTATTGAGTTTATTCTATATGTCTTAGCTGCTGAGGAGTACCATCCTTTTAAGTCACTAACATGGTAAGTCCAGCTTAGTTTATCTTGATCAATTGCTGTTTTCCATCTTTCAGGGTCATTATCTAGTGAAACACTAAACACCTCAAAACCCTTACCTTCTTTAAACTTAGCTTTATTATATTTTTTATATGCACTAACTACATTAGGATTTTCTCTTCTACAGGGACCACACCATGATGCCCAAAAATCAATCAAGACATATTTTCCTCTTAAAGAAGATAATTTTAAAGTGTTTCCTTCTGGACTTGTTAAAGCAATTTCTGGAGCTATATCTCCTATAGATATTCCTACTTTATTAACGCTACTAGATATCGATAAAGCTTTGTTTTTAGACACGAAACTAAATGCTAAAAAACTTCCTATTGTTACTATTGTGATTAATGATATTCTTTTCATTTTTTACCCTTTATATAATATTAAACGACAAGTGTCTTTATTTTCTAATCTAGAATTTAGACTTCAAAAAATGTGCCAAGTTACACAACTCCTTGTTATACTCTTCTAATATCTGCCCCAAGGTTATTTAATCGAATATCAATATCTTCATAACCTCTATCAATTTGTTCTATGTTATGAATGACACTTTTTCCAGTAGCTGAAAGTGCGGCTATAAGCAAAGATACTCCAGCTCTAATATCGGGTGAAGTCATTGAAATACCCCTTAAATCTGATTTTCTATCTAAACCAATAACAGTAGCTCTATGTGGATCGCATAAAATAATTTGAGCCCCCATATCTATTAATTTATCTACAAAGAACAGCCTGCTTTCAAACATTTTTTGATGAATAAGCACACTACCTCTTGCTTGTGTTGCAACAACTAAAATAATACTTAATAAGTCTGGAGTAAACCCTGGCCATGGTGCATCAGCAATAGTCATTATAGAACCATCAATAAAAGTTTCTATTTCGTATGATTTTTGAGCTGGAATAAAAATATCATCTTCTCTTCTTTCTAGTTTAATGCCTAATTTTCTAAACACCTCAGGTATAATACCTAAGTTTTCCCAAGAGACGTTTTTAATCGTAATTTCAGATTGAGTCATAGCTGCTAAGCCAATAAAACTTCCTATCTCAATCATGTCAGGAAGTACTTTGTGCTTACAACCTTTAAGTTTTTCAACCCCTTCTATTTTAAGTAAGTTAGAGCCTATTCCACTTATTTTTGCACCCATGGAGTTTAGCATTTTACAAAGTTGCTGTAAGTAAGGCTCACAGGCTGCATTGTATATTGTTGTTTCCCCTTCTGCTAGAACAGATGCCATAACAACATTTGCTGTTCCTGTTACTGAAGCTTCATCTAAATGAATGTAACAACCTTTAAGCTTTTGGGCTTCTGCTTTATAAAAAGAATTATCTGAATCGTAATTAAATTTTGCTCCTAATTTTTGAAAACCTATAAAATGGGTATCTAATCTTCTTCTACCAATTTTATCACCTCCTGGTTTGGGCATATAACCTTTTCCAAAACGAGCTAAAAGTGGACCTAAAATCATTATTGAACCCCTTAATCCTGCTCCTCTCTTTTTAAAGTCATCACTTATAAGATATTCGACATTTACATTATCTGCTTTAAATGAATATTTTCCTTTATCAAGTTTTTGAACTTTTACACCTAAAGCTTGAAGCAAATTAATTAACTTATTTACATCAATAATGTTTGGGATATTTTCAATAATTACTTCATCACCTGTAAGTAACACAGCACATAAAATTTGTAATGCTTCATTTTTTGCTCCTTGTGGAACAACTTCTCCTTTTAGCTTTTTTCCTCCATGTATTTCAAAAGCACCCATGTATTAGTATCTTTTTTTGTGTTTAATATTATGCTTCCTAACCTTATTGTTTTGTTTGTTATTACTACTATTGTTATTGTTATTCTTTTTCTTTTTATTGAATATCATTAACTGTTCTGGCGACTTTAATACTGAAGGATCCTTTAATTCTAATTTACCATTAGAAATTTCTTTAATATGATTTACAATTACTTCTTCTTCAACAGCATCTCTATTCCAAATTAAGAATGACTTTTTCATCAGGTTCGCAATTGAATTTACAAACGCATCTTTTTCATCCCCTTCTTCCATTTCAACTGCTTTTTTAATAAATAACTTTACTGCCTTTCCATAATACCCATATTTTATATCTTTTGTTGGATAAGGAACTCTTTCAGGTTTTTCATTAAAGTTTTCAGGTTTCGGCAAGGGGTAAGGTGACTCAACATCTAACTGGTAATTAGATAAAATATGTAAATGATCCCACAGTGCTTGTTCAAAGTCTTCAGAATCCTTTTTTTCGGAGTTTACTTGTGACATTACAGATACGATTGCCTTTGCTGCTATATTTCTTTCTTGTTTATCTTTAATTGTAATTGCAAAGTCAATCATTTTCATAATATGCCTTCCATACTCTGGAATTCTAAGTTGCTCTCTTTGAGTATTGTATTGTAATCCATCAAAATTGTTCATTGTGTTTTCTGTATGAAGTATTATGTACTAAGTATAAAGTGTATTTTAATTTAACCAAAATAGAGTAACCACCCAATTATAAAATAAAGCAGTAGTCCCAAAACATCATTCATTGTTGTTATAAAAGGACCTGTTGCTAAAGCTGGATCTATTTTGTATTTGTTAAGCAATAAAGGAATAAATGTACCAAATAATCCTGCAGCAATAATTACAATCATTAAAGCTATACTAACGGTTATTCCTAGATTTAAATTTCCTTGAATTACTAAGATAAAAAGAAATATAATAATGGAACATGCTAATCCATTTATTAACGCCACTCCTAATTCCTTTAAAAGTTTTGCTGAAGTAGTTCTAAAATCAATGGTTTTATTTGCTAATCCTTGAACTATAATTGCTGATGATTGCACCCCTACATTACCTCCCATTGCTGCAATTAGTGGAATAAAAAATGCCATTTCAGGATAGATTTGTAGTTCATGTTCATATAACCCAATAACTTGCGCCCCTAAAATCCCCCCTAGTAACCCTATAAGTAGCCAAGGTAATCGAGCTCTCGAAAGCATCCAAACGCTATCGGATGATTCCACTTTTTCTGAAATACCACTTGCCATTTGATAGTCTTTTTCTGCTTCTTCTTTAATAACATCAACCACATCATCAATGGTAATTCTACCCAAAAGTTTATTTTCATTATCAACAACAGGAACTGCAACTAAATCATATTTCTCCATTATTTTGGCTACATCTTCTGTAGCGTCAAAAGCATTAACCGATTTTACATTTTCTATGTAAATATCCTTTACTAATGTATTTGCTTCAGCAAATAATAAACTTTTTAAAGAAAGCATTCCTACAAGTTTATCTTCATGATCAACTACATAAACAGTATAAACAAACTCCACTTCTTTTGCCTGCTCTCTCATTTCCCTAATACAAACTGAAACAGGCCAATGAGCCTTTACAGTAATCATTTCCTTTGCCATGATACTCCCAGCAGTATCTTCTTCATAATCTAATAGAGAGGTAATATCTTCTGAATGTTTTTCATTCTCAAGTTTAGATATTACGCTTTGCTTTTTGGCTTCTGGAAGTTCGTTAATTACATCTGCTGCATCATCAGAATCCATATGGTGAACTTGATCAGCAATTTCTTGGGCTGAAAGGGCTTTTAGAAATTTTTCACGTACATCTTCATCTAGTTCAACTAATACATCAGAGGCTTTTTCTTCATCTAGCTTTCGATAAATATATTTTGCCTCTTCCATATTTACAGCATATAGAATTTCGGCTATATCGGCACAGTGTAATTCTTTAACATTATCGTAAACAAATTGCTCACTCCCATTTTCAATGGCAGTTTTTAATTCATTTATAAAGTCTTTTGTTAATTCGAATTGCATAGTAATTACACTTGCTCGCAAAAGTACATAATTATTTTAGGAGTATGAAGAAAGAATGGAAGTATAAACTATAAGACTAGAACAGCAGTCTTTATAGCTGTTAAAAACAGCTTTAGCAAGTAATCTTTTCTAAATTTCGGAGAATTTATCTTTTAATTTTTCTGAAGATAATAATAAACAGAAGTTTGAGCTGCCGATTTTCCTGAAGTGGTATGTAAAAACAATGAATCTCCCTTAAACCAAGCTAGATTTAACACACCACTTCCTTGATCGTATACATATCTTTGCGAGTTTTCATCCCATACCAATTTTTCATCAGTATAGCCTTTTACTTTTATTTTGTTATTCCCCTTATAATCTACAGTAACTGAAACGTTCTCTGTAGCATTTTCAATTCTTATCCCTGTGTATTCTCCTTGTCTATCACGGAATTCTTTTTTTGTGCAACTAGCAAATACAACCACAAAAAAAAACAATATTAAATTTCTCATTTCAAATATTTATTTTAGCAAAAAAAAAAATATTTCTCAATCTGCAAAATTATTTTAGAGAAATATTTTGAAATAATATACGGGTCAAACCTCATCAAAAGCTGTACTTCTTTTAATCAAACAGGCTTCACTTTGAGTATCAACCAACATGCCAACAGCACCTTTTCCAAGCTCTGCAGCATTACCTTCATCTGTGTCAATATGCATTTCCAGTTTATATTTTGGGGAGACTCTAATTAACACATTTCCAAAGGTTAGTGTTCGCTCTTCATTTTGCACTCTTACCTCAACAACATCTTTGTCTTGTACTCCAAAGTTTTTAGCATCTTCAGGGGTCATATGTATATGTCTCCAAGCGCAAATTACCCCTTCTTTTAAATTTAATTCACCTTTTGGTCCAATCAATTTTATTCCAGGTGAATCCTCTACATGCCCTGATGCTCTTACGGGTGCGTCAATCCCCAAAAAGAACTCATCAGTACGAGAAATTTCCACTTGATTTTTAGATCTTGTTGGTCCCAGTATTCTTACTCTTTCAATTTGATTTTTTGGACCTACTAATGTTACTTTTTCATTAGCAGCAAATTGTCCAGGCTGTGATAATGGTTTGTATTCTGTTAATTGATATCCATTTCCAAATAAAATATCTATAGATTCTTGCGTTAAATGCACATGTCTTGCAGATACAGCAATTGGGATAGTTAGTTGCTCGTTTACCTTGAACTTTTCTTCAATAATCTTACTAGATTGCATAGCTATTTCTAACTCCTCATTTGTTGCTACAGCAAGTAATTTTACGCGACTATTTCTTTCAGAAAAATCAACAACATTATTATCCTTACTCAAAGAAACATCACGATTGGAATCTTCATTGATTACAGCTCCTAAAAAATCTAATCTTTGACAAACTCTATGTCTAATTGCAGCACTATTTTCTCCTATTCCTCCAGTAAAAATAATTGCATCAACCCCACCCATAATGGTTGCATAGGCTCCAATATATTTTCTTAATCTGTGTGCAAAAACTTGAATTGCTAGTCTACAATTCACATCCCCTTCAGCAGCTTTTTCTTCAATGGTTTTCATATCATTGGTTAAACCTGATAACCCTTTTAAACCACTTTCCTTATTAAGCATTTTGTCTAATTCATCAATAGATAAACCTTCTGCTTTAGCTAAATGAATTAATGACCCAGCATCTATATCACCACTTCTGGTCCCCATAACTAAACCTTCTAGTGGAGTTAGCCCCATACTGGTTTCTACTGACCTTCCATATTCTACTGCAGTAATACTACATCCATTTCCTAAATGACAAGTAATTAATTTTAAATTTTGAATATCAGAATTTAAATATCTAGCAGCTTTTTCTGCTACATATTTATGACTAGTCCCATGAAAACCATAACGTTTTACTCCATGTTTATCACTCAAATTCTTGGGTATAGCATAATACTTGGCTCTTTTAGGTAAGGTGCCGTGAAATGCTGTGTCAAAAACAGCAATGTGAGGTAAGTCAGTAAAAAACTCCATTGCCAATTCAATTCCTTTTAAATTATTAGGATTATGCAAAGGTGCTAAACTAGATAATTCATTTATAGTTGTAATGACCTTACTATCAATTAAAGTAGGTTCACTATATAAATCACCTCCATGAACTACCCTATGCCCTACCCCTTCAATATTTAATTCTTTAGTTTGCTCAAGTATAATTTCAAAAGCTGTTTTCATAGCATGTTCTTGTCCTTTTTTACTAAGCATAATATTTTCTTCAGAATTAGAATGACTTATTTCTGGATTAGATAATACATTTTTTGCACTTAAACTGAATACCTTTTCTCCTGTTAGAGTGCTTAACACTGCTGTTTTAATTGAAGAACTACCCGCATTTATTACTAGAATATTCATTCGATTGATTTTTATCTCTACAAATATACACAATTGTATATGTGTTTAATTACTTCTATTTTCATGTTATGGTAAAACCGAAAAAACACCTAGGTCAACATTTTTTACATGACAAAAATATATGTAAAAAAATAGTGGATGCACTTTCTGAAAATGACAACCTTCTAATAGAAGTTGGTCCTGGAACAGGTGCTTTAACTAGTTTAATTATTGAACAAAGACACCCAAATTTTAAAGTAGTTGAAATTGATGTTGAATCTATTGATTACTTAAAATACCAGTATCCCAGTTTAGATATTTTTAGCGAAAGCTTTTTAACACTAGATTTTTCTAAATT
>JACJZA010000031.1 GCA_020635825.1 Flavobacteriales bacterium
GTAAGTCTGGGCCGGCAATGATGAAGCGATTTGCTGTTACTTCTATTACCAGAGATAAAGAATATGACTTAACAAAAGGTTCTTCCGGTTCTAAAGTATTGTGGTTTACAGCTAATCCAAATGGGGAAGCAGAAACACTTTCCATTAAATTAAAGCCTAAACCAAATGTTCGTAAGTTGAAATTTGAGTTGGATTTTTCTGAACTAGCCATTAAAGGTAGAGCGGCTTCTGGAAATATTGTAACAAAGTACCCAATAGCAAAAATAGAATTGAAGGAGAAAGGTTTATCGACTCTTTCGGCAAGAAAAATATGGTTTGATGATACTGTTCAACGTTTAAATTCGGATGGTAGAGGTGAATTTTTGGGTGAGTTTAAAGCTGAAGATAAAATATTAACCATCATGCAAAGTGGTGAATATCAATTAACAGGCTTTGATTTGTTTACCAAGTTTGATGATGAAATGATAGTGATTGAGAAATGGAATCCAAACAAGCCTGTATCAGCAATTTATTTTGATGGAGAAAAGGAACAATATACAGTAAAACGCTTTTTGGTAGAGCCAACCGATAAAAAGGTATCATTTATCACCGATAATGAAAAATCATACTTGGAGATTATTTCAACCGATTGGTTGCCACAAATACAAGTTAATTTTTCAAAGGTAAAAGGAATAGAAAAGGAACCAGAAATAATAAATTTGAATGAGTTTATAGCTGTAAAAGGATTAAAAGCCATTGGTAATAGGTTGACTACTTATAAGGTTAAAAATATTGATTTATTAGAACCTCTACCTTATGATGAGCCTGAAGTGGAAGAAGACTTAACGGAAGAAGAAGATTCAGACGAACTTATTTCAGATGATTACACTAACTCAAATGAGGCTGATGAATCTATTGAGGACGTAGAAGATAAAAATGTTTCTGAAGATATAAGTAATGAAGAAATTAAGCTTCAACCAGAAGATAAAAAACCGAAAATAAGTCCAATAAAAGATGTGGATGATGAAAATAACCAAATGAGTTTATTTTAATGAGTATTACGCTGATTATTATTGTTATTACAGTTGTCGTTTCATTAATGGCTAACAACAATAGTGAGTTATATTCTAAGCTTCTTTTTAATCCCTATTTGGTTTCAGAAAGAAAAGAATGGCATCGTTTGTTTACTCACGCATTTATTCACGATAACACCAACATATTTCATTTAATATTCAACATGTATGTGTTGTATTCTTTCGGAAATGCCATAGAGACTTTTTTATCCTATTCATTAGGTTCTAAAGCTTTTTTATTTTATTTATTTATCTATTTTGGTGGAATTTTAGCAGCATCAGTTCCTGCTATGATTAAGCATAAAAATAACTATGGCTATAATTCAGTTGGTGCTTCGGGAGCTGTGTCTGCTGTGTTGTTTTCTGCTATTGCATTTATGCCACTTCAAGGTGGTATTGGAATTTTGTTTTTACCCTTTACAATGCCTCCCATTGTTTTTGGGGCTTTATACATAGCTTACGAGATGTATATGGATAAAAGAGGAGGAACCAACATTGCTCATGACGCTCACATAGGTGGTGCGGTCTATGGTTTTTTATTTACTCTTTTATTTATTCCCGGTGTGTTTTCTAACTTTTTTAGTCAAATTTTAGCCTACTTTAATTAATGCGTAAAGTTATTTTTTTAGATCGTGATGGGGTTATTAATATTGAACGTGGTGATTATACCTATAAAGTAGAAGATTTTAAAATTGTACCCGGTCTTTTTGATGCACTTCATATCCTTAAATCTAGTGGTTATGAATTTATTGTTATTACAAACCAAGGAGGAATTTCTAAAGGATTATATAACCATCAAGATGTTTTTGACGTACACCATTACATGAATAACTTGTTTCATGATGCTGAATTATCTATTTTAGATATTTATTATTGTCCGCATCATGCAATTAATGAAAAATGCATTTGCAGAAAACCGGATTCATTAATGTTGGAAAAGGCAATTGCAAAATACAATGTAGATGTTGGAAATTCTTATTTTATAGGAGACAGTAGAAGAGATGAATTAGCTGGTCAAAAAATAGGAATGAAGACAATAAAAGTGGTTAAAAACGAAAATTTAAATCAATATTTAGACTTAATCAACCTAACAATTTGAGTCAAGAACTTTATATCAATTATAACGGAAATCATTATAATAATGAAGATAAAATATTTTCTGTAAATAATCGTGCATTTAAGTTTGGAGATGGCTTGTTTGAAACCATCAGAGTATGTAATGGTCAATTATGTTTTGTAGAAGACCATTTTAAAAGACTAAAAAAAGGGATGGAGCTGTTAAAAATGAAATCTTCTAATATTTCATTTAATGACTTAAAACATCAGATTGAAGAATTATTGATTAAAAATCAAATTACTGAAGGAGGTAGGGTTAGGCTAACTGTTTTTAGGGAAGCAGAAGGGTTTTATGTTCCTTTTAATGAGAAAAAAGGCTATACCATTGAAGCTAAACCTTTAGAAAATAATCTCTATTTTGTTAATGAAAAAGGATTAAGGGTCGACCTTTATACTGAACACCGAAGAAGCACATCTAAGCTTTCTAATATTAAAACAACCAACAGTATTCAAAATGTACTGGCAGGAATATTTTGTATTGAAAATGAATTAGATGAAGCATTGGTAACAAATAAACATGGTCGTATTGCGGAGTCGGTAAGCTCAAATGTTTTTTTATATAAAAACAATAACATTTATACACCTGCATTAGAAGAAGGAAGTTTAGATGGTATAATGCGTAAGCAAATATTGAGAATTGCCGAAAACTTAAAAATTAATGTGTTTGAAGGAATGGTAAATGGAAGCATGTTGTTGCAAGCTGATGAATTGTTTTTAACCAACGTGGTAAAAGGAATTCAATGGGTAAGTTCTTACAAGGAGAAAACTTATAATAACGAAGCGGCAAAGTTGTTTACTCAACACTTAAATGAGTTAATTTCTGGCAATTAACATCCTTACTGCAAAAAATGGAAGTACACCACCACTAACCTGATAACGGCTACTTCTAACATCATTAAACAATAATGGCATTACACCTACATTTAAAGAATATTTTCTTTTAATAATAAATTTCAATCCTGCTCCACCACTAAAAAGGTTGTAATTAGTAAAATAATAACCATCAACAATTAAATACAGGTATTTGTTTAATTGATTTTGATAGCCTGCATTTATAGTGTGGAAATAAAACTCATTATTTTCATTTACAACATCAATATTGCTGTAAACATAATGAAACCCTGTTCCGATAGTAAAATTCCTTTGATAATCACCAAATGTTAATTGAGCACTGGCTCCTGTAAAAAATATAGTGGTATCTTTTAATGAAGCAGTAAAATCTCCCATTGAAGCAGTAAAAGAAACAGTATGATTTTCTCCTTCATGTATTTGTTGTTTAACAGAAGCTATCAAACTTCCAAATAAAGACATATTAGCCGTAAGCGTAGTTTTTGAACTAATACCATAACTGCATTTAAAGAATATAATATCGTTACTGGCTAAACGAAAATCTCTAGAACTTAGAGTAAATGCTGTAGGAGAAGTAAAGTAGCTTGTATAATCAGGATTGGGAACATCACTAATTGATTTTTTGATGACAGGTTTGTCCAAATCATTGACATCAATCACATAATCATCCTGTGCATACGCAAAAAAAGAAAACAAACCAAATAAAGAAACAAAGGAAAAACCTTTTAACATCATCCCTTCATTAATTTAAATTGGGATGTTCAGGGAAATGAGATAATAGAGCGTGTTTGTTACTCATATTCTGTAGGGTATTTTGCCATAACTGAGGATTGTTTAAATCTGACATGGTAAGTTGATTGGCATCAGAAATAATCCATGATTCGTGTTTGATTTCATTGTTCAGTTGTTGGAAATCCCATCCGGAATAACCCAAAAAGAATTTAATTTCATGAGGAAAAATTTCGTTATTGGCAATCATGTCTTTAAGCTGATTAAAATTACCTGCCCAATATAATTGGTCAGAAATTTGTTCACTTCCTTCTATAAATTTTCCTTGAGTGTGTATGTAAAATAAGTTATCAGGATCAACAGGACCACCCATATAAACTTGAGTTGAGAACTCAGGAAAATCGATCAACACATCATTTACGGTAATATCTAAAGGTCTGTTTAATATAAAGCCAAAACAGTTATTTTTTTTGTATTCTGTAAGCAAAACTACAGAGCGTTTAAAGTATGGGTCTTCCATAAAAGGTTCTGCAATCAATAGTCTGCCTTTTTGAGGTTTAAGTTTGTTTAGCTCAGTAACAGTATAATCTAAAGGATTTAAGTCCATTTTAAAGCATATTTATTAATAAATATAATTAAAATATAAATAGCTCAAAAAAATAAATCCGATTAATTAGTTTTGTTATTGAATTGCTAACCAATATGGAAGAGTTACAGAATTATTTAAATGCTATTAGACGTGATTTTACAGATAAACCTTTAAATGAAGATTCTGTAAATAAAAATCCGTTTTTGCAATTTAGTGTTTGGTTTGAAGAAGCTGTAAATGCTCAAATTTTAGACCCTTATGCAATGTCTCTTTCTACTGTAAATAAAGAAGGGCAACCTTCTACGCGTATTGTTTACTTGCGTCATATTAGCGAAGAAGGCTTGGTTTTTTACACCAATTATACCAGCCATAAAGGAGAAGATGTTAGTGTTAATAATAAAGTGGCAATCAATTTTTTTTGGGGAGAATTGGAGCGACAAATTAGGGTGGAAGGTGTGGTAAGAAAAGTAAGTGAAGAAATGTCGGATAAGTATTTTGCTCAACGACCACGAGAAAGCCAAATTGGTGCTTGGGCTTCTGACCAAAGTAGTAAAATAAATAACCGAATAGAATTAGAAGAACTGGTAAAACACTTTACTGAAAAGTTTAAAGATACAGAAGTGCCTCGACCACCACATTGGGGAGGATATATTGTAGAACCACAAAAGTTTGAGTTTTGGCAAGGGCGACCAAGCCGTTTACATGATAGATTGGTTTATTCTAAAGAAGGAAATAATTGGCTCATTTCCAGATTAGCTCCTTGATTATATTTTTATAAATGAGTGATAATTTAAGAATAATAGAGCTTTTCAATAATCATTTTCCCGATTTTAAATTTAAATCACATCATATTACTTTCTTTCCTTCAAAAAAAAACATCAAGATTCTTGATAAACCCATTGGTAAATTAGAAAAAGATTTGTTTGCGGGTTTTATAGAAGAATTATATTTCAAAAAATTAGAACCAACGTATATTTATCATTATTTACCTTTTCGATATTTGAAGAATATTTTAGAAAATAATAATCCTACAATAAGATTATATAATCTTTCAAAATATGTCAAAAACAAAAATGATTCTAAAGAATATTCTTATTTTATTGACAGAATAGGTTTGATTATTCCTAATGCTGAAAATTACCTCAATTCAATTATAGAAGATATGTTTATACTTAGTTGTACTACTGAGAAAAATTCAGATGATCATTGGAATTACTATGGGAAAAAAGAAGCTTCTTGCATTTGTTTTAATCTTGAAATTAAAAAAAGTAATCATGATGTTGATTTAAAAAATGTAGTTTATGAATCGGAATTAACAAAATTATTTTGCTTAAATCAGTGTTTGAAAGAAGAAATAGGATATTCATTGGATATCTCTAAGGTATATTCATTTTCTAAATATGTGAAAAGGAGTTATTATGAATGGGAAAAAGAAATTAGAATTTGTTTTGATAATAATTCTCATCAGATAGGTAAAAAGCTTAAATCTTTTTTAACTAATGGAAAAATAACCCAATCCAAAAATGATAAATATTTCAAAATAAAAGTTGATGAAACGAATAATAAATACATTGAAATTCCATTAGAAAATGATTTTTTTAAACTTACAGTGAAATCTATTCATACGAGAACAAATAATGAAGAGCTAAAAAGATTATGTAATAATAAGGAGATTGAATTAATTATTGAATCTAATTTTTAGATTTCATTTTATTAAAAACTATATTTTCTAACCCAAACAATCCCACCAATAAAATAGGCAAAATAGGTAAGGTATATCGTTCTTCAATGCCTCGTTGAAAGAATGCTAAATAAGCGATGTAAATAAAGACGCTAAAGAATATTGCAAATCGTAGCTGATAATCCTCTTTGTGTATTTTAAAAGGTAAAAGAATAAAGATTAAGGCAATAAAACATAAAGAGTGTAAAGCGAAAAAGATAATTCTAAAAAATTCCATGATATAATTTCCTCTAAATGTTTGTTGAAACATGTACATCGATAAATTGGAGTGGAATACCATGTTTTTGAATACTTTTAATGGTGAAACAACATAGTAACTCAACCAAAAATGTTGTTTGTATTCTTGGGTAAGTAAATTAAATTCTTCTACCACTTTTTGTTCTTCGGGAATAATACTATTCGGCATTGCTAGTCCATTTTCATAATAAGGTTTTTGAATCAAAATGGCTTTCTGATAATCTTGAAAAACATTCATTAAACGTTCCTTTCCAAAATGTTGTGTTACTTCCTCAGGAAGTTGGTTGACAATATTATTTATCTGAGATTCTGAAGCATTACCTTCTAAAGTATTTTTCCAAAAAGGAATCATATAACCATGCACTTTGCTTACATCTTCGTTCCATCCTAATGCAAAATTCCAAAAAGCTTTCAAAGGAGGGCGATACATGGTATTATTATCTTGATAATAAATAGGATGGAAGCCAATAAATTCATTGGTGATTCGATAATTTCTAATTTGCCAAATAGCCATGAAACTACTGGCAATTAATCCAAAGATGATGATTTTTTTGAACCAACGGTTGTAAGAATAAATAATGAAAACGGGCAGTAGTAATCCTAAAATTCCTAAAACTGGGCGAGTAATAAATAAAAAAGCAAAAACTAAAGAGGCTAATGTGAAATGTAAGTTTTTAGCTTTGTGATGATAAACAGTATAGCCTTTAATTAGGAAATAAATGTAGATAATAACTAATGCAGGTGTAATACCTTCTGTGAGGGTGTAGGATAAAAATCCCATGGCAAAAGGAGTAATTCCATAAATAGCTGCAGCGACAAGAGCCCATTTGTCATTTTTAATTATGAAAGCACCTATTTTAAACAAGCAATAAACGGAAAGAGTAAAAAGCAGAATTTGAAAAACTTTTAAAATAGTTAAAGCTTGTGATTCACTTAATAGTAAACAACAATAATAAATGATTCCATAACCAGGAGGACGAAGAAAATAACTAATGTCTCCGGGCATTTTATCTTTCCAAGTACCATTTTGATAGAATTCTTCTGCCGGACGAAGATAGCTCAAATCATCGTTGGTAATAATAGTAGATCCATTTCTAAGTAGAGTTTCAGGAACAAAATGTAGATTTAAATAATTAAAGAAAAAAGCCGAGAACAACGACAATAAACAAACAATCCAAATTGGTCTGAT
This sequence comes from Flavobacteriales bacterium, assembly GCA_020635825.1. GTDB lineage: Bacteria > Bacteroidota > Bacteroidia > Flavobacteriales_E > Vicingaceae > Vicingus. The sequence goes on from JACJZA010000031.1 coordinate 7,503, forward strand.
GTATCCCATTAAAGTTGTTTGTTATCGATTAAAATTTTGGTTTTTAAAATTCCGGCAACACTTAAACTATCAGTAATTTCTCCATTCATAACCATTTGGTATGCTTCATCAATATGAATTTTCTTTAATTCAAGAATTTCATCTTCATCAGGCTCAGGCTTAAAATATTCCAAATCTTTGGCGATATAGATAATTCCTACTTCATCAGAAACAGAATTACTTAAATGCATGTCTAAAAGTTTGTTCCAGCTGTTTGCTTTCAATCCCAATTCTTCTAATAATTCTCGCTCAGCAGAAATTAGTGGGTCAATATTTAGTTTTCCACCACCTTCACAAATTTCCCAACTATATTTGTTTAAAGGATAACGATATTGTCCTACCAACCATGTGTTGTTGTTTTCATCTAATGGGATAATACCTATGGCAATATTTTTAAAATGAACTACGCCATAAATGCCATCGTTTCCGGCAGCATTTAAAACTTTGTGTTCAGTTAAACTGATCCATGGATTATCATATTTCAGTTCACTGCTTTTAGTTGTCCAGGGATTTTTTTCTTCAGACATCAATTAAGCAAAAACTTTTTTCAATAATTCTGTTACACGCGCAGCAGGATTTTGACGAATGTTTTTTTCTTCTTTAGAAATCATTAAAAACAAACCATCCATTGCTTTAGTAGTAATATAATCTTCTAAATCTGGATTCATTTTTTCAACCAATGGAATTTTGTTGTAAGTAGAAATGATTGGATTCCAATATTTGGTTACTTCCACTTGTTCAATCGCATTTTTTACAACAGGATTAAATTTAGTCTTTAATTGAGCAGAAGTTTTATCTATTAAATATTGAGTAGCAGCATTTTCACCTCCACGTAAAATAGCAAAACCATCAGCTATGGTCATTGAAGTAATTGCATTTACAAAAATAGGCGCAGCTTCTTTAGCAGCAGTTTCTGCAGCACGATTAATGGTCATTTCAAATTTTTCTACTTGGCTGGCCATACCCAAAGCAGTTACTTTTTCTTTTACCTTAATCGCTTCCGGAGGAAACGGAATAAATATTTCAGGATTTTTGTAGTAACCGTCTAATTTCGAGGTTAATGCTGTTGAATTGTTGGTTCCAACCTCTAAAGCTTGTTTTAAGCCTTTAATAACTTCATCGTTTGTTAAACTTGGAGTAGTTGTACCAGACATGCTATTTACTTCTTCCAGAACTTGGGTCATTTCTGCACAACCAAAAGCAATGGTAGTGGCTAAAATAATAAATGCTAATTTTTTCATCGTGTTAAATTTATGTGGTTTCAAATATAAGATTTCAAAAATCATGTTTCAACTAAAATAATACCAAAACAAGGATTAATTTTGAACTATGATTTTAGACATTATTTCCATAGGTGATGAGTTGTTGATTGGACAAACTTTAAACACAAATGCACATTGGATTGCAAAAGAAATGGATGCTTTAGGTTTGCGAATTCGTCAGCACATTTCTATTAGCGATAATAAAGAAGCTATTTTAACTGCTTTGCAAGATGCATTGAATCATTCAGATGTGGTTGCTATTACCGGAGGTTTGGGGCCCACCAATGATGATTTAACCATGCCTGTGTTGAATGAATATTTTGGAGGTAAATTGATAAAAGATGAGCAGGTTTATGCAGATATAGAAGAGTTTGTGAGCAGAAGAGGAAGTGATATGAATGAGAATAACAAACGACAAGCAATAGTTCCTGATAATTGTAGAGTAATTCGAAATAAAAATGGAACAGCACCCGGTTTATGGTTTGAAAAGGATAACAAAGTAGTAGTTTCTATGCCCGGTGTTCCTCATGAAATGAAAAAAATGATGGAAGATGCTGTGATTCCTTGGCTAAAAGAAAAATATGAATTCCCTGCCATTGTTCATCAAATGGTGCAAACACAAGGAGTACCAGAGTCAAAACTAGCAGAAATGTTAAGTGATTGGGAAAACAATTTACCTACAACTATAAAATTAGCTTATTTACCTTCCCCGGGAAGAGTAAAATTACGGTTAAGCTCTATAGGTAAAGATAGAAGTGAGGTGTTGCAAAATATTCAGGTTGAAGTAGATAAACTAAAAAAAATCATTCCGCAATACATTTACGCTACCGAAAATAAAAAGATAGAAGAAGTAGTAGGAGAGTTGTTAAAACAACAAAATGCCACTTTAGCCACAGCCGAAAGTTGCACAGGTGGTTATATAGCTCATTTAGTTACCAGTATTTCTGGTAGTTCTGATTATTTTAAAGGTTCGGTTGTTTCTTATGCCAATGAGGTAAAGGTAAACGAACTAGGAGTGAAAGAAAGCGATTTGATAAAATATGGAGCTGTAAGCCAAGCTGTGGTGGAACAAATGGCATTGGGAGTGTTGCAAAAAATGAATACAGATTATGCTGTAGCCACCTCAGGTGTGGCAGGACCAACAGGCGGAACCGATGAAAAACCGGTTGGTACAGTTTGGATTGCTGTAGCAGATAAAAATGGAGTAGAAGCCAAGTTGCATCATTTTGGAAACGATAGGGCTTTAAATATTGAACGAAGTGCAGTAGCTGCTTTGGGGATGTTGGTGAAGAGGGTTAGTATAAAATTAGAATAATTTATTCACAATAGGTGATATAGTATCAATGGTTAGGTAATATAAGATTAAAGGAATAATAGTCCATAATATTTTTGTAATCAATTTTCTTTTCGAAAGCCAAAGTGATGAAATAGTAATGATAAAAACAGGAAAGGTAAAAATTATTAAATATACCTTCATAGATAATATAAAAGCAATAATTATAATTGTGAATTCAATTTTATTCTTCATATAAGAATATAAAAATTAAAGAGATTTTTAATAACTCATTATTAATCATAATCTAAGTTAATTAATATAATGGAGTTTTGATTATAAATTAATACCCTTCTTAAAGTAAAGGTTTGGTTAAAATAGTATTAAATCACTAAAAGTATATTCATACACTTTTCCATCGTGATGGTAAGTTTTTATAGTAGGAGAGTATATTATGAATTTTACAGGATTACTAAAAATAGGACCATCATAGCAAAAGGTATGGAATTCTCCGTTTTCTCCACATGGGTCAACGTTAGTTGGAAGCTGGGCTAAAAACTCATGAGTATAATCAACGGCAATCAAATTTTTAGAGATTAAACTATTATCAATAGAGCAAATATGGGTTTTAAAACCTTGTTCAATAAAATAATGAGCAAGTTCTTTGGTGTTTTCTTTCCACAAAGGGAAAATCCCTGTCATATCTACTTCTGCTAATTTTTGCTCTCGGTAATGTTTTAAATCATCTAAAAAAATGTCTCCAAATGCTACTTTATAAATGCCTTCTGCCTTCATTTCAGACAAGAAATTACGCATTTTATTTTCGTACTCATCATGTGTTTTTTCTTCAATGTATTGCACTTTTAAAGGAATTCCAATTAATTGGGCTTGTTGTTCAATCAATACCTCAGGAACACCGTGCATGGAAACTCGTCCATTGGGTTGGTAAATGGTGGTGAGTAAATACTTTACTTCGTATTTACCTTCTTGTAAAATTCGGTGTAAGGCCATGGAGCTGTCTTTTCCACCGCTCCATGACATGATAATTGGTTCTTTTTTCATTATTGTTTTGTTCTAGCTCCACCGTTTGGAAAAATACCTACTGTGTATTCGCCCAACTTAGTTCCTGAAGAATTGTACCTATAAAGGGTGCCATTAGCTCCACCGCCATGTTCCATAACGAATAAATTGCCGTTGTTTTGATTTACAAAAAAACCATAATTACTTTGTGAGATAAAAACTGTTGGAGTTGCTGGAGCAGCTGTGTTGGTTGAATAAATAGCCGAAAATCCATAAGAACCACCAAAATATAAAGTACTTAAATCAGGGCTAATGTCCATGTTTGAAGGATGGTCAGTGGCAAAAAGTGTAGTAGTGCTGTTAATTGTGTTTGTAGAGGTGTTTATTTCTATCAATTTTGATGGATGATGACCGATTACATTCCAACTGGCATCATAAATTACTTGTCCTTTAGCCAAAACCCAAATAGTATTTCCACTTCCATTTACAATGGCAGAAGGATTATATCCATCAAGTGTAATGGTGTTAGTAATAGTGTTGGTATTTAAATCAATAACAGAAATAGTGCTGTCTAAACCAAAACCACCACTGTTAGCCACGTATAAATTACCATTGTTAATTGCCATTTTTTCAGGACCAGAACCTACAGAAATGTTACCTGAAACTGTATTGGTTGATAAATCGATCATGGCAATTTCTCCACCATTACCCCAGCATGATACATAGCCGGTAGAACCATTTGCGAGCATATATCTTGGTTGATTAACACTTGTAATGGTTGCTTCTTCGTTAAAAGTAGAAGAATTTACTACTTCTATTTTATTCGATCCATTAACACAGATATAAGTTGATGAGCCTATTTTTGAGACTGATTGGACAACATCTCCTAAAGGACGATTGTTGGTTAAAGAAAAGATTTCATTTGTAATAGCATCACTGGATGTGTTGTAAAAAGAAACAGAACCATTATTATTTCCAAAAGAACCTTCATTAGAAATAATTATTCCATTGGTGTAACTTGTTCCTGATGCGGCAACACTTGTAGTTTGAGGATCTTCAGCCTTTTGGCATGAAAAGGCACTGATTAAAGTAATTGCAAATAAAATTTGATGCGTTTTTTTCATAATGATATATGTTTTAATTAATTGATAATTTGATTCCTAATTCATAATTTATTTTTGGCATTGGATACCATTGTCTTACTTCATATTCTATATTAAATAGGTTGTTTATTCTTCCAAATAGTAAAATGTCTAAACTTTTTTTAGTGACAAGTTTTTGTAGACCCAAATCAGTTAAAAAATAAGAGGTAATAAAATCTAAATTGTCGGGTCTTGTAAATTGGTATCCAACATATTGATTTCCAATACTAAGTGATGTGTTTTGATAAGAAATGGTGATAAAGGAATTGGCTTGATAATAGGGAATGTATATCAATTGTTTGTCTAAAATGGATTCACTTTCTTCTTTACTTTTTTTAACTGTTCTAGCATCTGTGTAACTGTAATTGAAATTAGATACTAGTTCCCATTTTTTTGATAATTGAAAACTTGATTTAAAAGAAAATTCAACACCAATTGTTTCTACTTCTTTTATGTTTTTGGGAGTCCAGAATTGACCTTGTGGAATCCATTGAATTTGATTGTTAATGTTGTTTTGGTAAAAGGAAACAAAGTTTTGGATGTTCTTTTTTTCTGATTTAGAATTAATTCCTAAACCTATGTCTTTAGAATATCCATACTCATCTTCTAAGTTTATATTTCCTCGTGAAAATCCGCCACTCCAAAAAAGGTCATTAAAATTGGGGGTTCTGTAATTTTTTGAAAAACTAGAAGTGATAAATAAGTTTTTATAAAAAAAGTACTTTGTATTTAATGAATAGGTAAGAGGTTTTAATTCATTATTGTAGTATTCATCTCTTACACTTGTGTTAATGGTTAATTTTTTAAAAAACACAAAACTCGGTGAAAAATAGAGTGCACTAGTGTTTAGGTTAGGATTGTTATTAAAATTCTCAGATAAACCAACTGTATAATTATTATTGAAACCTAAAGTAAGTTGGTGCTGATTTTTAATTTTTATAAAGGTTAAGCATTCAGAGATATTCCTTAAAGAATTATTAATACTGGATAAGTTGATTGAAGTTTTAATATATTCTGATTGATTATAAAAAACACCATTTCGGGCTTCCCAGTTTACAATTTTTCCTTTTTTATTCCAATTTAAAGCCCATCGATACCAATTATCTTGTTGGTACTCTTCTTCATTTTCATTAGGTTCTGAGGAGATATTTGGAGGAACTTCTCTGTAATTATCCTGAAACCAAAACTGAGAGCTTATTTGTTGGTTAGTAGTTGGTCTATAGTAAAATTCATGCAAAAAACCAATTTGTTTAAGTTCAGCATTTTCATAAATCTCTTGTGGGTGATTAATTTTTGTTCTATTGATAAATTCAAAATTATTATTAGTAGTTTGTCCAAAAAATCTTACTCTAGAAGCTATTTTATTGTTGCCAAAACCAGCTTCAAATTGAGATGATTGCAATCCAAAACTTCCACTTTTATACAATACTGAACCATAAATATTCCTATTAAAGATTGCAGTATTGTTAAGATGGATGGTTCCTCCCACAGCTCCTGAACCAAAAGCAGCACTTGTTCCGCCATATTGTATGTTGATATCATCCACAAAATTGGAGGTAGAGGTAGAAAAATTGAATCCTCCATTTAAAGGGTCTTGTATATTAAAACCATTCCATAAAACAGCCGTGTGATTTGCATTTCCACCTCGTATTGCTACAGAACTAATCCCAGTAACTCCGTAAGAGCGTATGCTTACAGCGCTGTTTTTTGAAATTAATGTAGATAAATTACCTGTGTTATGGTAGGAAATAAGTTGACTATCAATTTCTTGAGTGTTAATTTTAGAAAGCATTTTATCAAGCTTTTCTGAAACGGAGAACTCAGGCAGGAGAAATGTTTTATTAGATAGCGAGTCTTGGGCATAACCTATTTTACTTGTAACCATTATTACAAGTAAAAAAAATAATATACCTAATACTTTGTTCATAGTGGATTAATTGCACTATAAACTTTCTGGTAAAAATGATGAGAACCTAAATTGGTAAGTCTCATTGCTTTTTCTCCCGAAAGCTCCGATTAATAAAAATGCTAGTGGCAGGTCTCCTGACTTACTCCTTATTTTTACGCCTTCCCGATGATTAGTCAGTGGCATTATGTAAAAACTTACAGAGTTTACAGTTGCGGGTACAGTTTAGGTTTTTCACCTAATTCCCTATTAATTCCGAAAAAACGGAAACCAATAACGAAACAAATGTAGAAAAAAAATTAAGATGGAAAAACTTCTAGTGATTTAATTAATGAACTATTAAACTCATTCATATTTAATGAGATAGCAATATTTTGTTCATTAAAATAACTAATCATATTTTCAGTTGGCATATTACCTGTTAAATCATCTTTTGCCATAGGACATCCACCAAAACCTTTAATAGCTCCATCAAATCTTCTGCATCCATTTTGGTAGGCAGCTTCTATCTTTTCTCTCCAAGTGTCAGGTGTAGTGTGTAAATGTGCACCAATTTCAACATCTTTAAATTCAGGAATAATGTTTCCGAAAAGATAAGAAATGTTTTCTTTGTTAGAAACACCAATAGTGTCAGAAAGAGCTATAATTTTTACTCCTAAATCAGATAGTTTTTTTGTCCATTCCATAACAATTTCACTATTCCAATCATCACCGTATGGATTTCCAAAAGCCATGGAAATGTAAACCACTAATTTTTTATTATTTTGAGCACAAAGATTTTGGATATCAGCTACTCTTATTAGTGATTCTTGAATACTCGAGTTAGTATTTCTTTGTTGAAATGTTTCAGAAATTGAAAAAGGAAATCCTAAGTACTGAATTTCATCAAAATTTACGGCATCTTCAGCACCTCTTTGGTTCGCTATAATGGCTAAAAGTTTAGATTTTGTGGTAGATAAATCGAGTTTAGATAAAACATCGGCAGTATCTCGCATTTGTGGAATGGCTTTAGGAGAAACAAAACTTCCAAAATCAATGGTGTCAAATCCAACTTTAAGTAACTGATTAATATAGTTTGCTTTAATTTGAGTTGGAATAAAAGCATGCAATCCTTGCATGGCGTCTCTCGGGCATTCAATAATCTTAACCATATTTCTCCACAATTTTTTTGTTAATCTGCTTTATTAATCCGGGACCTTCGTAAATAAATCCTGTGTATATCTGAACTAAATCTGCTCCGGCTTCTAATTTTTCAATAGCATCATCAGCAGAATGAATTCCTCCCACACCAATAATTGGGAAAGCCTTGTTGGAATTTTGAGCTAAATATCTGATTACTTCTGTTGATCTTTCTTTTACAGGTTTTCCACTTAATCCACCATTGGCAATTTCTTTTATCCGTTGTTCACTTGTTTTTAATCCATCTCGGGAAGTAGTAGTATTAGTGGCAATAATTCCATCTATTTTTGTTTGAGTAACAATGTCTATCACTTCATCTAATTGAGAATTGTTTAAATCAGGAGCAATTTTTAATAAAATAGGTTTGGGTTTCTTTTTTGTGGAGTTAATTGCTTTTAATTCTCCAAGAAGTTTAAGTAGGAAAGGAGTGTCTTGAAGTTTAGTTAAATCTTTAACGTTTGGGCAACTTACATTTACTACAAAGTAATCCACATAATCATGAAGCGTGTGAAAATTGAATAAGTAATCTTCTAAAGCGTCTTCGTTTGAAGTAGCAGTATTTTTTCCAATGTTTCCTCCAATAATAATGTTGGTTTTTCTATTTTTTAATCTTTTTATGGCATCTTCTGCACCAAGGTTGTTGAATCCCATTCGATTAATTAATCCTTCATCTTCAGGAATTCTAAAAAGTCTAGGTTTTGGATTGCCTGTTTGTCCTTTGGGAGTAAGTGTTCCAATTTCAATAAAACCGAATCCAAGATTAGCTAATTCATTAAACCATCGAGCATCTTTGTCAAAGCCTGCGGCCAAACCTACTGGGTTTTTAAATTCCAATCCAAATAACTCTCGTTCAAGTTTAGGGTGTTGATAGTCAAATAATCCTTTTAATAAAGCTTTTCCTCCTGGTATTTTGCATAAAAATGTTAAACAATCGGTTGCGAAATAATGAGCTTTTTCAGGCTGCATCAAAAACAAAATAGGCTTAATTAGGAATTTATACATTCATACAATTGTTTGTACAAAATTAATAATAGTTTATCTATTGGAATTATCAATGTTTTATATATTTTTAACATTATATGATGAGTGAAAAGTCAGTATATTCAGCAAATATCAGTTTTGATAAAAACAATAATTTACTCCTTGTTAAATTTAAGGATGGTGTAAATATTGAAATTGACGAAATGAATGTGTTGATTAATGAGTCATTAAAGTTAGTAGGAAATGCACCTTTTTTATTATTAGTGGATGCTAGAGATATATTGAGTGATATAGATCATGAGTCCCGTCATTTCTTTGTAAATCATGATGAGTATAATCATCTTAATATAGCTCAAGCTATTGTCGTTAATAATACCCCCATTAAATTACTAGCTAATTTTTATTTAAAATTCTATAGTCACAAAAATCCTGTTAAGGTGTTTAGAAGTATTGATGAAGCAAAGAAATGGCTTTTTGAGCAAGTCTAATTATTTATGAATTCTTCAAAAGTATTATCCTCATAAAATACCACAATTTTTTTTATTTTTTTACTACCTGTTTCGATATTTAATGGGGTAGGTGATGGTGTTTTTTCTTCTCTTTGATTGGTTGATTCATGAAATGGGGTGTCGTTTGTTTTGGTTTCTCCATATAGTAACCAATCGGCACTTATTTTTGGGAAAGCATAAATTACTTTTTGAACAAATTCTAAGCTAGGTTTGTTTCTTCCTGATAATAAATGAGAGATACTTGAGCGAGGGACTTCAATCTTATCAGCAAAAGCTGAAGGGGTTAAATTATTCAATTTCATAATGTATTGAATGCGTTCTAAAAGTTCCATTTTTATAGTGTTTACAAATGTGAAATAACTAGTTGTTTACAAATGTAAATAATTAATCATAAACTTAGTATTTACAAATGTAAATCTTATGATTTTAGTCTTATTATTGGTGAACTAAATATTTAGGTAATTAATTAAAAACGCTGATTATCAAGTTTTTAATAATCAATTTTTATATTTTAATTTAAGATTGTGACTTTTATTGTGTTTTAGATGGTTCAAATAACATTTAATCAGATAAAATATGATTAACAAATGTAAAATTGTTAGTAAACTAAATATCATTGTTGTAAAGGGAAATCAGGTATAATTCAAATTAATTTCTTCTCTTTTTTAATAATTATACTCCTTTATTTTTTTGAGGAATTCGATTAATTTGTTAGTGTATTTCATTTAAAAAAATAATAATTTCTATAAAGAGTTGTAATCAGAAAAACTATTCTACTTTTGCAGCCTTAAAAAATTAGTATGCAATCAATTAGAAATATCGCTATTATAGCACACGTTGACCATGGTAAAACAACTTTGGTAGATAAAATTATTGACCAATGTAAAATGTTGGATGATCGGGTTGAAAGAACCGAATTATTGTTAGATAATAATGATTTAGAGAGAGAAAGAGGAATTACCATTTTATCTAAAAATGTGAGTGTTACTTATAAAGATGTTAAGATTAATGTAATTGATACTCCGGGACACGCCGATTTTGGAGGAGAGGTGGAGCGAGTTCTTAAAATGGCAGACGGTGTTTTGTTGTTGGTAGATGCTTTTGAAGGCCCAATGCCACAAACAAGATTTGTATTAGGAAAAGCCATCGAATTAGGATTAAAACCTATTGTGGTTATTAATAAGGTTGATAAAGAAAATTGTACTCCAGACTTAGTTCATGATTCTGTATTTGATTTAATGTTTAGTTTAGATGCTACTGAAGAGCAATTAGATTTTCCTACTGTGTTTGGCTCTTCAAAACAAGGATGGATGAGCTTGGATTATAAGCAACCTACTGATAATATAGTGCCATTGTTGGATACCATTTTAGAAACCATTCCTGAAGCTCCCTATGTAGAAGGTACGCCCCAAATGCAAATTACTTCTTTAGATTATTCTCAGTTTGTTGGTAGAATTGCCATTGGTAGAATTTTTAGAGGAGATTTAGCTGAAGGAACTGATTACATGATTTGCAAAGCTGGTGGAATTCGTAAAAAAGTAAGAATTAAGGAGTTGTTTGTTTTTGAAGGGATGGGTAAGAAAAAGGTGTCAACAGCTAGAAGTGGTGATATTTGTGCTATTGTTGGAATTGAAGATTTTGAAATTGGAGACACCATTGCAGATTTAATTAATCCTGAAGAATTACCGAGAATTGCAATAGATGAGCCAACAATGAGTATGTTGTTTACCATTAACAATTCTCCATTTTTTGGTCAAGAAGGGAAATTTGTTACTTCTCGCCATTTAAGAGATAGATTGTATAAAGAATTGGAGAAAAACCTTGCATTAAAAGTAGAAGATACCGATACGGAAGATAAATTCAATGTGTTTGGTAGAGGGATCCTTCATTTATCTGTATTGATTGAGACTATGAGAAGAGAAGGGTATGAATTGCAGGTGGGTAAGCCTCAGGTAATTATTAAAGAGGTAGATGGTGTTAAAAATGAACCTTATGAAACTTTAGTAATTGATGTCCCAGAAGAGTATTCAGGTAAAGCAATCGAATTGGTGACTCAAAGAAAAGGTGATTTAATGGTAATGGAGCCTAAAGGAGATTTACAACATTTAGAGTTTGATATTCCTTCTAGAGGTTTGATTGGATTAAGGAACAATATTTTAACTGCGACAGCAGGTAATGCTGTAATGACTCACCGTTTTAGAGAATACAAACCTTACAAAGGAGAAATTGCAGAAAGAAATAAAGGTTCATTAATTTCAATGGAAGCCGGTCAAACAACTGCTTTTGCAATTGATAGATTACAAGATAGAGGTCGTTTCTTTGTTGATCCAGGAGAGGTTATCTATAAAGGGCAGGTTGTAGGTGAACATACTCGAGATAATGATTTAGAAGTGAACTTAATTAAAGGTAAAAAGTTAACCAACATGCGTTCGGCTGGTTCTGATGACAATGCTAAAATAGCGCCTAAAATTCGTTTCTCTTTGGAAGAATCTATGGAGTATATTCAGGCTGATGAGTATTTGGAGGTGACACCAAAAAGTTTAAGAATGCGAAAGATAAAATTCTAATATTTCATTATGGAATAAATACAAAAAAAGGAGCAGTAAATCTGCTCCTTTTTTTTGTATTTGAATAATTCTAAAAATCAACCTTTCCTTTGGCACGAAGTGCTAAGCCTTTTACTCCGAATAAAGAGCCTACGTTGTCGTTTTCCAAATAAGTAAATCGTTGCAGTACATCTATTCTAAGTATTTTGAAAATATTTGAAACGCCGACACTGGCTTCAATGTAAGGAACAGCGTTTTTAAATTGGTAGGTGATAGATTCGTTTAAGTCATTTGTCGGAAATTTCATTAAATCTCTATGTAAATTGGGGTTATTTTGGTCAGTTAAGTTTCCATAAAGGAATTTACAGGAAACCAATTCACGAAGTTTTAAATGTTTAAATAAAGGTATTTTATTGAATATAAAACCATTGAAGAAATGAGTGACTTTAACACTTACATATTCATCGCTCATAAATTCCATAAAGTTCATTAAGTTGAATGATGTTTCTTGTAGAAAGAAGGATTGGTTGGCTTGTGGCATATTTAATAATGGAAAAGGAACCTGTC
>JACJZA010000032.1 GCA_020635825.1 Flavobacteriales bacterium
TACTTAACTTACACAAAAAAGCAAAAAGTATTGCTTTTAATCCCGTAGATATCCATACTACAAGAGCTATTGCTGAAATATTGAAAGATATGGATTTAGCTCCTTCCAAATTAGATGTTGGTAGATTAGCTAATGAATGGATTCAAGAAAAAGCTAATTTTTCATCTTTAGGAGACTTCTTAAATAATAAATTAAGTGGGTTTACTAGCGAAAATGCTCATGCCTTAAAACCAAAAGATGTTGTTTTATATGGTTTTGGTAGAATTGGTCGTCTAGCCGCAAGAGAATTAATCAAACAAGCAGGTAAAGGTCAACAATTACGTTTAAAAGCAATAGTTACACGTTCTGTAACTGATGATGATATTATAAAACGAGCTGCTTTATTAAGAAATGATTCAGTACATGGCTTTTTCTCAGGTACTGTTGAAGAAGATTTGGAAAATAAGGCTTTGATAATAAATGGTCAAATAGTAAAAATGATTGAAGCTAAAAACCCGGAAGATGTTGACTATACTGCTTATGGAATTAATGAAGCTTTAATAATTGATAATACTGGTGTTTTTACTAATAAAGAACAACTAAGCAGACACCTGCAAGCAAAAGGTGCTAGTAAAGTTTTACTTACAGCTCCCGGAAAAGAAATTCCAAATGTGGTTTATGGAATTAACGAAGGTACTTTAGACATAGATAATGATGATATTTTTTCAGCTGCTTCTTGTACAACTAATGCTATATCACCTATCCTTTATACCATAGAAAATACTTTAGGAGTTGTAAAAGGTCATATTGAGACTGTTCATGCTTATACCAATGACCAAAATTTATTGGATAATATGCACAAAAAACCTCGTCGAGGTCGTTCAGCTGCTGTTAATATGGTAATTACTTCTACCGGAGCTGGAAACGCTGTTACAAAAGTAATTCCTTCTTTAAAAGATAAATTAACTGCAAATGCAGTTAGAGTACCTACTCCAAATGGTTCATTGGCTATATTAAGTTTAAATGTAGATAAAGCCACTTCTGTTGATGAAGTAAATGAAATAATTAGAAAAGCTGCTTTAGAAGGAGGATTAGTTAATCAAATTAAATACGAAATTGATCCTGAATTAGTGTCAAACGATATTATTGGAAATATTTGTTGTTCAGTATATGACAGCAATGCAACGATAGTGTCACCAGATAATAAAAACATTGTACTTTATGTATGGTACGACAACGAATTTGGCTATACTAAACAAGTAATCAGATTAGCTAAATACATTGCAAAAGTTAGAAGACTTATTTACTATTAATATTTATTTATTTTAATTAGAAAGCTCACTATTTAGTGGGCTTTTTATTTGTTTACATGATTTATGAATACTCAAGAAAAAAACAAAGACAATCAATACAATAACATTATAAAAGACTTAAATAGTAAAGATGAGTCTAAAGTACTTATTGCCATTAAACAACTTAGAAAATACGGAAAACCTGAATCTATTGATGCTTTACTTAATCTATACATCTCTACTCATAATTCTACCGTTAAATCAGAAATTACTTCAATTTTATATGATTTAAAAGATGAACAATCTGTTGGGCGCATTATTTCTGCCATCGAAAATGAAAAATATGCAACAATAAAACCTTTTATCATTTCTATACTTTGGCAATCTTCGGTTGATGCAAGTAGTTATCTTGATGTTTTAATCACTCAAGCAATAGAAGGTGATTACGAAATATGTTTAGAAGTATTAACAGTTATTGAAAACCTAGACACCACTTTCAATGCAGATGAAATTTCTGACATTAATTATGATTTAATTGAAGCCATCGAAAATGAAGAAACTGATAAAAAGTTTTTACTTATCAGCTTAAAAGATGTTATCGATAATTTAACATCTGATTATTAGATTTAATTTTTTTAATCCGTTTTTTTTCCGATTTTTATTTTTTATAAATTATTAAACTATTACCACATGAAAAAATTATTATTTGTTTTTGGAATTTGTTTATTATCAACTGTAACTTTTGCTCAAGATTATCCTGAACATCCAGGTAAAATGGACAATGTAAAAGTTGACACTTATGTTGACAAAGCTTTTGAACTTTTAAAAACTAAAATTCAATTAGGTGAAGAGTTAGGAAAATTAGAAGAAGATGTTAAAGCTGCTGGTTTAGCTTCTACTTCTCAAGATGATGCTAAGGCTTTAAAAGATAGAGCTAATAAATTAGAATTGGCTTATGGAGAATTAGGGTTAGAATTAGAAAAAGCTACAGGAATGGCTGAAGATGCATCTAAAGCTACTGTTGATTGTGGTATTAAGGCTGTAAAGTGTACTAAGGCTGTAAAAACTGCAACCAAGACTATTACTATGATGACAACAGGTATTGCAGATGAAGTAAAAAGAGCAGCAGCGGTTAAATCTAAAGTAGAAGCTTTAGAAACTGTAACTGAATAAGGAAATTTCTCAAGAATTCATAAAAAAAGCCTCACGAAAGTGAGGCTTTTTTTTATTATCCATAATTAATAATATAATCATTGAGTTCTTTAATCGAACTATTAAATGTAAATAAATCATTAACTAAGTAGAAGTTATGTGAATCTATTACATTGGGGTAGATTGATTTTGCCAATTTCAATTTATTCGAATCGAAAGTAAATCTAGTTATCAATTCATAAGCCTGTTCAGTGTTGAAATAATTAAATGTGATTGCTTGTTCAATAATCAACAGTTTTTCACTATCAAATTTTTTATTCTCTACTACTTGTAACAACTTATTAAAATCATTATGCGCCATTGGCAAAGGTTGGTAACCGTTGTTTGGATAAAAATCATCCTGGTAACCATCATTGTCACAACCATAATCGTTTATACAACTACAACTATAACCATTATCAAAACCACATTGTGGCTGATGTAAAGGATAATGGTGATTATTTATGGGTAGAGATTGAACCACCAATTTTTTATTGGGCTTTATAGTAGCTTTCACCTCAGCATTTTTGGGAATGTTAATTTTTCCAACATACAACACTTTTCTCATGCCGCCATTTCCATATTTATTAGGAAAATGTTGAATCACTTCCATGTAATGTAAACCTGGAGAAATATTTCTTAACCCAAAACGGTTAGTTTTGGCATATGTCTTATTATCAAAAGTAATTTCAAATGAAGAATTATTCCATGCTCTTAATTCAATGTTAGAATTTTTTGAATAATGATGATTTCCGTGAGCCAATAATCCATAAAGACACACAAACATTCCGGCGAATAGTAAACTTAACTTTTTCATGATTTGGTCCTCCTATCATTTTAATTAATAATATTTGTATCATTTTCAATTTACATGCCAAAAAGCAAATTATAGAGCTAAAAAACTGGTTATCAAGCTATATTGCCACTAATAACTTTATTTAAAATTTAGGCGTATAAATAAGTATTTTTGATATTACACATAAATTAATCCAACATGAAACTTAGAAGCTTATTTTTATTATTAGCAACCTTTACTTTTTCTAATGTAATTTTTGGTCAATATGGTAGTGAAGGAGCTAGAAAATTTGACGCACTGCTTCAATACGTTAACTACTTTTATGTAGATTCTACCAATGAAGATAAATTAGTTGAAGACGCTATTGTAAATGTGTTAAAGGAACTAGATCCTCATTCTGTTTATATTCCAGCAGAAGAGTTAAAAAAGATGAATGAACCTTTAGTGGGGAATTTCGAAGGAATTGGTATTCAATTCAACATTTTAAAGGACACTTTAGTAGTTGTTTCTCCTATTCCAGGAGGTCCTTCAGAAAAAGTAGGAATATTAGCAGGTGATAAAATTATTACCGTTAATGGTGAGAATATTGCCGGAAATGGATTAAAAAACAGTGATGTTCAGGATAAATTAAGAGGGAAGAAAGGAACCAAAGTTAATGTGGGTATTTTAAGAAGAAACAACAAAGATCTTTTAGATTTTACCATTACTCGTGATGAAATTCCAATTTTTAGTGTGGATGCAAGTTACATGGCAACTCCAGAAATTGGTTATATTAAAATTAATCGTTTTGCTAAAAATACCGATGAAGAATTTAAAGAAGGTTTAGAAAAGTTAAAAAAACAAAACATGAAACACTTAATCGTTGATTTAAGTGGTAACGGTGGTGGTTATTTAAAAACTGCCATTGAATTAGCAGATGAATTATTGGATGATAAAAAATTAATTGTATTTACCGAAGGAGGAAAAAGCCCAAAACAAGAATACTACACAGCAAACGATGGTGGCTTTGAAAAAGGAAAATTGGTTATCTTAATCGATGAAGGTTCTGCTTCAGCTTCTGAAATTGTTTCCGGTGCAATCCAAGATTATGATAGAGGTTTAATCATTGGTCGTCGTTCCTTTGGAAAAGGATTAGTGCAAAAACCTTTTTCACTTACTGATGGATCTGCAATACGTTTAACTGTTGCCAGATATTATACTCCCAGTGGAAGATGTATTCAACGACCATATGAAGATGGAAAAGATGAATATTACAAAGAATTAACAAGAAGGTATGAACATGGAGAATTAATGAATGAAGATAGCATTACATTCCCTGACTCTTTAAAATATCAAACTTTAAATAGTAAAAGAACTGTATATGGTGGTGGTGGAATTATGCCAGATATTTTTGTTCCTATTGATACATCTTGGTATTCTGAATACTTTGGTTTGGTAAATAGAAAAGGATTATTCAATGAATTTACCTTACTCTATATGGATGAGCATAGAGACGAACTGGTTCAGAAATATAATACTGTAGAAGTATTCGATAAACAATTTGATACAGAACAAGAAATTTTTGAAGACTTTATTGCTTATGCAGAAAAAAATGATGTTGAAAAAAATGAAGAGCAAATAAATACTTCAAAACAATTAATTTTAACCCGTTTAAAAGCGTTAATAGCAAGAAACATTTGGGATACTTCAGCATATTATCAAATTGCTAATTCCTTGAATGATTCTTATTTAAAAGCTATTGAAGAAATTAACAGCGACTCTTTTAAAAAAGAGAAATTAGTGTACAATTAAAAAATATTTAAAAATGAAAGAAAACATTAAAATTGCTTTATTAGGTATTATCGCTTTAACTTTAGTGATTGATACTTTTATTCTTGATGAATCTTCATCGGATTTAGAAAATCCAAAAAGTAATATTGTAGCCAACCCAACAAATCAAAACAATATTATTACTCCTAATAATCCAATTACTATAGAACCACCAAAAATGGACAATCATAACCATGACAAACCATCTACCACTGTAAAGTTTGCAGAGATGAGTCATAACTTTGGTGAAATAATGCAAGATTCTAAAAATACCTATGTATTTAAATTTACTAATACAGGAAAAGAACCATTAATTATAGAAAATGCTACTGGTTCGTGCGGATGTACCGTACCAACCTATCCTAAACACCCAATTGCTCCAGGTGAAACCGGTGATATTGAGGTTGTATACAGCCCTGGAAAACAACAAGGAGAACAAAATAAAACAGTATCTATTACTGCAAATACAGAACCTCATATAACTACATTGAATATTTCTGCTGTCGTAAAAACTCCCTAATAAAAATATTTGACACATAAAAAAAGCCACAATTTGTGGCTTTTTTTATGTAAATTTTAATCCCATTATACAAACATCATCAACCTGTTCTGTATCTTTTTTCCATTCATTCAAGGTTTTTTCTAGAATATTTCGTTGTTCCTCCATACTTTCATTTTGGATAGAAAATAATAGCTTTTTAAATTGTTTATACATAAATTTCTTTCCTTTTGGCCCACCAAATTGATCAGCATAACCATCAGTAAATAAATAAAATACATCACCTTGCATTAAATCAACTGAATGTGTTTCATATTTAGATTGATTATCTCCTCCACCTATAGGCATTTTATCAGCTTTAATTTCATAAAATTCATTTTGCTCATCCACTAAAATAGGAGAAAATCCATTTTTAGAATTTTTTCTGCTTCTAATAATATATAATGAATTCTGAGCACCAGAATATTCTATTCTACTTTCATTTTTGTAATACGCACATAATGCCAAATCCATTCCATCTTTTAAGGAGAGCCCGTTTTTAGATTTAATTAATGCTTCATTAACCAAATCATTTAATTTATCTAAAATCAAACCTGTTTCTTGGAATTGATACTCATTGATAATTCTATTAAGAGAATTATGTCCAATAATACTCATAAAAGCACCAGGAACCCCATGTCCTGTACAATCTATTACTGCTAAATAAATTGCATTCTCCGTTTCTTTCATCCAATAAAAATCTCCACTTACAATGTCTTTTGGCTGATAAAAA
Source organism: Flavobacteriales bacterium (assembly GCA_020635825.1). Taxonomy (GTDB): domain Bacteria; phylum Bacteroidota; class Bacteroidia; order Flavobacteriales_E; family Vicingaceae; genus Vicingus. The sequence continues at coordinate 6,339 of JACJZA010000032.1, forward strand.
ATAAAAGATTCAATATTAGGATGAATTTGAGTCAAATCAGGGAGTATGGTATGTTGAATATTTTTAGCATAATTAATACTATCAGTAATGTCTTTATTTTTTTCTTCTATAATTTTATTTTTAAGAGAAATCTCTTCATTTTTTGCGTTTAAAATCTTATTTGATTTTTTCTTCTGGTTTAGATTATACATTACGTACACAACTATAAACAAAGCTAGAATTAGTCCTATAAATAATATTCGTTGTTGAGTAGCTTTTTTATCGAGTTCTGCTTTATTTAATTCTTGTTCTGTTTTTAATAATTTATTTTCTGCTTCTTTCTTCTCCGTATCATACTTAGTTTGCATCTCGATTATCTGTTTTGATGATGCCTCATTTAAAATAGAATCTTTTAATTGATATGCTATTTTATAATAATCAAAAGCATTTTTAAAATTATTGTTATGATAAAAAGCTAGTGCTAAAGTTTTTGTAGCGGTTAATCTATTTTGTTTACTATTGGTCTGATTGGCTTTATTGAGTGCTTTTTTAGCGTAAACTAATGCTTCAGAAAAGTTATTCAGATCTGAATAAATTCTTGATAATGTACTATAAGTATTGCACAATGCAGACAAGTCTTCTTTTTGTTCTTGACCTTTAGCGGCATCTTTTAGATATAGAATTGCTTGCTTATAATCTTGTTTATGTTCGTAATAAAGTTGTCCTAGATTAGAATATGTATTAGATGCTTCCTGTTCTAGATTTAATTGTTTATATAATTCAACTGATTTTAAATAAGCCTCTAATCCTTTATCTATTTGTCCTAATCCAACGTAGCACAATCCTATATTACATAAAATAGCCGCCTGATTATTTTTTCTTTTAGCTTTTTCTTCATAGGAATAAACTTCTAAATAATACTTTAATGCTAATTCATAGTTATTTAAATAATAATAACTTCCTGCTAAGCCTGACAAACTAATTGTTATTCCTGCAGTATCATTGATGCTTTCTTTTGCTTTTAAGGTCTTTAGCATAAAAGTAATTGACTTCTCATGTTCTCCTCTGTCCTGATATAGAAATGCTAAATTATCATAAGCTGCAATTAGAGCTTCATTATTGTTTATTTGCTCGGCTAAAATTTGTTGCTTTTTTGCATATTCCATAGCCTTTGGTGGGTTGGATGCAAAATTATTCCAACATAGAGCATTATAAATTTTTATCTTATAAAGATTATTCGGAGTACTCTCTATATATTTTTCTAATTCAATCTCCGCAACATTTTGAAGTTTTAATATTGCTTGCTCATAATTTTTTTGATTATTTAATATTTCTGTGATTTCATCATTTTGATTTTCAGCTATTAAATGAAAAAACGAAACAGAAAAAATTAACAATATTAAAACCCTTAATTTCATTAAAGCAAGATAATAAAAATTTTCATTGATAAAATAGAGGCTTTTTTAAATTAATTTTATTAGATTGGTAGTAAATTAATTTTTAATCTAAAAATAAAATATTATGGCTGACACAACTGGTACAATTATTAAATTACACCCTCCTCATAACACTGGTTCTGCAAACGGTTCCGGGATGGTTGTAGCTGACTCTGGAAATGCATATGTATTTCACACTCCTAGAGATAATAACAGTTTACCTATATCAGAAGGACAAACTGTAAATTTCACTCTTGATGGAAATGGACACATCAATTCAATGACAATAGGAAGAGAGAGTTAAAAAAGGCTTCGAAATTCGAAGCCTTTTTTTTATCCTTTTATTGTTTGGTGTGTTTTTTCCAACACTTTAAATGCTGCTTCCGTATTGGCTGCCTCTGCATAAGTTCTTAAAACCGGTTCTGTACCGGAAGGACGAATCATCACCCATTCATCATTATCAAAGAAATATTTAAATCCGTCAATGGTTTGAACTTCATTTACTTTTAAATCTCCGAATTCTTTGTAAGCATCCTTTTTACAATTTTCCATAATACGTTGCTTATCTTCTTCTTTTAAATGTAAATCAATTCTTTCAAATTTAAACTCACCTACTATATCATAAACTCCTTGGATTAATTCTTCTAAAGTTTTACCTGATTTCACCATGTATTCCCAAATAATTAATCCCATCCAAATACCATCTCTTTCAGGAATGTGTCCTTTTACTGCAATTCCTCCTGATTCTTCACCACCCAACAATACATCTTCATTCACCATTACACCTGCAATGTGTTTAAATCCAATTTGTGTCACTTGATATGGCAAACCATAATGCTCACACATTTTCTTCACTTTTGGAGTAACTGAAAATGCACTCACTACTTTTCCTGAGTATTTTTTTTCTTCAACTAGATATTTAATTAAAAGTAAAATAATATGGTGAGAGTCAACAAATTCACCGTGACTATTATACAAACCAATTCTATCGGCATCACCATCTGTAGCTAAACCACAATCAATTTCTCCTTCAGAAAGTTTTATCATTTCAGAAAACTCAGTCAAATTTCTATGGATTGGTTCCGGTGCAATACCTTCGAAACCTGGGTTATAATCACAATGCAAAAAATCGATATCAGGCAATAATCTTCTCATTACGTTTTGACCAGCCCCATACATAGCATCATAAGCAAAATTCATATCTGAGTTACGAATAGCTTCCATATCAAAATTTGCTTCAACATGCTCCACATACATCGTTTCTAAATCTACATACTCTACCATTCCAGAATCAACAAACTTATTAAGATTTAAAACATTTAAATTAATTGTGTTGGTATCAGGTATTAAATCTTCTACTTCTTGTATCTCTTTGGGTAACAACGGTCCGCCAAAACTTCCTTTTAATTTATATCCATTGTAAGATGGTGGATTGTGTGATGCAGTAATAACTACGCCTAATGATGCTTTTTGTTTTAAAGTACCTAAACTTACCATAGGTGTTGTAACAAACCCTTTTGCTAAATAAACTTTAACTCCGGCATTTGCCATTACTTTAGCAGTAGTCTCTGCAAACAATTCGCCTGCAAAACGACAATCATGCCCAATTACCACTGAAGGATTTTTAAAATTATGTTTTAACCACGTTGCCGTAGCAATAGAAACTCTAGCTACATTCTCTACAGTATAATCTTCAGCGATGATAGCTCTCCAACCGTCTGTTCCAAATTTAATTTTTGTCATTTTTCTTTCTTAAAATTCTAACCTTACAAGATTAAAGTTTTTTTTATAAATATACTACACATCTGTATCAGCAATGTTTTATAAAAAGTAATTTTGAAAAAAACAGTTACAATGAAAACTTTAAAAGGACACAATTTTGCAGAGTATTTTAAACATTATGTAAGTTTAGTAAAAGAAGAAGATGTTAATACTGCTCTTAAAACTTCTTACCAACTCACAAAAAGCGCTATTCAATTAATAGAAGAAGAGAAAGGAACATATGCTTACGCAGAAGGAAAATGGTCTATAAAAGAATTGTTATTACACATTATAGATACAGAACGAATTTTCTGTGAGCGAGCTTTGCGATTTTCCAGAAATGATAAAACCGAATTACCCGGATTTGACCATGATGAATATGTAAAACATTCAGGAGCAAATGAGAGAACTTTAAAATCTCTATTAAAAGAATATAAAGCCCAAAGAAAATCTACACTTCAACTTTTTAAAAATTTCACACCTGAAATGATGAATAAATCGGGAATTGCAAATGGTAACAAATTAACCGTATTAACTATTGCTTATGTAATTTCAGGGCATGAATTACATCACTTAAATATATTGAATGAAAAATATTTACCTTACATTTAAAGTAGATTTAACTATAAAATCATGAGGTTATTTATTTACATTTTTTTCCTTCTTCCATTTATAACAAATGCACAAACTCTAAATTTACCTCCTCGTAATCCTTCAGCACCTACAGGAACTGAGTTTATTGACATTATCTTAAACCTTTCTTTAGAAGATCGTGAAGATGAAATATTGAATGAAATTTCATCAGGAAATATTCCTGACTTTTATCGCAATTTGATTTTAATTAGAGATAGTATTTGGAACGGAAGTTCTTACAATTATCTTGAGTATTATGTTATTCCTGACTATTTAGCTGTAGGAACTGACACCAATTTTTTCTTATGCCCCATGACCCCTATTTTGGGACAAAAAATAGCTGATACGACTGATTGTATTTTACCCACTCGGAAAATGGTTGATAGAATTGCAGCTAACTCAACTGTAAAAATGCAACCTCAATCAATTCCTCCAAGCCCTGACATGATTACTGTACCTATTTTTGTACAACACGACACTCTGGTACAAAACCAAAGAGTTACTTTTTTGCCTGGGCTTCCATATGGAGAGTTAACATCAGGTGATAAAAAAGATGTAGTCATAAGTAATTTAATTTATACCTCTCCACCTCCTCGAAGAGTTGTTATTTATGGATGGCATTATCCTAATGGAAGTAATATACAACCACTTTATGCCGGACACATTGATACTTATGCAGATTACAGCCATGGTATTAGATTGGTACAAAAAGAAATGTTTTTAGATGGTGTTCCCACTCAAGCTGAAGACATTTTAAGCTCTACTAGTTTATATTCTCTATTAAGTGATGAGGGGGTTATTAATGTTCCGAGATATCCAATTGATGAAGCACTTCCCAGCCCCCCTACTCAACTTAAATCTTTTTGCGTACTAAATAATTCCTCAACTTCATTACAAATTAAACTAAATACTGTTAGCGGAGCTGATAGCTATGATGTTTATAAAAGTACTGATGGAACTAATTTTTCATTACATGGAAATTATACAACCACCAATTTTACAGTTACAGGATTAACAACTAACATTATTTATTACTTTAAAATAAAAGCAAAAAATACCGGAGGAAGCTCTCCTTTTTCTGAAGTTTTAGCAGCTGTCCCTTCCTCTAGTGCTCATCGAATGTATATTATTAATGGTTTTGATAGAGCAACAACAGGAAATACTTATAACTTTATTCGCCAACATGGAAGTGCCGTTTATAATTATGGTTTAGCTTTTTCATCTGCGACTAATGATGCTGTAACCAACGGATTGATTACATTAAATTCGTCAATAGAAATGGTGGATTATATTTTAGGTGAAGAAAGTACCGCTGATGAAACCTTCAGTAATATAGAACAAACACATATTAAAAATTACTTAGATGGTGGGGGAAAATTATTTGTTTCGGGAGCAGAAATTGGATGGGATCTAGATCATCTTGGAAGTGTTTCGGATAGTACATTTTATGCCGATTACTTAAAAGCACAATATATTTACGATGCTCCTAATGACCTATCTGCTACTTATTATAGTGCCGATGAAATTTTAGGAAATATTTTCCAAGGAATAGGAACTGTTAATTTTGACAATGGTACAAACGGAATTTACAATGTAAAATATCCTGATGTTATATCCCCTTTAAATGGAAGTAGTCCATGTATGCAGTATAGTGGACTAAGTAATCAATATGCTGCAGTTCGTTTTGAAGGTGTTTTCCCAAATGGAACTAATACTGGTAAATTAGTAAACATAGGTATTCCCTTTGAAACTTTTTATCCTGAAAGCAAACGATTTGAAATAATGAGTGATGTAATTACTTTCTTTGAGGCTATTCCGACACAAATAGAAAATATTGAAAATAATGCTAACCTACGCATCTACCCTAATCCTGCTCAAGATTATGTTATTATTGAGCTACCCAATAATAATACAAATACGTCTATTGATGTTATTGATGCTTTGGGTAAAACAGTTATTCAAAGTAAAATGACCGACTATCAAAAAATAAATACTTCAATTCTTAAAAGTGGTATTTATACTGTAATAATCAAGTACAAGGATTCTATTTTAAGAGAAAAAATGGTGAAGAATTAAGTTGAATCTTTATTAAAAGAGTAATTTCACATTACATCATTCTCATTATATTCAATTATTTTTTCTCGCATTTTTAGTTTATCAGAAAAATGCCTCGACAAAGCTATTCTTTTTTTAAAGTGACTTTCTTTATTACCCCTATGAAACAACCTAATTGCCTTACAATTTTCATTTTCAAATATTGTCTTCAAAAGTACCCTATCAGATAAACCTAATGAGTGCCCTATAACTGATACTTCAAATATTCCTGAATTTATAAAATTTATTAAATCAATATAATGAGAATAAGAAGGATAATAAAATGGTTAAAATCATCTATTCCTATCTCTTCAATCTCACTATATTTAGGGTATGTATCATCTCCATAACCAAAAACAACACTATTAGGTTCATAAACACTTCCGTGAATTTGAATAATATTTACATCCTTAGAAGTTTTTGGAATATAATCACTCAAAACATTTGTATAATTAAAATTCAAAAACCAAATATTTTTAAGGCTAACTCTTGATTTAAAAAATCTTTCTTCTATCTCATATTCAATTTCTGCAAAACTGGATTCAATAACCCTAGAAGTTCTTGAATAAATCTCTCTATCAAAATCTTGTTTTTTGACATACTCTATTAATCTATTTTTTAATATTAAAAATTCATTATTTAGCTTCCTTAACCTACCATATGTGCCTTCATTTGCTTCTTTAATATAACTAATTAACTCCTTAAAATATTCAAATTCAATATCTGCCCACTTATTTTGTTTAAGTAAAACATTAAAAAATCTTGATTTAATTTTAATACTATAGTCTTTTCGTCCTCCTGTATGAGGAATAAAACCATGGAAAATATCTATATTTTTACTACGTTTTAAATTTTTAATAGAATTAAATTCCTCATTAACTAATATGTCACTTTTTTTATTAACAAGTATTTCTATCAATTCATCACTATACGGAGTCTCTTTATTTTGGATAGTAAATTCAAAAGCCTCTTTTAAATAATCCAACAAAAAATCTTCATAAGTAGTATTTAGTCCATTAGCTAAATCAAAACCATTTCCAATAATTACTAGCCTATTAACCTGTTTCACATCCATATCAATTATAAATCCTTCTTCTGTTTAACTCTTGTTGATATTTGCGAGCATTGTTAATGTGTGTATTGTAATCTGCTGCAAAGGCATGGTAACCACTAAAATCGTATTTAGCACACATGTAAATATAATTGTGCTTTTCATAATTCAATACTGCATCTAAAGATTTAATACTTGGTAAGTTAATAGGCCCAGGAGGTAAGCCTTTATACATGTATGTATTATATGGAGAGTTATATTGCAAATGCTTAGTCAACACTCGATTGATGTTAAAATCGCCTATACCATACACAACTGTAGGATCAGATTGTAACAGCATTCCTTTTCGTAAACGATTGATATACAATCCGGCTACTTTTGCTCGCTCGTCAGCATGCACTGATTGTTCTGCTTGCACTATACTTGCTAAAATGGATACTTCTGATTGAGAAAGGTTTAATTTCTTTGCTTTTGCTTTACGCTCTTCCGTCCAAAAGTTTTTATATTCTTCAGCCATACGCTTTACCAATTGTTCTGCTGAAGTGTTCCAATAAAATTCATAGGTATTGGGTAAAAACATCGTTAAAATGGTGATGGTATTAAACCCATATTTAGAAGTAAATGTTTTATCCGTTATCAACTCATAAAATTCAGTACTATCACATTCTAAATTCTTGGTTATTTTACCGGCTAACTCTCTAGTGGTTCTTACATTGTTAAAAGTCACTTTTACCGGTTCCTGCTCCCCAGAGCGTAACAAATCTATTAACTCATTGTTACTCATTCCATCTTTTAACAAATACCTTCCTGCTTTAATGTTGTTTTTAAAGTTAGATTTTTTCTCGGCAACCCATTCAAAAGAATTCCGGTTAATGATGTATCCTTTTTCATACAAATCATTCACCACATTATCAAAAGTATAACCGGTATGAACATAAAAGTATTTATCCTGATTTTTTGCAATCGTTACATTGGGTTGGTAAATGTTTTTATACATATTATAGCCCACATAAGCCCCTATCAGCAAGCCAATCAATAAAATAGATATGATAACTTTTTTAAACATTTTATCTTAAATCTTCAATAACACTTCGATAAACTCAGTGTGACAATCTATTTATTTGTCATAGTGAGTTTATCGAACTATAGACAAAATCTACAATTTTAACTCATAATAATTGACTGGTTTCCCAAATAATTCTCTTTCTTCAATAAAACGAAAACCACATTTTTCAAATAAACGAATACTGTTTGTATTTTCTTTGAAAATATGGCAAAAAACACATCTTACTTTTAATTGATTTTTACAGTAATCAACCAATAATTGAAGTGATTGACGTGCAAAACCTTTTTTTCGTTCTTTTTCATTTCCTATTAAAATACCAACTCCCACTCTTTTTTGTTGTTCGTTAAACTCAAATAAATCGATACAACCAATAGCTTCATCGGTTTGCTCCAAACAAATCATAAAACGATATTGTTGGTTAATATAAATATCATGAGTTGATTGAACAAAATCTTCTATTTGCTTTTTGATAAAAGCATCTTTGGTGTCGCTCACTTCCCAGTTATCGGGATTGTTTTCCCATTCGAAAAGAATATCAACATCAGAAGTATGAGGAGGTCGTAAATACACTTTCATTAGTAAACCAAGTTAGATTTACGCTCAATAGCAGCAATACAATCTTTTATGTCTTCTTGGGTATAAGTTTTTAATGCTAGCTTTCCTTCAATTAACTTATTATCCAAACCAAGTTGAGATGAGAACTTAATCAATTGATTACTCATCAAAAAGGGGTACAAATCAAAGAAAAACTGAATTTGGCTACTATTGATAGAACTGATTTCCTCTAAAACTTCAAGAATTGGAGCTAAACAGCTTTTAGTTTCACTTACCATTTCATGTTTACGAACAGAGGTTTCTATTTTGGTTTCTAAATCAACAAGATTCGTCAATTTAACTTCATCCAAAGCAATAAAAACGACTTCCATTTTTCGCTTAACAGAAGTCTGATAAAAAGAAGCTAAATCCAATCCTAGTGTCGGTCCAACCGTTGTAATATCATAAATTTTCCCATTAATAAACCAACCTAAATGCGGAGGAATACGAGTAGCTCGATACAAGAAGATACCAAAGCTATCTTTCAACTCTTCAAGGTTGGGATTATGGGTTATATTGATACTAAATGAGCTCATTAAACTTTATATTCTCCTTTAAAAACAAAAGTAGCTGGACCAATTAACCAGATATCGTTAAAACCATTTTCATTTCTTTTAAAAGCCACACTCAATTCCCCACCTTGGCTATTTACTTTTACTTTTCCTGAAGTCAATTTAAATTTATCAGCCCAACTCAATGCCGCAGCAGTCACTCCAGTCCCACAAGATAATGTTTCATCTTCAACCCCTCTTTCGTAAGTTCTGATGTCAATTTCTTCCTGATTGTATTTAACAAAATTTACATTAGTGCCTTCTGCTTTAAAACGATCATTATATCTCACTTCTTTCCCTTTTTCATAAACATTTATTTCCTTCACATTTTTTACTTCTTCTATATAATGAGGTGAACCAGTATTAATAAAGTAATAACCATCGCCTTTTTCGATTGCAGCTACATCGTGCATTTTTAAACTTACTTCTCCATTCGCATTTATCCATGCTTCGTGTTCTCCATCGGTAGAATTAAAATACGCCTGACTATGAATTATTCCTAGAAATTTAGCAAAAGCAACCGCACATCTACTTCCATTTCCGCAAAAGCTCTGACTTCCATCCGAATTAAAATAAACCATATTAAAATCAAGGTCATTCATGTTTTCTATCAAAATCAGTCCATCTGCGCCAATACCAAACTTTCTATCACACATTTTTTGAATAAGCTCAATATTGCTCTTATCAAAAACACCTTCCCGATTGTCAATCATCACAAAATCGTTTCCTGTTCCTTGATATTTATAAAATGTTAATTTCATGGATGCAAAGTTAACTATTAGAAAACTTTTAAATCGAAATCAATCTCCTATTTTAAAATTCCTATTTTGTTTTTTCTCCGATTGTTTCTTTTTAGTATCTAATCTCTTTTTGATAGCTGATTTAGATGGTTTAGTGGCTTTTCGTTTCTTTATAGGAACTAAAGCTTTAGAAATTAAATCAACCAATCTTTTAAAAACTAACTCTTTGTTCTTTAATTGACTTCTGGTTTCATAGCATTGTAAATGTAAAACTCCATCATTGCTAATTCTATTTACCAACTTCACTAAAATGATTTGTTTCTGTTCTTCCGAAAACACCTCAGAGTTATTAACATCAAAAAACAAATCTACTTTGGTAGAAACCTTATTTACATTCTGCCCGCCTGAACCTCCACTCCTACTGGTTTTGTAATTTACCTCCTTATTCAGCAATTCTAAGTTCATGATAATCAAAGTTAAATAAACCGTTTAACAAACCAATGAACCACTGATGTAACTTTTGGAAATACTTGCTCGTCACTTTTTATATTTGATTATTAAAAAAATAAAATATGGCAACTTTAAAAATTGAAAACCTTACCAAAACTTACCCTAACGGTGTAAAAGCATTAGATAATGTAAATCTTGAAATATCTAACGGAATGTTTGGACTACTTGGCCCTAACGGAGCCGGAAAATCATCATTAATGAGAACTTTAGCTACACTACAAGAAGCTGACAGTGGTTCTGTAATGTTAAACGATATTGATGTTTTTAAAAACCCTACCGAACTTAGAAAAGTTTTGGGTTATTTGCCACAAGAATTTGGTGTTTACCCAAAAATTACCGCAGAGCAGTTGCTTGACCATGTTGCCGTATTAAAAGG
>JACJZA010000033.1 GCA_020635825.1 Flavobacteriales bacterium
TATGCAAGGTGGGGATAAATTTGCAGTAATGTTGGTCAATCCTAATCGACCTGATTTACTGGGACAATACATCTCTACAAATTATCAAGATGAAAATGGAAAGCGTTTTCGAGAAGAGTTTTTAGAAAACATTCGAAAAAAAGGAGAATCTTTTACTCAATACGCCTATAAAAAGCCGTATGATGCCCAAATTAAACAAAAACTCTCTTATTTTAAATATTTTGAAGAGTGGAATTGGATTGTTGCGATGGGGATTTATTTGGATGATATTGAAAAAGATATTGAAAACAAAAAAGCTCTTTTGAAAAGTAAGGTACAAAAGCGTGTAGCACAAACAATTTTTATCTTTTTAGGGTTTTTAACTGTTGCAATTGCTTTTTCTATTTTGGTGAGTCAAAAAATTGAAGAGTTTTTTAATGAATACAAACAAACCGTACAAAAAAAATCGCAAGATTTAATTGAGTTAAATAAAAATCTTGAACGCCGAGTCAAAGAAGAGTTATCTAAAAACAGAGAAAAAGAGCAAATTTTGGTACAAAAATCTAAATTTATTGCTTTAGGTGAGATGATTTCAAATATTGCTCATCAATGGAGGCAGCCTTTATCCGAACTCTCTTCGGTACTTATGGCAATTAAATTTAAACACTCTATGGGAAAATTAGATTCTGAATTTATGCAAAAAAAGGTGACCGAAGCAGATATTTTAATTGAGTATATGTCTCATACTATTGATGATTTTAGAAATTTCTTTATGCCTAAAAAAGAGAAAGAGTATTTTTGTTTATATGATTCTGTACAAAGTGTGATGAATATTTTAAGCAGTGTATTAAAAGAGAATCATATTGTTGTCAATATTAATATTGATCGTAATATTAAACTGAATACCTTTTTAAATGAATGTGAACAAGTGATTTTAAATATTATTTCTAATGCCAAAGATGTGTTAATCCATGAAAAAATTGAAAATGCTCAAATCAATATCTTTGCACTAGAAGATGAAAATGTTGTGAAGCTTACTATTGAAGACAATGCAGGAGGAATCAAAGTTCGACCCAAGTCAAAAATATTTGAACCTTATTTTACAACAAAAGATGAAGCTCATGGCACAGGAATAGGGCTTTATATGTCAAAAATTATTATAGAAAAGAATATGAAAGGCAAATTACGAGTTAAAAATATTAACAACGGCGCACGGTTTGAGATATTTTTTGTAAAAAATTGAAAAAAGTGAGAAGTAAGAAGTAAGAAGTGAGAGGTGAAACTGCTGCTCACCACTCACAATTTACTAATAATTAGCTTCCATACATTAAGTTAGGTAACCATAATGCAATTTCAGGAATATAGGTTACGAGTAACAATCCGACTAAAATAGTCATTGTCCATGGAAATGCTGCGACAATTACGTCTTTGATACTCATTCCAGTTAAACCAGATGTTACAAATAAGTTGAGCCCTACAGGTGGGGAAACCATTCCAAGCTCCATATTGATAGTAATAATAATACCAAAGTGAATTGGGTCAATTCCAAGTGCAACCGCAACAGGTAAAAGTAATGGTACTAAAATCATAATAATCGCACTTGGTTCCATAAATGAACCAGCAATAATTAAAATAATATTGACTAATAATAAGAACATAATCTTATCAACATTGGCTGAAATCAATGATTGAGTAATCATTTGTGGAATATTTTCAATGGTTAAGAAGTGTGCAAAAATCATTGCATTGGCAATAATAAACATAATCATTGCCGTTGTTTTTGCAGATTCCAATGAAACGTTGAAAATATCTTTAAGTTTAATGTCTTTATAAATAAATACTGAGATAAAAAATGCCCATACAGCTGCAACTGCTGCGGCTTCTGTTGGAGTAAAAATACCCCCATAAATCCCACCAATTACAATTACAATTGTCATAAGACCCCAAGAAGCATCTTTCATCTTTTTCAGTCTTATTTTAAAAGGTTGAGGCTCTTCTCTTTTAAATCCAAGCCGAACAGCACCAACATAAGTAACAACCATCATCATAATACCTAGCATAATTCCAGGAACAACTCCCGCCATAAAAAGTTTACCAATAGAAACTTCTGCTGTTACACCATAAACAATTAATACAATTGAAGGTGGAATTAAAATTCCTAAACTTCCTGCTGTAGCAATCGTACCAACGGCATACTTTTTAGGATAACCTGCTTGCATAATAGCACCAAACATAATTGAACCAATAGCAACAACCGTAGCAGGAGAGCTTCCAGAAACAGCAGCAAAAATAATTGAAGCAAAAATAGCTGAAATAGGTAAACCACCAGGTAAATGTCCAACAATTGATTTAGCAAATTCAATGATTCTGCTTGCTGCACTTCCTTTACTAAGAAGATTCCCTGCTAAAATAAACATAGGAATCGCCATAAGTGAGTAGTGCTCAATTTTGGTAAACATCATGGCTGATACTTCAATAGGAGAAATATCTGTAAACAATAAAAGAGTAATAAATGTACTTGCCCCTAAACTAATTGCAATAGGAGTTCCAAGGATTGCTAAGAATAAAAATAGACCAAATAAAACGGCTATACTCATAACATTCCTCCTGTTTTTTTATTTGTTTCTTTAACCATTTCGTCTAATTCCTCAGGAGATTTTTTAAATTTATTTTCACCAGCAACGCCCATACTAGCAATAATCATTTCAACTTCACTTTCACCTAATACTTCGTTATGGGGTGTTTTAATAATATGTACAATTTTTTCTGCCACACGATAAGCTGCAAGAAAAAAAGCAATAGGAATAACTAAATACGGAATCCACATTGGAATCCCTAAATCAATTGACATCTCTTCAAGTTCTATAACAAGTTGTAAGTATTGGTATCCAAAATATGAAATAGCTGATAAAAATATTAATGTAATGACATGAGAAATTAAAAGCATAATTTTTGCGATTTGTGATGGCACAAGTTCTAAAACTATATCAATAGCAATGTGTGCATCTTTTTTGAAGCAATACGCTGCTCCAAAAAAGGCACTCCACACAAATAAAAATATAGTCAGTTCAGTTGCCCATGTTAATGAAGCGTCAAAAACATATCGAGCAACAACATTAACAAATGAGAGGGCAACTCCTGCAGTAATACCAAGTACAGCAATAGACTGATTGATAAAACCTACGAATTTATTTAAAAATGAAAACATGGACTTCTCGTTATTTGGTATTAATAGTTTCTTTAATTAAGTCTTCACCTACAACATCTTTGTCATAAAACATTGGGTAAATCACTTCAACTTTTTTTCTCCAAGCATCTTTTTGCGCTTCTGTTAGAGTGTGAATCTCTAATTTTCCAGTTGTTTTTGCATACTCTTTAATTAAGTTTAATTGCTCAACATCTAACTCTTGAGACCATTGTCTCTCTTTTGCAGTTGCTTCTTTCATTGCTTGTAATACATTGTCTTTTAAATCTTGTGGTAATTTTTTCCAAAATTTAGGACTCATTACAACTAAGTAACCTAAGTAACCATGATCAGAAAGCGTTAAATGACTTTGCACTTCGTGGAATTTTTTAGTGTAGATGTTTGAAATTGGGTTTTCAGCTGCATCAATTACACCTTGTTGTAAACCAGAATAAACTTCTGAGAATGCCATAACTTGTGGATTTCCACCCACTGCTTTGATTTGCTCTTCTAATACTTTAGAACTCATAATTCTAAATTTTTGACCTTGAGCATCTTCTGGGTTAATAATGGCTTTTTTAGAGCTTGAAAAATGTTTAAATCCTGCATCCCAGTAATCAAGAGCAATAAATCCTTTTTTCTCAACCAATGCTTTTAGTTTTTCTCCTACAATACCATCTTGTACTTTATGTAAATGGTCAACATCTCTAAATAAAAATGGTAAGTCAAAAAGAGCTAATTGAGGAATAATTTTTCCAAATTTAGAGAAACTTGGTGCTCCTATTTGAACAGTATCTAACTTAAGTGCTTTTAAAACTGTATCATCGTTATATAATTGTGAAGATGGATAGACTTGTACATCAATTCTTCCTTTAGATAACTCTTCAAGTCGTGTTTCAAAATATCTTGCAGCTTGACCTTTTGGTGTATTGTCACTTACAACGTGTGAAAACTTTAATGTAAATTCTGCAGCCCAACTTGATGAGGCTAACATCGCTGCTGCAACAGCTCCTAGTACTAATTTTTTCATATTTTCTCCTTTGAATTTTTTTTGGATTTAAAAAATTATAATGGAAAGTTATGTAGCAATTATGTATAAAAAATAAATTTTTGAAATTTATTGACAATTTTGAAAAGTGTGTTTCAAAATGGTCAATAAAAAAAAGGGTACCAATTTTTATTAAACATTATAATTGAATAGAATATATACAACATCATATATTTCTTTTAACCAATATTTAATCAAAAATTAGATACTATCTGCTACTTTTTGACCTAGTCAACAAATTATAAAAAGGAAAATGATGGGTTGTAATTTAGATTTATTAACTTCTTTCAAAGATAACTGTGGCTTTGGCTTAGTCGCACATCTTAAGAATAAACCTTGTCATTCAAACTTAGAAGATGCAATAACTTCATTAGAGAGAATGATGCATAGAGGTGCCGTTGCTGCAGATGGAAAAACAGGTGATGGGAGTGGTTTACTTTTATCAATGCCTGACTTTTTTATGAGAAAAGTAGCCCATGAAAATGGTATTGATTTACCTAAAAAATATGCGGTTGCGATGATTTTTGCAAAAGAAGTCGATGAGATAAAAATATTTAGAAAATTCTGTGAAAAAAATGATTTAAAAGTCGTTTTAACCAGAGAAGTTCCTGTTGAAACAGAAGCGTTAGGGACACAAGCTTTAGAGAGTTTACCAATGATTACTCAAGTTTTTGTGATACCTAATGCCTTAATGTCGTCAAAACGATTTGATGCAATGTTATATTTAACACGAAAAGAGTGTGAACATAAGCTAATTGAGCAGAAAGATTTTTATATTCCTTCATTTTCATCAAAAGTGATTTCATATAAAGGTTTAATTATGCCGACGCATATTAAAAACTTTTATAAAGATTTACGAGATGAAGACTTTAAAATTTCGTTTGCTTTATTTCATCAACGATTTTCAACCAATACATTACCTCAATGGAAATTAGCACAACCCTTTAGAACTATTGCCCATAATGGTGAAATTAATTCAATTGATGCCAATCGATTTAATGTTAAAGTTAAATCAGAACAACTTCAATCAGAAGTCTTTACACAAAAAGAGTTAGAACGATTGCTACCTATATTACAAGAGAATGTTTCTGATTCGGCTTCTTTAGATAATTTATTTGAATTTATGATTGTAAACGGGGTTGATTTCTTTAAAGCTGCTCGTGGACTTATCCCTGCTCCTTGGCAAAATGCACCGCATATGGATTCTGATTTAAGAGCATTTTATGAGTATACATCAACTGCAATGGAAGCTTGGGATGGACCAGCGGCTGTTTCATTAACCGATGGAAGACACATTGGATGTTTAATTGACAGAAACGGTTTAAGACCATCAAAATATGTCATAACCAAACAAGATAAATTGTATATTACTTCTGAGTACGGAACATTGGATTTAAATGAAGAAGATATTATTGAAAGAGGTCGATTACAATCAGGACAAATGATTGGATTGGATTTAAAACATGGTCAAGTGTTAAAAGAAGAAGATATCAATAACTATTTAAAATCGGCTCAAAAATATACTGAGTGGTTAAATAAAGATATGCAATATCTTCAAGAGTTTATCGATGAATCATTTATGAATACAAAAGAGTATAATATTGATGAGTTAGAGAAAAAGCAAAAACTGTTTAATATCACTTATGAAGTCATTGATCAAGTCATTGAACCTATGGCAAAAGATGGGAAAGAACCCGTTGGTTCAATGGGAGATGACACTCCTTTAGCGGCATTTTCAACCGTTAATAGAAACTTTACAGATTT
This sequence comes from Flavobacteriales bacterium, assembly GCA_020635825.1. Lineage (GTDB taxonomy): Bacteria > Bacteroidota > Bacteroidia > Flavobacteriales_E > Vicingaceae > Vicingus. Next base: position 5,976 of record JACJZA010000033.1, read on the forward strand.
TTTTAGACAAAAATTTGCACAAGTTACAAACCCTCCAATTGACCCATACAGAGAAAAATTGGTGATGTCTTTAGAGACAGGATTTGGACAAGTACATAATATTTTGGACGAAAAACCAGAGTATGCAAGACGATTAAAATCATCTAGCCCCATTTTAATGCAAGAAAAATTTGAAGTATTAAAATCATTTGGTGATGAAAGAAATCCACGATTTGAAAAGTATTATCGAAACAGAACATTCTCTACGACATTTACTTCTAATTTAAAAGAGTCCTTACAAAAACTGTCAAACAGTGTTATTGAAGCAGTGAGTAAAGATGATATTACGATTGTGATTTTAGATGATAGAACGATCAATGAAAAATGTAAGCTTATTCCCATGGCAATGGCAGTAGGGCATGTTAATCAAGCACTTTTAAAAGCAGGGGTAAGACACAATGCTTCACTTGTTTGTGTTACAGGAGAAGTGTATGATCCTCATATGGCTGCTGTATTAATTGGATTTGGATGTACAGCGATGTATCCTTATATGATGTATGCTTCAACAGTGGCATTATATAAACGAAAAGAGATTTCTAAATTTGAGATGCAACGTGTGTTAAAAAATACGCAAAAAGCACTCAATGCAGGTCTTTTAAAAATTATGTCAAAAATGGGTATTGCAACCATTGCATCGTATAGAAACTCTGCATTGTTTGATATCTTGGGATTACATGATGATATTGTTGAAGATTGTTTTAAAGGGGCTCACAGCGATTTAAGTGGGTTAAGCTATGAAGACATTGAAAAACGAATTGAAAAAGCACATTTTAATGCCTTCTTTGATAAAAAACATGTGTTTCCATTAAATATGGGTGGATTTTATAAATATATTGATGGTGGTGAATATCACGATTATGGTCCAGCTATTACACGAGCAATGCATAACAAACAAGCTGTAGACAAAGAAGATATTACAGATTTTGCTGAATTGAAAAATTTAATTGAAAATCGAGATAAGAAATTTATCCGAGATTTCTTTGCCTTTAATTCTGATAAAGAAGCAATTGATATCAATGAAGTAGAAGATAAAGAGGCGATTTTTAAACGTTTTGCAACTGCTGCGATGTCATGTGGTTCAATCTCTCCTGAAGCTCATGAAGCTATGGCAATTGCTATGAATACGATTGGCGGTATGAGTAACTCAGGTGAAGGGGGAGAAGACTCTAAACGATACGGTACGATTAAAAACTCGAAAATCAAACAAGTGGCTTCTGGACGATTTGGAGTTACTCCTGAATATTTAAGAAGTGCTACTGAGATTCAAATTAAAGTAGCACAAGGAGCAAAACCAGGTGAAGGTGGACAACTTCCTGGTCATAAAGTTACACCACTTATTGCAACTTTACGACATACTGTACCAGGGGTTACTCTAATTTCACCTCCTCCACACCATGATATTTATTCGATTGAAGATTTAGCACAATTGATTTTTGACTTAAAACAAATCAATCCTGAAGCAAAAATCACGGTTAAATTGGTTTCAACTATTGGTGTTGGAACCATTGCTGCTGGTGTGGCAAAAGCGTATGCCGATAGAATTGTTATTTCAGGAAGTGATGGTGGAACAGGGGCAGCTCCTTTAACCTCTATTAAACACACAGGAAATCCTTGGGAACTAGGGCTTTCAGAAGCACACAATGCCTTAAAAGCAAACCATTTACGAGAGTTTGTCCATGTTCAAACGGATGGGGGATTAAAAACAGGTTTAGATGTTATTAAAGCGGCGATGTTAGGAGCTGAGTCATATGCGTTTGGAACAGCTGCATTAACCCTTCTTGGTTGTAAAATTTTAAGAATTTGTCATACCAATAAGTGTTCAGTGGGTGTGGCAACACAAGATGAATTTTTACGAGAACATTTTACGGGTACTGTAGAGAGACTGATTTCGTACTTTGACTTTTTAGCACAAGATGTACGAGAAATCTTGGCATCTTTAGGATATCGACGAATAGAGGATATTATTGGGCGAAGTGATTTACTAAAAGTAATTGATGATGAGTTTGCACATAAATTTGATTTTAGCAATGTATTGCGACGAATTAATGGTATTGATACATGCCAAAAAGAGAGCAATGTTCCTTTCGATGACAATAAATTTGAAACAACTTTGCTCAAAAAAGTGCATAGAACGATTGAAAAACCTAATAGTCCTATTAAAGTTAATGAAACCATCAAAAATGTGAACCGAAGTTTTGGAACGCGTATTTCAGGTGAAATTGCAAAATATTATGGGGATAAAGGATTACCTGATAACTCCATAACGTTTAATCTTAAAGGAATTGCAGGACAATCTTTTGGTGCATTTTTATCAAAAGGAATGAATTTATACCTCAATGGTTCAGGAAACGATTATGTAGGTAAAGGAATGAATGGCGGTAAAATCATTATTAATCCAATGCACCAAGGTGAAAAATTTGGTGGAGCAGGAAATACCTGTTTATATGGAGCTACGGGCGGAAAACTCTATGTTCGAGCAGCAGTAGGGGAGCGATTTGCTGTAAGAAATTCAGGGGCAACTGCAGTAGTTGAAGGAACAGGAGATAACGCGTGTGAGTATATGACAGGTGGTATTGTTGCCATTTTAGGTAAAACGGGTGTTAACTTTGGTGCAGGTATGACAGGTGGTTTAGCGTTTGTTTATGATGAAGATAAAATTTTTGTGGATAAAATGAACCAAGAGCTGATCGAAGCTGTGCGAATTGATACCGATGATACGGAAAGAGAAAGACTTTTCTTAAAACGATTATTAATTGATTATGTTAATGAAACAGAAAGCGAAAAAGCCGTACAAATACTAGAGAATTATAGATCAGAAATTAGAAACTTCTGGATGGTAAAACCTAAAAATATGACAGTATTACCTCTTAATCCAGAGCAGGGAGATTAAAATGTTAAACTTTATAAACATAGACAGAGCAACTCCTAATAAGAGAAATGTATTAGAGCGGTTAAAAGATTACGATGAAGTATACGAAGTTTTTGGAAGAAATAAAAGTAAAGAACAAGCGGAGAGATGTATGCAATGTGGAGATCCATATTGCCACTCAAAGTGTCCTTTACACAATTTTATTCCTGCTTGGCTTAAACAACGAGCAGAAGACAATTTAGAGTTAGCTTTTTTACTTTCAAATGAGCCATCTCCATTTCCTGAAATTTTAGGAAAAATTTGCCCACATGATGTATTGTGTGAGGGGGCATGTTCTTTAAATACAGGGCATGGAGCAGTTGCTATTGGTGCTGTTGAAGCACATATCAATGAAAAAGCATTTGCTGCTGGAATGAAACCCAACTTTCCTGGAGTTACTTCAAAGAAAAAAGTGGCAGTTATTGGTTCGGGACCTTCTGGAATTTCAGCAGCAACATTTCTTTTAAGAAATGGAATTGCAGTTGAAATGTTTGAAAGATCTGATCGAGCAGGTGGACTTTTAACCTATGGTATTCCAGGATTTAAATTGGATAAAACAGCCGTTGATAGACGAATGAATTGGTTAAAAGAGGCAGGATTAACTCTTCATTTAAATTGTGAAATTGGAAAAGATAAATCATTTAAAGAGTTAGAAAATGAGTTTGATGCCATTTATTTAGGTATTGGTGCTACAAAAAGTAACTATGCAAAAATTAAGGGTGAAGAGGCGAAAGATGTACATTTAGCCATCGACTTTTTAACCGAAATTCAAAAAAGAAATTTTGGGTTGCAAACACCTAATTTTATTGATGTAAAAGATAAAACAGTTTTAGTCATTGGTGGTGGAGATACTGCTATGGACTGTGTTAGAAGTTCTGTGCGAGAAGGGGCAATAAGTGTAAAATGTCTTTATAGACGAGATGAAGCCAATATGCCTGGAAGCAAAAAAGAGGTGATTAACTCTAAAGAAGAGGGTGTTGAATTTATGTTCAATGTTAGCCCAAATGAAATTAAAGTTGAAAACGGAAAAGTAGTAGGCGTTGAGTTACTTGAAACAGTAATGAGTGAACCTGATACTAATGGGCGACAAAAAGTTGAGATTTTAGAAAACAGTAATTTTGTTGAAGAGGCTGATGTTGTGATTTTAGCTTTAGGATTTTCTCCAGAAGTACCATCTTTTTTAAATGATTCTAATATTCAAACTAATTCTTGGGGTGGAATTATTACCAATAATTTTAAGACTTCAAACCCTAAAATTTATGCAGGTGGAGATTGCCAAAGAGGAGCCCACTTAGCAGTAACTGCTGCAGCAGACGGACGTGATGCGGCAAAAGAAATTATTAAAAACTTAGAAGAATAAAAACTCAATGAGCAATTTTTGCTCATTGAGTCTACTTGATTTTTTCTTACGTTTATGACTCTTTTTAAAAATATTTCCAAATTTAGAATAATTAAAGAATAATTAATCAACAATAGGTTATAAATCCAATGAATAATTTTTATCTTAGGAACTAAATATGTCTTTAATAATTACGGATGAATGTATTGCGTGTGATGCTTGTAGAGATGAGTGTCCTAATATGGCGATTGAAGAAGGGGATCCAATTTATATTATTGATTCTGACAGATGTACTGAGTGTGTAGGGCATTATGAAGAGCCTGCTTGTGTTGAAGTCTGTCCTGTTGATTGTATTATTATTGATCCAGACAATCAAGAAACAATGGAAGAGTTAAAATTTAAATTTGAACAACTTCAAGAAGAAGAGCTGTAATATATGGCTAAAATTACAACTATCATCGACATTGGGTCTAACTCAATGCGAATGGTTGTATTTCAAAAGAGTAGCCGTTTTGCTTTTCACTTACTTAACGAGACCAAAAGTCGAGTAAAAATCTCTGAAGGGTGCTATGAAAATGGCGGAAATCTTCAAGAAATACCTTTAAACAGAGCCTTTAATTCACTCAAATCTTTTTTAAAAATAGCTCACTCTTTGAAATCTCGAAAAATAATCTGTGTCGCAACCTCTGCATTAAGAGATGCTCCAAATGCTAAAACTTTTTTAAATCGTGTTAAAAGTGATTTAAACCTAAATATCAAAGTTATTGATGGTGAAAAAGAGGCTTTTTATGGAGGCGTTGCTGCGGTTAATTTATTGCACCAAAATGAGTTTGTAACCATTGATATAGGTGGTGGATCAACAGAATTTTCATTTATTAAAAATGGAAAAATCCAAAAGAGTATCTCTTTAAATATTGGTACGGTTCGTATCAAAGAGCTTTATTTTAGTAAGAATCATATTAAAGAAGCTAAAGAATATATTTTAAAACAACTTCAAGAAATCAAAGCATTAAATCTTGAGATACCTTTTGTTGCAGTAGGTATTGGTGGAACCGTGAGAGCTTTGGGTAAAGCTATTATGCAAAAAGAGAAATATCCTTTGGATGTGATTCATGGCTTTACTTATAACTATGAGGAGCAAAAGAGTCTATTTGAACAAATTATTTATGCTAAGCATACGGATGATTTAAAAGAGTTAGGTATTAAAAAAGATCGTTTTGATACCATTTGTGAAGGAACATTTATTTTTGATACGATTTTGGAAACTTTGGATATTCAAAAAGTGATTACTTCTGGAGTAGGAGTTCGAGAAGGAGTCTATTTAACTGATATTTTACGAACCTCAAACTACCGTTTTCCTGCCAATTTTAATCCCAGCGTGAAAAGCTTGTTGGATCGTTTTGAGCTTGATAGCAAACAAACAGCCTATTTTGGAAACAATGCGGGAAAAATTTTTGATGCTTTAAAACCTTTACATCAATTAAGTTCAAAAAATAGAATCTTTTTAATTATTGCGTCAAAATTACACTCCATTGGAAGTACACTAAACTTTTATAAATCCAATGACAATACGTTTGATTTTATTTTAAATGGTTTAAACTATGAGTTTTTACACTCTTCTCGAGTAACAGTGGCACATATCATTAAATTCTCAAAAAAAACCTTGCCTAAACATAAAGATATAGTAGAATATGAAGCTTTATTGCCTACTTTAGAAGAGTTACAGTGGCTGAGTTTTATGATCAGTTTAAATCTTTGTTTAAATCAAGACTATTCACGGCTTAAATATGAATACATTTTAAAAAATAACACACTTATAATTAAAGCAGATGAAATCTCTTATTTGGTACAATCTACCTTAGATAAAATAGAATTGCCAAGCAATTTAGAACTACAACTATTTTAATATAAAAGAGATTATGAACAAACACAATATTCAAAAAATTGCCATAGTAAAACTTTCAGCAATGGGTGATATTATTCATGCCATGATAGCTTTGCAATTTATTAAAAAAGAGTATCCCCATTTAATTATTGATTGGTTTGTAGAGAGTGCTTTTCGTGAAATATTAGAAAACAATCCTCATATTAATCATATTTATACGGTTAATTTAAAAAGTATTAAAAATAAAAAGAGTGAAATATTTTCTCAAGTTACAGCTATTAAAGAGTATGCAAAAAACAGTTATGACTTAATCATTGACGCACAAGGATTGGTAAAATCAGCACTGGTGGCTAAACTCTTGGGTAAAAATATTGCAGGGTTTAGTAAAAATTCTATTCGAGAGCAATTTGCCAGTTTTTTTTATAAAATTAAAGTTGACATTGCTTATGATAAAAATGCCATTATGAGAAATGCAAAGGTTTTATCAGCTCCTTTGGGATTTGAAATTACCCAAGAAGAAATAGATAAAAAAGAGCCTTTTTTATTTTTTAAGAATGAAAATTTAATGATCGATGAGTATTTACAAAATAATAAAAAGAATATTGTGTTTGTCATAGGGGCTAGTTGGATCAGTAAAATGTATTCCAAAGATAAATTTATCAAAATTATTAATGCCTTAGATGAAAATGCTTTGATTGTTTGGGGTAATGAATTTGAACGAACAATAGCAACTTATATCGCATCTCATTCAAAAGCCAGAGTATTACCAAAGTTAGATTTAAATGATTTAAAGGCACTTATTTGTAAAATGGATTTAATTATAGGGAATGATACAGGTCCTACTCATGCTGCTTGGGCATTGAATATTCCTTCTATTACGATTTTTGGAAACACTCCAGGACGACGAAATACATATGAGACTCCTATTAATTTAATTATTGAATCCCAAAGTAAAGTCAATCCTTTTAAAATCGATAAAAATGATTTATCTATTAATAAAATCGATGAACAAAAAATTATAGAGTTAGCACAAGGGCTTTTATATGAAACGAAAAATTAAAGATTATTTCCGATATTTTCTTTATCGAATTTTTCAATTTATTTTTTTAGTAATGCCTCGTTTTATTACAAAAAATATTTTAGTTCTTATTGCTAAACTTGCATATAGATTTAATCAAGAACATATTCATATTGCAAAGATTAATTTAGATTTGGTCTATGGGGATAAGCTTTCAAACGAAGAAAAAAATAAAATCATTTATGACTCTTATTTATCTTTATTTTATAATATGTATGAATTTGTGGAAAATCAATCAATCTCGAAAGAAGAGTTATTAAATAAAGCAAAACTTGAAAATGAAGAAGTGATTTTAAATGCTTTAAAAAACAGACGTAAAATCATATTTGTTACAGCGCATTATGGAGGATGGGAATTAGCTATTCCTTATATTGCTTTAAAATATGGAACTTTAGCTGTTGTTAATAGAAAAATGGACAACCCTTACATCAATGATATGTATGAAAAAGCAAGGGATCGAAACAATATCATTATGTTAGAGAAAAAAGTAGCAGCAAAAGGGATGCTAAGTGCATTTAAAAAAGATTATTTTGTTGCAGTTGCCATTGATCAACATATGAAAAATGGAATTGAAATTGAGTTTTTTAATAAAAAGGTTATGGCAACAGATGCAACAGCCAGATTGGCTTTAAAATTTGATGCAGTCATTATCCCTGTTTTTGCAGTTTGCAACAATTTTAGAGATTATACGATTAAAGTTTATGATGCATTGGATGTAACATCAATTGAGTTTAAAACTGAAGATAAAATTAAAGAATTAACACAACTGCAAGCCAATATAATCGAGCAACAAATAATTGAAAAGCCACAGTTTTGGTTTTGGCAACATAAACGTTGGAAAAAATACTATAAAAATTTATATAAAAGAAGTCCTCTTCATGAATAATAAACCCAAATATCATCTCTTTAATAATACCAAATATGCTTTGGCAGGATTGATTCATGTTTTAAAAACAGAAAACTCTTTTCGATTGGAGTTGTTTTGTGCTATTTTTATTATTGCAGGTATTGTTTATATTGATGTATCCCTGATGATGAAACTGATTTTACTTATCAGTGGTATTTTAGTGTTAATTGTGGAATTGATTAATTCGGCAATTGAAAACGTAGTTGATTTAGTAACAAAAGAAAAACATCCTTTAGCAAAAAGTGCCAAAGATATTGGCTCAACTGCTGTGATGTTTTCTATTGGTTTACATGCAGTTTGCTGGATTTTAGTTTTATTATGAAAAGTTTAGAAACAAAAGCAAAAGAGGAATTGCGGAAAGCTAAATCTGATATTTTTAGTCTTGAATATCAAAATAAAAAAGTGTGGGTGAAAAAAGCACGAGGCACTTTTTCTTCTGCTTTACATAAGTTTTATTATAAAGTTTTCCCCTTTGAAGTGCTGATTCCCGTTGAAACAAAAACGGGTAAAGAAACGATTGCTTTTGAAACGGCTAAGCTTGATTTGTTCCGAGAAAAAGGAATTCTTTCTCCCAAAGTATTATTTAAAAATGATGAATTTTTTATTTTGGAAGATTGTGGTAAGAATGTGAATTCTTATATCCGAAAAAGAGATATAACACAAGAAAAAATGTATTACTATTTAAATTTACTTATCGTTCAATTGGCTTTAATACATAATAATGGACTTTTTCATGGTGGGGCACAAGCCAGAAATTTCACGTATAAAGAGGGTGTTATTTATGCCATTGATTTAGAAGATAGTTTTACAAATATCCCTTTGGAAGTTTTACAGTTCAGAGATGTTTTACTTTTTTTACTCTCTTTGACAAAAACACGAGCTTCTTTTGATTTGGATTACAATTATATCATTGAAAAGTACATTGAATTAACCAATAAAAAAGAGCTCAAACAATCTTTAAAAAAACTTGCCAATAAAATCTCTTTTTTAATTTATTTAAGTCAAATAAAATTGATTAACTCTTTTTTAGGAAGAGATGTAAAGGGTTTTTTTAAACTTTTTATTATTCTTAAAAAACTTTAGGAAACAGTATGAATGCACAAATAATGTCATCAACATTAACGATATTTAAAAAGATGCTTTATGCCCATCTTCTTTTTTTAGGAATTATGAGTATATTTAGAGCAGTATTTTTTGTCTACTATATGGAGTTAGAAACTTTAGAAGGATACTATTTCGATATCTTACATGCATTTTTTTTAGGATTTAGAATTGATTTGACTGTAATTGGGTATATTCAAGTATTACCTACGTTATTGTTGATTGCTTTGTACTATCTAAAAAAAGAGTTTTTACTTAAATGGTTTAACTCTTTATTGCTTTATTATATATTTATTTGCTATGTAGCTGTTACACTTTTTTTATGTGCAGATTTTGGATTTTACTCTTATTTTAAAGATCATATCAATGTATTGTTCTTTGGTCTTTTTGATGATGATACTCACGCATTAATGGAAACTTTTTGGCAAAATTATCACGTTGTATTAATTTTAGGATTCTTTTTTCTTTATGTTATTGGATTGTTTGTTATTCTTAGAAAAATTTTTATTCAAAAAGGAAAAGATATTTATTCTTTTTTAGGAATTAAAATCTCTGGAGTAATCTTTTTACTTTTTATAGTATTGAATTTTTTAGCTATTCGAGGGACACTAGGAATGTATCCTTTGGGAAAAATGATTCCAAATGTTTCAACCAATGATTACATCAATAAAATCTCTCAAAATGGTTTTCGAGCATTTGCAAGTGCGTATGGATACAGAAAAGAGTATTTAGCACGTTCATATGATTTAATTAAAGAGACAGGATTTCATAAAAATATTGAAGAGGCATTTAAAATTCATAAAAATTTACAAACAATCAATAAAGAGAATTTACTTGAAAATATTACATATCAAACACCAAAGCTTGAACATGAAGAGTATAATGTTGTAGTTTTAATGATTGAAAGTTTTGGAATGCCTATTTTAAAATATCAAAGCGAAGAGTTTAACATTTTAGGGGAACTTAAAAAACATTTTGATGAAGATATTTTATTTACGAATTTTATCTCTGCAGGTGATGGGACAATTTCAAGCTTA
>JACJZA010000034.1 GCA_020635825.1 Flavobacteriales bacterium
ATCATCTAAAAAAATACAGAGTAAGCAAATACCCTTTCGATAACAAAATATCTAAAACACAATACGAACAAATAATGGAAACTGCCAGAAAAAGAACTGCTCGTTATCGAATTTTAGCTGGTAAAGAATGTGCTAATTGTGGTAGGAGAGGAAATGTGATACAAAAAAAGAGTGGATATTTTGTTTGTTCTGCTGAAGATTGTGGACATAAAACCAGAGTAGTTCCTAAAGATTCTATCAATATCATTTTCGATACCCCTCAAAAAATGAAGGTCTTTGCTTATCAAGGAGATATTGATACAGTATTTTCTCCAAACGATTCCATAAGGTATTACAAAAGCTTTTTACAAACGGGCTTAATGTCTGTTGATCCACACACGGGTTATATCAAAGCTTGGGTTGGTGGTACTGACTATAAGAATTTTGCCTACGACCATGTTAAACTATCTCGTCGACAAGTTGGTTCTACATTTAAACCATTTGTTTATTCAACTGCCATTCAAAATGGTTATTCACCTTGTTATGAAGTAACCAATACCAAATACACTTTTCATAAAGGAGAATTTGGTTTATTAAAAGACTGGTCACCTAAAAACTCTGATGGACTATATGGCTGTGATGTTTCTTTGAAATATGCATTAGCCAACTCTATGAACACTATTACAGCATGGATTATGAAACAATTTGGCCCACAAGCTGTTGTAAATCAGGCACGAGCAATGGGAATTACAAGTCCATTAGAACCTGTGCCTTCTCTTTGTTTGGGAGTAGCAGATTTAAGCGTTTATGAAATGGTAGGTGCAAATGCCACCATGGCTAATAAAGGAGTATGGATAGAACCAAGTATGTTTACGCGAATCGAAGATAAGCATGGAAACGTTATTGTAGATTTCAAACCAAAAACCAATGAAGCCATGAGTGAAGAAACTGCTTATGTTATGCTTGATTTGATGAAAGGAGTAGTAGATGGAGAATACAATAAATGCATGGGAGATTTAATGAAAAATCCGAGATATACAAGCGGTACGGGTATGAGATTACGAGGAAGTATATCTGAATCAAGACCGTATGTTGGGCATCGTTACCCAATTGCAGGTAAAACTGGGACAACACAGAACAACTCAGATGGTTGGTTTATGGGAATAACTCCCGACTTAGTTACAGGTGTATGGGTAGGTGCAGAAGACAGAAGTATTCGTTTTGCCACGACTGATATGGGTCAAGGAGCTAATACTGCTTTGCCAATTTGGGGTTATTATATGCAAAAAGTACATGCAGATTCAAGCATCAAAATTTCCTCTGGAGATTTTGAAAGACCTGAAAAACCACTTACTATAGAATTAGATTGTGTAAAATATAAATTAGGGAATTCTATGAATAATGGATTCAATGATGTTCCTTATTAAAATTTAAAAATATGAGTATTAACAAAGTTGTAGCAAATGCTCAGGAGGCGACCAAAGATATTAAAGACAATATGACTTTAATGCTTGGAGGTTTTGGATTGTGTGGTATTCCTGAAAATTGTATTACTGAATTAGTAAAAATGCAAGTTAAAGGATTAACCTGTATTTCAAATAATGCAGGTGTTGATGATTTTGGCTTGGGATTATTACTTCAGCAAAAACAAATAAAAAAAATGATTTCTTCCTATGTCGGCGAAAACGATGAATTTGAACGCCAAATGTTGAGTGGAGAATTGGAAGTTGATTTAATTCCTCAAGGTTCATTAGCAGAAAGATGTAGAGCCGGTGGTGCCGGTATTCCAGCATTTTTTACTCCAGCAGGTTATGGTACTGAAATTGCAGAAGGAAAAGAAGTTCGAATTTTTGATGGTAAACCTCATATTTTAGAATCTGCATTACATGCCGATTTTGCAATTGTAAAGGCGTGGAAAGGAGATACTGCCGGAAATTTGATTTATAAAGCTACAGCTCGTAATTTTAATCCAATGATGGCAATGGCAGGAAAAATTACCATTGCTGAAGTGGAAGAACTAGTTCCAGAAGGAGAATTAGACCCTAATTTTATTCATACACCAGGAATATTTGTCCAAAGAATTTTCCAAGGAAGTAACTATGAAAAACGAATTGAACAAAGAACTGTTAGACAAAAAGGATAAATTATGGCTTTAGATAAAAACGGTATAGCAAAAAGAATTGCACAAGAATTAAAAGATGGTTGGTATGTAAATTTAGGTATTGGTATTCCAACCTTAGTTGCCAACTATATTCCTGATGGGATTACTGTTGAATTTCAATCAGAAAATGGCATATTAGGAATGGGACCATTTCCTTTTGAAGGTGATGAAGATGCCGATTTAATTAATGCAGGTAAACAAACTGTAACCTTAATGCCTGGTGCTTCTATATTTGATTCTGCAACCAGTTTTGCTATGATTAGAGGACAACACGTTCAGTTAACTGTATTAGGTGCTATGGAAGTAGCTCAAAATGGAGATATTGCTAACTGGAAAATTCCAGGAATGATGGTAAAAGGAATGGGTGGAGCAATGGATTTAGTAGCTTCTGCTAAGAATATAATTGTTGCTATGATGCACACCAATAAAAAAGGGGAAAGTAAAATTTTAAAAAATTGTACTTTACCTCTAACAGGTGTAGGTTGTGTAACTAAAGTGGTTACCAACTTAGCAGTTTTAGATATTAAAGACAATGCTTTTCATTTAGTTGAAAGAGCTCCTGGAGTGAGTGTAGAAGAAATAAAAGCAGCAACAGAAGGAGATTTAATTATTCCGGATATAGTTCCCGAAATGATAGTTTAATGCATAAAAAAAGCCGTTTTAATAAACGGCTTTTTTATTTTATTACTCCTATTAATAGAATTTATATCTGTTATCTTTAATACCAAACTTCTCTTTTAAAGCATCCATTGCTCTATTAGTATTATTACTTAGCATTTGTGTCATTTGTACTTTATTAGCACTATAATCTGCATTAGCATCAGCTGCTACAACATCTTCAACCATAATTACAAAAACACCTGTTTGTCCTTCTAATGGAATACTCATTTGTCCTTTTTGTAAAGTAGGTATCATTCCAATGATACGAGGTTCTTGACCCATTCCAGGAACTGAATAATTCGCAAAGTTGACATCTTTAGCCGATTCTATATTTCCACCAATTGTAGATGCAATTTCCTCTAAGTTCGATTTACCTGACATCTCTTCGATGAACATTTTAGCCTTTTTAGCTTTTTTAGCACCCAATTCTACTTGTATTTCCACTTGTTCCATTGGTGCAATTCCATCTTCTTTAACTTCTGCCAAATGAGCTACAATAAATGTATTGTCAAATTGAAATGGAGCAGAAACGGAACCTTTTTCATTATTAAATGCCCAACGAATTAATTCTCTTGGTGATTCTAATCCGGCAATGGCTTTATCATTTACTTTAACCTCAGCTACTCTTTTAATTATCTCACCACTTTCTGTAGCTTTAGTAAAATTAGATGACGTATTGTTCTCTGAATAAAATGCACTTGCTTTTGCAAATACAGCATCAAAAGTCTCATTGCTTGGCTCAATATTTCTCACAATTATTCCAGCCTGCACCTTTTTAACTAATGGTCCTTGATCTAAAATTTGAATTAAATGGTAACCATATTGAGTTTGAACTATCGTTAATTCTCCTTTCTTCCCATTGAAACAAGCATCATTAAATTGAGGAACCATTTGTCCTTCTCTGAACCAACCTAAGTCTCCACCTTCAATAGCAGAACCAACATCTTCAGACATTTCTTTAGCTATTGCTGCAAAATCCCCTCCTTTTGATACGATATTTTTAACACTATCTAATTTCGCCTCTAAAGTAGTATCCGTTGGTTGACCAGTAGTTTTAAGCAAAATATGTCTTGCTTTTACTGAATCAGGAACTAATTTATTAGCTGTAAGTTTTGCAATAACAAATGTATTTCCTTCTTCATAAGGTCCAACCATTGTTCCTACTTCAGCGTCAAAAAATGAAGAATCAGGTATCATTGCCAAATCTTCTCTAGTGTAATATCTTGCATCAAAAGGAACATCCGAATTGAACATCACGTAAGCTGAATCATTTACTGAAGCTTTAAACTCTTCGAAAGTTTGTTCAGCCCATTTTTTAGTTTCTTCAATATCTTGTTCAGAAGGGACTACATCATATCTCACATATTCAATCTCTCTTGAAGCTTCTTGTTTGTACTCGTGTTTGTGTTCGTTATAATAAGCCAATTTTTCCTCATCTGTAATAGTAATAGAACTATCCGGAACAGTAAAATATCTTTTAGCTACAAACTTGATGTTTCTTTTTTCATTTTGCTCAATCATTGCTTTTTTAGCAAAAGCAGATGGAGCGTACATTCCTTTTTTAATCAAGTTAAAATACTTCGAACCAACTCTTTCTTTTTGGATTCCTTGCTCAAACAATAACCATTGGTTTTTATTGTCAACCGGCATTGTTTCTAAGCTTTTTAAGAATTGTAAAACCTGTGCAGAACTAAATTCACCTGTTTGAGGATTTGTAAAAGCCTGCTTAACTTGAGGATGAGGATCGTTTCCTTGAACCATATCAAACAACTCTTGAGGACTCACTGCAATTCCTAATTCTGCTATTTGGCTACCCAAAACATGGTCACGAACTATTTCATTCCATACTTGTTCACGAATTGATTCACGAATTTGTTCGTTTGCTGCTTGTCTATTTTGAGACTCCCATCTCGCTATAGATTCTTCATACTTATTATTGAAGTCTTGTCCTGAAATTTCAACATCGCCTATTTCTCCAATACTGTTAGGGTCTCCAAAAAATGTTTGACCTGATCTAAATAAATCTCCAAGGATAAAAGCCAACATTGCTACCCCAATGATGATAAGTAGCAAACCTGATTTCTCTCTAATTTTTCCTATTACTGCCATTTTATAAAAAATATTTGGGTTGCGAATATACGATTGTTGGTTGAAATAAAAAAGAAGAATTTTATTAATTAATTTTTTAATGGGAAGTCAACCTATAACTAGAATTCATAGGCACAATATTTAATGCAAAAAACCAAGAAAAAAGTTACAAAACTTCGAGAGTAATTATCTCAATTTTATTATCACTTACTTCTTCTATTTTTATAGAGAATTTATCAAAATTGATGACTTCATCTTTCTCAGGAATACTTTCATGTTGATAAATTACCAAACCTCCAAGTGTCTCATATTCTTCAGATTCGGGAAGGGTTAATTTATATTTTTCATTAATGTAATCTATTTCTGTTTTGGCAGAAAAACGAAATTTGTTCTCATCAATTTTCTCTTCCACCAATTCTTCCACATCATATTCATCTTCAATTTCACCAAAAATTTCCTCAACAATATCCTCCATAGTAATTAATCCTGAAGTACCTCCAAACTCATCAACTACCACAGCCATACTTCTACGCTGTTTAATAAATTGCTTTAAAATCTCGTTGGCTGGCATCGATTCAGGAATAATAGCCACCGGCAACAGAATTGATTTAATTGACTCTGGTTTTTTAAACAATTCCAAAGAGTGCGTATAACCAATAATATTATCAATATTATCTCTATATATTAAGATTTTGGAAAGCCCTGTTTCTATAAATTGATCTCTAAGTTCTTCTATGCTGTTTTCTACATTCATAGCAACAATCTCTGTCCTATGAATCATGCATTCACGAGCTTTCACATCAGAAAAATCAAGTGCATTTTTAAAAATTTGTATTTCATGATCAATATCTTCTCCTTCTTCTTGTCTTTCTTGAACATCTAACACAAAATGTTCTAAATCTATTTTAGAAAATGCCATACTGCTATCTGAAGTATCTATTTTAAATAATTTTAAAATACCATTAGAAATGGCTATTGTAAATGCATTAAAAGGGTATAGAATAACATAAATTATTTTAAGAGGTATCGCTCCAATTTTAAGGGTTTGGTTAGGATTTATTCTAAGTAAAGCTTTGGGCAAAAATTCTGCAAAAAACAAAACCAACAAAGTAGAAATAATGGTTTGAATTAATAAAACGGCAATTTCATTTTGAGTAACCTCATAAATTTTAGGCTCTAAAATTTTTGCCATCAGCATACCATAAATTACCAAAGCAACATTATTCCCCAAAAGCATAGCGCTAATAAACTTAGCAGGATTTTGCATAAACCCCGAAAGTATACCAGCTGCAATCCCTCCTTGTTTTTTATCCAACTCAATTTTTAATTTATTGGCGGAGACAAAAGCTATTTCCATTCCTGAGAAGAATGCTGAAAAAAATATGGCTAAGATTAAAAAAACAAATGTTTCTGTCATAAACTCTAGGAAAAAATCCTACTCGTAAAGTTAAGGGAATTTTTATTTTTCAGGAGAATTATTTTCCATGCTTTTTCTTTGTCGACGACGTAAAAAATAGAGTATTACCGCTAAGCCACAAAAAACATAAAAAAACAGAGCATCAGTAAAATCAGGAACTGTAAAAAACTTATAGGTTCCTATTACTAAACAACACACAGCAATTACCAACCACATTAACTCTAAAAATCGAATAACCTTATACATAATATTTTATTGAACGGTATCTTTTAAATTGATAATACCTTTTAATTTGAGGATTTTGTATTTTGTAAAATCTTCGTTTGCTTCCAATCCATCTCCCATTAATATCTCATCAGCAGTAGTAATTTTAACAAACTCATCAGAATAAATTTTTGCAGAATCTTGAATCCAAACCAAATGTTCGGTATTTAGTTTTTCTCCTTTTTCATTTATTACTATTACATCATTTTTAGCTTCCATAATATTTTCGGAAACTCTATTGATTGCATAATTAGCAGTTAATGTAGTAGTTACTTTTTGCAAAGAATCGTAAAAGAAAACTTCAATACCTGCCGGCATTTCCATATAGTTTTTTTCTCCGGCAAACTCTTTCATTTGTGGAGCTTTCACTTTTATTTTAGCATTGGCCTTCTCAGAATAAATCAACTCTACATCTTTTCCTGTTCTTATGGGTTGATTCGCATCGGCTGTGATGGCATTTACCTCATCAATATCATTTTCGCAAGAATAAAGAATCCCGATTATAAAAATAATCGGGATTAAATATGCTATTGTAATTGGTTTAATCATTTACCCTAATGGTAGTAGTTTCATTTATCCAACATCCAATTGTATAACTATCTCCTTTTTGTTTACCGTAAAAAAATAAATCTTTGGTTGAAGGATAACTAGCTGAAGCTCTTGCAATTTTTTTGTTGGCTTCATCAGCAACTGAAGAATCAACAGACTTGGCTTTTTGGTATTTATCAACTGCTGCCCAATATGCCCCCCATTTACCTAATTCACCATCATCACAAGATTTTGAACTGTACAAATAAGCATCTCCGACTACAATATAAGGTTCACCCCATCCACTTTTCATTGCAGCAGCTTTTAAAGCATAAGTTCTTGCAGAAGAATAATTTTTAGCATATAAATTTGCTTCAGCAATGCTAAAAGTATATTGAGCCTTATCCTCATCTGTTTCGGCCATCTCTAGAGCTTTGTTAAAGAAATCAATTGCTTTATCGTAATCTTTTTTACCTAAAAACAATTTACCCATGTTTTCTGCCGATTCAGCTGATGGATCTAAAGGAAACAAAGCTTCTGCAACTTTAGCAAAAATTTCTGCTTCGTAACATTTTTTATACTTCAATAATTTTACTGTATTTCTTAACCAAACTACATCTCCTTTATTAGCTTCAAAATTCTTTTCAGCTAATGGAACTAATACTTCACAGTCTAAATAAGGTGCTGCTACACTTTGAATTTTTTCTTGAGCATCTTTGTATTTTTCATCGTTATTAGCAGCACAAATAGAAACTAACTTATCGTATTGCACTACTACATCTTCTTTCGTTTTTTTCTCAGCTTTTTCTAAGTTCACTATTGCAAACATAGTTGCTACCAATGTTCCGGCATCTGTTTCTTTACCGCCTAAATTTACTGCTTCACTTAAAGTAGTATAAATACCTTCTATATTCTTTTTATCATATACCAACATGGTTTGACCCTTATATCCTTTAACTTTAGCTTCGTCTCCAAACACTTTAATACGTTGATCAAAAATAGAGAACATGGTATCCTTATATGCTTGTTGCTCTGCTCCGGTTTTTGCTTCTTTAATTAATCCTTGATACAATTTTACACCGTTGATATAAAGACTAACTTGAGATTCCGGACAAACTTTATAAGCTTTTCTCCATAAACTTAAAGCAAGTTTAGGATCATTATCCATATAATCTTTATAAATTAAACTTTCTATACAAGTAATACTATCTTGAGGAGTTGCTCCATATTTACCTTGTGCAAAAGTGAATGTGCTTACTGCAATTCCGATTAATGTTAGTGCTAATTTTTTCATTGTTTTACTCTTTTATTATTCTTAATCGTATTTTCTTTTAATAAACCATCTGTCATTAATGGTTATTCCTAAATTAAAATTT
Source organism: Flavobacteriales bacterium (assembly GCA_020635825.1). Lineage (GTDB taxonomy): Bacteria > Bacteroidota > Bacteroidia > Flavobacteriales_E > Vicingaceae > Vicingus. Next base: position 8,474 of record JACJZA010000034.1, read on the forward strand.
AAATATTTTTCTTTTACCAAGCCTGCCGATGCTTTTCCTTTTCCTCCATACTCAACCGCTAAGTTTAACCCTGGAAAAGCAGTATCGGTTCTTTTTACCGGAAGGAATAAACCAAAAGTTATGCCATAATCTGAAATGCTTTGATTATCCACTTTTAGATATCCGGTAGAATATCTAAACCCTAATCGATATTTTACTCTTTTAAAGTAACGATTAAAAGAATTGTAATCCGGAATATATTCCACTCCTGCATTTAATGTTAAGTCATTTTGGTAAGAATAGTTTTGATTAACCGGTTGAGTTAATTGTCCCCAAGATGAAGATTTTACATCGGCAGCAAGAGTCCATTTGTTTTCTTTTTCAAACACTACTCCAATACCAATTTTAGAAGGTAACTCAAGAATGGTAGGAACATCAACAGTATTTACAATAGTATCTTCAATCGTACCAAAATCGATGTTTCCTTTAAATGTTCTGTTTAATTGAGTTTGTTCTGCATTTAAATCAGCAGCTAATTCATAAGTAGTTCCTAGTATTAAGTTATATTTTTCAGCTTTAGCATTTCTGAAAGATTTGGTATACTGAATACCACCAATAAAATTAAAATCGACAATAGAGGTTCTTGAGAATTCCCATAAATTATAAGAATTAGCCAAATCACCAAAAATTACTTTTTTATCGGAAGTAAAATTTCCAAATAAAACGGATCCATTGACACCAACTGAAATATTAGATGTAGTATCTATTTTAAATTTTACAGCATTCCCAAAATAAACCTGATTAAGACCACCATCGCCTTTATAGTAAAAATCTATATCTCCGGCTATTGAATCACTTACTGTATTTTGATAATCATAACCTACTTTTGAATAAGGCATAATTCCAAAAGACATTCCCCATTTATTATTGATGACTGGAAATCCGAAAGCAATATGATTTATATATGTGTTGTTTTGAAATTGACTTTGGGTTCCATTCTCTAACCATAAACCACTGGTGGTTAAACCAAATTCTACAGTAGTAATGGTTAATTCTGAATAAGATGCAGGATTTAAATAATTAATATTGGTATTAGAACGCAATCCTAAACCTGCTCCACCCATTCCAAAGTTTTGATTAAAATTCTCAGGAATTAATAGACCAACACCATACTTAGAGTAAGGTGAAATAGTTGATTTTTGTGCAAAAGCCAAATCGGCACCCAATAGTACTAGCAACAAAACTATGTAATTCTTAATCTTTAGCATTTAACTTTAAAATTTTGTTTAATCCTTTAAGCACAAAAAATTTGTCTGCAAAGATGCGATTTTTTGGTTCTAAATCAAACCTTTCAATATTACCTCCGGTTAAAACTATTTTTAAGTTTTTATATTGTTGTAAATATTGATTAATCACCCCTTGCAATTCTTGCTTTAACCCATTAAAAACACCCGACTTTATGGAATTTTCAGTAGAATCTCCAATCAATTGTGGTTGTTCTTGTTCATTCATTTCTATCTCCGGAAGTTTTCCTGTAAACTGATTCAAAGCTTTAAGTCGCATATTTAATCCGGGAGAAATGGCACCACCATAGTAATTTTTATGTTCGTCTAAAAAATCATAAGTCACACAGGTTCCGGCGTCAATAATCAGCACGTTATTATTTAACCCAGAAGCTGCAGCAACCAGTGCATACCTATCTTTTCCTAAAGTTTGAGGAGTTCTGTATAAATTTTTAAAAGGAAACTTAAGTTCAGGAGTCAATTTAATCAATTTTGTATGTTGAGCCAGTAATTCTTCTACTTGGCTATCAAAACTTTTTACTTCAGAAATAATTGAGTTGACAATGTTAAACTTATTCATCAACTCTTGAATATCTACAATTGTTAAAGAATCATAATTTTTGTTAAAACAAATTTCTTCAGAAGAAAAAACAGCTAGTTTGGTAACGGTATTACCTATATCGATGACTAAGTTCATGGTAAAAAAGTAGCCCAAAAATACAAATTGTGGCAAAATTATTTTTGAAGATAAAAATATTTTCTACATTTGCCGTCCGATTTGGGATGGTGATGTAGCTCAGTCGGTAGAGCAAAGGACTGAAAATCCTTGTGTCGGCGGTTCGATTCCGTCCATCACCACCAAAAAAGCCTCAACAATTGTTGAGGCTTTTTTTATTTATAATCAACCTCCCTTAAATAAAGGTTCTAATTTTTCATATTTTACAATTATCAACAAACCACCAAAAAACACAAATATAAAAGATAATAAATAGCCTATTATTTGGGTTTTGTGAGTTTCATCATTTTGATTTATAACTGAATTCATAGGATCATCCTTATCAACAAAAACATCTACCTTGTCTCCTATTGAGAATCTTTTTTTTAGAGAATTGTAACTTGTTTTAATCCCATAGGTTAAATTATCATATTTGAATTCAATATGATATACTAAATATTTTTCGGCATTAGTAACCTCTAATAATTCTTCTACTTTAACCTCTCCCTCCACAATATTTGCATTTGAAATCAAGCTATTTAATTTAAAAGATCTATGAATGTTATATGAAAGCAACCCAAATCCCACTATTAAGAAAATAAATCCAAAACCTTTGATAAACAATCTCATTAGCTACAACTATTAATTTTACAACAAATCATTGGCAAGGTTAGCCAACTCTGAACGTTCTCCTTTTTCAAGGGTAATATGCGCAAACAATTCATGCCCTTTTAGTCGGTCAATTAAATACGATAGCCCATTACTTTGTTCATCCAAATAAGGTGAATCAATTTGGTTGACATCGCCTGTAAACACAATTTTAGTATTTTCTCCAGCTCGTGTAATTATGGTTTTTACTTCGTGAGGTGTTAAATTTTGTGCTTCATCCACAATAAAATATACATCACTTAAACTTCTACCACGAATATATGCCAAAGGAGTAATCACAATTTTTTCATCCTTTTGCATGTCTTCTATTTGACGGTAGCGTTTTTCGTTTTCACCAAACTGATTTTTTATAAATTTTAAATTATCCCACAAGGGCTCCATGTAAGGTCCAATTTTTTCGTTGGCATCACCTGGCAAATAACCAATATCTCTATTGCTTAAAGGAACTATTGGGCGAGCCAAAATTATTTGTTTAAATCGATTGCGTTGCTCCAAAGAACTTGCTAATGCCAATAGCGTTTTACCCGTTCCTGCAACACCTTGTAAGGCAATCAATTTAATGTTATCGTTCAACAACGCGTGAATAGCAAATGTCTGTTCTGCATTTTTTGGTTTTATACCATAAACGTATTCTTTTTCAACTCTTTCTAAAGAATTGTTGTAAGGATTATAATAAGAGAGAGCTGAACTTTTCCCATTTTTAAGAATATAAAAAGAGTTCTTCTTAAACTGCAATCCTTTTATGGAAGGGTTTTCGATAGAGCCTCCGTTAAATATCTTTTTAATGATATCATTATCTACTTCTTCAACAGTTTCTTTCCCGGTTACCACCAAATTTTTTACATCCTGAATTTTTCCAGTTAAGTAATCTTCCGAAGGCAATTCAAGAGCCTTAGCTTTCAATCGCAAATTAATGTCTTTAGTCACCAATACTACCTCTCTATCAGTATGTTCTTCCTGCAAGGAAATAGCAGCATTTAAAATTTTATGGTCGGCTTTATCATCATTGTAGATAAACTCAGCATCACGTTTAGTTTTATTGTGATGCATGATAATTTTAAACTGTCCTTTTTTAGGCCCGTTTAGCTTTATCCATTGTTGTAAAGTACTTTTTCCACTAACCCTATCTAAAAATCGAATAAACTCCCGAGCTTCATAGTTTTTGGTGTCATTTCCTTTTTTAAAATTATCCAGTTCTTCTAAAACAGTTATTGGAATTGCCACATCGTTGTCTTCAAAATTATTGATTGCATTATGATCGTATAGGATAACTGAAGTATCTAACACATAAATTCGAGGATTTTTTCGTTTTGCCATAAATTATATTTGTTTTTAATGGTGAAGGTGCAATTTTATTCTTATCAAATTTCAATTAGGAAATTAAATAATTATTAAGCTCAACGTTACATGTTAACTTAATATTAATCAACAACCCTAAATCATCGATAAAACAAAAGAAAAAAGGAAGGTTACAGCTTTTTATAAACAATTAATATTTAGTCATTATTAACCTTATATCTCGGCAGTAAATAATTAACTTTGCAACTCATTAAAAATGAACTCATGAGTACCAAAAAAGTAGCACTACTTATTTTAGACGGCTGGGGCTGTGGAAACAAAACAAAATCTGACGCTATTTTCAATGCCAACACACCATTTTACGACAGTTGTTTGGAAAAATATCCAAACTCGCGTTTAAAAACATTTGGAGCTTTTGTTGGTCTTCCTGATGGGCAAATGGGGAACTCAGAAGTGGGTCATTTAAACATTGGAGCAGGAAGAATTGTTTATCAAGATTTTGCTAAAATCAACAAAGCTGTTGAGGACAAAACCATTGACAATCACCCTGTAATTCTGGAAGCTTTTAACCATGCCAAAGAAAATAATGTAGCAGTTCATTTTATTGGTTTGGTTTCTGACGGGGGCATACATTCACATCAAAACCATTTGTATCGTTTGTGTGAAATGGCAAACCAACACCAAATAAAAAATGGATACATCCATGCTTTTACAGATGGTAGAGATTGTGATCCAAAAAGTGGATTAGGATTTTTAAAAGAATTAGAAAAAAGAGTGGAAAATACCAATTGTCAAATTGCTTCTGTAGTGGGGCGTTATTATGCCATGGATAGAGATAATCGTTGGGAAAGAGTAAAAATGGCTTACGACATGATGGTAAATGGTGCTGGAGAAAAAACGAGTAATATTATTGAAAGTATTGAAAAATCTTACCAAAATGATGTTACCGACGAGTTTATTAAACCCATAGTGAAAGTGAACCAAGCCCAAGAATTTATTGGCATCATCAAACCAAACGATGTAGTGATTTGTTTTAATTTTAGAACCGATCGTTGTCGTGAAATTACCATTGCTTTAACCCAAAAAGACTTTCCTGAACATGATATGAAAACATTGCCTTTGTATTATGTTACCATGACTAACTATGACAAAACCTTTAGTAATGTTCATGTTATTTATAACAAGGAAAATTTAACCAATACTTTAGGGGAGGTTCTTTCAAAAAACAATAAAACACAAATTAGAATTGCCGAAACTGAAAAATATCCTCATGTTACTTTTTTCTTCTCAGGAGGAAGAGAGCTCCCTTTTGAAGGAGAAAACAGAATTTTAATTAATTCACCTAAAGTAGCAACCTACGATTTGCAACCAGAAATGAGTGCTGAAGAAGTTACTACTTCTATTATTTCTGAAATTGAAAAAGGACATACTGATTTCATTTGTTTGAATTTTGCTAACCCTGATATGGTTGGTCATACAGGAGTTTATTCTGCCATTGTAAAAGCGGTTGAAAAGATTGATAGTTGTACTCAACGAGTGGTTGAATCCGGATTAAAAAATGGCTATTCATTTATTATTATTGCCGACCATGGAAATGCAGATTTTGCCATTAACGATGATGGTACACCCAACACAGCACACAGTACTAATTTGGTTCCTTGCATTTTAATTGATGACGATTATAAAGAAATTAAAGACGGAAAACTTGGAGACATTGCACCAAGTATTTTAAAAATGATGAACATTAACATTCCTTCTGAAATGGATGGCGAATGTTTAGTTTAAGAATGTATATTTGTTACAACAGAAAAAATCAATCTTTAAATGAAAAATTACATAGCAGAAAACAAACAACGTTTTATTGACGAGTTAATTGAACTATTAAAAATTCCTTCAGTAAGTGCTGATTCTAGTTATAAGGAGCACACTTTTAAAACTGCTGAAGAAGTAAAACAAAGATTGATCGAAGCAGGTGCTGATAAAGTTGAAGTTTGTCCAACAAAAGGATATCCTATTGTTTATGGAGAAAAAATTATTGACACCAACAAACCAACGATTTTGGTTTATGGGCACTACGATGTACAACCTGCCGACCCAATTAATTTGTGGGACAGTCCTCCATTTGAACCTGTGATTAAAAAAACTGACTTACATCCTGAAGGTGCTATTTTTGCTCGTGGAGCATGCGACGACAAAGGACAAATGTATATGCATGTAAAAGCATTTGAAACCATGATGAAAACTGATTCTTTGCCTTGTAACATTAAGTTTATGATAGAGGGTGAAGAAGAAGTTGGTTCAGAAAATTTAGGAACGTTTGTAAAAGAAAATAAACAAAAGCTTAAAGCTGACGTTATTTTAATCTCCGATACTGGAATTATAGCTAATGATGTTCCATCTATTACAACAGGATTGAGAGGCTTGAGCTACATAGAGGTAGAAGTAACTGGACCTAACCGAGATTTACATTCTGGCTTATATGGTGGTGCTGTTGCCAATCCTATCAATGTTCTATCAAAAATGATTGCGTCATTAATGGATGAAAATAACCATATTACCATTCCTGGTTTTTATGACAAAGTAGAAGAGTTAAGCCAAGAAGAAAGAAAAGAAATGGCTAAAGCACCCATAACTGATGAAACCTATATTAAATCACTTAACATCGATGCTGTTCAGGGAGAAAAAGGATACACAAGTTTAGAAAGAGTTTCCATTCGACCTACTTTAGATGTAAATGGAATTTGGGGAGGTTATACTGGAGAAGGTGCCAAAACTGTTTTACCTTCAAAAGCTTATGCAAAAATTTCTATGAGATTAGTCCCTCATCAAGATTCTGATGAGATTACTGAACTTTTTCAAAAACATTTTGAGAACATTGCTCCAAAATCGGTAAAAGTAAAAGTTACTCCACATCATGGAGGAACGCCTTATGTTACTCCAATAGATTTTGCCGGATATGTAGCCGCAAAAAGAGCCATGGAAAATACTTTTGGAAAAACTCCTATCCCTGTTAGAAGTGGTGGAAGTATTCCTATTGTTGCTTTATTTGAACAAGAACTAGGGTTAAAATCAGTGTTAATGGGATTTGGTTTGGATTCTGACGCCATACATTCACCTAATGAACATTACGGTATTTTCAACTACATGAAAGGAATTGAAACCATTCCGTTGTTCTTCAAATATTTTACTGAAGAATTCAACTCATGATTTTATCAAAAAACTTTCGTTTCATTTTTCTGGTAATTCTTATCGGGTCTATTCTTTCTTCGTGTATTCAATACAAGGAAGTGGAAGTAATTGAAGTTTCAGACATTGGTGTTCATAGTCTTTCTACCGAAAAAATAGAGATTGAAGTGACCATGAAAATTAAAAACCCTAATAACTATAAAATTAGTGTTGTGGATTCTGATTTAGAACTCTATATTAAAGGTAAAAAGATTGGATCTGCGAACATTAAAGATAAAATTGTTCTTCCAAAAAAATCAAATGAAAAGCATAAAATAGTCATTCAAACTGGTCTTACCGATATGCTTTCAGGAGCTATTCCTGTTCTAATGGGTTTAATTTTTGACAGCAGTATTGAGTTGGCTGTAAAAGGAGATATCAAAGCTAGGGCAAAATCTTTAAGCAAAAGATTTCCTGTAGATTTCAAAGAAAAAGTGAAGCTAAATTAACCACTTTCTTCTTTTTATCTCATAATCATTTTGCTTGTTTAAAGGATCTAGATTTAGCATTATACTCAACTGAGTATACAAATCTGGTAAGCTAACTTTAAATTCATCAGGAGCTTCAAAAAAATGCTCTACGCTTACGGCAAAAAACTCTTCCATGTTGGTAGCTGCATAAGCTC
>JACJZA010000035.1 GCA_020635825.1 Flavobacteriales bacterium
TGACCCTAAATCTTCTCCCAAACCTTGCATATCTTCATCGTCTTCATCAAAAATCCAATAAATTGAGATATCTTTTCCGGAAGCATGAAAGTAATCATCAAGTTTTTTAAATAACACTAAAACACATTCGGTTGAATGTGTATTTAGATAATCCAAATGGACTTTTAAAACTACTTTAGGGGGATTTGTTCCCAAAAATGAAGTCAACCAATTGGTAATTGGCTCATAAAATTTAAGGGGGTGCTCAGGAATCGATCGCCCTTCAATGGTAAGTATACCAGCCTCTGTAAACTTAACAGCCGGAGTATTGAATTTTCCTTCTATAAATAATGATTCCATTGTCAATTAAACCTCTTATTGACAAATATAAAATTTATGGGTAAAAAACAGAAGGAATTATTGAAAAACTATTTTTTCAATTTGTCTTTAAACACTTTTCTAAATTTCTCCACTTTAGGTCTTATTACAGCCGAACAATATGGTTGCTCCCCATTCAACTCAAAATAATCTTGATGATAATCTTCAGCAGGATAAAAATTACTATAAGCTGTAATTTCAGTTACTATTGGATTCTCAAATACTTTTTCTTGGTTTAATACTTCTTTAAATTCTTCAGCTATTTTCTTTTGTTCTTCATTATGATAAAAAATAGCAGAACGATATTGAGTTCCCACATCACCACCTTGCCTGTTTAAAGTAGTAGGATCATGTGTTTGCCAAAACACTTCCAATAATTCTTTAAAACTTATCTCATCTGGATGATAGATAATTTGACACACTTCTGCATGCCCAGTTGTTCCGGCACAAACTTCTTTATAAGAGGGATTTTTAATTGTACCTCCAGAATAACCTGACACCACTTTTTCTACTCCCTTTAAGTCTGAAAAAATAGCTTCCACACACCAAAAACAACCTGCGCCAAAAGTAATTGTATCCATTTTTGAATTATTTAAATCTTGCGAAATAACCTCTTTGGTTTCCGCTTGATAATCAACACACGAAATTATTAAAAAAACAAATGAAAAAATACTAATTAATGACTTCATAACTTAGTTTTTATACCCTCTAAGTTAAGCATTAATTATTTCATCTTTTCCACAAGTTTAGCTAACGATTGTTTAGTATTTTCAGAAATATCAACTAAAGGTAATCTCACATCACTTCCTGTTACACCCAACATATTTAAAACTGTTTTTACTCCAGCTGGGTTCCCATCCACAAATAAATAATGTATCATTTCAAAATGTTGATAATGTAATTCTTTAGCTTTTGAAAAATCTCCCGCTAATGCCGCTCTTGTCATATCACTAAATCCTTTTGGATAAGCATTGGCAATTACAGAAATAACCCCATCACCACCGCAAGCCATAAAAGGCAACACCAAAGCATCATCTCCCGAAATCACTAAAAAGTCTTCAGGTTTATTTTGAATAATGGTCATGCACTGCTCCAGATTTCCTGATGCTTCTTTGATGGCAATTATATTATCAAAGTCTTTTGCTAACCTCAAAGTAGTTTGAGGTAAAATATTTGAACTTGTTCTCCCTGGAACATTATATAAAATAATAGGTAATGTTGAAGCTTCCGATACTGCTTTATAATGTTGATAAATTCCTTCTTGAGTTGGTTTATTGTAATATGGACTTACCGATAAAATAGCATTTACACCAGTTAAATTGGTTGTTTTTAAAGTCTCAACCACAGTTTGAGTGCAATTACCTCCTATACCTAAAACAATAGGTAATCTTCCATTATTAATTTTAATAACAAAAGCTAACACATCAGCTTTCTCCTGTTTACTTAAAGTCACCGATTCTCCTGTTGTTCCTTGCACAACTAAATACTCAATCCCACCGTCTATTAAATGATTTACTAATCTTTCTAAAGCAGGGTAATCGACTGCTTTATCACTTGTAAATGGGGTAACGATAGCTACTCCGGTTCCTTTAAATTTATTCATTTTAATTAATTTTTTACAAAGGTGAATATTTTATTTTTTAAATTTTTAAAATAATGTTATAAAATTTTAAGATATGAATTTTAGATATTTATTTTTTCATCTTAGTAAGATGTCTAATTTAGTAAGATAAATTATAAGAACGATGACAACTAAGGAAGATATTGTAAAGAACTGGTTACCAAGATACACAGGTAATGAATTAGAAAATTTTGGGAAATATATTTTATTAACCAACTTTAATAATTACGTTGAAATATTTGCCAAACAGCATAATGTCGAAATAATTGGGAAAGACAAAGCTATGCCTAATGCTACTGCTGATGGGATAACCATTATCAACTTTAGTATGGGAAGTGCCAATGCAGCAACCATTATGGACTTATTGAGTGCTATCGAGCCTAAAGCTTGTCTGTTTTTAGGAAAGTGTGGAGGATTGAAAAAGAAAAATAAAATTGGTGATTTCATTTTACCATTAGCTGCCATTCGTGGTGAAGGAACATCTGATGATTATTTACCAAAAGAAGTACCTGCTTTACCTGCATTTACTTTGCAACGCGCTGTTTCTACAACCATCAGAGAATTTGAAATGGATTATTGGACGGGTACTGTTTATACTACCAATAGAAGGGTTTGGGAACATGATGAGAATTTTAAAAACTATTTAAGAAAAATAAGAGCCATGGCTATTGATATGGAAACTGCCACCCTCTTTATTACCGGATTTATGAATAAAATTCCTACAGGTGCTTTGTTATTAGTATCAGATCAACCTATGATAGCTTCTGGGGTAAAAACTGATAAAAGCGACAAAGTAGTAACTACTAATTTTGTAGAAAAACACATTGCCATTGGTATTCAATCCTTAAAAGAAATAAAAAATAATGGAACAAGTGTTAAACACTTAAGATACTCTTACTCTGAAGATTAATGGAGCACAGACAAATAATTGCTGACCTAAAAAACAAAGTGTATCATCCCATTTATTTTTTAAGTGGTGAGGAGGCTTATTATATTGATTTAGTTGCTGATTATATTGAAGACCATATTCTTGATGAAAATGAACGGGAGTTCAATCAAACTGTTTTATATGGTAAAGAAACAGACATGCTTACAGTTATAAGTGAAGCAAAAAGATATCCCATGATGGCAAACCATAATGTGGTAATTGTTAAAGAAGCTCAACACTTAGAAAAAGAACTCGACAAACTGGAAAGTTATTTGGAGCAGCCCACTCCTTCTACCATTTTGGTTTTTTGCTTTAAATACAAAACACTTGACGGCAGAAAATCAGTAAGCAAAAAATTAAAAAAACAAGCTGTTTTTTTAGAGTCTAAAAAATTATACGACAATCAAATTCCTCAGTGGATTGAAGGCTTTTTAAAAAATAAAAAATACACCATTAACCCTCATGCTTCAGCTTTAATTGCTGAGTTTTTAGGAACTGATTTAAGTAAAGTTGCTAACGAATTAAACAAGTTAACCATTAATCTACCACAAGGAAGCGACATTACTCCCGAAATTGTAGAACAAAATATTGGCATTAGTAAAGATTTTAATTCATTTGAGCTCAACAAAGCCATAGGTAGTAAAAATGTATTAAAAGCCAATCAAATTGTTTATCATTTTACTAAAAACCAAAAAGATCACCCTATCCAAATGACCATTGGAATTTTGTATAATTTTTTTACCAATGTTTTAACCTATCATTATACTACAGATAAAAGTAAAAACAATGTAGCTGCAGCCTTAAAAATCAATCCTTTTTTTGTGCAAGAATATCAAGTAGCTGCTCAAAATTACCCTATTAAAAAAGCAGTAAAAATAATTGAATACCTCAGAGAATACGACTTAAAATCAAAAGGAGTAAATAATACCTCTGTTGATGGAGGTGAATTATTGAAAGAGTTGGTTTTTAAAATAATTCATTAATTTTAGTTACCTAAAAATATACTATCATGAATTTACACGAAAGAGTACAACAATTAACTAATAATGGATACGAATTTAAATTCGGTGAGTATTTCTCAAAAGGTTGGGATTTGTTTGGCAAAAAAGTGGGGCATTACATTGGTTTTTTTGTTCTAATGATGCTCATGTTAATGGTATCTGCATTTATTCCTGTAATTGGTGGTATTGCCTCTCAATTATTAAGTGCCGTATTTTTGGTTGGTTTTTTTGTATTTACTCGAAATATTAAATACAATCAAAACCCAAATTTTGATGATTTTTTTAAAGGTTTTAGTTCTTTTGGTAGAATAGCCGTTGTTCAGTTGATTTTGTTGGCATTTATACTAGTGGTAATGATTCCTCTTATGATTTTTGGCTTTTCAATCTTTTTTAAAGGAATAATTGGAGCGGCGAGCAACCCTTATTATGAACCTCGTAATCCTGCAGAATTATTTGAGCTTTTCGACTTACAAGCTTTAATACCATTGATGATTATTACTTACATCTTTTTGTTTTTTATACAAACCATTTACATGTTTTCTACTGCCATTACTCACTTCTATCAATCATCACCATGGCAAAGTATGGAAGCAAGTAGAAAAGTGATTCAAAAAAAGTTTTTTCACTTTTTTGGATTGTTAATTGTTATTGCGCTTATTAATATACTAGGAGTGATTTGTTTGTTTGTAGGTTTATTGGTAACCGTACCCCTCACCTATACCATTATGTATGCTGCTTTTGATGATATTTTTCAACCGGAAAGTGCAAATGGACTAGAAGCACCTGATGAAAGTTTCGAGAATAGAGAGAATTAATCCCAATAAGAATAATAATACCAATAGTTACCTAATTTATACCATCGATATGTTGGACTACCTCCAGGAGAAAATGGAATTTTCATTTCATCTCTATCTTGGTATTGATATAAGACTCTATATCCATAACCCAAAAGACTGTACATTTTAAAATGATATCCACCTTTTCTGTAATAAATCAATTCAATATTTAATTCATTTTCCTTTTTAGTGAATTCATTATCATCTCCATACTTTTGATAATGAATTACCAACTCATTTAACTTTTGCTCATTATCCCTAAAAAAAGTTTTAATCTCTTTTTCTCTATCGGTAATCCCAGAAGTATAAAATATTGAAGCAAGCATTATCACAATCAATCCCATAGTTACCATTGGTCGTTTCCATTCAGTTTTCATTCTTCCTCCTACACCACCAGCTAGATAACAACCGTAACCAAGCAACACTAAAATAAAAATATGAACAAAATGATGAAAGTTAGGGTGCATTAATAAGCGTAATGAGAACCGAAACCAAAACAATAATAAAAGAGATAGGTTAACTAATATAAATAAGTATATTGCTTTATTATTTTTGAAATTCATACTTAAAAAATTTATTTATAGCTAACGAAGAAAGTGTGTATTTATTTCACAAAAAAGCCTCGATATATTTATCGAGGCTTTTTTTAATTATCCTAAAAGTTTTACTTCTCAAACTCTAAAATTGTTTTTCTAATAATTGAAACACAATCCAATAATTGCTCTTGGTTCATTACCAATGGTGGTGCAAAACGAATAATGTTACCATGAGTTGGTTTAGCCAACAAACCATTATCTCTTAATTTCATACAAATATCCCAAGCAGTAGAGCTATCTTCAGTATCGTTTATTACAATTGCATTTAACAAACCTTTACCTCTCACCAACTTTACTAAATCGCTTTCTTGTACTAATTTGTTAATTTCAGAACGGAACAATTCACCTAATTTTTGAGCGTTCTCCGCTAGTTTTTCTTCCACTATTACTTCTAATGCAGCAATAGCCACTTTAGCTGCTAATGGATTTCCTCCAAAAGTAGAGCCATGTTGTCCAGGTTTAATTACCATCATTACATCATCGTTTGCCAATACAGCCGAAACAGGATAAACACCACCTGAAATGGCTTTTCCTAAAATTAAAATATCAGGTTTTACATTTTCATGGTCGCAAGCTAATAATTGTCCTGTACGAGCAATTCCTGTTTGTACTTCATCAGCAATAAATAACACTCCTGCTGCTTTACACAATTCTCTTGCTTCTTCTAAATATCCTTCACCAGGCACATAAACCCCAGCTTCTCCTTGAATTGGTTCTACTAAAAATGCCACTACATTTTCATCAGCTAAAGCTTCTTCCAATGCGTTGATATCATCGTAAGCTATTTTAATAAATCCTGGAGTATAAGGACCGAAATTCTTACGAGCATCAGGGTCGTTACTAAATGAAATAATAGTCGTAGTTCTTCCATGGAAATTGTTTTCACACACCACAATTTTAGCTTCGTTTTCATTCACTCCTTTTTTCTCATATCCCCATTTACGAGCCAATTTAATAGCTGTCTCTACCGCTTCTGCACCGGTATTCATTGGTAATATCTTATCAAAACCAAAATACTCAGTAGCAAATCTTTCATAAACACCTAAAGTATCATTATAAAAAGCTCTCGATGTTAATGTTAAAGTTTGAGCTTGGTCGGTTAAAGCTTTTACAATTTTTGGATGACAATGTCCTTGATTTACTGCCGAATAAGCTGAAAGAAAATCATAATACTTTTTACCTTCTACGTCCCAAACGTAAACCCCCTCTCCTTTTGCTAACACAACTGGTAGTGGATGATAATTATGCGCTCCATATTTATCTTCTAATTCAATTAATTGCTTCGAGGTCAATTTTTCATTTACCATAGTTTCCATCATGTTTTTAAATTTTAATAAATAATTTAGAATAATTGCAGCTCATCACGGAGAGCATTCATCCTTTCCTCATTTATTGCAGAAGAACTTCTGCGTTTGGGAGAGAAATCATCCACGTTTCAAATTTATTTAAAATGAATGAAATTTAGAAAATTTCTATCTATTTATTACCTTGCGATAATATATTAGTTAAATCATGGATAGCAAATTATTTGAAAATATGATTCAAAACAACTGGAACGCGGTTGTTTTTGCCAACATGCAAAATATTGTTGAATATGTGAATCCTGCGGCTTGTGCTCTATATGGCTATGAAGCAGATGAAATAATTGGTCAAACAACAGATATTTTTAACAGTCAGCTAACACATAATACTGATGATATAGTAAACAGTATTAAAGAAAAAGGCTACTGGTATGGTGAAATAATTCAACGTCGAAAAGATAATTCAAATTTTAATGCACTCCTTTCTGTACAATTAATTTTTAATGAAAAGAATGAACCTGTTGGTTTTGCTTCCAATAGTAAAGACATAACTTTAGACATTGAATCAGCAAAACATCTTAGAAAAACCATAGAAGAAAAAGAAATTCTTTTAAGGGAATTACATCACCGAGTAAAAAATAATTTAGCATTAATTAAAGGTATTTTAACCTTACAAGCCGAGAAGTATACAGGTGAAACATGCGGAGATTTAATTGATGATTTTAAAAATAGAGTTGATGCTTTAGCATCATTACATAAAACGCTCTACAATAAAAACAACCTCGACAAAGTAAATTTAGTGAACTATATTGAAGAATTATGTTCAAGTCTATCTCAGACATTTGAAGATGGACCAACATCTGTACAAATTCATTTAAGTCTTCAAGAATATGATACTGAAATTACCAAAGCGGTACCATTAGGTTTAATAATTAATGAGGTAATAACTAACTCATTTAAACATGCATTTGAAAACAGAACAATTGGCACTATAAATGTTTCTCTATTATCAAATAATGGCAGTGCTATTTTAACCATTCAAGACGATGGAAAAGGATTTAAGTTAAACAACGATTCAAAATCTATGGGTGTAAACTTAATTAAAGACCTTTCTGAACAAATAGACTCCAATTATAAATTCGAGCAAAACAACGGCACTAAATTTACTTTAACGCTTTCTTCTTCAAACCAATCAAATAACTAATTTTGTGGTTTTTCAAAAACCTATGGAATTAGCTGAAATTAAGCGAGGAAATATCATTGAAGTTAAAATTACTGATGTAGCATTTGGAGGTAAAGGAATCGCTAAAATTGCAACCGAACAAGGTGATTTTGTCGTGTTTGTTCCTAATACTTTTACAGGACAACAAGTAAGTGCCCGAGTGGTAAAAAAGCGAAAAAAACATGCAGAATGTAAGCTAGTTGAAATTCTTGAAAAATCAGATTTAGAAAAAAATGCTCCTTACCAACCTATCTCTGGAGCGCCATACGTAAATCTACCTATCGAAATACAAAAAGAATTTAAATACAATTCTTGTATCAATATTTATAAACGTATAGCTAAAGTGGCTAACATCGAAGAATTATTTGATGAATATATTGAATCACCAGAGGTTTGGCATTATCGTAACAAAATGGAATATTCGTTTAGTGCTATTGGTTACGATTTAGAGAAAAAAGAAGAGTTTGACGGTTTTGCCCTAGGATTTAAAAAGCGAGGAACTTGGTGGATTGTAGAAAATTTAGAAAAAGACTCTGGGATTTTTGATAAAGAATTTGAAGACAAGTTAAAAGAAATCCGTATTTTTTGCATTAACAGTGGTTTACCAGCTTGGCATCCTCCAAAAAAGATTGGCTTTTTCAGGTATTTAGTGGTTCGTAAAAGTTATAAAACCAATCAGCTTTTAATTAAACTGGTTACAAGCGACACAAACATTGAAAATTTTGATTTTACTGCTTTTACCAACTTTATGACCAATTTATTTGGAAATAGATTAGCAGGATTGCTTCACACCATTAATAATGATATTGGCGATAATGCTCAATCTCGTTTGGGTGATGAAACATTACTCTATGGAAAACCTGTAATTGAAGAAGACTTACTGGGTTTGAATTTTGAAATCAGTATGCAAAGTTTTTTTCAAACCAACCCTAAATGTGCGGAATTACTCTATAATAAAACGGTAGAATATGCTTTAGAAAATAATGACAAAATAAATGATGGAGTGGTGATGGATTTATTTTGTGGAACAGGAACCATCGGTCAAATCATTGCTTCTAAAACTAGTGCAAAAGTAATTGGTGTTGATATTGTTAAAGATGCGATTGAAAATGCCAAAGAAAACGCCATTAAAAACAACATAAAAAATGTGGAGTTTTTTGCTTCTGACGTTAATAAATTTTTATACGAATATCCTGAATATCAAAACAAAATCGACACTATTATTTTAGATCCCCCTCGAGCAGGAATATCAGGAAAAGCATTAAGAAGAGTAATTGAATTAAATGCAAATCATATTGTTTATGTTAGTTGTAATCCATCTACTCAAGCTCGTGATATGGAAGAACTATTTGCTGCTGGTTACCAGTTACAAAAACTTAGTTTAGTTGATCAATTTCCTCACACAGCGCATGTTGAAGCTATTGCTCTTTTTACAAAATGAAAATGCAAGAACAAATACATAAATGTATAGAAATACTAAAAGCAGGTGGAATTATTCTTTATCCTACTGATACCGTTTGGGGATTAGGTTGTGATGCTACTAACCAAGAAGCCGTTAAAAAGATTTATCAAATTAAACAACGTGAAGATTCTAAAAGTTTAATCACACTGGTTAGTTCTGATGCAATGCTACAAAGATATGTTATAGAAGTACCTGAATTAGCTTGGGATTTAATTGATTTGGCAACAAAACCTACTACTGTTATTTTTCCAAAAGGAAAAAACTTAGCACCCAACGTTATAGCACAAGATGGTAGTATTGGCATAAGAATGATAAAAGAAGGATTCTGTAATCAACTTGTACACAAGTTTGGTAAAGCCATTGTTTCTACTTCAGCTAATATTAGTGAAACTCCTTCCCCTTCTTACTTTCATGATATTTCCCCAGAAATAATATCAAAAGTTGATTTTATTGTCGATTCGCTACTAGACAAAGGTACACATCAGCCCTCTTCAATTATTAAAATAGGATTAAAGGGAGAAATTGAAGTGTTAAGGAAATAACACTTTATAATCTTCTAGTTAAAATACCTAATATACTATTGGATAAATAAGTATTATTACTTATTTTAGTTGAAGTTATTAAGGACAATACTGAAAAACAGTATTGACTTCAATTAAGTTTCAATGGTATTATTTAATATGTTTTTCAAAAGGGTACTAATTATCTTTCTCGCCCTTTTTTCATTTTTTACAAATAATTTATCTGCCCAGTGTTTCTTTACCTTAACAGGAGACACAACAGCTAATAAATCCTGCAAATATGCTTTAGAAAATGTTGTCTGGAGTAATTTAAATGGAACTGTTGCTGCACAAAATGATATTATTAAAATTGGAGGTAGTAATAACTGGGATGCTGATGCAACTTCTGTTAACCAAGTTTACAATAATGGTTTTATGCAAACTATAGTTGTAGAAACTAATACCAATAGAATGATTGGTTTAAATAGCGTTAATTCAAACGCTAGTTACACTGATCTTGAATATGCATTTTACTTGGTAAACAACGGTTCTTTACTTGTATATGAAAATGGCTCCAATATGGGTAATTGGGGTTATTACGAATCGGGTGATACACTTCAGATAGCAGTAATGGACAATATTGTATTTTATTTACAAAATGGCAACATAATTTACACTAGCTCCATCACTCCAACCTTTCCAATGTTTGTTGATATGTCTATCAACACAGTTAATGGGACTTTGCAAGATGTTGTGATAGGAAATGGAACTGAAACGTTATTTACGGTTTATGAAGCTAATCCCGGTGCTTCACCTACTTATCAGTGGAAATTAAATGGAGGAAATGTTGGAACAGGCGCAACCACATATTCAAATAATTTAAGTGATGGAGATGTTTTAGAATGTGTTTTAACTCCTAGTTTAGGAGGTTGCTCTGGTAGTAGTGTAGTTTCAAATACATTAAACATTAAAACACTTCCTATTAATTATGATGCTCAATCATATATCACAAATGATTCGGTAATGGATGGGAGTTGTTTGTATTTAAAAGAAGATGTTAGTTGGCAAAGTATTTCAGGAGTTTATGAAAATGGAATCAACAATGTTATTAAATCATCCGGATCTAATAGCTGGAACTCCGGTGGCTTTTCTTTTAATGAAATTAAAAATGGTGGATATGTAGAAACCATTGTAAATGAAACTAACACCAATAGAATGATTGGTTTAAATGCTAGTAATACCAGTGTAAATTACAATGAAATCGATTACGCATTTTATTTAGTAAATAATGCCTCATTAGTTATTTATGAAAATGGTTCTAATATGGGTAATTGGGGAAGCTATTCTACAGGAGACACCTTAAGAGTGTCTGTTGTTAATAATGAAGTCAGATACATCCAAAATGGGAATATTGTGTATACAAGTACTGTAGCTCCTACCCTTCCGTTATATGTAGACATGAGTTTGAATACAGTAGGCGCAACATTAGAATCCATTGTTATTGCGAATCCTGCGTATGGTAAATTCAGAGCTGAAGTTAACGGACTAGCTAATGTAAACTATCAATGGAAATTAAATGGAGTTAATGTTGGAAGTAACAGTCCCAGTTATACTAACACCTCACTATCTACCAACGATAGTATAGTTTGTGAATTTTACATCAGCGGAACGCAAGATTGTGGGACAGATACTATATTTTCTTCCAATGTAATTGTTGTGGAAGACAACACACCTACTAAAAATGTAATTTTTGCTGTTAGAAATGATTCTATTATTACCCCTTCATGTAAATATGCTTATGAAGAAGTATCGTGGCAAAGTATATCAGGACTTACTTTAAATGGTTCAAATAATGTAACCAAATCAACAGGAACTAATAATTGGAATGTTGGTGGATTCTCTTACAATAAAGTTGAAAATGGTGGTTTTATGCAAACCATCGTAAATGAAACAAACACCAACCGAATGATTGGTTTAAATGCGACCAATACCAGCGTCAATTATAACGAAATTGATTATGCATTTTATTTAGTAAATAATGGCTCCTTAGTTATTTATGAAAATGGTTCTAATATGGGTAATTGGGGAAGTTATTCTACTGGAGATACCTTAAGAGTGGCTGTTGTAAATAATGAAGTCAGATACATCCAAAATGGTAATATTGTGTACACCAGCTCCATAGCTCCCACTCTTCCTTTATATGTGGATATGAGTTTGAATACTGTAGGAGCTACTCTTGAAGAAATTTATGTAAATAATACCACTTATGGCATATACACAGCATTTGTCTCAGGAGCAACTGATATAGGTTACCAATGGAAACTGAATGGAGTTAATGTAGGAACAGATAGTCCAACCTATACCAATACCACTACTACAGCTAATGATACTATTTATTGTTTATTAACACTTAAAAATACCATTGGGTGTTCATCAGATACTATTATTACCTCTAATAGAATTATCATTAATGAACAAAGTCTAACTAACAATGTATTGTTTTCTATAAGAAATGATTCAATTATCGAACAGTCATGTCTTTATGCGAATGAAGAAGTTGCATGGCAAAGTTTGTCAGGATTAACCTTAATTGGAGGGACTAATAATGTTTCAAAAACATCAGGAACAAATAACTGGAATGTTGGTGGTTTTTCTTACAATAAAGTCGAAAATGGTGGTTTTATGCAAACCATCGTAAATGAAACAAACACTAATAGGATGATTGGTTTGAATGCAACCAATACCAGCGTCAATTATAATGAAATCGATTACGCATTTTATTTAGTAAATAATGGCTCCTTAGTTATTTATGAAAATGGTTCTAATATGGGTAATTGGGGAAGTTATTCTACGGGAGACACCCTAAGAGTGGCTGTTGTTAATAATGAAGTTAAATATTTTCAAAATGGAAATGTTGTATATACCAGCACCATAGCTCCCACTCTTCCTTTATATGTGGATATGAGCTTAAATACGGTTGGTGCTACATTAGAAAACATTACTGTTTACAATGGTTTATATGGTAGGTTTACAGCATTTGTTAATGGAGTTTCAAATATTAGTTATCAGTGGAAGCTTAATGGAGCCAATGTAGGAACGGATAGTGATACATACACAAATACATCTTTAAATGATGGTGATGAGATTACTTGCAATTTATCGATAATAGGAACTTCAGGCTGTGGTGCCGACACAATAGTTACTTCAAATAAAATTACAATAGAAGAAGAATCCTTTGAAGACTTTGTTTCTTTCTATATTACTAGAGAAACTACAGAAAGAAATGGATGTCAATTTGCTGTGGAAGATGTTGTTTGGGAAGCAGTTTCGGGTGTAGATAAAAATGCAAATAACATAACCAAATCTAGTGGAAGTAATGCATGGAATGCCGGTGCATTTTCATATAATAGTATTGGTAGTAATGGGTATATGCAATTCATTGTTTCCGAAACCAACAAAAACAGAATGATTGGTTTAAACTCTTCTAATGTCAGTTTTAATTATAACGATATAGATTATGCATTTTACCTAGTATCTGGTGGTAATTTACTTGTTTATGAAAATGGAAGTAATAGAGGTAGTATTGGATCATATACAACCAACGATACTTTAAGAATCAATGTATCAGGAAACACCGTTGAATATTTAAAAAATGGTACTTTACTATATACAAGTAGTATTGTTGCAACCCCACCTCTTTATGTTGATGCGAGTCTCAATACTGTAGGAGGAACTATTACTAATGTTCAAATTGCAAATGCAACACATGGTAATTTTATTGCAGTAGGAAGTAACCTTGGTGCAAATCCTTCTTACCAATGGAAATTAAATGGAATAAATGTAGGAGCTAACTCTAACTCGTACAGCAATGATACTTTACAGCAAAATGATATTATAACATGTGTTGTAACTGCAGATTATCAAAATTGCTCTTCTACCGATATTAATTCTAATGCTATTACTATTACAGATATGCCTCCTTTAAATTTCACACCTAACTTCATCCCTACTTCTACAACTTGGCTTGGTGGCTCTACAGCATGGTACGATCCTTCAAATTGGTCTAATGGAGTACCACGTTCAGGATACAATGCTATTATCCCTAATGGAGCTGGAAATTACCCAACAATTCCAAACAATGCTTATGTATATGCAATTGATGTAGCAAATGGAGCTAGTTTAACATTAAATTCTAATGCTCATTTAAGTATTTATGATGAATGGAGTAATGCAGGGGCTTTTACTACAAATACTGCTCTTGTTGAATTTAAAACTTGTGTAGATACTTCTAGGTGGAATTCTACTACTCCAATAACTATTTATGATATGAAAATAAATAACGAAAAAGGGTTAATCATAAATAATGGAATTATGAGTATATCTGACTCATTAATCTTTGCGGATGGTATTATCTATAATGATGTGAATGAAATTATTTTTGAAGATAACACTTATTGGAAATGGGCTTCTGATACATCATATATTGAGGGAGAAGTTC
>JACJZA010000036.1 GCA_020635825.1 Flavobacteriales bacterium
TTCAAATGTGAATAAATCTCCGTTGTAGAAACAGAAGAATGCCCCAACAATTCCTTGATTACATAAATAGAAACGCCCTTTTGAGCCAGATTAGAAGCGAAAGAATGCCGAAGAGTATGAAAATGAATACCTTCATCCAGATTAGCAGCTCTCACAGCCTTTTTAAAGTTTTTAGAAAAATAATCCCCAGTAAAAGGAAATCCATTCTCCTTCCCAAACACATATTTTCCCTTTACAATTGAATGACTATGAATATCCACTTTATTACTATTTGCCATGCTATGCGGAGCCTGCACTGAGCCTTGTCGAAGTGTCGAAGTGCCCACAACTGAATAACTACGAATATCAACAGCATTACCATTCGTCATATTGTGCTCATCACTTATTTCACTTTTGCTTTTTGCCTTTTCACTTCTTTTTACATTCTTAATTCTAAATTCTGCATTCTGAATTCTGCCTTTAAGTATTTCTTGAACCTCCTCCCCAAACGGAACATACCTCTGATTCTTCCCTTTCGTTGTAAATTCCTCATCACCCACAATTATAACCTTACTTGCAAAATCAATGTTGGTCCATTTCAGATTAACAATTTCACTTAATCTTAGTCCAGTTGAAAATCCAAAAACGATGGCGTCCTTTAGTAATTGATTAGGTAGGCAATCAACTATTTTTTGTAGTTCAGTTGAGTTAATAAAAGTTGGATTTAACTTTACTTTTTTGGGCAGTTTAACTTTAATAAAATGATTATCAGTAACATAGCCCCAATCAATCGCCTTATTGAAAGCAGCTTTTAAGGTGCGGTAATATACACGGTAACCTTTTGTTACTTTTTGCTGTAGATGAGTAACAAACATTTCCACATCTTTATAAGCAATTGTATTTAAAGCTCTCTGCACACCAAAGTATTTTTCAAAATGTTGAAATGCATTTATAACTGATCTGTAATAACTAACAGTTCTATTTGCTTTAATATGTTCTTTATACTCCTGGCTAAAAACTCTAAGAGTAATTATTTGATCCGGTTTACTATTACTATTTACATTAACTGCAAACAATAACCTAAGCTTTTCAATATCCTCTAAGGATAACTTATCTAATAAATTATTTATACCTTCCATTGTTCTTAATCCTTCATTATTAATTACAATTTTTATTTTATCATTCCGCGATTGGTGCGGAATCTTTTTTTTATGTTTTTGCTTTTAATTCATAATTCTTAATTCTGCATTCTAAATTCTGTTTCCCTTGCAATTTTGTAATCTGTTTCACATCTCCACGTCTTAACGTTTCAACGTTTTTACCTTTTTTCTTTTCATTCTAACTCCTAGCTACTAGCTCCTAAATTCTGTTTTCTGACTTCTGTATTCTGAATTCCGTCTTCCGTTTCCACGTTTTTCCTTCACAACCGAATCCCAACGAATAACCATGAATAACTTTTTCTATGGCGGTTCCTTTTCTTCCTCATCCTCTTCTTTGGAGTTTATACTGAGCGAAGTCGAAGTATCTCCACGTTTCTCCGTCTCAACGTACTTACGGCGGTTCTTCCTCATCTTCTGGTTCTTTATCATTCTGACTACTGTCTTCTGAATTCTGATTTCTTTCTTCTTTGATCCACTCATCCAACTCATTTTCGTAGAAGTATAAATATTTACCTGATGGCTTATGAAATGGTATTTTCCTCTGAGAAGTTAATTTGTAGATATGTGATTGCGACATACTGAGATAATCAGCTGCCTCAACTAAAGTAAGCGGTTTGGTTTTAATCTTTTTAATAAATTGCTCAATCTCGTTAAGATTTAAGTTTTTCGGTGTTGACTCTTCCTTGTTTTTGGTACGCATTTTTCATTCCTATTTTGTTGTTGCTTGTTAGGAGTGCAAAATCGTTCCAATTCGAGAATGTTAATTTTCGAAGCAAAAATTCGAAGCTGATTCGAATTTGGTAGGTTAATGTATGTTTAGTTCTTTACAAATTCTTCTTACAGTGTTATCTGAAAATCCCACTTCAGCAGCAATTCTTGAAAAATTTAGTTTTCCATTTCGCTTGCGTGTATTATCAGCAATATTTTGTATTCTATTTCTATCCAATTGATCATAGTCAATTTTGGCATACTTAATTTTATTGTACTTTTTTATTTTATTATGTGCTATCGCCAATTGATTATTTAGAATTTCCTTATCTCTCACATGTTCAGCTATAATTTTTTCACTACTATTTTCACCTTTTTCATCATTTCCTATTTTATCATTCAAAATTTGAATCTCTTTTTTAATTGCCTTTTTATAGCTAGGTTTATTACTGTATAAGTCCTGGTCGGGTACAATTCCCCTTTTAATTTTATTCTTATAGTTCCTCAATAGTTCATCATAAAAAAGTATTTTTTCCTTATCACTTTTAAGCTTGTTAGCAAATTCAATATTTGTTTTTAAATCAAATACATTTATTGCTTCGTTGTAATTTTTAATTATCTTTACTTCTTTATCGTTCATAAAGTTGCACCAAAAAGTTTAATTATTAAATAATTTATAATTACTTCACAAAATCTTAAATTTATATTTAAAGTTATAATATTTTTAAACAAAGCTTATTATAAATTGGTATTTTAAAACATTAATTCCATAATCTTGTACATGAGCAATCAGCCTAAAATTTTAGACAATTCAAGCAATCCATTTAAGGTAAAAAGTTTTTTATCGGAACAATTATCATCTGGTAATTTTACTCAATTTAGTGTTGCAACTGGTTATTGGGATTTACCCGCCGTTTTAGAGTTAAAGGATTCATTAGAAATATTCTTAAATAATAATTTATTTTCTGAAATAAGATTTTTAATTGGTGAAGAACCAACTATTAGATCATCACAACTAGATACATCTTTTCCGGAGAAATATCTTAAATCAGATTTATCGGGGCTTCCCTTCAAACCTGAATTTAAGGAAGTTGTTGAATTTCTTACTAAGTACATTGATACCGGTAGAATAATAGTAAAATTGTATAAAAAATCTTTCCTTCATGCAAAATGCTATATTCTTGGAAGCGAAGCTGAACATTCTGTCGGCATTATCGGCAGCTCCAATTTTACTAAAAACGGTCTACTCGGTAATACTGAATTAAATGATGTAGAATATGATCACCGTATTGTAAATTACCTTCCTCAAAATGAAAATCAAGATCCAAGCCATAGAAGTTGGTTCGAAAAATTATGGAATGACGAACAAAGTATTGAGTGGACAAAGCAATTCAAAATCGAAATTCTTGGGTTAAGTAAATTTGGCTCATTAAGCTATTCTCCTTATGAACTTTACATAAAAATACTATATGAAATTTATGGTGATGATATTGAAATTGAGGAAAATCTTCGTGCAGAAACATTCTTACAATCTCGTGTGGATTTGACATTGTTTCAAGAAGAAAGTGTAAAAAAAGTAATCGCTCGTCTTCGTAATCCAAAAATTGGAATGTGTTTAGTTGCTGATAGTGTTGGTCTTGGTAAATCCTTCATTGCAAAAAAAATATTAGAAGAATTCGGCTATTTTGGGCGGTTAAATGTTGTTATTATTTGTCCAGCATCATTAAGAGAAGATTGGGAAAATCACTTAAAGGATATAACATTAAATGCACCAATTTACTCAATTACTGAATTTGCTTTAGATGAAAGTTTTGAATCAGTTAAACATGATTTAATGCAGCGTAAAATTAAATCAAAAAACAGAAATGCAGTTGAACTTCTGGTTATTGATGAAAGCCATAATCTTAAAACCCAAGCAAGTAAATCCTTTAGACATCTTTTGGAAATATTAACTGACCACGAATATTGTGAAAACTATCCAAAAATTTTAATGCTTTCAGCTACTCCAGTTAATAATGGCATCAAAGATTTAGCAAATCAAATTTTACTTGCTAAAGGTGGTAACGACAAATTTTTCGCTGGTTTAGGAATTGAAAGTATAACTTCTTTTTTCCGGTCAACGCAAAGTGAATTTCGTAGAATTGGTTCAGAAGAAGTCTTTTCAGAACTTTATCCAATTCTTAATAGAATAATGGTTAAACGTACACGCCATCAAGTCAAGAAGGATTTTCCGGATGCTACCCTAAATGGTGAAAAGATAATCTTTCCTGAAGAAAATCTTGAAAATGTTCTCTATGAACTTGATAGTCGTAAAATCCGCAAAATTATTAGCAATGAATTAGACTTATTATCCAAAAGTGATTCAAAACTTTTTGAATTTTTTACTATTGAAATGTCTGATTATGAAGAAGAGGAAGAAGATAAACTTGGTCTTGAAGAATTCTTCAAACTGAAAAAAGAAATTGTAAGAAAAAATCAAACTGAATACGAATCAATATTTCATTTTATTGACCGTGCAATTAAAGGTCTTAAACTTGTTCCCTATAGTTACCTTACTGAGAAATTAATAAAAACCTCTGATGAAGAATCTCAAGCAAATTCACGTAAAAATTTAACTGGCGTAATGAAGGTTACTTTATTTAAATCTTTCGATTCTTCTATTTTTACTTTCTCAAAAAGGATTGAGCGCTATTCAAAATACTTAGAACAGTTTGAGAAATTATTTTTTGATGAGAATATACTTGTCAAGCCAGCCATTATTTCAAAAGCTTTACGTAGATTTGAAGATGAACCGGATGAAGATGTAATTGATTTGATTTATGAAGAAATTGAAAAATTTAATGCTCGTCAAAATAATAATGATACTCCAGAGAAAGCATTTGTTAAGATTTCATTAGATGATTACAATACATCTAACATTAAAAGCTTTATTTCTCAAGATAAAGAAATTATAAAACTTCTAAATCGTGTAATTGATTCTATCGACAAAGATACAAAACTGTTAAAATTAAAGTCCTTGCTGAATGATCTAAAAGGTCAAAAGGTTTTAATATTCTCTTATTTTGCTACAACAGTTGATTATCTCAAACAAGAATTAACTGAAAAATTTCTTAACTCAATTGATTTAGAACTTGAGGAAGTAGCATTCTTAAAAAGTAAGAATGGTAAATTCAAATCAGAATATGTCAAAAGATTCGCTCCAAAAGCTCAAAATCAAATTTCATCCGAAGGATTAGTAAACAACAAAAAAGAACTCAAAATATTATGCTCAACCGATGTATTGAGTGAAGGTCAAAACCTTCAAGATTGTGGCATTATTATTAACTATGATCTGCATTGGAATCCGGTAAAAATGGTTCAGCGTAATGGTCGTATAAATCGTCTTGGTTCTACTTTTGAAACTGTTAATGTTTTTAACTTCCGCCCTGAAGATCAGCTTGATAAATTTTTACGTTTGATGTTAAAATTACAAGAAAAAATACAAGTTATTGGTGCAAGTGTTGGGCTTGATAGTAGCGTACTTGGTGAAAATATTACACCTAAACAATTTGGTTTAATTGAAAATATCTATAGTGATGATCCTGAAAAACAAAAACAAGCAATTGAGTCCCTTGAAAGAGAAAATGATTTAGCTTTTGATGAAGTTTTTGAAAATGATCTCCGTACATTTATGCGTAAAGCTTCTGATGATGAAAAAGAAAGAATTAGAAATCTGAATCTTGAAAAATGGTGTGACTTAGAAAAGTTAACAGAAAAAGAACGTCTTTTATTATTTAATATTGCAAAAGGTGAATTTAGATTTATGATGTATGATGGCAAAATCTCAGAACAGAAAAATCACCTAAAAGCTTTAACAACTATTCGTAGTTTTGATCAGAATCGCCAAGAAGTCAAGATCGATAATAATGAGAAAAATTCTCTAAGAGAATTATCCGAAAGATATTTTAATGCTGAAAAATCATTTCAAATGACAATGGATTTTGAAGATTTATCAGATTTTCAAGGTGTACGCCGCACCGGTGGTATAACATCTCTCGCTTCTTACAAAGAAGAGTTGTTAAGTCTTCTAACAGAAAATATGGATAGATATTCTAATGATAATATAAATCGTATGCGTGTAATACTTACTAAACAAAACTATTTACCTTTAGATAATCGCTTGCGTAGTTTTGTAAACAGAAACAACGGCAAAGTAACAATAGATTTTTTAGATAATCTTGCAATTATTAGTAATCATTTATTAAATAACGATAAACCTGAAGAAATACCCGAGCCTAAATTTTGGTACGGGTATTATTAAATTTTTATAAATAATTTATGTCTATACGCAATTTAGTAGAAAACAAATCAACCTTAGATTATAAGCAACTAGCAGAAAGCTTAGTAAGTGAATTTGGTATTACAGAAAAAATTAATTGGGATGCTGTAATTCCTTCAAATGTTCAGCACAATTTATTTGGTGGCGAAGTTCTCCGTTTATTTGCTGATCATGAAACGTTTGCCAATCAAAAAGATAT
>JACJZA010000037.1 GCA_020635825.1 Flavobacteriales bacterium
TCTCTTTCAATAAAACCTTTGAAAATGAAGTTTTCAATGATTTTTGCTCTTGTTACAGGTTTTCCAAGTCCCTTTCGTTCAACTTCTACACTTTTAATGCGTCATTTCCTGCAAGCTCCATAGTCTTTAGGAGAAGATTTCCCGTAAAATGCTTCGCCGGGGATGTGTATTTTTCTTTTTTATATATTCCTTTAAATAATTTGTAAATCCAATATCTACAATCACTTTGCCACTACTTGTGAATTCAAATCCGTCAAATGTAGCCAAAATTTTTATCGTATTCTCAATTAAAGGATAACCTACACTTGTGTGTAGCTTATTTAAAACAAGTTCATATACCGTCAATTCGCTTTCTGAAAATGAAGTTAAGTCCTCATTCATACTCCTGCTGTCGGTATAATCGCATGATGGTCTGTAACCTTTTTAGAATTAAATACCGTCTTGATACGCTCTGCATAAAAATCATACTTTCCAATAAACATCTGCTGTCTGTTCTGGGATAGGTAATCAGTTTTTTCTCGTATAAACTTTGTGCATAATCTAATGTCTGCTTTGCACTCTATCCAAAATATTTATTGCACTCTCTTTGAAGGGTAGTTAAATCAAATGGTAGCTCAGGTTTTGTTATCTTTTCCTTTTGAAAGACATAGGTAACTCCAATGGTGTTTCCTACCAAATTTAGTAACTGGTCTGCAACTGTTTTATCATCAATTCTATCGGTAGAAAGGATAAATCCGTCTAAATCAAGCTCTACTGTAAAATATTTTTCTTTCTTGAAATTTGCTATCTCGTCATCTCTTTTCACTATCATTACAAGAGTAGGTGCCTGAACTCTACCTACAATGTAATTTTGTTTATATAGGCACGAATACAGTCTGCTCAAATTCATTCCTACAAGCCAATCCGATATTGCCCTTGCTTGTGCAGATTCAAATAGATTATCGTAAAAACTTCCATCTTTTAGATTATCAAAGCCATCTCTAATTGCACTATCTTCCATAGAGGAAATCCAAAGGCGTTTCATCATCTTTTTACAATTTGCCTGATTATATACAAGCCTGAAGATCACTTCTCCTTCACGCCCTGCATCGCAGATGTTTATCACAATGTCTATATCCTTATCGTTCATCAGCTTTTTAAGAAATATAAATTGTTTCTTTGTGGACTTTGCAATCTCATACTTATATTCTCTTGGAATAATCGGTAAATCCGCCATATTCGACTTTGTGTACTTTTCATCATAGCTTTCCGGATTTGCCATCTGCACTGATGATCTACACACCAAGATACCTTATAACCATTTCTTTAATAATATCCGTCTTTCTTTTTTGTAGCTCCGATCACTTTAGCAATAGAGATTGCAACACTTGGCTTTTCAAAAATTACAAGTTTCATATATTTTTCTTCCTGTTTTCAATATAATATGGCGAAAGATTTTACTCTCTCGCCCTGTGTTTTGCACCAAATATTATATAATTTTTGATGCAAAAAGTTCATCTTAACATTTTAGAGGCATTAAAAACGCAAAATGCAACTTACTACCGGGAATTATATCCAGTAATGAGGTGTCTGTCTTCTATAATATAAAATTCAGATGAAACAAATCATTTATGGATTTTTTTATGTATTTTTCATCGATTTCATAGTGTTTCAATTGAAGTGCATAAATGACGTATTCAAGATAAATTAAATCCAATAGAGATATACCAATAAATTTCTTATCCAAGTCACCATGTGCAAAATGGTTTCTCTGATCGGCTAAGCGTTCTCCCATGTCTGGGTACACTAAACTCTTACCATTTGATTTGTAAAGATGACTTCCGAAAACTCCAATTATTTTATCAAAATCCTCACCCATTTTGATAATTTCAGTTTGAAGAGAATCACTCTTAACCAATTTCTTTAAAAACTGGTATTTTTTCTTTAACTTACCAGAAGATGATTCAATAAGTTTTTGAATTTCTTCAGTGGCTGCTTTTTCGACTTTTACGGTTGCTTCTTTTTTAGGAACACCTTCTGGATATTCGCGATGGAATTCCCATTCAAATGCAGTTATAGTCATTATAAAACTAGATGCATCTATGTGACACCCTGATTCGTATGTATTTGGGAAATGACGTGTATACAATAAATTATTTGCAATATCATTTAAGATTTTTCCTTCAGATCCAGAAATATATTCTTGTTTAATAAATCTACCTTTTTTTAAGGTATCCAATTCCGTTTTACCATTTCCTTCAACTATATGCATTGTAGCAAATGGTTCATGCTTCCCCCCCTCGTGAGGAGACAAAAGTTCAACTGTCGGAAGAAATATATTTTTTCTGTAACATAGGAACTGTAAGAATTCTCTTGCTATACGCCATAGACGGATAATAAATGTATAATCATCTGTCGGTTTAAACTCAAATATCATAGTAGAAGTCAATGATATAGGCGCTTCTTTAATATTATTATTCAGTTTTCTTGATACACTAAAATACACTTTTACTTTTTTATCATCAACTTTAAAGATTTGTTTTTTTGTTGTTGTTGAATCAAAGTCTAATGTAGTTATAGAAAAAACACCTGTGCTTGAAAGCTTTTTGTTATCAATTGTATATTGGTATGCCCTATTCACAGGATAAATGAAATTAAGCTCAGAATTACTGAAAGATATTTTATCAATCATTTCCCTATCATATTTACAAATGATATATGCAAATACTTCAACTAAAAGTACTGAATTATAGCTATCTATATTTTTTTCTGGTTGCATCAAAAAGATAATTTTATTTTCATTCTCGTTGCACTTTCCAATCAAAAACGGTTTGTCCATTTTTAATTGATTACCAGATGTATATAATCCTTCTCCAATATTCGTCATAAGCCAATCCATCTCAATCTCATGTTTTTTATTATCTGGCGGTACTAATCTCAGTTTTTGACCGTCAAATACGAATGAAAAATCAACATCACGATATTGTAATTTTCCTGTATATATTGTTAATTCCATCCTTTAATTCCTCCTTCCTTAACATCTAAGCTACTATCCAAAAATTCCTGATATCTAATTTACTCACTCAATTTGCTTTATCTAATCCGATATAACAACTTGACGCAAATTTTTAAGTAGATATGTTTCCATAATAAAATAACCAAATCTTTTCAGGATTTAGGCTTCAAATCAAAACTCTCAAAAAAGCCAGGAAATACGCCATTTTCTGACTCTTATTTGTCTTTTCTTGACATCAATACTACAGTTTCAGCATGATATGTGTTAGAAAACATGTTGAAAGATTTTACTATATTTACTTTGAATCCTTTTTTTGTAAATATTTTTAAGTCTCTTGCGAGTGTTGCGTGGTCGCAGAGATATAAATTATTTCTTATTTTACTTTTTCATATGTTTTTCCAAGTACTCACTGGTTTAATCCGGTTCTCAGATGGTCAACAAGTATGTAGCCATATTTTTTTTATTTTTCTTAAATGTTATGTTGCATCATAAGCATAAATATGTTTAAATTATTTAATAATTTTATTTATTTTTAAAATGTTAAATTTATATTTTTATTATAACAAATAAAAATAAAATATTTTTATTATTTTTCTAATAAATTGATAAAATGTTATATTTAAAAAATATTTTTATTATAAAATAAAAAAACAGAGCATAAGCTCTGTTTCTGTTATTTTTAAATGAATAATACTTGTATTATTAACTTTTTTAATTTTGACTGTTTATTTGCGTGTAATTATTACTACTGTTTTCACATGTGTTGTCTGTTGGATAAGAACACAATTTATTAACCTCGTTGCTTGACTAAGGTTTATCTCATTAACATCTCTATTTTTAGAAATGGTCTGAATTAGATCAAAGATATAGTCCACATTTTTGTATGTGCCATAGTCCTCTAAAATGGGGATACCCTTTTGATCTAGCCTAACGGTTCTTCCGAAGCGTTCTCTCCAATGTCACAAGCTGTCGCTTCAGGATTTTTATCATAAATACTTAACTGACTTCTAAAATCGTATTTCTGGTTATTTCCGACAACTTTTAAGAGCTTCAGATACTCTGCTTCATATGCATAACATCTTGTTTTATAAGCTCCAAAATGTTATGAAAATCATTTATTCGCATGTTTACCTCCTTCTTTTTTTAAAACAAAAAAGGCGGTTAGATTTACTCTAATCACCTTTAAATTCTGTGTGCTGCAACTTAAATTTTCTATTCTGACTTGCTAAAAAGCCTTATTTTACGGGTTTTATGTCTCATTCACAACATCATAAATCATGATATTGCAATTTACTGCTATTCATTCAGTTCCCAATGACCATTTTTTCCTTTCCCAACATACTTAATATTAGGAATTTCTTTTATATATCTTGTAATAGTTTTTTCACTAACTCCCAATATTATAGCTATATCTTTACGACTAACTCTACTATCCTCTTTAATCATATCTTTGATTATGTTTTTAATTTCTTCGAAGGACATTCGAGGGACATCTTGAGGGACATTTCGAGGGACATTCTCTCCACCCACCTTCTGAGTCGCTATTTTCTTCAAAGGAATAATCGTTCTAAATATATCTCCCTCCTCAAACAGAGGATCAACACCTGAATATAGCCTTGTATATTTATAGGTGTTTCTCATACCGGAACCCAGTTCATCAGCAAGTCCTATTTCTCTAAATACTTTTGAGATAGCCGGATTTTTAGGGAAAGGCTCAAACTTTTGTAAATCCAATGCTCCCATACCATGAGTCAAGTTACTATTTTCAATCGTAATCTTCTCATCGTCAATAATCATTTTTGTAGGGAACCCACTTGAATAATCTCTGTGAGCCAATGTATTAGAAACAATTTCTCTAAGTATCCTATCCCTTGCATTGACATTTACGATTCCGTCTAATACAAATAAGTCATTTAAATGCTTTTGTCCAAATGCTATAAGCCTATCGTAGCTATCAATCAAATTTGTTATTACAACATCTCTATCATCATATCTATCCTTGTTTTCAACTCTAAATATTGCATCGGTTTTATGTTGTGGAAGGACTGACATAATAGAGTTATCTTTTCCAAATAACAAAATGGCTGCTAATGTAATACCTTCACGCTTTGTCTCCGGATCTGTCAGAATGAGATTTGCACTTCGGAGTAACTCATCAGCGCTCATATTTTCCCAAACATGATTTTTATTTCGAGCGGCTGCCATGTTCTTAGCTTTATAAATAATAGAAGTATCAAGAAATTCAATATCGAGGTTTGGATACACCTTATTCACAAAATAGCTTCCCTGTTTCCTTGCATATAGCTTATAGACCAGTTCTGCATGGTTTGTGATATTAATGTCTCCTTCATAAGACCTGTCCAATATTCTACCATTATGCCTGCATACCTGATAACCTTCAGGCACTCTGATATAAATTACTTTTTTACCGTCAATTTCAAATACTTTCGGCAATAAATAAAGTGGCGGATTCATCTTCTGCTGATTGTTGATAGATGTTGTAAATTCTTTAATAACCTTATCTATTTTATCCTCACTAACACCAACAATGTCTCTTTTATCATTTATACCAAGTAAAATATGTCCTCCATTTCTATTGTTGAAAGAGCATACTGTGTCAAAGATATCTTTGGTTAAAGCATTCTTGGATTCTTTAAATTCAACATCTATCTTTTCTCCGTTTTGAATTAGCTTTTTTATTTCATCTATAGTCATCTACGTTATTTCACCACCTTTATTTTTCAATGTTTCCTTCAATAAAAGCCTTGGAATTCGGAATAGTAACTTGCCCTTTTGACATAACTTTTGCAGTATCCATAAATATATCTTTCATACTCGTTTTCTTTCACCCTACTTTTCCTACAAAAGATTATAGCATTTTTAGGACATTTTTTCCACCTTGAAATTAGTGCCAGCTTACTTGCTGTAAGTTAAAACAACTTCTTTTATCTCATTTTCAATCGCTTTTAAAAAATTTTACTTTGAAGATTTCCCATGTGCAATATCTGATAACTCCATTTCCCACTTTGCTGTTGTTTTTGCTGATTTAAAAGTATCAGCTACAATCGTTACAAGACTAATTTCTTTATGTGTAGCAATAAGGTTCTTTTTA
>JACJZA010000038.1 GCA_020635825.1 Flavobacteriales bacterium
AAGATGAAGAAGTTGAATTAGGAACAACTCAACGAAGACGCTTTATTAGAATGAATAAAACTAAATTCACCTCAGAGTGGGAAAAGATGAAATGTGCTCTTTCTCCCCAAAGAGTTGAATATTGGTTTGGCTTTCCAGTTATAGGAAGAAAAGGACAAATCACCTATCTAGCATTACAAAATATTTACGAATCATTCTCACCAGAGTTTTCATTTTCTATACATAAACTCATTTCTGAAAATACTTTGAAAAGAGCAATACCTAGAGTTACGGAATACAATAGGTTTTTTGATTATTTAGTGAAAAATAAAGAAATTTATAACGAAAAAACATTTCAAGATCCCCGTAAGATAGATGAGCTATTTAAAAACTATTGCCGTGATTATTTCCTTAAAGAACTAATAGAAAGAAAACGTAACAAAAACACAGTAATCTCTGAATGGAACATCTTTTCTAATTATATTACCGATACATTTATCAGCTCATCCGCATGGGTTAAGCCTATATCAGGACAACTGCCTCACATAGTTAACGAAGGAAGTAACGCTAAAGAAACTAATATAAGAGAAGATGAAGAAGGAATTGAAGTAAAAAGAAAACTACTTACAGATGTTCCAATTCAAATAACCGATGAGCAAGCTATAAAGCTATTGTTTTACGATATTTCTACAGATCTAAACACTATCGAGTCCTGGGCAGTATCCCAATCCCAGAATCTATATCAGCGTCATATTCAGGGTAAAAAATTAGCTCTTAAAGGAAAGTCATTTACAAAAATAAAAAAAGAATTTGGAAATGTAGCCCCAAAAGATGATGAGTTAATTTGTCACCTAGCAGCAACTTTTAAAGAGAGAGGTCATGTTAAAGGCTTCGACTTCAGATTTCAACAAAGAATGAATGTTGCAGATGTAATGTTCCAATTGGGCCTCCCCCAGAATAGTAATGATTTATTTCCATATAAGGTCTTACTTACAATCGAGCACCCTGAAATCACTCCTGGTTATTTAAAAGACTTAGAGCTATACGATAAAAGTGGAAATCTTGCAGGTTTTGTCCTAATTGATGGGGTGTACTGGCTTACTGGTTATAAAGATAGAAAAACACCAAACCATTCAGAACAACCAATAAAATTATCAGAAAAAACAGCTCAATTAGTGAAAGAGATAATTTCAATAACAGAGCCAATCAGAAAAGCCCTTAAATATGAGAATAATGATCTTTGGCGTTACCTTTTCATAAATTATAGTAAAAGCCCCAAAAAAAAGATTAAGTCTACAAATATATCCTTCCACAGAAGTCAAAGGGATAATCAAGTATCATCTTACATTAAATTTAGAAATGAATTAAAAGAATTTACAAATAAGCGAGGAGAGGAACTAGATCGCTTTATTTGGCGAATATCCTTAAATACAATAAGAGCATCATCAGCTGTTATAGTATACCTTGATACGCAAAGTATTCAGGAAATGTCAAAAGCACTTGGTCATACAAATGTAACTAAAGATAGATTAAAAGAATATTTACCTGAACCTATTTTGGCATTTTTTCAATCTCGTTGGGTCCGTATTTTCCAAAAAGCTATAATTTGTGAAGCAATGAAAGATAGTGAATATATTCTTCAAGCCACAAAATTTGAAAAAATGGAAGATTTACATCAATTCTTAACTAACCATGCATTAAAAGACATACCTAAACATGTGATGAATGATAATATTGATGATAGAGAAAAATATTCGTCAAGTTCAAAAAATGAATCATATGTATATTTCTCGGTAGATAAAGGTATATTAATTTCTCTAATGTCATTAGAAAGAGCCGTAAAATCTCCATCAAAAAATAAAAATATCAGTGGATATGCAAAGTATTGGTGTAAAGTATCTGAACTGATAACAAAAGAAATTGAACGTAGTAATGACCGAAATTTAAAATCTAAACTTGAAGCTGCCAAACCACATATTAATCCTCAAGCTATGGAAAACCTAATTTATGCAACTACCTAATGAGCTTGATTTTCTTAAAGAAATAATAAGTACTGATTATGAAAATCAATTTAAAAAAGCAGATTGGTTAAAATCACCATTTACATCAAATAATTGGATATATAATTTTGGTTTCAAAAAAGATAAAGAGCTAAATTGGGACATACCTTTATATGATGGTTCAAAACTTATAGATGAAGAAAATCGTTTATTACTAACAAGCCTGAAACATTGGCTAATTGTTTCTACAAATAGAAATATATTATCTCCTGTAGCAAGTAATCAATTAAATCCAGCTATAGCAACCATGAGTAGAGATTTCAGGTGCGTTCTACATCTCATTGATTATTTTTTATTAAATGGGCATCAATATAAACTAAAAGAATTTGCTCTTGGTGCCATTACACAGGATGATCTAATTGCTTTATTAGATAAATTATATTCAAATAACGAATCTAATGAAAGTCTTTATGAATGGTCATCTCGCACATCAAAACATTTGCTAGATTTACTATATAATACCGATAAAGACGAAATTA
Organism: Flavobacteriales bacterium; assembly: GCA_020635825.1. Classification (GTDB taxonomy): domain Bacteria; phylum Bacteroidota; class Bacteroidia; order Flavobacteriales_E; family Vicingaceae; genus Vicingus. The sequence goes on from JACJZA010000038.1 coordinate 2,519, forward strand.
ACAACCTTATCAAACGTTACCCATCAATATTAAAAATCGATCCTGATGAATTAAGTGAATGTTCTCTAAACTTATCTGAAGATAAAATTATTCACATCAGAGCAGCTATACTAATAAATAATCTAGGGAAATGTAAAAAAGGTTCTTCTAAAAAAGGTAACTTTGGAGGTGTTTGGGGTATAAACACAACCAAAATAGCTAAAGAAATATACAAAAATACCCTTTACAAAAAAAATGTACTCAAATCAAACTTCCCATCATTAAACATAAATTTTGAAGATGCTCCCCTTATAGACAGAGAATATGATGGAGTTAAGGTTACAAGTAAAGAGACAGAGCTTCTTTCCTGGAATAATTTACAAGAATATAGACGTGGATTAGAGAAATTACAAGTCTTAAATATCATAAACTTACCAGCACCTACACAAGATGAACTCGATTTTCTAAAAACATATTATCCAGAAATCCCCCCAAAAAAAGGAAGATTTAAAACCGTACCTTATGACCTTATCTTAAAAGCAATAAAAGATGCGATTGAGTTTCATTTAAAGTATGGTGACTTATTAATTAACACTTGGTGTAAATTAATTGAATATTCAATACAAAGACAAATACCATTAACTAGTATAACAAGTAAAGAATTATTAAAAATTATCCCTAAAGAATTACAAAAGATCGGAGTATCACGTATTGGAATAACTTGCCAAATCGAAGGCGAAGGTAAGCATCTACGAAAAGGTGCGAATACAAAAGATTATTATCGTATGTTACGAAGTAATCAGGGGTTAATTGAACTAATCCATGTATATTATGGTGCTGTGAAAATTATAGTCGGTGCATTAACAGCAAGACGTGATGGTGAGTTACTAGATATAGTTGCTAATAAGTGCTTAGACAATACAGAACAATGGCTTATTTTTGAAAAAAGAAAATCATCTAAAAATATTTTCGGTGCACGCAATACAGAAGCAAGGCCTATTGATTCTTTAGCTGTTGATATGATCAAAAACCTCATAATATTGCAAGAAAAACATATTGAATCCGGCTTACTTGAAAACTACATAAATATATTTAGCCCTCCACAACTAACAGCTTCAGGACATTTTAATATTAGTAGACGATGTTCTGATTTTTATGTTGATTTATTTTGTGATTATTTCCAAACAGATCTTAATGAGAATGGTGAAAGATATTACTTAAGACAGCATCAACTAAGAAGATTCTTTGCATTGCTCTTTTTCCATTCAAGCCAAGTTGGGGGGATTGAAACACTTCAGTGGATGCTTGGGCATACAGACCCTGAGCATATATGGAATTATATTACCGAAACTGTTCAAGGGTCAGTTCTTCGTGGAGCTAAAGCTCAATACGTCGCAGAATCACTAGTTGAAGGAGCTAAAGAATATAATAACCTAGCCGATTTTGTTTATAATAGATTCAACACAAAAGAATTTTCAGTTATAGATGTGAATGAATTAGAAGAATATATAGAAGAGCTTATTAAAGAAGGAAAAGCAATCATAGAGCCAGAATTTTTTGTAGATGGAAAAGAACGAAAAATGCGTATCATAACTAAGATAACGGAAAGCCACTAATGAACAAAAAAACAAACAATTTGAAAATAACATATGAAGATTCAGCAAATGCCCTATATAAATTATTAAACAATGCAATAGATAAACCTATTCTATTTGTTGATGACTTAAAATTTAAAACTGCATTACAAAGTCAAGGAGGTATAGCCGAGCTAGAAGGTGAATGGAAATATGATGATCAATCAATAGTAAAAGGTAAAATCTCATTAAATACTTTAAAAAAATATTCAATAAATTTATTTAGCTATAACTTAGATGATGGGTGGGATATTATTAATAATCTAAGAATTTGTGCAAAAGATAAAATTGAAAAAGAAATAAATAAAGAAAAGAAACCAACAAAGAGGACTAAAACAGGTCTACAAGTACTTCTAGAAGAAAATGAAGACTCATTAAAAAAACATAAATCCGTAAACTTTATATTACTACAGGCTCTTTCTAGTGCAATGCAGACTATACAAAACATTTCAGAAACATCTAATAAAGACCTAAGATTAGAACGAGCTCAAGTTGGTCTAGAGAGAATTAGAGCCATAGTTTCTCTCAACCAACCACCTTTTAATAAAATCAGAACAAATACTAATGTTGTAAGTATTTCTGGTAATAAATCTGATGATTAATAATAAAAGAAAACTCCACGTTCCTTTGCAAAACTTAGTTTTGCTTAAAACTAGGTCCCAAGGAAAAACAACGACACGAGATGCTTCAAATCTTTCACATATAACATTTCCAGATAATACACCATGTATGATTGCAAATCTCTACATACTTACATTATTAGATCGTAAAGGTAAAGGAAACCGCCCCTTATCTCGTCGTGGACGTTATGGTGGAACAATTGGTGATATTGCTGGGAAAATAGCTCAATTAATACGTTTCTGTTACTTTAGAAATATATCTTTTCAGCAGATGAATGATAACTTATTTACAGAATTCATTTCTGAATTAAGGAAGGAAAAAGATCCTAGGAGAAAAATCCATAAAAGGAAAAATGAAAATACTATAGCTAAAACAGGTCGAGCTTGCTTAGATTTCCTAGATTATATAGGTCACTTCTATGGTGATAAAAATTTTGTTGGTAAAGATGGTATAATATTTGGTGAAAAGAAAACACGAATTCATCCAGGACAAAAATATCCAACAACATTTTGGGACCATCATTCATTTTTTGGTTCTGGAAGGAGAGTAACTAGAAAACCAATATCACATCATAATATAGCAAAACTTTATGCGGCAATTCATGAAATGGGCACATCCAAGTTTGTTGCTCGTAGACGAGAAATACAAATAAATATCTTAGAGAATACAGGAGCTCGCCGAGGTGAAATAGCCCACATTAGAGTTCAGGATGTAAAAGCAGCTGCAGCTATGGATGAACCGATGCTACGACTTATTACGCTGAAAAATGATACTATTGAAAGAGAGATTCCAGTTAGCCGAATGTTTATAAATGACTTACTAAAATATATCAGAATAGATAGAAAAAAAATTATAAATAATCTAAAAGTGAGTGAAGATAAAGGTTGGTTA
>JACJZA010000039.1 GCA_020635825.1 Flavobacteriales bacterium
AGATGCTAAGAAATTTGCTTGAGTAAAGAGGAGAAGAATAGAACGCTAATTTAGTTGATATATGAAAACTAAATCTCCACATAAAAAAGGGGAAAAGGTAAAAGCGCAAAAATTACCAATCAAACAGAAAGGTATTTTAGAAAAATTAGAATATTGGTTAAATGAAAACCATAAGAAGGTTTTTATATCAGTTCTGATTCTAAATGTGATTTTTATTTTCTTGCATTTCAACTTAAAGATTAGTGAGGCAAATGATGATTCAATGTATATTGAAGATGCATTTCGTTTTGCTAAGGACTTTTTTGGTTATTATACTCCTAATGCCCCATTTTACCCAATGATGTTATCTGTTGTTGTCAGAATTTTTGGTATCAACTTGTTTTGGTTAAAATTGACATCCGTGATTTTTACGATATTAAATGTTGTGTTTTTCTATAGGTTATTTAAAAACAGGATATCTTATATTGTTTTGTTTTTAGTGATGTTTATTCAATCAGTCAATTATTATTTTATTTATTATTCAAGTGTAACTTTTACTGAACAATTTTTTCTTTTTCTTCAGGTTTTATTCTTCCTTGTTTTTTATAAAGCTTATGAAAAGAGTGACGCGATAGAGACAAAAAGTATTGGAGATATAAGGATTTGGTTGCTATCTGCTTTTGTGCTTTTTATAATGACGCTTTCACGAAATGTGGCGATAGGAGCATTAATTCCAATCCTTTTATTTTTTGCTATAAATAAGAAAGGTTATAGTCTTTTATTATTCATATTGTCATTTCTGATTTTCAGAGTTCCATTTGAGTTTCTAAGAAGTGCTGTGTGGGGAAGTAAGAATCAATTCGCAGCTCAAGGTTCCAGCTTAATTGTTCAAAAGGATCCATATGATCCATCAAAAGGAACAGAAGATTTAATGGGCTATATTCAACGTTTTTTTGATAATTACGGGTTATATATATCTAAGCGATTCTATCAGATATTAGGATTTGTAAATGAAAATGATTATGTGATAAAACCTGGTTTAGGATTAATATTCTTGGTTGTCGCAATTATTTGTTTTGTGCTTATTATAAAAAAGAAGAATAACTTTTTAAAATTATTTATGCTTTATGCCAGCGCAATGACAGCAATAACTTTTGTTGCAGTACAAAAAAGCTGGGATCAGTATCGTTTAATTCTTGTGTTTTTACCATTCATTCTCGTCTTATTGTTTGAACCTCTTATTAGTTATTCTTTTCTTAAAAGCAAAATTTTGCAAGTTATTTTGGTTGTTTTCATAACAATTCTTGTATTCAACAGTACAGTTCATTCATTAGTAAAAGCTAAATCGAATATACCTATATTAGTAAATAACATCAAAGGTGATAGGTATTATGGTTATACAGATGATTGGGTGAATTTTTTAAAAATGAGCAAATGGTGTGGTGATAGTTTACCATCAGGAGATTATGTGGCCAGTAGAAAAGCACCTATGTCATTTATTTATGCTAATGGGAGAGAATTTTATCCGATATATACAGTGTCAAGCACCAATCCTGATTCGGTGTTAAGTCAGTTTAAGGCTAATGGAGTGACACATGTAATGCTGGCTAGTTTAAGAAGGAATCCAAAAAGAAATGATGGATTTATTATTAATACTATTCACAGGATGATGCAACCTGTTGCTCAAAAATACCCTGGAAAACTTACTCTAATCAAGCAAATTGGTAACGTGGAGCCAACATATTTGTATAAAATAAATTATTAATTTGATTGAGCAGTCCAGATTAGAGCAAGAAATAATTCAGGGCAAAGCAATTGCACATAAAGCTGAAGCGGTATGGCGTTGGGATGCACCAACAGGCATTTTACGGGCAAAAAGGAGATCCCAATTTTTTATTTCGAAAGGTGAAATAAATTCTGAATCAAGTATTCTGGAGCTAGGTTGTGGTACAGGCTTGTTCACAGATATGGTGTATCAAGAGACAAAAGCGAAAATTATCGCTATTGATATTTCAAATGAATTATTATCTGTCGCAAGAAGTAAATATAATCATTCGGAGTTCAAGCAGATGGATGCAATGAAATTAGAGTTCAATGATGATTACTTTGATGTTATATTCGGAAGTTCTGTCTTGCATCACCTGAATTATGTTAATACTTTAAAAGAAATTTATCGGACATTAAAGCCCGGTGGAAGGATGGTATTTGCAGAACCTAATATGCTAAATCCTCATATTTTCCTTCAAAAGAAGATACCTTTCCTGAAAAATCGAGCCGGAGATTGCCCTCATGAAACTGCATTTATCCGATGGAAATTGAAAGAGCAAATAAAATCTTCGGGCTTTATTAATGTGGAGGTTATACCTTATGACTTTTTGTATCCTTTAATCCCGGATTTCTCAATTCCATTTGTAAATGCAATGGGTAGAGTGTTTGAAAAAATTCCCGGAATTAAGGAGATTGCAGGTTCATTGGTAATAAGTGCAAAAAAATAATTTAAATAGAAGTATTTTTAGAAAAATTTATATACATTTGAAAAAAAATGCTTTATGAAAACTTTACTATTTACATGCTATTTGGTTTTAGCGCCATTTTTCATTTATAGTCAAGTGAATCTTAGCCTCGGATTGAGAGCCAGATATGACTTTAGCGGGAACACTTTAGATAATTCCGGGAATGGGTTTAATGGCACTAATAATGGAGCTGTGCTTACTTCTGACAGAAATGGCAACCCCAATTCTGCTTATTTATTTAATGGTGTTAACCAGAATATCACAATCAACAATTTTGGATCAATTATTCCAGGTGGTGAGATTTCAATTAGTATGTGGGTAAGAGCTTCAAGTGTTGCAACACAAGGGATGATTACTTATATTCCAGATTCAGTACAAGATAGAATTTTTGCAGGTGTTTACTATAGTCATAAAGGGACATCTTCCACTTTTTGGGATTATGGAAATATAAATACTCAAGGGCGACTTGGAGAAGTAGGTACATTTTTCCAGCCTGGTTGGGAACATTATGTATTTATTTCAAGCACTTCTCAGAATATGATGCAGGTGTATAGAAATGGGTCACTTAAGTTAATGAAGCAAGGAGCTCAAATGATTGTAAATAAGAGTAAGACTTTATGTATTGGAGGTAGCATGATGACAACCAATGGGGCATCAGTTAGTTATTTCTTTAATGGTGCAATTGATGATATTCGGATATATGACAGAGTATTAAACCCGGTTGAAATACTTACTTTGTATAGAGGTTATGATAATGGAAACGTCAATGATTTAAGGACTTTTATTACCAACCACCCTAACCCAAGACCAGGGTTTAACGAGAACTTATATGTAAATTATCAGAACGTTGGAAATAATGTAATGAATGGATATCTGGAATTTAGATTCGACTCTAATTATGTTTTCCAGCAGGCTATTCCACCTCA
>JACJZA010000004.1 GCA_020635825.1 Flavobacteriales bacterium
TTAATTCTAATTCATCTAAATGTGCATCAACTTTGTTGAATAATCTTTTCATTAAAGCATCACAGATTTCTGCATCTTCTGTTGGGTGACCAGTAGGTCCGTGGTGTAATCCTGTAAAGTGGTATCTATAACCTTCAAACATTGGATTTAATACTGCTGGTTCATCAGCTCCAACTCCGTAAGGTTTATAATCTTTTTTATCTCCATCAAATCTTTTTCTAGAGATTCTACCTGCTTCAACATCAGCTAAATCAGGAATAGTAGCTTTTCCACTCATATGTCCAATTGTTTCATCTAATAAAACGAATACAGGTTGCATAAATCTATCAGCTAAGTTAAATGCTCTTACAACTTCAGTATAACACTCATTTAAGTTACCTGGAACTAAAGTAATAGATTTAACATCTCCGTGAGTTGGGTTTTTCGCTTGAATTAAGTCACCTTGAGCAACTCTTGTAGGAAGACCAGTTGATGGACCACCTCTCATAACGTTAACAACAACTAAAGGAACTTCTGAAATATATCCAACTCCTAAGTTTTCAGCTTTTAATGAAATACCAGGACCTGAAGTTGCAGTCATTGATCTTTTCCCAGACATAGCAGCACCTAATGCTGTACAAATACCTGCAATCTCATCTTCCATTTGGATACATGCATGTCCTCTAGCTGGTAATGCTGAAGATAATACGTGCATTATTTCACTTGAAGGAGTAATAGGATATCCACCAAAAAACTCGCAGTTCGAGTCTAAAGCAGCTTTAGCTGCAAGTTCGTTCCCTGTTGAAATCAGTTCTCTTGCCATCAATTCTCCTTACAAATCTTCATCTAATATTCTGTAGTTATTTTTAATAACTCTTTCTTTTCTATCTTTTGCTTCATCACTTAATTTAGCAAATTTGAACTCTTTTTTATCTGCTACATAAATAGCAAAATCTGGACATGCTAATTCACAGTCCGTACACCCAATACATGACTCTGGATGAACAACTTTAATCATTGAACCTAAAGTAGAATGAACTTCTTGTCTCATTGCAAGTACGCCAGCAGGACAAACAGAAACGCACTTATCACATGCCTTACATCTAGCCTCATTTACCCATACAGGAGTATTCGCAGGAGCTTCCATATTAGACATAATTTCTCCTTAAATTATTTATTTATCAATAATTGAACAAACTCAATATATTACGTTGAATGATAGCCTATAATCATTCTAAAGATTAATTAATTTTAAGAATTTAATAACCGAATTTTTCTCTTGTTACTATTTGCTACAAGAAAAAATTTTACTTAAAGAATGGCGTTAAAATATATAAATTAGCTTAAAATTTACAATTAGTTATAATATTCAAGAGTTGGTTAATATATATGGTTAAAACAAAAATTTTATTAAAGTTAGATATAATCATACTAAATATTAAAAGGAATTTTTTTGGTTTTATATCAGCCTATTAATGGTTATTGTTATAATAGTGATACTCACTTTTTATTTGATTTTATTTGTGAGAATTTCAAAAAATATAAAAATATAAAAGGTGAAATATTAGATATCGGTAGTGGTAGCGGTATTCTTGGTTTGTTAGTTGCAAATGAGTTTGATAAATTGAGTTTAAATCAATGTGAAATACAAGAAATGTTTCAATTTTTCTCAACTAAAAATTCAC
>JACJZA010000040.1 GCA_020635825.1 Flavobacteriales bacterium
CCATTATGCATTCCAGGAATCCATTTTGGCAAAGAATTAACGACCCTTAATGCTTCCTCATCACAACCACCTCCTAGTGATTTTACAATATTTGAACCTTTAACATTTCCTTCTTTGTCTATATAAAAGCCAACGATAACCTTTCCTTGGATTTCTTTTAATCTAGCTTCAACAGGATAAGAGATATTAGTTGCAAGATATTGGATTAATGCTTTGTCTCCTCCTGGAAATTTTGGCATAACTTCTGCCCATTTTAGAATATTTGTCTGCGTAGTGTCTTGTGCTGAAATACTAGAAAATACAAATAGTAATACGATTAAATAAGTTGTTTTAAATTGCATAATTTCTACGTTATAATTCTTTTCTTAATCTAGCGACTGGAATATTCAGTTGTTCACGATATTTTGCTACTGTCCGACGTGCAATATTATAACCTTTCTCTTTCAATAATTCAGTTAAATCTTCGTCACTTTTTGGTTTGGATTTCTCTTCATTTTCAATAATATCAGAGAGTATTTTTTTTACTTCCCTTGTAGAAACCTCCTCGCCACTATCTGTTTGCAATGATTCTGAGAAAAAGTATTTTAGTAAGAAAATACCAAATTCTGTTTGTACATATTTGCTGTTAGCTACTCTCGAAACGGTAGAAATATCTAATCCTGTAATTTCTGCAATATCTTTTAAAATCATCGGACGCAAATCCATTTCATCGCCCGAAAAAAAGTACTTTTCTTGAAACTGGACAATGGCTTGCATCGTAGCAAAAAGTGTGTGTTGCCTTTGTTTTATCGCATCGATAAACCACTTGGCAGCATCAATCTTTTGTTTGATGAAAGTTACAGCTTCTTTGTTTTTCTTATCTTTTACATTGCCTTTTCCATAAGAAACCAACATCTCTTTAAAAGAATCAGATATGCGTAAATCAGGTGCATTTTTACCATTCAAATAAATCTCTAATTTTCCTCCAATTTCTTCTACTGTAAAATCAGGAATAATAGTTTGATGAGAGATAGAAGCCCCACTATTGCTATTCGTTCCGCCTGGCTTTGGATTTAGTTGTATAATTTCGTCTAAAACTGCTTTAAGTTCGTCTTCGCTAATGTTTAATGCTTTGGCTAATTTATCGTAGTGTTTTTTTGTAAATGCATCAAAGTATTTATTTAAAACTTCAGTTGCAAGTTCTACTGTTTTTGTTTGTTTTTTTCTTTCTAATTGTAAAATCAAACATTCTTGTAAACTTCTAGCTCCTATCCCAGCAGGGTCAAAGCGTTGGATAAGACTGAGTATGTATTCTACTTCTTTTTCGTCTGTGCTAATATTTCTTTGAAATGCTAAATCATCAACAATGGCTTCTAACTCACGTCTTAAATAACCATCATCATCTAAACTTCCAATTAAATGGTCAGCGATTAAATATTCGTGATCGCTTAATTCATTTTGCAAGGCTAATTGTTCTAATAGATAGTCATGAAAAGACTTTCCGACAGTTAAAGGCATTTGCTTTTTTTCTTCTTGTCTTCCAGTATAGTCATCATCTGCATTATAATCGTAGTCATCTTTAGTATATTCATTGATATCTAAATCGCTACCAAATTCATCATCTTCATTACTTTGATTTTCATAATCATCTTCCTGTTCCTTGATTTCTTGAGGCTCTGCTAAATCTTCTTTTTGGTTGTCAAAATCATTTGGATTTTCTTCCAATGCAGGATTGATTTCCATTTCTTCTTTAATGCGTTGTTCTAATAAAGAAGTTGGTATTTGCAATAACTTCATTAGCTGAATCTGTTGAGGAGACAGCTTTTGCAACATTTTTTGTGATAATCTTTGTCCTAACATCTATACTTGTATCACAACAAAAATACAAAAAATAAGCCAAAATAAACTATCTTAATTCAAATATGCAATTGCATTTGAAGTGTTTTTTAATGATTTAAAGTACACTGCTCAAGTTCACACATAAAAAAAACCCGACACAGTCGGGCTTTTATCTATGATTAAAATGGATTATCCTAATAATCCATTTTTCATTAAAAACTCACCAATTTGAATTGTATTGGTTGCTGCACCTTTTCTCAAGTTATCAGCTACAATCCATAAATTTAATGTTTTTGGTTGAGACTCATCTCTTCTGATTCTACCAACAAAAACTTCATCTTTTTTATGTGCATTCATCGGCATTGGATAAATTTGGTTGGCATCATCATTTTCTACAATAATACCTTCGGTTTTACTTAAAATATCAATAACCTCTTTTACATCAAATTCATTTTCAAACTCAATGTTTACACTTTCGCTATGTCCACCCATTACTGGAATTCTTACAGTCGTAGCCGTAACTTTAATACTGTCATCTTGCATAATTTTGCAAGTTTCTTTTATCATTTTCATTTCCTCTTTTGTATAGCCATTCTCTAAAAAAACATCAATTTGAGGAATTACGTTTAAGTCGATTTTGTATTTATAAGCCATTTCATCAGAGCTACCTGTTGCTCTCTCATTCATTAATTGGTCAACCGCTTTTTTACCAGTACCTGTTACACTTTGATAAGTTGAAACAACAACTCTATTTATTTTATATTTTAAGTGCAAAGGATTTAAAACTACTACCATTTGTATCGTAGAACAGTTTGGATTAGCAATAATTTTATCTTCTTTTGTTAATGTTGAACCATTAATTTCTGGTACAACTAGTTTTTTAGTTGGATCCATTCTCCAAGCTGATGAATTATCAACCACTGTGATTCCTGCTTCAGCAAATTTTGGTGCCCATTCTTTTGAAGTATCTCCACCTGCTGAGAAGAAAGCTACATCTGGCTTTAGAGCAATAGCTTGTTGTGGCGTTACCACTGTATATTCGTTTCCCTTAAATTGTATCTTTTTACCCGCTGATTTTTCTGACGCAACCGGGACTAATTCTGTTACCGGAAAATTTCTTTCTTCTAGTACTTGTAACATTTCGCTACCAACTAATCCTGTAGAGCCTACAACTGCAACTTTCATATATTTCTATTTTAATTTAGCTAAATTACCATTTTCAATAAGAATACCTTTTAAATTAACATTATTAATTAGGTATTTTATGAAAGAAAGTATATAATTTATGACTGAACTAATTTATGTTAAATAGGCTTTCTATTCAGACTGATGCATAATATTTAGTACCTTTGTATTAACCATTATTTTAAGCAAATGAATAGATTTTTCTTGCACCTAAATATTCTTTTATTTGTTAGTGTAGTTTTGTTACAATGTAAAACTGCAAAGACTAAAGACAACGTCGATACTATAATAAATTCAGAGGAAGTTTCTGATGAGGATTTTAATAAACAAATAAGTGTTTTGATAAAAAGCGAA
>JACJZA010000041.1 GCA_020635825.1 Flavobacteriales bacterium
TAAAATTGGCATAACGTTACCAAATCACACAATAGAAGTATCAGCTGTATATCATGATTTTAAAATTGAAGCAATTCCTCAAAGCCACATTGATTTAAGATTTAATACAATTTTAGAAGAACTGGAAATTCCGAGTCTTGGAAAGCATGATGCTTACAATGATGCAATTATGACAGCAATGATTTTTTTAAAGTTGAAGAATCAAGCTACTGTTAAAATCTCATAATTTTGTTACATTTTTTCTAAACAAATAAAATTGAGTATTATGTACAATTATTGTACATAATGCTATTTTTTATTAGTCTTAAAAGCTTATTTTATCAATATCTTATTACTATTTTCCATAAAATCTTATTTTTTTCCTACTAATGTATATTTTATGTACTTTTTTTTAAATATTTTATTGAATAATTCTCAGATAAATTATCTTTCAATGCTATTTTAATGCTACGATTCTCATTTATAATCGTTTCACAAAGTTTAAATTAGAAAGGATAACTTACAAATGGGTTTAATTGAAAGCATCAAAGAAAAAGCAAAACTACAATTAAGAACAATCGTTCTTCCTGAATCAGAAGATGAAAGAGTTCTTAAAGCTGCACAACAAGTTTTAGAAGAAAAAACTGCTAAAGTTGTTTTAATTGGAAATGAAGAAACTATTAAAGCAGATGCAGCAAAATGTGGTGCAAATATAGAGGGTGCAACTATTGTTGATCCTAAAAAATTTGATAACATTAATAGATACATTGATGAGTTAGTTGAGTTAAGAAAAAGTAAAAATCTTTCTAAAGAGGAAGCTGCTGAAATCATGACTACTGAGCCAAGATTTTTTGGTTGTATGATGGTTAGATTAGGTGACGCTGATGGATTAGTTGCTGGTTCAAATTCACCAACAGCTGATGTATTAAAAGCTGCTATTCAAGTTATTAAAACAGCTCCAGGAATCAATACTGTTTCTTCAACATTCATTATGGAAACTGCTGATGGTAAATTTGGAGACAATGGATTAATTCTATTTGCAGATTGTGCTGTTATTCCTGAACCAAATGCTGAACAATTAGCTGATATCGCTTGTGCAACTGCTGCTACTGCTGCATCTGTTGTTGGTTTAGATCCAAGAGTTGCAATGTTATCATTCTCAACAAAAGGAAGTGCTGCACATCCATTAGTTGATAAAGTTCAATATGCTTGTGACATTTTAACTGAAAGAAATGTTGATTTCTCATTTGATGGAGAATTACAAGCAGATGCTGCTATTATTGAATCAATTGGTGCGAAAAAAGCTCCAGGTTCAAAAGTTGCTGGTAAAGCAAATGTATTAGTATTCCCTGATTTACAATCTGGAAATATCGGATATAAATTAGTTCAAAGATTTGCAGGTGCTGAAGCTCACGGACCAATCGTTCAAGGTTTAAATAAACCAGTTAACGACTTATCAAGAGGTTGTTCAGTAGAAGATATCGCAAACTTAGTAGCTATTACAGCAACACAAATTAAATAATTTAAACTCAATAAAAAAAGGAAAAATAATATGTTAGTATTCATTTTAAATGCAGGAAGTTCATCTTTAAAATATCAATTAATGAATCCAGTGATTAAAAAAGTTTTTGCACAAGGTATTTGTGAGAGAATTGGAATTGATGGAGTTTTAAAACATGAATTTGGTGAAGGAAGAGAGTTTAAAAAAGAAATTTCTATGCCAACTCATAAAGAAGCAATTGAAGCTGTTTTATCTACTTTAACAGTTGGTGAAGGTAAAGTTATTGATTCAGTTAATGATATTGAAGCAATCGGACACAGAGCAGTTCACGGTGGAGAAGAGTTTTCAGGTTCAGTTTTAGTTACAGATAAAGTAATTGAAACTATGAAAAGATTAATTCCTTTAGCTCCATTACACAACCCAGCAAACATTTTAGGTATGGAAATTTGTCAAGAATTAATGCCAGGTAAACCAAATGTTGCTGTATTTGATACTGCATTCCACCAAACAATGCCTGATTATGCTTATATGTATGCATTACCATACGACCAATATGCAAAACATGGTATTAGAAAATATGGATTCCACGGAACATCTCACTTCTTCGTTTCAAATGAAGCTAGACAAATGTTAGATAAAAAACACAATACAAGAATTATTGTTTGTCACTTAGGAAATGGTTCTTCTGTATCTGCTGTATTAAATGGAAAATGTATTGATACTTCTATGGGATTAACTCCAGTTCAAGGTTTAATGATGGGAACAAGAGCTGGTGATGTTGGTGCTGGTGCATTACAATACATGATGTCTCAAGAAGGTTTATCAATCAATGAAGCTTTAGATGTAATGAACAAAAAATCAGGAATCTTAGGAATTTCTGGAAAATCTTCAGATTTAAGAGAAGTATTAGCTGGAATGGAAGCTGGTGAAGACAGATGTAGATTAGCAGTTGATATGGTTGCTTATAACATCAAAAAATATGTTGGAGCTTATGTAGCTGCACTTGATGGTGTTGACGCATTATGTTTCACAGGTGGAATTGGAGAAAATGCTGCATTAATTAGAGAAAAAGTTTGTGCAGGATTAGACTCAATGGGATTAGTATTAGACCCAACTAAAAACAACAAAAGATCAAGAGAAGCTAGAGATATTTCTACAAATGGTTCTTCTTCAAGAATTTTTGTTATTCCTACAAATGAAGAGTATGTTATTGCTAATGATACATACAAAGTTGTTACAGGTAACTAAAAATTACTTTTTAAAAGTAATAAATAAAAAAGGGGAAGTAAAATTACTTCCCCTTTTTTTATGATTATAAATTTCTAAATCAAATAGAGTATCTTAATTAATATGCTTTTAAACCACTTACGAAATTCATACTAATATTTGAAACTGTTTCAGTAACTAATCTATCTAAAAACTTGTCAAATTTATCTTCTTTTTTCCAAACTGGATTTTGAACTTTTGCTAAAGTTATTAAACTATTTTGAGCAAAAGTAAGAGTAGCAACCTCATCAACAAGACCTACTTCTTTTGCTTGTTTAGAAGTAAATATTTTTGCATCAGCAAATGAAGTATGATTTTTTACATCAAGGTTTCTAGCAGTTGCAACATCTGTAATAAACATATTATATGTGTCATCAATTACATTTTGAAGTTGTTTTTCTTCAAATTCTG
>JACJZA010000042.1 GCA_020635825.1 Flavobacteriales bacterium
AGTCAGAATTCAGAAAACAGAAAGAAAAAAGTCATTCATGGTCATTGGTAGTCATTCATTGTAAAAGAGAGGGAAAATAAATTCGAAAGAGTTAAGCAAAGTCTCTTTTCTTTTGGCTTAATCCAAAAGAAAGCCCGAAACAAGTTCGGGACAGGCGCCAGATCAAGACTGCTAAGTATACTCTTTTCTTTTCTCTTGAAAGAAAAGAAACAAAAGTTCAAGACTGAAAATAAATTGCTAAAATTATTTTTCATTACGTTACAGAAAAAGAACTCGTCCAACAATTGTTGGACTCAAACAGCTTTTTCTGCTTAACACTTCATTACAAATAATTTTTTAACGTAATTTATTTCAGGTCCGGAAAAATGAAAAGAAATCTAAAATAAAAAACTCGGGACATTGTTATGGGTATTTTTGAAATAATTGGTTCTGTGGTTAAACCGATTGGGGATTTGATTGATGATGTTACAACAACTGATGAGGAAAGGAATGATGCTAAAATTAGGCTGAGTGAGATTGAGAATAATTTGATTGTCCAATTAGTTAATTATGAAAAAGGTATTGTTGAGTCTAAAGCAAAAATTATTGAAGCCGAAGCAAAAGGTGAAAGCTGGCTGCAGAGAAATTGGAGACCAATTACGATGCTTACTTTTTTAGTACTTGTTGTTTGTGATAGTTTTGGTTTGCTTACCTTTAGGTTGAGTGAGGAAGCATGGACTTTACTTCAAATTGGTATTGGCGGTTATGTTGTTGGAAGAAGTGGTGAGAAAATTGTTAAAAAGATCCAGAATTGAAAAGATAAATTGGTAAAAGTTATGTCATGAATTGGTAGAGACTTCATAACGCCTAGAAAAAACAATAGAACTAATTGGCTGATAAGAATATTATTTTTTTGGTTTGAATAAACCGGCTTCATTAGCTCCTAATAATCCGGCTTTGTATAATCTTTCATCCACCTTCGATAGGTTTGATAAAATTGTTGGCGTCATTAAATCGTATCTTTTTATTTCATCCAATCTTTGGGCAATCAATTCCATGGTATTGTTATTTGTCATCCAATCAAATTTTGTAAATGAATTTAGATTAAGGTGAGAAGTATAACCTCGAAGTGTTTTTTCACGTTCTAAATTATAGTACTGCTCAAAATATGATAGAACTAGTTCTCTAAGATTTCTATAAATCGGTTCACGATATCTCAATCCAGCAAAATTAGATTTAGCAATTGCACCCCAATGCCCTTCATACTTGAACAATGCTAATACGTGATCATCATCTCTCTCATTTGGAATCATATCCAGAATTAATGGTTTGAATCCAATTTGAGTTAAGATTGCTGCAGCAAATACAGCTCCATCAAAACAATGAGCTTTTTGATCTTTTAAAACACGCAAGGGACAACGATAAATTGGGTCGCTGCTATAGGGTATGGAATCAAGAAATTTTTGAATTTTTTGAGGAGAATTTAACTTTAATATTTTGGTCTATTCCCTTTTATTAATTACTTTAATTAGTGGAATGGTCTTAATCATATTTCTCCCGTATAATAAATTACAAAGTAAATTTATGCAAAACTTTGTTGATTGGTAAAGAAAGCTGGAATGAGTTGATGGAAAAGTATGATGTTCCCTATTTGATAGGTGTTGTTTCTGATACTGCAAATAGTAGTAAGAAGGAAGCAGTGATTGAAGAAATGAGAGGATATGTTGAAAAATTAAATGTTTACTATTAATCTTCTTGAATAGCATTATAAATTTTTAACTTAAGACTCTCAGAAAATTCCGGTTCGTATATAATTGATTTGATAATTTCTAACAATAATTCTTTTTCAATTTTACCAGCAGCTAAATGATAACTTATATTTTCCATTTCTTGAATAAAGCGAGGGACAATGAAAACATAGCCATTATTAAGTAAAAACTTTGCTCCGACTGCAATTGCAATTCTCTTATTACCATCTTCAAAACAATGAAACTTATTTGAACTAAAAACTAAGTGATTTAATTTTTCTTCAAATGTTGGATAATAATCATCGTTTTGGATATGTTGAAGAACGCTTTCTAATTTTCCGATTTCTAAAATGCCAACAGAACCACCGCCGCTGACTCTAACAGTAATTTCATGAGTATCAATTATATCTTCGATAGTAAGATATATCAATTATTCTCTTTCCTTAAGTCTTTTAAATACTTCTTTCATTTCTTCTAAACGAGAAGCAAGGTCTTTAGATCTTTCACCAAGGAACCTATCAAAATCATCGGGGGGTATTGCATTAATATATTCTTTAAGCCTAATGTGTAAAGAATCTCTAAACCCTAAATCTCTTGATGCCATTTTTGTACGAGCATCTTGAATTTGGGGAACCCAAAGTCTTTGATTCTCAAAATTTGAGTATAATCTGTCCACCTCATAAGGTTTCAATTTTCTACCAATTCTATCAAATTCCTTTTTTAAGACTTCGGCAAAACCAACTTCAAAGCTTGAAATAATTAAAAGAACTTCTGAATACATTGTATCTCTAACATTTTCTTTTTGATGCAATTTTAGAACTTGTCTATATTCTTGAGTGTTTTCTTTGAAAATGCTTTTATATATTTTATCAGTATAAATGGGATATTTTGCTGTACCCATATCTACGTAATCTCTTAGAGTATCGGTAAATTCTTTTCTAAAATCTTCACCACGTAGAAAGTTTACAATAAAATCTTCATCTCTTTGGTTTATATATTTTGTACCACCGCCAGTTTTATTATTTATTGTATCAATAACAATATCCAACACAATACTTCTTAATATTTTGGCTTTTTCACTTTCTGCTAAAAGCATTGAAAAGT
>JACJZA010000043.1 GCA_020635825.1 Flavobacteriales bacterium
CCTGCGTTTGCACAAAACGTTCGCTGCTATAAAAAAAAGAAAAACAAACAAACAACTAACTGATGATATTTATTTCATCCATAGAATTTCAAAATCGTATTGATGAATTGAAGAAACTTCTTTCAGTAGGAAATACAAATAGAGCATTAAAGAGATTAATTGATGTCACGAAAGAATTGAGTTATAGAGAAGGGGAATTAAATGCAATAAGTCTTTCAAGTAGATTTCAACTTTTAGAAGGAGAATACAAAATTAAAGGGGTAGTCGGATTTGAGACATATTCTAAGGAAATAAATAAAATTAATGACGGTATAATTTTGTTTTTAACTGAGCTTGAAAATTTTTATGCCCTCGAAGAGAAAATAAAGGATAAAGAAGGAAGAAATTACGAAACCGATAATGACAACTCCGTTTTAGTAGGATTGAACATTACCAAAAGATTTGAAAACTTTGAATTAACTAACATTAATTTAGAAATAAAGGAACGAACAATAACAGGGTTAGTGGGAGAAAATGGTAGTGGAAAAACTACATTGATGAAAATAATTTCAGGGGCATTAGAGTCTGATGACGGGGAGTTAAATTATTTCGGTAATGAAACGAACAATTGGTTCAAAATAAAACAAGATATTGCGTATATCTCCCAAGTTCCACCTACTTGGATAATGCCTTTAAGGGATGTGTTGTCTTATTACTGTAAAATTAAGTCGAGTCTTCAATCTGATGAAGTGGCTTTTGAAGTTGAACGTATAATCAATAGGTTGGGTTTGAAATTCTTTGAATCCCATGACTGGAATTCATTGTCTGGTGGATTCAAGACACGGTTTGAAATAGCAAGAGCTTTAATTAGTAAACCAAAAATAATGATTTTAGATGAACCATTGGCACATCTTGACCCCAACGCACAAAGTATTTTTTTACAAGATATAAGAGATATTATTTCTGAATCAAATCCTCCAATGGCAGTAATAATATCATCGCAACATATTCAAGAAATTGAAACGATTGCTGATGAAGTGTTGGTTTTACAAAATGGGAGAACCAGATTTTATGGCAAAAAAGAAAATATATCAAAAGATTATGAGTTTCATGAGTTAGAAATATTATGTGATTTAGACTCAAAGTTGTTGACCTCCCTATTGAAAGGTTTTCATTCTGAGATAGATTTAATACAAAAAGGGATGTTCAATATACTTTCAATACCACTTTCTGTAAAGGTCAATGATGTTCTAAGTTTTTTAATTTCGAAGGAAGTAAAAATCAAGTTTGTCAAAGACATCTCTGAATCATCAAAAAGAATATTATAACTATGGAAAATCTATTTCAGTTGAATTGGAACAACAATCAATTGTTTTATGAAAAACCATTGATTTACTCGTATAACTTCTCCTCATTGTGGAAAAGCATTTTGGTTACTTTTGCTTTTATTTTTGGAGTTGCTTTTTTAGTTGGAAAATTCACAAGTTTTGAAATAGGTAATATTTTTTTTGTAGTCATAAACTTTATGTGGTGCTTCATGGTAGTTTCTATGGGAGGTTTTCAAAAATGGAATTTTCAATACAAATTTCGAGAAGATAAAGATGTTGGAGGTTATTTGTTATCAGTTTACAAGAACTACGGTAGATTTGATATAAAGCAAGAGAAAGAATTAAGGATGTATTCAGCATTTACAATGGTTCTCTTTATAGCTCTTTCCTCCATACTATTAATTACGCTATTTGAACTTCTATATGCTGAAAGTGGAAGAAGTCAAATGGCAATAAGTTTTGTGTTTGTTTTTCTAATTTATTCTTCAATTCATTTACTTTACAAGATTTATTATTTTGAGACAAGAGAATTTATTTATGACCATCTCTTTTGGGATAGATTACCTGAAAGCTCTAAGACTTTTAAGAATATCACAGAAAATCGAATTATCAAAATTATCCTCAATCCAATTAGGATTATAATTACAATTATTTTAGTTGTTCTTCTGATTTATGGTTTTTTTTATATGATTCTCCTTCTACCAAATTTTTGGACTACAAATGAATATACTGTAAATGACTTTTGGATTTCAAGAAAAATAACAGAAGGATTAACAATGTTTTATCAATACTTCCTTGGTACAATAGGTTTTAGTCATGAGCAATTTATTCAAGGATGTTCCGTAATTATTGGCTTAATGGCTTTAGCTTATTTTTTCATTTCACTCTTTCATTTTTTCTTTTATTCCATTTCAACAAAAGAGCTATTACTGGAAAAAAGATTTCTACCAACGCTAACCCCTGAAAATGACCAAGAATCACTAATTCCTTCAATTGAACCTTTTCACACACCAAGTAGTGATAATAAGAGAACAACACCAAGTGAAAACCTTGAATTAAAAAAACTCAAATATAGAATTGCAAGAGAACTAATTGAATTTGATAAACTAAATGATGATGAAATCGTTCGGGCTTGCTTTATCTCTAAAAAAGAATTAATTGAAATAAGAGAGAATACAGCAGCGAACAAGGCATAGCCGTCCATAGCCAGCAAAAGCTGGCTACGGCGGCTATGCGGGACGTTGAACTAAACCGCAAGCGGTAGAGTGCCTCGGGTAAAAAAATCAATCTGTTGGTAATCAATAAATAAGTCGGAATAAATAATAGATTTAGGTTGATTAGTTAACCAAAATCCGATTATTTATGACACCCTTACGTCGACGCATGTATGACTACATGCAGCTGAAGCATTTCAGCCACAGCACGATTAAATCTTACCTTTCGCATGTTGGGCAATTTGCCCGGCACATCAAAAAAAATCCGGAA
>JACJZA010000044.1 GCA_020635825.1 Flavobacteriales bacterium
TGATCAATTTTAAACTTTAGAGAGATATTTTCTTGTAAAAAATCTTTTTTAATTTTATCAAATTTTTTTATTTCATCAAATTTATCTTCATTTAATTTTACTATTGGAAGCAAATTATTAAGTTGCGAATTTAGTGCTCTTAATTTTTCTTGTTTTTCAGAGAGTTCTGCGACAATTGGAGCAACACGTTCAGATGCAAAATTATACTTTTGATTAACTGCCTCAATCTTATCTTGAAGCTTGATAATTTGCTGTTGATAATCATTTTTTACTGCTTTATATTCTTCATTAGCTTTTCTTATCTCAGCTCTATTGTGGTCGTGCATTTTTATTGCAAAATCGCCACATGGTGCAATAGATAACCACTTTTTTGCTGATAATTTTAATGCTGTTCTTAAATCTTTTTTAGATATAAAATCTGATGTTATATGAAAATTACTAAGATCAATTTCGATACAATTCTTATTTAATTTTTTTAATTCTATAATTTTTTCCATATCACAAAAATGAGTCACAGCAATTTCAATATAAATAGCCTCACCCTCAATATAACCTATAATATCAGGAATACGGTTCTCACCTCGAACCTCCAAATAAACCTCATTAAACCGAATCTGCATAATCTTTGGATTTATTGTACCAATTGGGACTTCTAATAATTTATCTTCTAAAATAATTTCTTTTGCCATGATGTGAGTTTCTGTTTCTGGACTCCAATGACATTCCCTAACATTATTCACACTTTCAGGTGCATGAGAAAATTGATGTGTATTTTGAGAGCCTTTTTTAGCTATCAGAACAGAACCGCAGTCAATACAAAAGCAATTACATTTAAGACCATTTCTAACATCGGCTATAGATACGATATTACCACTAGCATCAAATGCCCTAGTCATATTTATTTTTGACATAATTTCACTTTCAGTAGAATTGCTGAACGTGGACTTTCGTATAAAACCCACGTTTTATACATCAAAAACGATGGGTTTCGTTCCTCAACCCATCTACTCAACGCGGCAAAAACTTCTTAAACACACTACCAAAATCATATTGTTGAATGGCTTTGCGTCTATCGTGATAACCTGCCTCAACCTGAATCACTGTTTGATTAATAATATCAGGCAAGTTCAACACCACATTTTCGGGCAATTCACGTAACACAAACATCGCATTAACCACATCATGAGTACGTTGCAAAACGTGCATATCACGATCAATTTCTTTGCAACGCTCACTAATGGCAAATAAGGCTTTATAAATCGCTTTAATTTGGGTGATTTGTTTTTTATCAATATCAATCGAAAACTCTGCACCACCTAACTTAAACTTCAACTCAACATCTAAATCGACTGTCCCCGCCGTTTCCATTCGTACATCACTAATGCTGTAATGTTTGTATAAATAACGATTTAACATCCGTTTTTTGCTAATCGCCAAATTGCCATTTAAGTGAATAAATGCCAAATTGGTAAAACAGTATTCATCCATTTTAGACTTGATGACCACAAAAATTTCTTCATTGTCTTCATGAAAAACATAATCATCAACGTCGGTTTTATCAAACTCAGCAGGAGGAATAATCTTACCAATATCACTCAAACCCAACGCATCGGCAGCTAAACTTTTAAACATTCTTGACTCCATGTAGTTAATTTTTTATGCTGATTTCTTCAATCAAATGGCAAATAGAACCAGTAGCATTTGATACATTGGCTTCTTGTTGCCATTGCTGTTGATAATATAACAATTCTGCTTCTAAGTGTTTTAAGGTCTCTAATTGATTTTGTACTTGTGCTATTTTTTCGCTCAACAGATGTTTGACAACTTGGCAAGGTGCTTGACCTGTTTGTCTAATTTGTAAAATAGTCGCAATATCCTGCAAAGAAAAACCTAACTGTTGGGCTT
>JACJZA010000005.1 GCA_020635825.1 Flavobacteriales bacterium
TTTTTGTGACAATTAAGTTATTTTTTGATATTCCAGTTATTCTTTCATTTTCAATAACAAAATCATTGATTGTAAAAGATTTTAAAACATCTAATGGAATAACTACATTTGCATCTATAACTCCCTTATATGCGGCTGAATCCTTTGAAATTAATTCAAATACATTATAATAAGGTTTCTTAAAAAAATCAACACTAAAGGGATTAAAAGTATAAAGTTTGTCTTTATAAAGGTTAAAATTATAAACTATTGGAGAAATTTCACTAAATATTTTTCCTTGCTGTTCTCTACTCTCACTTAAATTCAGCAAAACATCTAATTTTGTCAAATCTGGGTCTAACTTATATATAAAAGTTGAGTCAACATTATAATTATGTAGCCTAATTACTAAATCTTCAGTAGTATTTGTTAATTTTGAAATAAAAATAGTACTACTATCCAAAAGTTTTTTACTAATATCAACGGAATCTATTTTATTTAAATCTTCATCTAATACTAAAATTGCATTCATATAATGATTTAAAACGAAAAGTTTATTATCTAAATATGACATTTGCATTCGATTAGTAGGCGAATAATGATAAGTTATATCAAACCCATAGTAATATGGGTATTGGTTACTTTTTGATATAATTAAGTTCTTTGATAATTTGAAAATTGCACTTTGTGCACGTACATAATAGTCATCATTCCCTTTTATCACATACGCAACTGAATCATCAATTGGTTTTGTCACACTCCAATTTAAACCATTATCGTATGATTGGCTTACTTCACCAGTTTGCAAGAAGGCAATTAATCTATCACTTTCTATAAAAAAGTTAACAATATTACCCTCTGGAAAAGGTTTTATAACTTCCCAACTTTGAGCATCGTCATCACTATAATAAACAGATCCTCTTGTGCCATAAGCTGAAATTTTATAACCACTTGCTACTACTCCCACCAAATCAAAATTTAGAGAAGAAATTTTTGAAAAATCTGATGAAAATAGTAGCGAAGGTAAAAATAATATTAGAATAAGTAATCTCATAATTTATTTCTTTTTTTATTCGTAAATACAACCTGGATTTACTAACCAACAATCAGAACTAGTCCCAGGTGCAGGATCTGCTGGTATTGGATCCATAGGTAGACAATCTGGTATCCCATGTTGTTGCCAACCAAGAGGACTAGTTAATTGCATATTACCTAATGAAATCATGCATGCTTCATAATCATTATAACAATATGAATCATAATTACAAACTTCATATCGAGTTGGAGCAGGAGGATTAGGTGGTACTATTGATGGTGTGAATTTTTTAACACAACTGTATCTTATAACTCTTACAGTTGTTGAACCTGTTGAACAAGGTGGAACATTTGTGTAACAAAAGAAATATAGCCAAGGAGGAGTTAGAAGTTCTTTTGTAATACTGTCTATAGCTTCCCCTCTGCTTACAGCCGGCGAACAAGCTGTTTGTGGTTCACAAGAAGTAATAGCAAATACCAAAGGTGCAGAAGCTACACCACATTTCCAACAAAGTATAACATCAAAAACACAACCTTTAACAGTAAATGTAGTAGCTATACTACTTGAACCTGGAGG
>JACJZA010000006.1 GCA_020635825.1 Flavobacteriales bacterium
TTTTAGTTTTACAACATTATTGTTGTTGTTTATTTGTAGTTCAGTTAATGCTACTGATTACAATATTTCATCAGGAAATACAATTGATATAACTACTCCAGGTTCACACACCATTACTGGTACAGGTAGTTCTGAAATTTACATTAATTCTTCTGTTAATGATGCTGTTTTTGAAATTACTTTAGACAATATGGTATTGACAGCAAAAAATTGGGCAAGTTCTATTACTATTAATAATAATTCTACAGGATCAATGACTGTAAAATTTATTATTGTTGGTACTAATTTTACACAAGCGTATAATCACGGAGGAATTCAAGCTGGATCAGGCACTGTAAATGTAATTTTTACCACTACATCTTCCGGTACTTTAACGAGTACAGCTGTTTGGAGTGATTCTTTTGCATTTAAAAATAATGGTGGAACAATGTTACCATCTATTGATCCTTATGCTACATGCACAGCTACTTTAGAAGGACAAGATATTAGTATTGAAGATGCTTTCAGTTTAACCGGTGCTTTTTCTAAAAGACCTCTGGTTCTTTCTATTAGTAAATCTACTACATCAACTAATAATATTAAAAGTTTAGATTTAAAAGTCATTAAAACTTCCAGTGGCATTAATATAGAAGGATTAAGAATAGGTGAAAAATTTAAAATATTTGATGTAATGGGTAAATGTGTTATCCAAAATGAAGCTAAAAACGGGACAGAATCAGTAATTTTATCTAAAGGAATTTATATTTTACAAACAGAAAAAGGTATAATTAAATTTTAAATTATTTTTTCATATATACTAAAAAGAGGCTGTCTCAAAATAAAAATTGAGTCAGCCTCCTTTGTTTAAAATAGCCAAGTTGATTTTTTCGATATATTTCTGATTATTCTATTCTCAGAAGAAGTTTTTTTATGTATTTATGTATTTTCGTTGAAAAACAAGTTTTTCCTTGTTATTTTGCCATATTAACCGAGTATTTAGCAAGATTATGTGAAATACAGAGCAAGCCGAACTCGATTTCTACCTTTTCGAGCCCTCGAAGTAGAAATCGTTTAAATCCTTTGTTTGCTTTTAGATTTCCGAAGGTTTGCTCCACGTCTGCCGGTCGCTGACTTCGGTGTTTTAGTCCTTGTTCTGAAGTGAGTAATTCCTTTGCCCAGTTTTTCAAATCCTTGAGTCGATGATTAATTTGAATAATCCTCTCTTCTTTGGCATCGTGACATAAACAACGTAGCGGACAATCGGTGCAGCGTTTGGCTTGGTAAAGTGAGACCCTTTGAATAAATCCTGTTTTAGTTCTGGTGGTTCGTTCTCCGACCTTGTCCATTTGTTGCCCCATAGGACAATAGCTACAATCTTTGTCTTTGTTGTAATGAAAGTTACTGCTTTTGAAGGGGTCGTTCTTCCAACTCTTTTTTTGTTCTTTGTGGAAGTAGTTGTATTTGATAAATGGAGTTATGTCATTTTCTTTGGCAAACAAATAGTTTTCTTCACTTCCGTAACCCGCATCGGCTATGCTTTCTTTGGGATAATGACCATGCAATTCCTTGAAGGCATCCATGTGCTCCTGGTAGGTGGTAGTATCGGTGGTGGTTTGATGAATGCTGTAATTGGTCACAAAACCGTCTTCGGTAGAAATTTGAGTATTAAAGGCAGGTTTGAGTTGTCCGTTTCCCATGTGATCTTCCTTCATACGCATAAAGGTGGCATCCGGGTCGGTTTTGCTCATTGAGTTTCTATCGCCCCATTATCAGGTGTCATTGAATTAGATGAAGGTTTCTTTTCAACTGAAACTCCTGATGAAGAAAAGAAAAAACCATTGAAAAGAGGTCGTGGAAGTCAGAAAAAAAGCAAAGTTCTTGTAATGGCATAAAGTCAACCCGTTGAAGGACAGACAACCAAAACTGGTAAGCCCAGGCAAGTGGGACATATCAAAATGATTGTTATAAATGACTTAAAATCCGCTACAATAACTTCGTTGGTTGAAAACAATGTAACTAAAGAATCAACCATTGATTCTGATGATTCAACTTCTTACGTCAAATTAAAAGATATTGTCAAAGAGCACCGACCACAAGTAATACCAAAACAAGAAATTGGAAAGGTATTACCTTGGGTTCATATAGCAATCAGTAACGCTAAACGAATGTTACTGGATATTTATCACGATATTAAACCTGAATATCTTCAAAACTACCTGAATGAATTCTGTTACAAATTCAACAGAAGATATTTTGGAGAAAATTTATTTGATAGGCTTATGATAGCCTCAGTTACATA
>JACJZA010000007.1 GCA_020635825.1 Flavobacteriales bacterium
ATAAACTTGCAAAAAAAGAAGAAAGAAAAACCAATTCAGAGGGTAGCTCTTTTGAAGATATGATCGCTTATGTCGATGAAAATGGTGTTATTACTGATACACCGCCAGATCCCAATAAGAAAAAGAAAGACATAAAAGCTGATAGCATTGAAATAGGAATTCCTAAAAGAACAGAAGAAGAACAGTTGATAGTTCGTAAGGGAAAAGTAGCCTTTTTTGATAATAGTAAAGGTTATGGTTTTATTACAGATAGTTTAAATCAAGAAAAATATTTTGTTCATGTTAGTGGTTTAATTGACGAAATTTCAGAAAATGATAATGTAACTTATGAATTAGAAAAAGGGATGAAAGGGATGAA
Organism: Flavobacteriales bacterium; assembly: GCA_020635825.1. Classification (GTDB taxonomy): domain Bacteria; phylum Bacteroidota; class Bacteroidia; order Flavobacteriales_E; family Vicingaceae; genus Vicingus. The sequence goes on from JACJZA010000007.1 coordinate 359, forward strand.
TGCAGTAAAAGTTAAAAAAGTTTAATTTGATTATTTTCTAATTCAAGTAGTTTTTGTTTTCTCCAAATTCCACCACCATAACCGGTTAGGCTACCATTTGAGCCAATTACTCTGTGACAAGGAATAATAATAGAGATTCGATTTTCTCCATTAGCTGTAGCTACAGCACGAATGGCTTTTAAATTACCAATAGCAATTGCTTGTTCTTTGTAGCTACGAGTGACTCCATAAGGAATCGTCAATAATTCATTCCACACTTTAATCTGAAAATCAGTTCCAAATAAATCTAAAGGAATAGAAAAAGTAGTTCTGTTGTTTTCAAAGTATTCTTTTAATTGGTTTAATGTTTTTTTAAGAATAGGAGAAATATGGTTTTGAATTTCATAATCACTTCGGTTTTTAAATTGCTTAAAATGATTGGATATTCTTTTTTCATCATCAAATTCTAATAAGCATAAACCTTTGTCTGTTGCCGCTAAGGTAATAACTCCCAGCGGAGACTGATATTGATGAGTATAGATGGAAGTTTTCATAAACATCTCTAAATTACCAACATTTTATAGATTGAATCGTAAATTTGGCATTCAAATTTTTGATATGAGTAAAGAAAAGGTTTCTCTAAAAACGGTATTTAAAACCATTATTTGGCCCCGTAAAAAGCTGTTGTTTTTAGGCTTGATGTTAATTATCATCAGTAGGTTGGCAGGATTGGTTTTGCCCGGAGCTTCTAAATATTTAATGGATGATGTTATTATTAACAAAGACTTTAATCAATTAATCAATATTTTAATTATTGTGGTGGGGGCAATAATTATTCAATCTATAACTTCCTTTGCTTTAACTAGATTGCTGAGTGTGGAAGCTCAACATTTAATTGCTCAATTAAGAGTGAAAGTACAACAAAAGGTATTGAGTTTGCCTGTTCGTTTTTTTGATAATAGTAAGTCAGGAGAGTTGGTCTCTAGAATAATGTCAGATGTAGAAGGGGTAAGAAACTTAGTTGGAACAGGTTTGGTTCAATTGGTTGGAGGTACATTAACAGCAGTTATTTCTTTGGTATTATTAATTAAGATTAGTCCCATGATGACTGCTTTAGTGCTAATACCTGTTGCTATATTTGGATTTATAGCATTAAAAGCGTTTGGGTTTATTCGTCCAATTTTTAGAGAAAGAGGGAAAATTAATGCAGAAGTTACGGGGCGTTTAACAGAAACGTTAAATGGTGTAAGAGTAGTAAAAGGTTTTAATGCTGAACAACAAGAGATTAAAACTTTTGAAGATGGAGTAGAAAAACTTTATTTAAATATTAAAAAAAGTTTGACATCAACAGCTTTAATCACCAGTTCAGCAACATTCCTTTTGGGCTTGGCCTCTGCAGGAATTATGGGGATAGGAGGGTACATGATAATGAATGATAATCTAACTTTTGGTGATTTTTTAGCATTTACACTTTATCTGGGATTCATGATTGCTCCAATAGTTCAAATGAGCAATATTGGGAGTCAGCTAACGGAAGGTTTTGCCGGTTTAGATAGAACAGAAGAATTGATGAATCTTGATTCGGAACATGATGCTGAACAACGTATCATTGAATTAAAAGATGTTAAAGGAAATATTCGTTTTGAAAACGTTTCATTCGCTTACGAGGAAGATAAAGAGGTATTGACCAATATAAATATTGAGGCGCCAAGTGGTTCTGTTACTGCTTTGGTAGGTAGTTCGGGGTCAGGTAAAAGTACCATTGCAGGATTAGTTTCATCTTTTTTAACTCCAGAAAGCGGAACAATAACCATTGATGGACAATATTTATCAAAAGTGACACTAAACAGTTATCGAAAACATCTAGGAGTTGTTTTACAAGATGATTTTTTATTTGAAGGTACAATAAGAGAAAACATTGTTTTTCCTCGACCTAACTCAACTGAAGAAGAAATTCAAGCTGCTGTAAAAGCTGCTTATGTGAATGAATTTACCGATAGGTTTGAAAAAGGATTAGAGACTGTGATAGGAGAGAGAGGAGTTAAATTATCGGGTGGTCAGAGACAAAGAATTGCAATAGCAAGGGCAATTTTAGCAAATCCTAAAATATTAATCTTGGATGAAGCCACTTCTAATTTAGATACAGAAAGTGAAGTAATGATACAAGAAAGTCTTAATCATTTAATGGAAGGAAGAACCACTTTTGTAATAGCTCACCGATTAAGTACCATCAGAAAAGCTAATCAAATTTTAGTAGTTGAACAAGGTAATATTGTTGAAAAAGGAACTCATGAAGAGTTAATCGCAAAACAAGGAAGGTATTACCAATTGTTTACCTATCAGTCAAGAATATAATTTGAGCTATTTTATTTCAAAAATGGGTATAAAAGTTTCGTTGTAAACGGTTTTGTTTCTTTTTAAAAAATAAGGACGGTATTCACTTATTCCTGCTTTTAAAAAATTTTGTTCAAATGTTTGTTCTTCATTCTTTTTCAATAAATCACCACGACCAACTTGTGTTAAGTTAGTAAAATACACTACGTACTCTTTTTCTTTTGCACGATATTGAATGTTTACATCTCCCTTAAAATCTGTTTTATTTACCAAAGGATGAACTCCTGGTACACCAGTAATTTTAGGATTTGTTGCATGAGGATTAAGTTGTCCAAATACTTGATTGTTTTCAATTTTTACTTTTTTAAAAATGTCAGACTCTTCAAAATAAGCTAGTACTTGTTCTAAAGTTTTATTGGTTTTATAAGCTTTGTGCCAGCTTATTTTAGAATCTACTAAATAGAAGTTGTCATCTTCTGCTTGGCTAAATAAATTAAAGGAAATACATACAAGAATGGCTGTTATTAAGTTCTTCATAGAGTCAGTTTTAAGTTGAAACGAATTTACTAAAATCATTTTTTAAGAAAAAACGAAGGATTATGTTTTTTACATCGTCTAACTTAATAATTAAGAAACAATTAATTAATCTATTGAATGGATTTAAAAAACTTAAACATCTAAAAAACAGCAAATTATAATGAAGCATTTAAAATTAAGCAGTTTAGTAATATTTACATTCCTAACATTTGTAGGTAAAGGTCAAGATTTATACGATTTAAATAACATTACAACGATAGAATTAACATTTTGGGATAGTAATTGGGATGCAACACTCGATACTTATTATGCAAATGATTTAGGTGAAAGATTAGTTGCTAATGCAGTTATCAATGGTGTTGTTTTTGATAGTGTTGGAGTTAAATATAAAGGGAATAGTACCTATAGCACATCCAATTTTAAGAATCCATTAAATATTGATTTGGAATATGTTAAGAATCAAGATTATGATGGATTTACTACATTAAAACTTTCTAATATTGGTAAAGATCCATCTTATGTTAGAGAAGTTTTATCATATAAAATAGGAAGACAATACATGGATATGCCACTTTCTAACTATGCTACTGTTACTATAAATGGAACTTATTATGGCGTTTACAGTAGTTCAGAGTCCATTAACAGTGATTTTCAAAAAAAATATGTTCATGCATCTAAAAATAATACTCGTTTTAAATGTAATCCACCTGCAGGAGCAGGTCCAGGAGTAACAACATTACCTTCTTTAGAATATTTAGGAACCGATAGTTCATCTTATTTTGATGGCTATGAATTAAAATCAGATTATGGTTGGGGTGATTTGCCCATCTTCACCAATAATTTGGTAAATAACCCTAGTAGTTTAGAATCGTTTTTAGATATTGATAGAGCCATTTGGATGATTGCTTTTGATAATGTGATGTCAAACCTAGATAGCTATTTAGGACCATTTAAACAGAACTATTATTTAATAAAAGATGACAATGATAGAATGTTGCCCATAATTTGGGATTTAAATGAAAGTATTGGTGGTTTTACTATGATTTCCGGTGGTGGCGGACCGGGTGGCGGAGGAGTTACTTCTTTAACTCAAATGGATTTGTTTTTAAGAGATGGTGATACAGGATATCCTTTGGTGAAAGCAATCTTTGATAATCCAATTTATAAAAGAATGTATGTGGCGCACGTAAAAACTATTGTAGAAGAAAACATCATTACAAATACATACTATACTGATGGACAAGATTTACAAGCGCTCATTGATTCTTATGTGCAAAGCGAACCCAATCCTTTTTATTCCTATTCTTATTTTACGTCAAATTTAACTTCAGCAGTAGGTACGGGGCCCAATAGCAAATATGGAGTTGCACAGATTTTAAACGGACGATCAAGTTATTTACAAGGGTTAACTGCTTATAATTACACGGCTCCGGATATTTCAAACATTAGTATTCCTACCTCAGTTATGGCTAATTCAACAATTACCATTACAGCTGACATTACCACATCACCATCTTATGTTTATGTTGGTTATCGATTATCAAACGCTTCCGTTTTTCAAAAAGTTGAAATGTTTGATGATGGTGCTCATAATGATGGAGGAGCAGGTGATGGTACTTTTGGTACCGATATTACAGTCGGAGCCTCAGAAGTTGAGTATTATATTTATGCAGAAAATACCAATGCAGGAAAGTTCTCTCCGGTTAGAGCCGAACACGAATTTTATACCATAGCAGTAGGATCGGATGTGGTAATCAACGAATTATCTGCCTCTAATGCAAGCATACAAGCTGATGATGATGGTGAATTTGATGATTGGATTGAATTGTATAACAATACGAATTTAGATATCAACATTGGTGGCTATTATTTATCCGATGAATCTTCAGACTTAACTAAATGGAAAATTCCTGACAATACTATTATTGGGGCAAATGATTATCTAATAATCTGGGCAGATAAAGATACTTTGCAATTGGGATTACATGCTAATTTTAAATTATCAGCATCTGGAGAAACTTTGTATTTATCAAATGTAAGCGAAGTGTTGTTAGATGAAATAACCTTTGATAATCAAACCACAGATGTAACTTATGGCAGATTTCCAAATGGAACAGGTCCTTTTATGTATATGAACCCTACATTTTCCAGTGAAAATTCCAATAATCCTATAGGAATAGAAGAGGTGATGGAAACCAACGATTTTGAAATATATCCAAATCCAACCAAAAGTCTTGTCAATATTGTTTTTGAAAAGGATAATAAATCCAGTTTTGAAATTTATGATATACTTGGAAATAGAATTTATGAATCTTTTAATTCTAATCAATCAGTACAAATAAATGTTTCTAATTGGAGTAGGGGAATGTATTTAGTTAAATCATCGAATAGGATAGAAAAATTGATTGTTCAATAATTGTTAAACTTAAAAGAGCCTCACACAACTTGTGAGGCTCTTTTATTAACTAACTACTTAAACTTATGAAAATACCTTTAAAAAAGAGGTGTTATTCTTTTTTAAAGTAAGGCATTACAATGTAAGTAAAAAGTAATCCCGAAGCTACTCCTTCAAAAACCAATGCTCCAGATGCAACTCCGGGATTTAAATAATCACCAAAAGGTGAATGTTGTTGCACAATCGACATAAATTCTGCATCTAAATGCAGATAGAAATACATAAATAAAGCAAAAGGCAATACTGAAAATGCTGTAACATAAGCCCCAATTTTTATTCCCTGTAAATAATCTATATTTAATTTTTTAGTGAAGTATTTAAGAGCATAAAGTATACCGGCTGCAAGGAAAATAAAATTTCCTGTTCTAAGTATTAACACTTCATGAAGGTTCAACAATTTCATCACCAAAAAATAAGAAATTAAAGAGGCTGTTACAACTAAGCCAATTTGCAAACTTTTTATTGATATTTTATTATGTAGTTTGTGTCTTGATATGGATGATATGTCTTTAGAAGATTTCATGGCTAAATAGTTTTTGAAGTTTATATTATGTTACGATAATTAAAGTCTTTGAACATGTTTTTATGATGGATTAAAAAAAAGATAGTGTAAAATCGATAAATATTTATGTAAAAAAATAGTGTCGTATTGGTACGACACTATTTAAATCATCTCTATCATCTTTAGTAAGGTGAAGGTGCTGGTGCTGGTCCCGGACCCGGAGGGATGGGGTCTTGTATGCAAGAACCAACAGTGTCTCCATGTTTTAAGTGAGCCTCTAAAGCACTTAAAGGAATAACTAATTGATGATTTCTATGACAAATAACGATTTTTAAATCTTTGTTATTTGAATAGGATGAATTGAATGCTGCTATCCCAAAAATGATGATCATTAGCAGGGATAATTTTGTGACTAATGTTTTCATGATAATATATTTAAAGGGTTTGTATCGGCTAATTTACATTAGCATTAGCCTAATACAATATACCTAAGTGTCGGTTGAATTAATCTTATTGTAAGTAATGGAATCGATATGGTGGTTAATAATGTGGGGGTGTTTAAACAATTTTATTTTTAGAGGAATGTAAAATAATTAACTTAGCTACATCAAGATTTCACTCTACATATTATTGTTATTGTTTCCATTGTTTAGTTATACTCAAACAATAGAGCTAGACTATGAAAAAAAGAGATCTCAAATAAATCAGGTTGAAAAATTTGAATATAGACAGGTTTTTAAAACATCCTTATGGGATGATCATAAAGCTTCATTTTTAACTTTTGCTCAAGAAAAATTATCTGATAAAGATATTAGTCTAAATGAAAAAATTTATCTCAATCATCAATTGATGCGATACTACGTATCTGTAGAAGCTGATTTTGATAATGCTTTTATCTATTTAGTAGAAGTTATTAAAGTATTAGAGCCCAATGAAGATAATGTTTTACACCCCTTTGTTTTAGCTGATTGTTATTTTATTGCTTACTGGATCAATCAAATTCAGTACGATTTACCGAGGGCTAGAAAATATGCAGAAAAACTGCTAGCTCATGCAAATAAGTTTCAACTAAATGAAATGATGATTAAAGCTAAAATGGCTTTGGCGGAATTAACTCAACATGAGGGGAATGTAGCTTCAGGCATCGAGCAATTTAAAAACATAGAAAATGAATTATTAGTAAAAAATGATTCAATCCTTATTAATAGATTGTATTTGTTGCTTTCTAATGCTTATACAGTTGCTGAAAATGTTGACTCAGCATTTTATTATGCCCAAAAAGCTTATCAAATTGTACCCAAGAATAATGCTCAATTAAAGGCTTTTAGCTCCATACATTTGGCGAGAGGTTATATGCAGCATGGAGACATAAACAAAGCAATAGAATTAACTTCAGAGGCACTTTTAGTAGTTGAAAATTTAGAAGCTAAAAAAGAAATTAAGGATTTGCACAACTTTTTGGCAGAGGCTCATAAAGGAGCCGGAAATTTTGAAGAAGCTTTAGCTCATCTTGAAAAATTTATGGAATTAGATAAAGAACAGGCTTCATTGCTTTCAGCGGCTAATATTTCCGATTTAGAATCTAAAATGGCGGATGAAAAACACGATTTTGAGATGAAGTTAAAACAAACAGAGTTATCACAAAAAAATAAACAAACCATTGCTTTAGGAGTATTTCTTTTGTTTGCAATTGTATTCATTGTCTTTGTAGTGAGAGGTTATATCAATAAGAAACGTGATGCAGAAATCATTAGAGATCAAAAAATGATTGTAGAGGAAAAAAATAAGGAAATTATGGATTCCATTGGTTATGCAAAACGAATCCAGACAGCTATTTTGCCTCCAAATAAAGTAGTAAAAGAGTATTTACAAAATAGTTTTATCCTTTATAAACCAAAAGACATAGTGGCGGGAGATTTTTATTGGATGGAACATAAAGACGGTAAAATACTTTTTGCAGCGGCAGACTGTACCGGACATGGTGTACCCGGTGCAATGGTAAGTGTAGTTTGTAATAATGGTTTAAACCGAAGTGTGCGAGAATATGGACTTACAGACCCAGGAAAAATTTTAGATAAAACTCGAGAAATAGTGCTTCAAGAATTTGAAAAATCGGAAGAAGATGTAAAAGATGGAATGGATATAGCATTGTGCAGTTTACAGTTTTTGGTTGACAGTGAGCAGTTATTAGTTAATGGACGACAGTCATCCGAAAACAGCCAACCGAAAGCTATGTTGCAATATGCCGGTGCTCATAATCCATTATGGATAATTAGAAATAGTGAAATCATTGAAATAAAAGCAAATAAACAACCTATAGGTAAATTTGACAATCCCGAGCCATATACAACTCACCATATTGAATTACAAGAAAACGATAGCTTGTACATATTCTCTGATGGATATGTTGACCAATTTGGAGGTGAAAAAGGTAAAAAATTCAAAGCAAAAGCTTTCAGAGAATTACTTCTAAACATACAAGATAAATCGATGGAAGAACAAAAACAAATTATTGATGATGCTTTTGAAACCTGGAAAGGACCCATTGAACAAATTGATGATGTTTGTGTGATTGGGGTTAGAATATAATTATATAATACCATTCATATTGTTTTGTCTTATAATTTATAGTATGTAAAAAGTTATATATCAGTAGATTAGATATTTGGCTTGAAACTAAGGAATGTTATATTTTAAAGTGAGCATTGTAAAATATTACATTGAGTTTAAGTATATTTAAAAATAGCATAAAAAATAGAATGTTGTTAATATTGATCTAATTATTACATTTGTTAGATGTATTATCATACTCAAGAGAAAAGAAAAAATAGATTGTCTGGACCTATAATATGTACTAAGGATAATGCATGGTTAGGAGAGGGGTATTATTTTTGGGTTAGTGAGGATGATGCTGATTTTTGGGGAATGAATTCAAAAAGAAAAACAGGGGAGTATGAAATTTATTCAGCTGAAATTGATTGTAGTAATGTTTTAAATACAGTTTTTGATAAAGATCATTATGATTTCTGGATAAAAGCAATTGAAAAAGCAGCTACTAAATTTATTAAATCAACTGGTATAAAACCAAGTTTAAAGGAGTTAAATGATTATTTTAAAGAAAATAATATTTGGACTAAGTTAGATGGTATTTTGTTTCAGGATATATCTAAAAATCCAAATCATTTTTTAGTAAAAGATTTTCAATACAAGAAAAGAATTCAATTAGCGTTATATAATAAAGAAAAAGTTACTAATTTTGCACACCATTATACTGGGAACTGTGCGTAAAGAAATTGACATGATTGATTTAAATACTTTAGAAAAAGAAATAGATGAGTTATTAGCAAAAGAAACTAATGAAAGCTTATCTAAGTGGTTGTTCGAAAAGAGAAATAAAAATATAAATGCTATTTTAGGTTCGGGTGCGTTTATTAGCGTTTCTTCAATTATATCTTATAATTTTACGACCAATAACATAGAAAATACTGGTGTGTTTGAAAATAAAGAAGAGGATATTTTTGCTATGACTAATCAATCAACAACTCCAATGGCAGCTTAAAAATGGAAATTCAAAATCAGCCAAAATTAACTTTTGCAGGTGTTGATATAGTTAATATTAATTTCAACACTAAATCTCCATATGATCAAAAAGCATCTATTGATTTGAAAATAGAACCAAAAGTGTTTTATCCGGAAAAGGATAATTTATTTTTCAAAATAATTATGTCTGTTAATTTAAAGTGTGAAAATTATTTTGATTTGGAAGTAGTTGGTGTTGGTAATTTTAAATTTGATATAGAATTTAAGGATCTTGATTTAAGAAAAAGATTTGTAAATAATAACGCTCCTGCTATTATGTTTCCATATATTAGATCATTCATTTCTACATTGACATCTAATTTGGGGAATGTAACAGGTAATTTAAATATTCCGACACAATTTTTTCAAGGAGATTTAGAAGAGATATCACGTGATGAATTGTCTTAAATTTATTTAAGATTATTTTTCAAAAACTCAATAAGTAATTCCTTTCTTTCAATTTCATTTTCTAGTTCATTTAGAATTATCTTATAATGCTTTTCCTTTAAAATATACATCTCAAGATCATCGTATAATAACCAATTTAGATTTAAATCCGGAAACGTTTTTTTTATTTTAATAATTGTTTCATAATTCGGCTTTAAATTTTCTCCACTTAAAATTTTATAAAGAGTAATTTTTTTAATTCCAGTTTCTAAACAAAATTGATTTTTGTTTCCAGAACATTTTAAATTTATTATTTCTTTAATTTTTATGTTAAATACTAAGTTGCTGTATATCATAATATAACGTAAGATTCAGAACACTAATATATTAGAATGTTTTATATTGTCCTATAATTTATATTATGTTAAATAGTAATTTATGATACTTACCTATTAAGGTAGATTTATATAGAAATAAATAAAATATTTACCTTTACATACATTCTAAACTAAAATTGAAAAATTATGGATACTAAAAAAACGATTATTATTTCTGTATTAACTACGCTTGCAACTATGTTTATTGTAGCAGTAATTATGCACATGTGTTGTGGTAACTGCGGTAAACAATCATCTTGTTCAGTAAAAGCAAATCATTGTTCTGCTGCAGCTGCTTCTGATTGTGGTTCAATGGCTTCTTGCGCTTCTTATGGAAAATGTAAAAAAAGTAAAAAATGTGGCGATAAATCAAGCTGTAAATCAGGTGAATCTAGCTGCAAAGGCGAAAAAGTAATGGAATGGACTTCTGAAGATGGTAATAAAGTGGTTAAAAAAGTAATTAAAGTTGATGTTGAGGAAGAAAAATAATTTTAATTTTTAATTGATATTTTAAAGGGGTTCAATTTATTGAACCCCTTTTCTTTTAAAGAAAAAACCACCTTTCAGTAATAAATTACATTAAGGTGGCTATTATTGAGTCAACCTAACTTAATCTCAATAACTTCTATTTATCTACTGCACCAATAATTTTAGCAATGCTGAAAACTAATAAACCGGCAAAACCAAGAACTAAAACTGCAACTCCTAATAAATTCATGAAATCCATAACGTTTAATTTTTAAATTAACGATACTAATTTCATCACTAAATCATTCATTTAAAATGATTTATCTTAGCTTTTAAGATGATAAAAATCAGGTTATTAATCTTCTGTAACTTCGTAAATACTTCTAAATCCTAACCAACATTCGGGTTTTTGATAGTTAAAATCTTTATTAATATTTACTTCTTGGCTTGAATGTATCCAACTTCCTCCTTTGGCTACCCCCTTTTTATCTGTCATTTCTGCTACATTGCCTAATAAATTATAAACTCCATAGGCATTTGGCCAATACGACAAAACGGGTGCTGTTACATCCAAGTCTAAATTATTAGCATTTTCTTTTAAATCTTCTTTATTTCTTTTGAAGTTTGCTGTAGGTTCATCTTTGTGTTTGTTTGCTATTTCTTTTGCAGTTTTTTGAGAATATCCTATTCCTGCAATGTTTTCGTATTCCTCTTTTGTAGGTAGTCTAAACTTAAAGCTAGTTGGGTAATCATGATTGGATGTGTTTTTAAGATATTCTTTAAGGTAATTGGTTCGCCACTCACAAAATCCAGTTGCTTGCTGATAACTAATGCCTACAACCGGATAATTATTATATGCAGGATGTCTTAAATACAAAGAATCATAAGGCACATTATATTTTAAATAGTTAGACCAAACAGTTGTGTCAGGTATCTGACTTCTATACTGTTTTGATGTTTCTCCATATTTTACTTTTAACCAGCTTAAATACTCATTGTATTGGAAGTTAGTAATCTCACCTTTATCCATATATAGACCGGTTTTTATTTTAATCATTCCTACTGGTTCAAAGTTTTTTTGTTTTTCTTCTAAATATGATATTACAACTCTAAAACCAACATCTACCATTGGACCTGTTTCTCCAACATGGGTTCCTTCAGTATTAATTTGTAATTCATAACTCGGACTCATCCAGCTCCCCCCTTTTGCCATAAGTTGTTGTGTTTTATCATCAAAAACCATTTCAGCAATATTTCCACTCATGCAGAATAAACCATAACCATTAGGATTATAACTGCTTACATTTACTGTAAACAAACCACCATCATCACTGTATGGATTTTCATTTATTTTAGGTAGTCTAGCATCATCAAGAGTTTGAACAAATTTTGCCATTGAATCATTGCTACTAACACCTTTTAATTTATTCCATGAATCACATGTTAAAGATGTATCTTTTCCAGGTTTGAAATTAGCAAGATAACATCCTTTACTATTTCTTACATATGGACCACCCCATGGGTATGGAGATTTTTCTTGACCTCCTAGGGCTGCATACATCCATTCATATAAGTTAGGTATTCGAACATTGCTAATGGTTTCATTCTTTTTTAATAAACCAGATTTTAACAACTCATCTTTTAGCCAATTACAGTACATCACAGCTCCTTCTCTACTTATATTGTTTACAGGATAATTGTTATATGCAGGATGAGAGAAATAATGTTCTGTTAATGGTTGAGTATAAGCACCCATAATGTTAGTCCACTGTTCTTGGTCTGGTTTAGCAATTAGGAATTCTTCTTTTCTATCCTGCATTAATAAATCAAAAAGAAAAGTACGGTATTCTAAAACAGATACTTCTGTGGTTTGCATGTAAAATGCATTTATTTGGATATCATTATATTTTCCTGAAGGTATAAAAGCGTAGGTTTTTTTATCCTTTTTCGCTAATTTTTTAAGCATTAACTTCTTTTGTCTAACTGTTGCTTCTCTTTCTTCTGTAGTTAGAGTTGGAAATTTATATTCTTCCTGTATTTCATTTTCTTTTTTAGCTAGTTCTTTTATGGATTGATTGATTATTTCTTTTTTAAGGATAAATTCATTTACAGTATTTAAATAAACATTATCTAGATTTATTGTTTTAATATCTTCCTTAATATGGGGAGTTATCTCCCCTACTTTAATATTTTCTACTTTTTCTATTAAAGGATTGTTAGAATTATTAAAGTCTTCTTTTTTTGATATTTTATTGTTTGGCGCCTTATTCCATATGAATAAGCTGATGCCAATAATTGCAATTGAGCTTGTCATAATTAAAATGATTTTTAATAAGTTAGAATTAATTAATTGATTAGAAGAGGTTGCTCCTCCTCGATTTTTGAGGGAGGAAATAAAACGTTCTTTTGTTTTATCAAATGAAGCTTTTGGCGCCTGATTTTTAGCTTCATTAAATAATTGGTCAAGTCGGTTATTATCCATTGTTTACCTCCTTCGATTTATTTTCGGTTCTCTCGAACGATAATATTTGTGTTAATTTTTCTCTACCTCTTTTTAAGCGTTGTTTTACTGCAGATTCAGAGGCATTTTGTATTTCTGTAATTTCTTTTATGGAGAATCCATTCATCTCAAATAATATAATGGCTCCTTTTTGTTCTACTGGTAATTGAGCTAAAGCTTGATGTAAGAGATATACTTCTGCATCTCTTTCGGTCTGTGCATTAACATCCTTAAAATTGTAATTCTGTTTAGAATAAGCACGTTCTTTTATTTTTTTAGAATTATTGGCAAGTAATCTCACACATATTCCAAATAAAAAAGATAAAAATGCTTTTTCAGATTTTAGTTGCTCTAATTTTTCAAATGCCACCAACAAGGTTTCATTCATTAAATCCTCATAATCCATGTCTCCATACACTCTCGCTCTACAAAAACGTTCAAACTGAGCATGAACGGGCTCGTATAGTTTTAAAAAATGATCTTGTTTTTGTTTCGACATTAAAAAATGAGTCTGTTTAATAAGTTAAGTGTAATAACTTTTAAAAAAGTTACATCGAAGATATTTAAAAAACGTAGAATTGACATATATCATTATAAAAGACATGATAAATAAGGAAATTTGTTTTATATAAATTTCCTTTATTACATTTGTTTTATGAGTGCTTTTTTGCATGGATATTTATTAGGGTTAGGCTTTATTATTTTCTTGGGGCCTGTATTTTTTACTTTGCTTAAAAGTACTTTGCAAAAAGGGTTTTGGGCTGGTTTTTTTGTCGCTCTAGGAATAGTAATAGGAGATTTAATGGCCATAATTATTTGTTCATTTGGAGCCATCCCCTTTTTTAAAAACCCTCAAAATCAATTTTGGATTGGGGTCATTGGTAGTGTTTTGTTATTGGGAGTTGGGCTAAAATTTTTGATAAGTCCCGAAAAGAAAGCTAAAAAAGATGAAGATTGTGAAGTGCCTAAAAAACTTTCAGGTGCTAATTATGCTTCCTTTTTTGGACAAGGGTTTCTCATTAATTTTATTAATCCTTTTGTGTTTATTGTTTGGATAGGTATCATTGGTTATGCAGAAGCTGAATATGGCTTCTCTCCTACTATGTTCGTGTTTTTAATTGCTGCTTTATTGGGAATTTTCTCAACCGATTTAACAAAAGTTTATTTTGCTCAAAAAATTAAACGTTTTTTAACCCCTACTTTCTTAATCAAACTTTATCGTTTTTTTGGAGTTATTCTGATTGGTTTTGGCTTGCGGGTATTGTATTTTGTAATATTTCAGTAATTACTTTTTTATTTGGACATTTTATATCAAGATGAATTTATTCTAGCGGTTAATAAACCGAATAATATATTGGTTTATCCCTCCTATTATGCCCGAAACATTAAAGATGAAACTTTAGTAGAGATTTTGGAAAAGGAAATTAAAATCAAACTATACCCTCTTCATCGATTAGATAGAAAAACATCAGGAATTATTTTATTTGGAAAATCTAAAGAAGTAGCTGTTGCTTTTCAAGAGTTGTTTTCAAACAATCAAATCAATAAAACTTATACAGCTATTGTTAGAGGCTTTTGTGATGAAAAAGGAGAAATAAATAGCCCGATTAAAAACGATAAAGGGATTTATAAAGAGGCTTTAACTTTATATAAAACCCTTAAAACTTTTGAATGGAATGAAGCTGTAAAACCTTATACTTGTTCGAGATACAGTTTGGTAGAATTACACCCTAAAACTGGTCGTATGCATCAACTTCGTAAGCATTTGAACAAGATAAGCCACCCCATTATTGGAGATCATAAATATGGAGATAGAAATTACAATAAACTGTTTGCATTAAAATTTGAAATAGATAACCTGTATCTACATGCCTCCCGAATGGAGTTCATACATCCATTTAATAAAAAACTGATACAAATAGATGCGCCGATTCCATTATGGTGGAACAAAGCTTTAAAAGAATTTAATTGGCAATAAAAAAGGGAATCAATTTTGATTCCCTTTTTTAACTATATTCTTTAAGCTTATTGATATTTTGCTTTTACAGCTTTTGCTTTATCATATTGTTCGGTTTGAGTGTAAACCTTAATTAACATGTTTGCAGTATCAATATCTTCTGGTTTTAACTCATTAGCTTTTTCAATGTGAGGAATAGCAGCTTCAAACGCTCCTTTTGCTTCAGCTTTTAAAGCTTCGAATTTTTTTGTTTCATTAAAAGGCAATGCATTTGACTCATTAATTTTATCTGCACCTTTATTGAAATAGAAAGCACCTAAATTAAATACAGCGTCGAAATAATCAGCTTTTAAAGCAATTGCTTTTTTATAATCTGATACCGCTTTATCTTCTTCTTTTAAGTTTTCATAAACAGTACCTCTAGCAAAATACAATACATGATTGTCTGGTGCATTTTCTATAGCTAAATTTAGATTTTGTAGTGCTTCTTGGTGTTTACCCTCAGCTAAATAACCATCCAATTCAGTAACTATTAAGTTGTAGTCGTTAGGGTAAGCTTCTCTTCCTTTTTTGATGTATTCGCTAGCTTTTTCGTTATTACCTTCTTTTTTATAAATGTTTGCCATAGAACGGTAAAGATTTGGACCATTTCCATCTACATTGTATTTCAACATAATTAAACCATCGTAGATTTGTTTAGCAGCATCCATATCTCCAGAATACTCAGATGCTAATGCAGTATTGTACATCATCATAGTATCAAGCTTTCCACTTAACTGGCTTAACATTAAAGATTTTCCAAAACTTTCTTGGGCACCTTTAAAGTCTTTTTTCTGAAATTTAGCTATACCATCATTTCCCCATTCACCAGCTAATCCCGGCATTTTTCTACCCATAATGTCCATGGTGTACATTTCATCGTCTACTTTACTTTGACCTTGAAGAGCTTGAAAAAATTTCATTACATCTTCGTCTTTTTCTAAGTCTAATTTTTTTAATTCTGGATTTTGGAAATTAAGAACCATGGTTTTCATGTAAGAATCAGTGCATTTTTCTAATGCTTCAGCATCTAAACTTTTGCATGCTCCATCTTTACTTGCTAAAATGTTGAAATATAGATTTCCTCTGTAATACCATGTTTTCGCCCATTCTTTTGTTTGTTCGTGATTTACAGCTTCATTAATTGCAGCTAAACCTTCTTGTAATTCACTACATTTTTGTGAACGTTCAAAAGCTTTATTGTAATTATAAGCACTCACCACTTTTGCTTTTTGAGCAAATGCTAATGTTGTTAAAGTTATCGCAGATATTGCTAAAATTGATTTTTTCATCTCTTTGATTTTTAATTTTTTTTTATTCTTCATTGTCGTTATTATCAAGTTCCTTGCCATTATCAGTTTCAGTTGCATCATCTGCATTCATTTCAACATCAAATTCTTCCATTTCTTCATCCTCATTATGCTCAACTCTTGCAACTGCAGCAATACTATCACCATTACGTAAATTAATAAGTCGAACCCCTTGAGTTGCACGCCCCATTACACGTAAATCTTTAACTGCCATTCTAATCACAATCCCTGATTTATTGATAATCATTAAGTCATCTAAGTCAGTTACATTTTTTATGGCAATTAATTCACCTGTTTTATCAGTAATGTTGATAGTTTTAACTCCTTTTCCACCTCTGTTGGTTACACGGTAATCTTCAATTTCAGAACGTTTACCATAACCATTTGAAGACACCACTAATACATTGTTTGTTGAGTCTGCAATCGTAATCATACCTATTACTTCATCTTTATCATTTGCAAGCGTCACTCCTCTTACACCTGAAGCATTTCTACCCATTGGTCTAACTTTTTCTTCATTAAATCTAATTGCTCTACCAGATTTAAGTGCCATCATTATCTCATCAGTCCCTGAGGTTAATTTAGCTTCTAATAAGTGATCTTCTTCTCTAATTGTAATGGCATTTATACCATTTACACGAGGTCTTGAGTAAGCTTCAAGAGTTGTTTTTTTGATGATCCCTTTTTGAGTACACATGATAATGTAATTATTATTAATGTATTCTTCATCTTTTAAATCTTTTACATTAATATAAGCTAGTACTTTGTCATCCGGTTCAATATTGATAAGATTCTGAACAGCTCTACCTTTAGATTGCTTAGTTCCCTCAGGGATTTCGAACACTCTCATCCAATAACATTTTCCTTTAGCTGTGAATACCAAAAGATAGTTGTGTGTGGTTGCAACAAATAAATGCTCCAAGAAATCTTCATCTCTAGTTGCAGTGCCTTTAGAACCTACTCCTCCTCTATTTTGTAATTTGTATTCAGAAAGCGAAGTACGTTTCATATAGCCTAAGTGAGAAATGGTCACTACAACTTCCTCATCAGGAATCATATCTTCAATACTAAAGTCTCCTCCGGCATATTCTATTTCACTTCTTCTTTCGTCACCATACTTATCTTTTATCTCAATAAGTTCATCAATAATGATTTGCATTCTTCTTTCTTCTCTTGCTAAGATATCTTTTAAATCTTCAATTAATTTCATGATGTCTTCGTACTCAGCTCTTAGTTTTTCTTGCTCAAGACCTGTTAGTTGTCTTAATCTCATTTCAACTATAGCACGAGATTGGATGTCGCTCAGCTTAAATCTCTCCATTAACTTTTCTCTAGCTTCATCCGGACTTTTCGAAGCTCTGATTAAAGCAATTACTTCATCAATATTATCAGAAGCGATAATTAAACCTTCTAAGATGTGAGCTCTTTCTTCAGCTTTTCTTAATTCATAATTGGTTCTTCTTACAACTACTTCATGTCTAAACTCAACAAACTCTACAATTAAGTCTTTTAAATTCAACATTACAGGTTTCCCTTTAACTAAAGCAATGTTATTAATACTAAAAGAAGTTTGTAGAGCGGTATATTTAAACAAATTGTTTAACACTACATTTGGAATGGCGTCTCTTTTTAATTCATAAACTATGCGCATTCCATTTCTGTCCGATTCATCTCTAATATCTGAAATTCCTTCAATTTTTTTCTCATTAATTAAATCAGCAGTCTTTTTAATCATTTCTGCTTTATTAACTTGATAAGGAATTTCATTAATAATGATTTGCATTCTTCCAGAACTGGTTTCTTCTAATTCGGTTTTAGCTCTCAATACGACTCTACCTCTACCGGTTTCAAAAGCCTCTTTAACTCCATTATACCCGTAAATAATTCCACCTGTTGGAAAATCAGGAGCTTTAATATGTTGCATTAAACCTTCAATATCAATATCTCTGTTGTTAATATAAGCAATGGTTCCATCAATAACTTCAGTTAAATTATGTGGTGCCATATTGGTAGCCATACCAACCGCGATACCAGATGCTCCATTTACTAATAGACCTGGAATTCTTGATGGTAAAACCGTAGGCTCTTGTAAAGAATCGTCAAAGTTTAATCTAAAATCTACAGTTTCTTTATCAATATCAGCTAGCATTTCTTCAGCTATCTTTCTAAGTCTTGCTTCCGTATAACGCATTGCAGCAGGGCTATCACCATCAACAGAACCAAAGTTCCCTTGCCCATCTACCAACATATAACGCAAAGACCATTCTTGCGCCATTCTTACCATAGTGTCATATACAGCAGTATCACCATGCGGGTGATATTTTCCCAATACTTCCCCAACTATCCTTGCTGATTTTTTATAAGCACTATTAGAACGAACTCCTAACTCCATCATCCCAAACAAGATTCTTCTGTGAACAGGTTTTAAACCATCTCTTACATCAGGAAGTGCTCTAGATACAATTACCGACATCGAATAATCGATGTAGGCTGATTTCATTTCATCTTCAATGTTTATCTGAATTATTTTTTCTCCTTCTGCCATATTTTCAGTCTATATTATTGTAGTTTATTTTTATAATTTTAAAACTCTCGAAAATACACAAATTCCAAGGTTTAGCCCCTTTAAAAAAAGGCTTAATTACTAACAAATTTTTGTTGAAAAAAGCCCCGTTAATTAAAAGGTTTGATATTTGCTATATTTTTATTTTTGATAAACATCAATTAATCTTAATTTTATTAAGATATAGATATAAAATAGACATATGGATGCAAATTTTTCAACCAAAGTAAAAGATGTAATTACATACAGTAAAGAAGAAGCTTTACGACTTGGTCATGATTACATTGGAGTAGAACATCTCTTACTAGGTATTATTAGAGAAGGTAATGGATTAGCTGTTAGGATTTTAAATTCCTTAGGGGTTGATTTAAAGGAACTAAGAAAACAGATTGAGCAATCAACCAAGTTGGGAGATGCCTCATCTAATCATTTAACTAATATTCCTTTAGTAAAACAAGCTGAGAAAGTTTTAAAAATCACTTACTTGGAAGCTAAAGTCTTTAAAAATAATGTAATTGGTACTGAGCATTTGTTATTATCTATTTTAAAAGAAGAAAACAATGTGGCTGCTCAAACATTGTCTAAATTTAATATTACTTACACTGACGTAAAAGAAGAAATTATGATTTTAAACTTAATTGAAGAAGACAATTTACCCAAATCTGAGTTCCCTAATGCAGATAATGATGACGACGATGATGGTAAAGGATTTATGGGCGGAGGTTCAGGCTCACAAAAAAGCTCAGATTCTAAATCAAAAACACCTGTTTTAGACAATTTCGGTAGAGACTTAACGAAATATGCTGAAGAAGGTAAGTTAGATCCTATTGTAGGTCGAGAAAAAGAAATTGAACGTGTATCTCAAATTTTATCAAGAAGAAAAAAGAACAATCCTATTTTATTAGGAGAGCCTGGTGTTGGTAAATCAGCAATTGCTGAAGGTTTGGCATTAAGAATTGTTCAGAAAAAAGTATCTAGAGTTCTTTTTGGGAAACGAATTGTAACCTTAGATTTAGCTTCATTGGTTGCAGGTACTAAATATAGAGGGCAGTTCGAAGAAAGAATGAAAGCAGTAATGAATGAGTTAGAGAAATCTCCAGATATTATTTTGTTTATTGATGAAATACATACCATTATTGGTGCTGGAGGTGCTTCTGGTTCATTGGATGCTTCTAATATGTTTAAACCTGCATTAGCTCGTGGTGAAATTCAATGTATTGGAGCGACCACTTTAGATGAATATCGTCAGTATATAGAGAAAGATGGGGCATTAGAAAGAAGGTTTCAAAAAGTAATGGTTGACCCTACTTCCGTTGACGAAACTATTACTATTTTAAATAATATTAAAGAAAAATACGAATCGCATCATAATGTAAACTATACTCCTGAAGCAATTGAAGCTTGTGTAAAGTTGACTGACAGGTATATGACAGATAGGCATTTGCCGGATAAAGCAATTGATGCCTTAGATGAAGCTGGTTCTAGAGTTCATATTACCAATATTAAAGTTCCAAAGAACATTATAGAGATTGAAAAGAAAATTGAGGAAATTAAGGAACAAAAAAACCATGTAGTAAGAAGTCAGAAATATGAAGAGGCTGCTCAGTTAAGAGATACAGAAAGAACTCTTTTAAAAGATTTAGAGACTGCTAAAAATGCATGGGAAGAAGAAACAAAAAATCATCGTGAGACTGTAACCGAAGATAATGTTGCCGAAGTAGTTGGAATGATGACTGGTATTCCAACCCAAAGAATTGCACAAGCTGAAGGTGAAAGGCTTACTAAAATGTATGATGAAATACATGGTAAAGTAATTGGGCAGGAAGAGGCTATAAAAAAAGTGGTAAAAGCTATTCAACGTAATAGAGCTGGTCTTAAAGACCCTAACAAACCAATTGGATCATTTATATTCTTAGGACCAACTGGTGTAGGTAAAACTCAATTAGCAAAAGTACTTGCTAGATATTTATTTGATTCTGATGATGCTTTAATTAGAATTGACATGAGTGAATACATGGAGAAATTTGCTGTTTCCAGATTGGTAGGAGCACCTCCTGGTTATGTAGGATATGAAGAGGGAGGACAATTAACTGAAAAAGTTAGAAGAAAGCCCTACTCTATTATATTATTAGACGAGGTAGAAAAAGCTCATCCTGATGTATTTAACTTGTTACTTCAAGCCTTAGATGATGGTCAATTAACGGATAGTTTAGGTAGAAAAATAAACTTTAAAAACACCATTATTATTATGACATCTAACATTGGAGCAAGACAATTGAAAGACTTTGGACAAGGTGTAGGTTTCTCTACTTCTGCAAAAAAAGAAGGTGAACAAGAACATAATATGTCTGTTATACAAAATGCTCTTAAAAAAGCTTTTGCTCCTGAGTTTTTAAACAGAATTGATGATGTTGTAATGTTTAATTCTTTATCGAAAGAAGATATTCACCTAATAATAGATATTGAGTTAAATGATTTATACAAACGTATTCTAGATTTAGGCTACAATATTGAATTAACAGATGCAGCGAAAGATTTTATTGCTGATAAGGGATATGATTCAGCTTATGGGGCAAGACCTTTAAAAAGAGCTATTCAAAAGTATTTGGAAGATCCTTTAGCTGAAGAAATAATTCAAGCTAAAATTAATGAGGGAGACACCATTAAAGTTGAATTAGATGACGTTACGAAAGAATTAGTAATTTCGATTGTGAAATCAAAAAAGAAAAAGAATAACTCAGAATCTGAGGAGAAATAAAATTATATAGGTAATGTAAATAAAAAAGGCAACTGAGAAGTTGCCTTTTTTATTATTCTTTAGTTATACCCTTTTTCGAACTTATCCATAACAGATCTACTCACTCCGGTAAATGAAAACCCTCCATCGTGAAATAAATTTTGCATGGTTACATATTTTGTTAAATCTGAGAACATTGAAATACAATAATCTGCACAAGCTAATGCGCTAGCATTACCTAGTGGAGACATTTCTTCAGCATAACTAATAAACCCATCAAACCCTTTTACTCCACTTCCTGCAGTAGTTGCAGTTGGAGATTGAGAAATAGTATTTACTCTCACTTTTTTTCTTTCTCCAAAGTGATATCCAAAACTTCTTGTAATTGATTCTAATAATGATTTAGCATCAGCCATGTCGTTATAATCAGGAAATACTCTTTGTGCAGCAATATATGATAAAGCCAAAATAGAACCCCATTCGTTCATTGCGTCTTTTTCCATGGCAACTTTCATCACTTTATGGAAAGAGATAGCCGAAACATCCATCGCTTTCATGTAATATTCATGATTAGATTCTGTATAATGAATTCCTTTACGAACATTCACAGACATTCCAATAGAATGAAGGATAAAATCTATTTTACCAAACTTTTCAATTGTTTTATCAAATAAAACAGTCAAATCTTCAATTGAAGTAGCATCTGCAGGAATAATTTCTGAACCAGTAGCTTGAGCAAGCTCATTTATTTCTCCCATTCTTAATGCAATAGGTGCATTAGATAACACAAACTCTGCCCCTTCTTCATAAGCTCTTTCAGCTACTTTCCAAGCAATAGAGTTTGAATTTAAAGCTCCGAAAATAATTCCTTTTTTCCCTTTTAATAAATTATTTGCCATGATATAAATTTTCTAATATCTACTATTTCTTTTCACTTTAGCAGAAGCTGGTGTTCTGTGTTTTTTAAAACTTCCTCCACTTCCTATTTGACTAGCGGTATTTCCTCTTCTATGTGGATTGCATGAAACTACAAAAGAAAAAACAAATACACATAGAGTAAAAATGGTAATAATTTGTGTTGTTTTCTTCATGCTTAAATAAAATTTGATGCAAATATAATTATTTTGTAATAAGGTTTTTTGCATTTTCAATAGCCGCTTTTGTTAATTCTTTTCCACTTAACATTTTTGCAAGTTCTTCTATTTTTTCTTGATGATCTAATTCCTTTAATGAAGTAATTGTTTTATTATGATTAGAATTTTTAAATATTTTAAAATGATGGTTTCCTTTGGCAGCAACTTGAGGTAAATGAGTAATGGCAATTACCTGTAGGGTTTGACTTATTTGTTTCATAATCTCACCCATTTTGTCTGCAATATCACCAGAAACACCAGTGTCAATTTCATCAAATAAAATGGTATTTATTGCCTTGTTTCTACTCAATATAGATTTTATTGCCAGCATCAATCTCGATAATTCTCCACCAGAGGCTACTTTGTTTAACTCCTTTGGTTCAAAACCTTTATTAGCTGAAAATAAAAAATACACATCATCTATTCCTTTTGTGTTAAATGCATTTAATATAGAATGATGAGTAATTAATTTTGATTCAGGCATACCTAAATCTTTCAAAATAGAAATAATTGTTTTTTCTAGATTAGGTATGAATTGTTTTCTTTTTAGAGAAATTTCGTGAGCTGTTGTAAAAAGGTTTTTCTCTAATTCATTTACCATTTGTTGTTGAATTGTAATATTTTCTTCAATAGAGGTTACATCATTTAATTGATTTTTATATTGATTCAATATATCAAGCAATTCATCTGAAGTGTTTACATGATGTTTTTTTTCTAAATGATAGATGGTGTTTAATCTTTCATTAATTTCTTCAGCACTTTTTGAATCAACATCTAATTCGTTATTTAATAATTCAATCTCATTAGATAAATCTTGAAGTTCGATTAGAAGTTCCGAAATACGTTTGGAAAGAACAAGATATTTTTCGGAACAATGACTTATTTTATCAAGTTGTTTGGAAATGGTTTTAATTTCACTTAAAATATTTGATTCTGAATTTTTTAATCTTTCTGTAGCTGTGAATAGAGTCTGCTTAATTTCCTCTGAATTATTTATAAGTTCTAACTGCTCTTCTAATTCTATTTGCTCTCCTTTATAAAGGTTTAATGCCTCTAATTCATTAACCTGAAATTCAATATAATCTAAATCTGATTTTGATTGTTTTTCTTGTTGAATTAACTGTTGAAGTTTGTTTTTTTGAATATAAAACAATTCAACTTCCTTTTCAAAATTTTCGACTTTAGAATTAATACCAGCAAAAGTGTCAATTACATCTAATTGAGCATTTTGGTCTAGAATATTTAAAGTTTCATGTTGTGAATGAATATCAATTACTGATTCTGCAAATTGTTTTAACAATGCTAAGTTAACAGGTGTATCATTAATAAATGCTCGTGATTTTCCATTGGGTAAAATTTCTCTTCTAACAGTAGTGTTATTTTCAAAATCAATGTCATTTTCTGTAAAAAAAGAATCTAGATGATTTTTGTCTATTTGAAAAAAACATTCAACAATACATTTTTTTGAAGCATCATTTAATACTGATAGATCGGCTCTTTGTCCTAAAACTAATGAAAGTGCTCCTAGCAAAATTGATTTTCCGGCTCCCGTTTCTCCGGTAATGACAGTAAAACCATTTTTAAAATCAATTTCTAAATGCTCAATTATAGCATAATTGGATATGTATAAATGAGTTAACATTTAATTAATTTTTTAAAATGGTTTCGTAATCGCTTGAATTAGCAGGATTAATCTTTTTTAATAATTGAACCATTTCATTCTTTTCACTTGATGGAGCTTCTTTAAAAAGTTCAATTAATTCATCTTTTTTAGCATTAAAAAACATTTGAAGTTGAAAAGAATTTCTGTCGTAATCATAAACACTTTCTAAAGATTTTAAAGAGTTAACAATAACTGTTCTCCCTTTAGTAACATCAGCAGCCATCACATCAAAACCCAAACGGTGATAATCATAAAGAGATTCTCTCATAACTTTATAGTTTGGTTTCAAATAATTTTCAACCATCCAATATCTGTTTTTGGTGTCTTCAAATGCTTTCCATCCCGAAAAAGAGGAGCCTTGAGCATTAGCAACAATAGTTTGTGCTTTTGTAAAATAAGCACTTCCCCCTTCTTTTTCATATGATTCATAATCTAATGCTAATATCATATAAGCGTAGAATGACAAAACTGAAGTTAAATTTGAAATAAAAGTAGTTTCAGAATAGTCTAATTGGTCAAACTCATTAAAATTGAAATCAAAATCTCGGTCAATGTGATTGATTAAAGTAGAAAAATAAGAAGTATTGAAAATAGGTCTTCTTGATTGAACTTGAATGGTAGCTGAATAACTACCTACTGATTTTTGCTCGGTGATATTAATTAAAATAGTGCATTCGATACGTTCGTTGGGTTGGTAAACATGATTCGTCCATTTTCGATTATTCATAAACTCGAAAATAGATTTTTGCATTACATCAAAAACACTTTTATCAGATCCGGTTACTTGAGTTGAATTAACTTGAACATTACAATTTAGTTCTTGAGCCGAACTAATGTGTACAGAAAAAACAAAAACAATAAATATGCTTTTTAAAAACTTCATCAATTAGATTAAATATTTGATAAAGATATTATTTTATCAAAAATATCTTGAGCCACTTTTGTTTTAGTTTTTAACTCATAATCTTTGATATTATTGTTTTTATCAATGATGGAAATTTTATTGGTTTCAAATCCAAAGCCAGCTTTTTCATCTTTCAGAGAATTTAATACAATAAAATCTAAATTTTTAGATTCTAGTTTTTTCTTTGCATTAGCTTGCTCATCATCTGTTTCTAATGCAAAACCTACTAGTATTTGATGATCTTTTTTGATTGCACCAACAGACTTCAATATATCTTTAGTGGGAACAAGTTCTATTTCTAGGGAATCTGTTTTCTTTTTAATTTTTGATTGACTAACTTCTTTTGGAGTATAATCAGCAACAGCTGCAGCCATAATAATAATGTTACTTTCAGCAACATATTTATGCACAGCTTCATACATTTCTTGAGCCGACAGAATATTAATTACATTTATGGAATCATTAACTTCTATATCAGAAGGACCTAAAACTAGGGTTACATCCGCACCTAGTTTTAAAGCCTGTTCAGCTAAGGCAATTCCCATTTTACCTGATGAGTGATTACCTATAAAACGTACAGGATCTATTTGTTCATAAGTAGGACCTGCTGTAATTAACACCTTTTTACCTGATAATCGTTTTGAGGTTTGAAAATGGTCATTAATTTTCTCAAATATTAATTCAGATTCTTCCATTCTACCCTTTCCAAACAAGCCGCTTGCTAATTCTCCTTCTTGGGCATCAATAATAGTATGACCAAAAGTTTGTAAAGTATCAAGGTTCTTTTTAGTGCTTGGATGTTTATACATATCTAAATCCATTGCAGGAGCAATAAATACAGGACATTTAGAAGACAGATAAGTGGCTAATAGAAAATTATCACAAATTCCATTTACCATTTTAGCAAGTGTATTTGCTGTGGCAGGAGCAATCACAAATAAATCAGCCCACATTCCTAATTCAACATGGTTATTCCACTTTCCTGTTTGGTTTTCTGAAAACTTAGAATAAACTGGATTTTCTGACAATACAGAAAGAGTTAAGGGCGTAATGAATTCCTTTGCAGCAGGAGTCATCACAACTTTTACATTAGCTCCTGCTTTTTTTAATAAACGAACAAGCAATGCAATTTTATACGCAGCAATACCTCCTGTAATACCAAGAAGTATGTTTTTGCCTGTAAGCATATTTGAAAGATGATTATTTTTCTTCTGGAGTACGATAGTAAACTTTACCGTCTAAAAATTCTTTTAATGCAATTGCATTAGGTTTTGGTAGTTTTTCGTAAAATCTAGAAATTTCAATTTGTTCTCTATTTTCAAAAATCTCTTCTAAGTTATCAGTAGTTGAAGCAAACTCATTTAATTTACCTGTTAACTCCTCTTTTAAATCTACAGAAATTTGATTAGCTCTTTTTGCAACAATTACACATGATTCATAAACATTACCTGTAACGTTTTCAATTTCATTCATGTTTCTTGTAACAGTTGAAGTTTCTGCGTTTGTATTTTTGAAATTCATAATTATAAATTTTCTAGTTTAAATTTATCCAGCTCAGTAACTGTTCTATTATAATAGTTTTCAGCCTCTTTTAAGAATTTACTTTCTTTAAAAGAATCTACAAAGTTATAATAAGCTTCGATAGTATTGTTAAATCTTTCTAATTTTTTTTCTTTAATACTGTTAATTGCAAGATAATAGCTTGATTTTACTATTAAAAGCATGATTTCTTCTTTGTGTTTTGTGTCTGGAAAATCGATTAAAGTATTGTTTAATGCTACAATTGCAGCTTTGTAGTCATAAATTTGATAGTATTGTTTAGAGTTTTGATATGATTTTTCCTCTAATTTACTTCTAAGTTTATCCATTAACACATTAGTAGAATCAATTAATTCGTGTTGAGGATAAGTGTTTGCAAATAATTGAAGCTCATTAATAGCTTTGTAAGTATCAGTGGGGTCTAATGATGGGATTGGAGATAAAATATAATGACAATAAGCATTCATAAATAATGCTTCTTCAGCATGTTTACTAGCAGGGAAAGTTTGAGAAAATTTCTTAAAATGATAAGCAGATTCGTATAAGAAATCCATGTAATAATTACAATAACAGTAGTAATAGTAAACTTTTTCGGCTCTAGCAGTACCTCTAAATAATGGCACTAATTCTTCAAAAAGTGGTAAAGCTCGTTCGTATTTTTCTTTTTCAAAAAGCTGAACGGCAGTCTCATATTTTAAATCAAAATCTTTTCCTTTAAGAATACGCTGATACTTACTACATCCCACTAAAAAGAGTACAACTAAAGCCAATAAAGGAAACCATTTTTTTAACATGCGGCAAATATAGGATTTTTCTATTCGAAGGAAACGTTAAAAATTGCTAATTATTATTCTTTGACTTTTAAGAAAAATACAATCGTAAATCGTCTATCTTTCGATTGATAATATTGTATTTTTTCGAATCTTGCATCTTTTTCATAATAATCATAAGGTTGACTAGTTGGTCTTAATTTAGGACGATACCCGTAATGGGATTCCCATATAACCAAATCACCTACTTTTAATGTGTCTGTAGCTTCTTTTGTGAGTGTTACAGGTTTGTTTTTAAAGTCACTTTTACTTTTGCCTGAATAAAAATAAAACAAAGCATGTTCAGTAGATATACGTGTATCTTCAGTTATAAGTACTCGTTTTCCGGGTTGAGGATTTTTAGATAGTTGGATTTGTGAATTAAACCATTTCGCCGCTTTCTTAACAGTTTCTTCTTCAGGTTGAATTTGACGAGTGTCAATACTAACTGTAAGCAAACCTATACATACTCCCATTACAAAATAGAAATATTTTTTAGTTGTAAGAGGTAATAGAATTAAAATACTTGTAACTAATGCATAACTAAATGACGTCCACTTTCTATTTTCTTCATCAAGTTTAATAAAGTTATGGTCATATGCTTGATATATGCCTATTAGTATTAACAATGGAATAATAAAATATAACAACTTCCATTTCTTTTTTCCTTCCATTGAATCAAAAGAAAAAACTCCTAAAATGCCTAAAAATGGAGACATTGTTAACAAGTACCTTAAATTACCAGCGTTTCCAGGTCCAAAATCCATAAACTGGGCATTGAATGCACAGTTTAAAAGAAAAATTACAACTGTTGGAATCAATAAAATCCATATAGGTTTTATTTTATAAATGATAGATGAAGCAATGTAATTGATATAAAGCACTACTCCTACTGATCCAAATATTACGCTTGACATTAAAAAATAATGATCAAACCCCTGTTTTGGCCATGCATCTTTAATGGTCTTCGAATATTCCATAATATCTTTTGGAACACTTAGAATATCCCCTGTTAATACAAATCCCATCAAAAAATTAACTACCGTAAATGTTCCGGTTAACAATGCTGGGAGCCATTTTTTATTAAAAATTAAATAGAGGAAATACAAGCCCGATAAAACATGATATTCTTGTCTGGTAAAAGCAACATATGAGATGATTAAAGCAGCCCAAATAAAATTCTTTTTAAAATGCTGATAAGCAGCTAACACCAATAAAAATGCAATTAAAATTTCAGCATAACTTCTAAATGAAAGCATAAACCACAGAGGTTGAATGCCGAGTAAAAAGAATATCAATAATGAATATTTACTTTTTAAAAGTTGTAATATTTTATAAGAAAAATAAACAGTGAAGGCAGCAAGTAAACTATTAAAAAACTGTAAAACAGCATAACCTCCGAGTGCAGGTAAAACAAAAAACAATTTATATCCTGTTTTTGAATTTGCTCCTAAAATTGAGGCTGGATCCCCCCAAAAAGCTTGCATACCAATAAAGTTTGCGACTTCATCGTGCATATAAAATCCATTCGAAAATCTAGAAAAAATAAAATAAATGACAGCTAAAGCAAGGGTTAGTAATAAAAGAGTTAAGTCACTTATGCTTTTTGTCTCTAATTGTGTTGTAGTATCTGTATTACTCATTTATAATGTTTTTATCCATTCATTTAATGAATGTTGGTATTGATAGTTTGTAAGTGTAATAATTTTTTCATCATCAAACAAAGTATCTCCAGATTCAATTTTTAATGCTTCCTTTGGCCAATCAACAAAATCAATATTTACTTGGTATTTTTCACTAAATAGTTTTGCTGCTTCTAAAAGGCTTAAATTATCATTACTCCCAATGTTAAAAATGGTATTAATAGAAGTTTTAAAATCAAGGGTTTTAATAATGGATGAACAAATATCTTCTACATGAGTAAAAGTTCTTTTTACCTCACCTTTTCCATATAAAGTAATGTCTTTATTTTTAGAAGCTTTGTTTAAGAAAAAACCAATGGTCCCATAAGAGTAATCTTTACTAAGTAAATTTCCATAAGGAACACAGATTCTAAAAATGGTATAATCTACATCAAAGTTCTTGGCATACATTTTTAAATAATTTTCGCACGAAAGTTTGTTTTGGGCATAAACTGTTAAAGCTTCTTTTTCATCATCTTCTTTTAAAAAAGTATTTTCTATTCCTTTATAAACAAGGCGTGTCGATGGAAAAATAATTCTAGCTTTAGATTTTGTATTTACATGATGTTTTAAAATATTCAATAAGCCTATTTCATTTGACTTAATAAAATCATCATACTTATCAAATCCAACATTAGTACCAGTTAATCCAGCAAAAACAAAAATATAATCAACATCAAAATCTATTTTACTCACTTGGTTAAAGTCAGCAATATCAACTGAATTATAGTTTTCATAATGATTAATCGATTCCGATGATTTTCCTAATGGAGTAACTTGATGTAGATTTTGGAGGAAGTGAACTAAATGCCTTCCTAAGTAACCGTTTGCTCCAAAAACAATTGATTTTTGCATTTGGTAAAGGTAATATCCTTTGTAATAAAATCACAAAATAAAATTATATTTTAACCCCAATCACGCAGATATCATCAATTTGCTCCATCTCTCCTTTCCATTCGTAAAAAAACTTGTTTAAAGATATCTTTTGATCATTCATACTGACTTTACTATTCAACATCAAAACTTTTTTAAAATATTTATATTTCAGTTTTTTTCCTTTCTCTCCACCAAATTGATCAGGAAACCCATCCGAAAATAAATAAATTAGATCTCCTTGATTTACATGAATAGTATGAGTGGTAAATGGATTGAAATCATTTATATAATTACCAACGGGTTGCTTATCTGCTTTAATTTCAAATAAGTTGGTATTGTAATCTTCAGTTAAGATTATATATTCAGGTAGTTTTTTAATAGTCGATTCATTATTTGTAATTAAATAAAAAGGGTTATTTGCACCGGCATATTTAATAGTGTTAGTTTTAAAATTAACAGAGCATAAAGCTATGTCCATTCCATCACTTAAGTTAAAACCAGCATTTTGGGCAAATGTTTCTACAACAATTTCACGTGTTTTATCTAATATTTTTCCAGGGTCGGTTAATTGATATTCTCTTACAGCTCTATTTAAAGCATGATGACAAACTACACTTACCATTGCACCAGGAACACCATGTCCGGTACAATCAGCAGCAGCAAACAAAACTTCCTCGTTATTTGGGTGCATCCAATAAAAGTCTCCTGCAACAATGTCTTTGGGTTTGTATAATATAAAACCGTCTTTTAAATGTTTATTTAATAAAGTTGGGGCAGGTAAAATAGCTTCCTGAATACGTTTAGCATAAGTAATAGAATCGGTTATTTCTTTGTTTTTTTCTTCTATTATCAGATTTTTATTTTCCAATAATAAATTACTTTTTTTCTTTAATTTATATCCTCTATAAACTACTAAAACGACTATAAGCATTAAGAAAAAACCTATTATACCAACAATTGTATAGGTTTTTTGAGTTTTTATTTGCTGAGTGTATTTTAGTTCTCTTATTTTTTCAGCTTCTTTAATTGCCAAACTATCCTTAATTAATTTTTTCTCGTATTCGTATTGATATTGGCGTTGCAAGGTCGCATCATATACAGATTGACTATTAATACTATCTAGCATTTGATAATACAATTCTTGCATTTGATAGGCTTCTCTATAGTTTTGTTTACTTAGAGCAACATCTTTTAAGATATCTGCTGCGTTTTTGATTGATTCTGGAAACCCAATTTCATTAGCAATTTCAATACTTTGTCTAGCATATTGTTCTGCTAATAATAAATTCCCCATTTCCTTATATACCAAGCTTATATTTAGGAGAGAAAATGCTTTACCTTCATTATCTTCTATTTTATTATAAATTTTAAAAGCTTCTTGATGTTTCTCAGCATACTTTTGAAGTAAATCGAGGTGAATAGATGTGCTGGTGTCTTTCAATAATTCAAATTCAATGCTTGTTTTTTTACTTAATGAAGTAGCATACCCACGTTGTATTTTAAGCTCTTGGTAGATTTTAATACTCTGATCAAAATACTCTATGGCTAATTCATATTTCTTTTGCTCTTTATAAATAGAACCTATATTACTATACAGTCTAGCAACAGCTTTTTGAGATTTATGCTCTTTTTCAATTAACAAAGCATCTCTATAATATTTTAAGGCTTTTTCGTATTCTTTTTGATAAAAATAAATGCTGCCTATATTATTAAGAGAAAGTGCTATTTCTTCTTTTTCATTTAGTTTTTGATTAAGTTTTAGTGCCTGGTGGTAAAGCTCTAAGGCTCTTAGAATGTCACCTTGTTGTTTATATATGTATCCTAAGTTATTAAGTACGGTTGGAATTACACTTAAATTATTAATCTCTTTACTTAATTTAATAGCTTTTTCAAAGGCATCAATAGCTTTTTCAATTTCATTTCGATTGTAATGATAAAATCCAAAATTATTGTATGCTGATGCTTGATGTTTTTTAAAGCAGTTATTAGAGGTTTTTTCAAGTAACTCAGACGAACTTTTTAATAAAAAATGATTATAATCCGTCCATATTCCGTTCTCACAAACCGAAATTAAATGGCTTAATAGGTTTAGTTTCGTTGTGTCTTCTTTTGTTTGATGATATTGTTGAAGTATAGAGTCTATTGCCAATTTATCTGTATTTGACAACACATCAAGATTCAAAGAATCAATTAAATAAAAAGATTTATCACCATAATTTTGAGCATAAATTAATGATGGTAAAAATTGAAAAAAAATTAATAAAACTAAAAGTAAGTTATGTTTTCTCATTAGATAAATTCATTTGTTAAAGTAGCTAATAAAAGCCGGGAAAACAAATTTATTTAATGCATAAATACGAATGATTTAATTTTTGGTTTTATGAATTATATAAGTTGGTCTTTGTTTAACACTTTCAAAAGTTCTACCAACATATAAACCAACCATTCCCAATACAGATATAATTGCACCTGATAAAAAACTCATTAGCAAAGCTAAACTAGCCCAACCAGCAACTACGACATCACTAAAAACATAAAGAACAACCATTAAAATAGCTGCTAAAATGGAAAAAAAAGAAAGTAATACGCCTAACTTAACTGTTAATCGGAGTGGTTTGTCTGAAAAAGTTAGGATAGTGTTTACTGCTAACCTCAATCTTTTTCCAAAAGAGTAAGAAGATTTTCCATCTTCACGTTCAGCATGTTGAATTTCTACTTTTGCATAATTAAAACCTACCAATTGCTGCAGCATAGGGTAATATCTGTTGTGGTCTTTGATTTGAGCCATTGCCTCTACCGCTTTTTTTTGATAACAAACAAAATTTGCAACAGTTCTATCTTGTTTGGTTTCCGTAAGATATCCTAATACACTGTAAAATATTCTGGATAAGAATTTCTTAAATAAATCGTCCTGACGGTTTTTGCGGCTAGCAACTACTATTTCAAAACCTTCTGTTGATTTATTATAAAGCTTATAGATTTCTTCTGGTTGATCTTGTAAATCACAATCCATAGTAACAATATAAGCTCCTTTTGCAGCATCTAAACCTGCTTGAATTGCATGTTGTTGACCATAATTTCTACTCAGCTTTATGCCTTTTATTCTAGGGTTTTTATCGCAATTCTCAACTATTTTTTGCCAAGAATTGTCAGGTCCATTATCTTCAACTAATATAATTTCATATTTAGGTGAAATTTGAGAAACAGCATTTACTGTTCTTTCCACTAATTTATCAACAATATTTTCGGCCCTATATACCGGACTTACTATTGAAATATGAATGTTTTCAGTTGTCATTTTATAGCCTTAATATAATATTGAGCGCCAATCGGACACCAAGTTAGTAATTTTTCTAAACCTAAAAATGGTTTAAAGAATTTATGCCTTGGCAGGAATAAGGTATAATTGATCTTTTTAAAACTTAAAGGACTCTCATCGATTATTTTTTTATGGTAAGATGGAGTTAACAAAACTGCATCTTCATCAAAAGGGCATTCTTTTACTACTTTTCTAGTTAAGGGATTATTGGGATTATGTTCAAAATTATAAAACCTCCCTCCTTTTTTTAAAACCCTATTTATTTCTAATAAAATTTGTTGATGCAAACCATGATTAATATGATGAAAAACCATAGAAGTAAAAACAACATCAAAAGATTCGTCTTCATATGGAAGCATAGAACCATTAAAAGAGGAAAAA
Organism: Flavobacteriales bacterium; assembly: GCA_020635825.1. Taxonomy (GTDB): domain Bacteria; phylum Bacteroidota; class Bacteroidia; order Flavobacteriales_E; family Vicingaceae; genus Vicingus. The sequence continues at coordinate 34,389 of JACJZA010000007.1, forward strand.
CTTACATTAGGTAATTGCTTTAAATTGGCCTGTTCTATGCTTTTTTCAGATACATCTACTCCAAAAATTTGAGAATTAGAAAAATGCTTTCTAAGATAAACAGAGCTATTTCCATCACCACAACCAAAATCTAAAATAGTTAATTTCTCATGACGGTTTTCTTCAGAGATTAATTCAACAATTTTATATTCACTAAAGTAATCAGAATCAGCACCACTTAGTTCTACAGATTTATCATGAGTAGCTCTGTAATCTTTTGCAAACTGATCAAAATTATCGAATTCTCTTTCTTTCATTTAAGTTGTAGCTTTATTTCTGAGTTCTTGAATTAATCGAGCTTGATTGAGAATTTCTATGTACTTATTTTCTCTATCATTTTCATTAATACATCTTTTGAATTCATTTAAAATATTAATAAAGTGATTTTCTGCATCTACTTCATAATTAAAAACTTCTCCTTGTTGTTCTAAAGTAATAATTGGCTTGAAATCAGCCCCTGGAGTAAACGCTCTATGTGCAGTTATTTTTCCTTTGCTACCCCATATTTCATAATTACATTGGTAAAAATTATCAAACCCAAATGCAAGCTCAGAAAAACTACCATTAGTTCCTTTTAAATAAGCTCCGCCATATATATCAACTTCTTGATTTATGTAATTCAATGAAGCAGCTTCTACAGAAATATCATTACCTAAAAACAATTGACTTGCTCTTAGTGTATATGCTGCAGCATCTAAAAGTGATCCACCTCCTAATTCCTTATCATATCTAAAATTGTCATTAGGTAAAGGTGGAAATCCAAATGAGCTTCTGAAGCACCTTAATTCGCCAATTTTACCTTCTTTTATGAGCCGTTTTACAAATTGATGTTGACCATGATATAAAAACATGAAGTTTTCCATTATCAATAGACCCTTATCTTTTGCTTTTTGAACCATTTTTTTAGCTGATTCAAAATTCATAGCTAACGATTTTTCAATTAATATATGTTTTCCTGCATCTAAACATTTAATCACCCATTCTTCATGTAAACCGGTTGGCAAGGGCATATAAATACAATTAATATCGGCTCTGTCAATTAATTCCTGATATCCAACAATTGCCTCACAATTAAAAAGTTGACCATATTCGTTGGCTTTTTCTTCTGTTCTACTAGCAATGGCAACTAATTCATATTCAGGAATGGATAAAATAGCGGGAATTACACTTCTTTTTGCAATGTTAGCACAACTTAATACACCAATTCTTAACCTACTCATTATTTAAATAAATTTTACTGCAGCCAACAAACTCCTTGATTGTATATTAAGGTAGTTATTGAATTTAATAAATGTTTTAATTTGATTAAGGGTCATCCAAATATATTTTTCGGGTAACCCATTATTAAAGTCTTCCCCTACTTCAATTATCATATTTTTATTTTGTTCTTCATAGAATCTACCACCCTCTTCCGATTGAAAAGTTGAATAACGTATAGTAGCATTATGTTTTTCAGGTTCAAGAACCACATCTATAAAATCAACTTCATATTCATTCATTCCTTTTCTATAATTTCCGGTTAAACACTGAACGGTTGGTGCTAACTCAATAATATCAAAATTACCAGACTCCATTTTTGCTTGCACTAAAAAATGATAAACTCCATTTATTTTCTTAATAATGAAAGCAATAATACCTTCTTGTGCAGATTTTACGATAGGTTGAGTCCATCTAGCTACTTCTCTGTTTCCTATTTCTGCATTAACAGCAATTACTGAAAAATATTTACCCTGTTCATGATGAATACTCATTTCATCTTTTTCCCAATGTTTAATTTCATTTAACGGAATTTTATTTACTTCTAATTCGGCAAATGATTTTAATTTAGTAATCCAAGAGATAATATCTTCTATACTATGTAAAGAATGATGAATATCTAACTCACTTATTAAAAGACCTTTTTCATAAGAGTTATTATTAGATATTTCTATTTGAGTATTCCCAAAAGCTATTCCTGAAATAACGGTACGAGTATCCATATTGATGATATTATCATAAGTCAATAATTCTTTTATTTGGCCTAATGTTAACCAACAAAATTCTTCTTTAACTTCAATATCACTAGTTACTTCTATAATAATATTCCGATTTCTTTTTTTAAAAAACCTAGCCCCTTGCTCAGATTGAAGCTGATCAACCAAAATATTCACATCCTTTCTTTTAGATAAAAAATATTCTAAATAATTAGGGGGATTTCCTTTGTGAACCTGAGTGTAATTACTTTTTGTAGCTTGTAAAGTAGGTGAAATTTGAACTGCATTAATGTTTCCAGGTTCTATTTTGGCTTGCATTAAAAAGTAAAGAATTCCATTTATTTTTTTTGTAATAATACCTAAAAAACCTACTTCAGGTTGATTGATGATTGGTTGAGTCCATTCATTTACATTTCCCCAATTCGTTTTCACCTCAATTCCTTCAATAGAAAAGAATTTGCCGGATGAATGAATAAGATTTCCTGTGGATTTTTGAAATTCCCAGTTTTGAAGTTGCTTAAAAGGTATTTGGGTAATTTGGTGGTGAGTAGCAGCTTTCTTTTTGTTTAACCAATTAAAAAACTGAGGAATATCCATATATGGATTTTCAAGTGTAAGGGCTGATTGTAAAAATATATATTTCACATCTTGATTCATAATTTGCTAAAATAGTAATAATAAGGCTTACAAGAGATAGTTGATATAAAAAAAGCCTCAACATTGTTGAGGCTTTTAAAATCGTTAAAGCTGTAATTATTTAACTGTATCAGCTAAAGCTTTACCTGCTTTAAATTTAGCTACTTTTTTAGCAGCAATTTTAATTTCTTTTCCAGTTTGTGGGTTTCTTCCAGTTCTAGCAGCTCTTTTAGATACTGAGAAAGTTCCAAAACCGATTAATTGTACGCTATCACCTTTTTTTAATGCTTTAGATACGTTTCCGATAAAAGCGTTTAAAGCGTTTCCAGCGTCAGCTTTAGTTAAACCAGCTTCTTTTGCAATAGCATCAACTAATTCTCCTTTGTTCATAATTTTAAAATTTTAAGTTAATAATAAATGTTATCAACTCAAATATAGGAGTTTTACAAAACGATTAAAAATGTATCTCAGATAGTTATTAACAAGCTATTAACATTGGTATCATTGACTTTGAGCAATTTCAAACCATTTATTTTCAAATGCTAATTGCGTGTTTTCAAAAATCGATTTAGCCTCTTCCAGTAATCCATCTAAATTAAGGTATCTATTTGAGAAGTGACCGATAATCAGTGAGTTAACATTGGCTTTTAAAGCAATTGTAGCTGCTTGTTTAGCTGTGCTATGATAGGTTTCTACTGCCCTTTTAGATTCATTTTCCATAAAGGTTGCTTCATGATAGAGAAGGTCTACATCCTTAATTTGAGGGATTATTGATTCGGAATATTTAGTATCAGAACAAAAAGCATAACTATAAGATTTGGCAGGTTTTGATGTAACAAGTTCATTTTTTATAATTTCTCCTGTATCCGGATGTGTAAAATCTTCACCTTTTTTTAATTGATTAATGGCATATTTTGGAATTCTATAATAAGCAATAGCTTGTGGTTTAATTTTTCTCAACTTGGGTTGTTCTTTAAAAACAAAACCGGTACAAGGTATTCTATGATCTAAAATAACCGTTGATACTTTTACTTGTTCATTCTCCAATATAATTTCTGATGATTTAGAAGATATGGCATTAAAATGTAGAGGGTATCTTAAAAAACCACCTGAATATTTAAGGTGTAGGTCAATAATTTCTTTTAATGGTTCAGGTGCATATATATTTATAGGTGTAGTTCTACCTAATAAATGCATGGTTTGAAGCAAACCTATTAATCCTAAATAATGATCACCATGTAAATGACTAATAAAAATGTGATTAATTCTTTGAAATTTTATTTTATTTTCACGAAGTCTAGTTTGAGTACCTTCTCCACAATCAACCAAATAATACTGCTCATTAACATTTAAAAGTTGAGAAGTCGGATTTCTTTTAAGGGTAGGAGAAGCTGAAGAACTTCCTAAAATAAGTACACTAAAAGTCGTCATCTATATCGTCTCCTCCTATTTCTTCCATAAATAAAAGGTCAATAGCTTCTGGTAAAGTGGGAGTAATATTTAAAATTCCATCTAACTGTGAAATCGTAACTAATTTTTGAACCGCTGGTTGTAATGAGCTGATAATGAATGAACCATTTACCTCTTTACACATTCTATTTCCAATAAGTAAAGCACTTAATCCTGATGAATCACAATATTTTACAGATGATAAATCTAAAACAATATTTTTTTCTCCTGATTTATTAATTAAAACTAATTCTGCTTTTAAATCGGGAGAAACTACTGCATCTAGTTTGTCAGTGCTTAAAGATATTAGTGTGTAACTATCGTATTTTTTAGTGCTAAAGCTCATATATAAATTATATTTCCAATAACTTGATTGTAAAAATATAACTTATTTAATAAAACAAAAAATATCTTTTATGATTAACCTTCGATATCCTTGTATGCCAAGATTATTTTCTTCACTAAATCATGACGAATCACGTCTTTTTCATCAAAAGTAACGATACCAACTCCTTCCACAGTTTTTAATATTTCTATAGAATGTGCTAATCCACTTTGCTGGTTTCTAGGTAAATCAATTTGTGTGGAATCGCCATTAATAATGAACTTTGCTGAACGACCCATTCTTGTCAAAAACATTTTTAATTGACTTTTGGTAGCATTTTGGGCTTCATCTAATATTACATAAGCACTATCTAAGGTTCTACCTCTCATAAAAGCCAATGGTGCTATTTGAATGGTTCCATCCTCCATCATTTCTTTAAGTCTCTCTGCGGGAATCATATCCCTTAATGCATCATATAAAGGTTGCAAATATGGATCCAATTTTTCTTTTAAATCGCCGGGTAAAAAACCTAAATGTTCTCCTGCTTCAACAGCTGGTCGTGTTAGAATTATCCTTCTAATTTCTTTATTTCTTAAAGCTCTAACGGCTAAAGCAACTGCAGTATATGACTTCCCTGTTCCTGCCGGTCCAATTGCAAATACCAAATCATTTTTATCGCATTCTTCTACTAATTTACGCTGATTGGCAGTTCTTGCTTTTACAATTAAACCGGAATTACCATAAACCAAAACACTATCGTCGTGTTTTAAAGTCTGACTTTCTTCTGACGTAATCTCATCCATAAGTCTTTCAATATTGTTTTCAGTAAGTTGTTTGTATTTCAAAAGATGAGTAACTAATAATCCTATTTTTTGCTCAAAAAGATTAATTTCTTTTTCATCTCCAATTACTTTAATGACATCACCTCGGGCAACTAATTTTAATTTAGGAAAATAAGTTTTTATTAAACTAAATTTTGCTTCATTTACCCCATATAGCTCAACTGGGTTAATGCCTGAAATTTCTATGATTTTTTCGCTCAAAAAGTTTCGTTTTAATTTATAACTTTGTTTTCATTCTTTAGTACGATAAATATCATTTTTTTGATACATATAAATGACAATTGATTCGAAAAAAAGATAATTATTATTTAACTGATAGATAAACAATGGCAATAATAACACTTACCACAGATTTAGGATTGAAACATCATTATGTTGCTTCTGTGAAAGGTGCTATTTTGTCACAAATACCTGATGCTACGATTATAGATATAACCCATGAAATACCTCCCTTTAATTTTTCTAAAGCTGCTTTTACAGTAAAAAATTGTTATTTAGATTTTCCTCCTGGAACTATTCATATTATTGGTGTAAAATCAAATTTCAGTATTGAAACACCTCATGTGGTAATAAAAGAAAAAGGACATTATTTTATTGGAGCAGATAATGGAATGTTTTCATTGATTTTTGATGGACAACCTGAAAAAATTGTAGAGTTAAATTTAAAATTAGAAACTGATAGAACTACTTTCCCTACAAAAGATATTTTTGTGCAAGCTGCCGGACATATTGCCCGTGGTGGAACTATGGAGGTTATTGGGAAACCAAAAACTGAGATAGAAATAAGGATGTTGTTGAGTGCTGCTTCTGAAAATAATGTCATAAGGGGCATGGTGAGCTATATTGACCATTTTGGGAATATTATTACTAACATTTCTGAATCTTTATTTAAATCCTTTGGCAAGGGGCGTACTTTTTTAATACGTTTTAGAGCTAATAGTTATGAAATTTCACATGTTTCAAATGCTTATAATGCTGTTCCTGAGGGAGAAAAAGTAGCTATTTTTAGTTCTTCTGGTTTTTTAGAAATAGCCATCAATGAAGGGTCTGCAAAAGATTTATTTGGAATAAAAGAAAATGACAGTGTAATCATTGAATTTTATGATTAGAATAGTAAAAATGACATTTGATAATAATAAAGTTGCTGAATTCTTAGATAATTTTAATCAGTATAAAAATGCTATTCGAAATTTTAAAGGAGTTCAGTTTTTAGAATTGTTAAAAGACAAAAACAACCCCAACATTTATTTTACTTATAGTATTTGGGAGACAGAACAAGATCTTGAAAATTATAGAAATTCCGATTTATTTAAAAGCGTTTGGGCTAAAACCAAACCATATTTTATTGAAAAAGCTGAAGCCTGGAGCATAGATTCGGTTGCTAAACTACCTTAAAACATGTCAACTCAACGTGAATTATTTTTAAATTATCAGGCACAAACATCTGATTTCCCTTTAAGTATAGAAGTTGAAAAAGCAGAAGGAATGTATATGTACGATGTGCATGGTAAAAAAATAATGGATTTAATATCAGGTATTTCTGTTAGTAATCTTGGACATCGACACTCAAAAGTTATTGAGGCAGTAAAAGAACAACTTGAAAAATATACTTATTTAATGGTATATGGTGAACTTATTCAATCGCCACAAGTAAAATTAGCACAATTATTAGCATCACAACTCCCATCTACTCTTCAATCCACTTATTTTGTTAATTCTGGTAGTGAGGCAAATGAGGGAGCTATGAAACTAGCTAAAAGATACACCGGAAGAAGAGAAATTGTTTATTTTAAGAATGCTTATCATGGTAGCACTCAAGGTTGTTTAAGTGTTATGGGAGATGATGATTTTAAAAAATCATTTCAGCCTTTACTACCCAACACAAAACAACTTGACTTTAATAATTTCAATCAATTATCAGAAATTACCAATCAAACAGCTTGTGTGATTGTTGAGCCTATTATGGGAGAAGCCGGAATTATCGTCCCAGAAAATAATTATTTACGAATGCTTAGAGAAAGATGCAATGAAGTTGGGGCTTTATTAATTTTTGATGAAATTCAAACTGGATTTGGAAGAACTGGAAGCTTATTCGCATTTGAACAGTTTAGTGTTGTTCCTGATATTTTAACTTTAGCAAAAGGCATGGGTGGTGGATTTCCTATTGGGGCTTTTATTTCTTCAAAAGAAATAATGAGTACTTTAAAAACCAACCCTATACTTGGCCATATTACAACATTTGGAGGTCATCCTATTAATTGCGCTGCTGCAGAAGCTAACTTAAAAGTTTTACTTGAAGAAAAAGATTTGATAACTTCGGTGAAAGAAAAAGAAATGCTTTTTAAAAGTTTATTAGTTCATTCTTCAATAAAACAAGTTCGAAGTTTTGGGTTAATGTTAGCAGTTGAATTTGACAATTTTGATACAAACAAAAGCATCATTGACAAATGTATTGAAAATGGTGTCTTGACCGATTGGTTTTTATTCAATGATAAATCTTTGAGAATTGCCCCTCCACTAATTATTACTGAAGATGAAATAAAAGAAGCTTGTAGGATAATATTAGAAAGTATTAATTAAAAGTTATCTCCATCTAATAAATCTCCTAAACCACCTAAAATACTTCCTTCTCCTTTTCTTTTACCACCCATTCTTGGAGCAGAAGCTATAATTTTATCAGCTAACCTACTAAATGGTAAAGATTGTATCCAAACTTTTCCAGGGCCTTGTAACGAAGCAAAGAAAACTCCCTCACCACCAAAAAAAGTATTTCTTATTCCACCTACAAATTCAATATTATAATCCACATCTTTAGTAAAAGCTACCAAACAACCTGTATCAACTTGTAGTTTTTCTCCAGGCATTAAAGTTCTTTCCACAATGGTACCTCCAGCATGTATAAATGCCATACCATCTCCTTCTAATTTTTGCATTATAAATCCTTCCCCTCCAAAAAAGCCCACTCCTAGTCTTTTTTGAAATTCAATACCAACTGCCACACCTTTTGCTGCACATAAAAATGCATCTTTTTGACATACTATTTTTCCTTGATACTGAGTTAAGTCAAAAGGAACTATCTTACCCGGATAGGGAGCTGCGAAAGTTACATGTTTCTTACCAAATCCTTGATGAGTATAAGCTGTCAAAAACAAACTTTCACCTGTCAACATTCTTTTACCTGCCGAAAAAAGCTTTCCAAAAATACCATCCTCTTGCCCTGTTCCATCTCCAAAAATAGTTTGCATTTTTACATCGCTATCTTTCATCATTAAACTTCCTGCTTCAGCAATTACTGCCTCTTGTGGATCTAATTCTATCTCCACACATTGCATATCGTCACCAATAATTTTAAAATCTATATCGTGTGCGCTCATATTATATATTTTTAAGAGGCTGAAAAGTACCGAAAAAGTCTTTAACATGTTATCGACATACTGTTAAAATATTTTAAAATTTAAGTATTTTGCAAACGCTCAAAAAGACAATCATTTATGAAAGTATGCATTGCCGAAAAACCTTCTGTAGCCAGAGAAATAGCTAATGTACTTGGTGCGACTACCAAGCGTGATGGTTATTTTGAAGGGAATGGTTATGCTGTAACATATACTTTTGGTCACTTATGTACATTATGGGAACCAAATGATTATAAAGATTATTGGAAAAGTTGGCATTTAAATAACTTGCCTATGTTGCCTGAAAAGTTTAAAACCAAGGTGGTAGATAATGGTGGGATTAAAAAGCAATTCAACATCGTAAAAACTTTGTTTAATAAAGCCAGTGTGGTTATAAATTGTGGCGATGCTGGTCAAGAAGGAGAATTAATTCAAAGATGGGTTTTGGAACAAGCCGGTTATAAAGGAGTAGTAAAACGTCTTTGGATTTCATCATTAACAACAGAGGCTATAAAAGAAGGTTTTGAAAACTTAAAAGCATCAGAAAAATACGACAATCTTTATTATGCCGGCTTTTCAAGGGCGATTGGTGATTGGCTTTTAGGAATGAATGCAACACGTTTGTATACAATAAAATATGGAGGACATAAACAAGTTCTTTCTATAGGGAGGGTTCAAACGCCTACATTAGCAATGGTTGTCAATCGATTTAAAGAAATTGAAAATTTCAAACCAACTCCTTTCTGGGAATTGCAAACACTTTATCGAGAAACCATTTTTAATTGTGAGGAAGGTCGTTTTGTAAATAAAGAAGAAGGAGAAATTTTAGCCAATAAAGTAAAAGAAAGTGAATTTGAAATTGTTTCGGTTGAAAAAAAAGAAGGAAAAGAGTATGCTCCAAAGTTATTTGACTTAACAGGGTTGCAAGTGTATTGTAACAATAAATTTTCTTTTTCAGCTGATGAAACTCTTAAAATTGTTCAAAAACTCTATGAACAAAAATTGGTTACCTACCCAAGAGTTGACACTACATTTTTACCAAATGATATTTATCCTAAAGTGAAAGGAATATTAGAAAAACTAACTCCCTACACAAATTTAATTCATCCTTTATTAGGTAAAAAAATAAGAAAACCAAGTACTGTTTTTAATGATAAAAAAGTAACCGACCATCATGCCATTATTCCTACTGGAGTATTAGGTCCGATGAATACTAATGAACAAAAGGTTTATGATATCATCACAAGAAGATTTATAGCTGTGTTTTATGATGATTGTTTGGTAAACAATACAATTGTAATTGGGAATGCCGCAGAAGTTAATTTTAAAACTACCGGAAAAATTATTACTGATAAAGGGTGGCGAATTGTATTTGAAACTCCTGATAATCCTGAAAAAGAACCTGATATTCTCCCAAATTTTGAAGAAGGTGAAAAAGGACCTCATGAACCTAGTTTTTTAGAAAAAGAAACCAAACCTCCTAAAATGTTTACTGAGGCTTCTTTATTGAGAGCAATGGAAACAGCTGGCAAACAAGTTGATGATGAGGAATTGAGAGACTTAATGAAAGAAAATGGAATAGGAAGACCATCTACACGAGCAAGTATTATAGAAACCTTATTCAGAAGAAAATATATTGTCAGAAACAAAAAACAAATCATTCCTACTCCAACAGGGATTCAGTTAATTGAAACCATTGGAAATAAAATTTTAACATCCGCTGAATTAACAGGTATTTGGGAAAAACACTTAAAAGAAATTGAACAAGGAAAATACAATGCAGCTACTTTCATAAATGACATGAAAAAAATGGTTGATGACCTTGTGTATGAAGTTAGATTAGAACAAAATAATATTCAAATTTCACACACTCAACATCAACAAAACAAAAAAACAAAATTAACTCAATCTTCTGTGGTTGGTCAAGTCTGTCCTAAATGTAAAACAGGGAGCTTAATAAAAGGTAATTCAGCATATGGGTGCAATGAATATAAAAATGGCTGTAATTTATTATTACCTTTTGTATTTTTTGGAAAAAAACTTACAGACAAGCAAATTCTACAATTAGTTCAAAAAGGTAAAACAACCATTATAAAAGGGTTTAAAACAAATGAAGGAAAGCTGGATGGAGTACTTTCTTTTAATGAAAACTTTGAAATTATATTAAACAGTAAAACCAAAAAGAAAGAAAAATCCAAAGATGAATTACTATGTCCGAAGTGTAAGAAAGGAAAAATAATAAAAGGTAAAACCGCTTACGGCTGTAGTGAATATGTAAATGGTTGTGATTATAGATATTCATTTGATGATATTAGAAAAAATGCACAAGGTAAAGCCTTAACCAAAGAATTAGTACTTGAACTATTGATAAAAGGTTAAAAAAATAGTAAATTTATAATAACCAATAATTTACCCCATGTTACTCGATGCAAAAGATTTTCAAAGAGTTAGTTTGCATAGCAAAATAAAGCATCTGCAACAACATGGAATTTATATTACTAAGAGGAATTATTTACGTTACGAAATATGGCTTTATCATTACAATGGTTATTTTGTAGAAGTATGGAGAACCCTCTCATTTGGTGATATTTATTCAATCGATATTGCTCCTGAGCGTAGTGTAAAAGAATCTTACTTAGATGCTATCAATTTAGATGAATTAGGTCTAGAGGTTTAATATTTTAGCTTTTTATTTATAATTGTATTATCTTATCCAAAATTTGTTAAGATTATATGAGAATATTTCTGGCGTTTTATTTATCAATTCTGTTTTCCTTGAATTTATGTGCTCAATTTTCACCTGAAGAAATGAGGTTGATTGATTCACTAAACAACGAAATTAAAACTACTAAATTTGACACCACCCTTTCAGCATCTTATGTTTATTTATCTGAAATACTCTATGTAAATAATGTAGACACTTTATTTCCCTTGTGTGATAATGCTCGTGAAATTTGTGAGAAAAATCTAAAAAATAAAGAGTTATCTGAAAATGAAATAAAATCATTTCGGCATACATTAGCAGCCTCTCTCAATAATTTAGGTTATTATTTTGGTCAAAAAGGCGATCCTGAAAAAGAACTATCCCATTATTTTAAAAGTTTAGAAATAAAAAAGGAAATCAATGATTTAAAAGGTGTTGCCATTGCCTATAACAATATAGGAATGATATATAAAGAACGTGGCGATTTAAAAAACGCAATTGATTTTTATGATAAAAGTTTAAAAATAAAAGAACAATTAGGTGACAAAAAAAGCCTTTCATTATCTCTTTCAAATATTGGAGTTATTTATGAAAGTTTAGGTGAAATTGATAAGGCATTAGAGTATTATTACAAAGCTTTAGATATACAAAACGAATTAAATGAAGAGCGTTTAAAAGCAATTTCTTTAAACAATATCGCATTAGTTTATTTTTTAAAAAAACAATACAACAAAGCATTACAATACAATAAAAGAAGCTTAATAATTAGAGAAAAGACCAAAGACAAAAGAGGAATTGCAAATTCATATCATAACATAGGTTTAGTTCATAAAGAGCTTGGCAATTTTGATACGGCATTGGAATATTATAATAAAAGTTTAGTACTCAAAGAAGAATTAAATGATTTTGAAGGTATCCCACCAACCCTATCAAATATTGGAACTATATACATGGATAAAGGAAATATTACTGAAGCTGAAGAAATTGTAGAGAAATCATTAGAACTTTCAAAAAAACAAAAAGTCATAGCTAATATTCAAAATGCTTCTCGTTTACTACAAATTATCTATTATAAGAAAGGTAAATACAAACAAGCTTATGAAATGAGTGAATTATTTCACGAAATGAGAGACAGTGTAGTAAATGAGCAAAATAAAAAAGCTGCTTTAAAACAAAATTTACGATACGAATATGATAAAAAAGCAACCGCAGACAGTATTGCTTTTGAAAAAGAAAATGAAATAAAAGAAGCAGAGATAGCTAAACAAAAAGCAGAAATTAAAGCAAAAAGAAATCAACAATATGCTTTATTTGGAGGGTTGGCATTGGTAATTATTTTTGCAGGTTTTATGTTTAACCGATTTAAAGTTACTCAAAAACAAAAATTAGTAATTGAAGAACAAAAACACATAGTTGAAGAAAAAAATCAAGAAATATTAGACAGTATTCATTATGCCAAAAGAATACAAGCAGCTATTCTTCCACCAACTAAAACTGTTCAACAATATTTACCTAATAGCTTTATTCTATATAAACCAAAAGACATAGTTGCTGGTGATTTTTATTGGTTGGAGCATAAAGATAATATCGTCTTATTTGCTGCATGCGACTGTACCGGCCATGGCGTTCCTGGCGCAATGGTAAGCGTTGTATGTAATAATGGATTGAATCGTTCTGTTCGTGAGCATGGATTGATAAATCCTGCTAAAATATTAGACAAAACGCGAGAAATAGTTATATCAGAATTCGAAAAAAGTGAAGATGAAGTGAAAGATGGAATGGATATAGCACTTTGTAGTTTAGAAAACAAGATTGATAAATGGATTTTAAACTATGCCGGCGCTAATAACCCTTTTTATTTAATTACAAATAATGAATCGACTATTAAAAAACTACCTGAATATATAATCTTAACTGAAGATTACAATACCAACTTATTTGAAATTAAAGCAGATAAGCAACCAATAGGTAAGTATGCAGAGCCTACACCTTATACCTCCCATATAGTTGAACTCCGAAAAGACGACACGATTTATATTTTCTCTGATGGATATGTGGATCAATTTGGTGGAGAAAAAGGTAAAAAACTTAAACCAAAAGCATTTCGAGAATTATTGCTGAGTATTCAACATGAATCAATGGATGATCAAATGGAAAAAATAAATTTATTATTTGAACAATGGAAAGGTAATCATGAACAGGTAGATGATATCTGCGTGATTGGAGTGCGAATATGAAAGAAATTCAAATAAAAGAGATTTATGATTACCACTCTGAAATGGTGTTTAATTTATGTTTGAATTACTTACAAAATGAACATGATGCTGAAGAAGTTACACAGGATGTGTTTGTAAAAATCTTTCAACAGATAGATTCATTTCAGCAAAACTCATCTCTTAAAACATGGATTTACAAAATTGCAGTTAATCAATGCTTAGATTTTATTAAAGCTAAAAAACGACAAAAGCGTTTTGGCTTTCTTTTTTCTATTACCGACAATACTGAACATTTAAATGATCAAGACTTTAATCATCCAGGTGTTTTAATGGAAAACAAAGAAGCTACAGAGCATATATTTAAACAAATCAATCAGCTACCACATAATCAGAAAACTGCTTTAATTCTAAAAACTATGGATGAACTTTCTCAAAAAGAAATTGCTGATATTATGAATATTTCAGTCAAAGCAGTCGAATCATTATTATCAAGGGCAAAAGCTAATTTGAAAGAAAAATTAAACTAACCGAAGGATTTTAAAATTAAAATCGTCAAATATGATAGATTCAGATAATAAAATGTTAGAACCTTTAACAAAAATAGAAAAAGTAAACCCCTCTCCTTTTCTTTTTTCAAAAATTGAACAAAGAATTAAAGAAGAAGCTATTAACTATATTTCTAATAAATGGTTAGTAGCCGCAAGTATTTCTTTAATCATTTTATTTGCGGGCAATTCATTTTTATTAAATAAAGAAATAGGTTCGAAAACAAAAAATGAAATTAATTTAATAGAAGCATTTCAATTAAACACCAACAATCAACTTTACAATGAATAAAACTAAAATATTAATAATAGGTGTTGTAATACTGGTGGTTTTAAATGTTGGTTTAATGGCTGTCATATTAATAAAGAAGCCACCACATCACCAATCTCCTCATTTAGCAAAAAGGATTGAACCTAAACATATTATTATTGAAAGGTTACAATTAGATGCAGAACAAGTTTCTGATTATGAATCTTTAATACAAAAACATCGAGAACAAATTCATGAACAGGAAGAAAAAATAAGAATAGCTAAACAAGGTTTATTCAATCTTTTACAGTATGATGAATACAGTCAAAAAGATTCAATTATCAATTATATTTCAGACACTCAAAAAATGATTGAAAATATTCATTTTAATCATTTCAATGATATTAAAAATCTTTGCACAGAAAATCAGATGAATGAATTTAATAACCTAAGTAAAGAACTTACTCATTTGTTTTCTCCACACCCTCCTAAAAGATAAATTTTGAAACTTTTACTTTTCACTTTTTTTCTTTCAATTTCTTCTTTATTAATTAAAGCTCAAACCCATCTTAAAATAAAAGTATTACCGATTTTAAACAATGAACCCATTGTTTTAAATGATGCAACCAAGGATGATGTTATTATCACTAATTTAAAATTTTACCTAAGTAGTTTTTCTTTAACGCAAAATAATGGTGAGGTTTATATTGAAGAAAATTCTTACCATTTAATTGATTTATCAAAGCCTGAAACAGTCAACATAGCCTTTCCATTAATTGAAAATAAAACACTTGAAAACCTTACTTTTTTATTAGGAATTGATAGTGTTACAAATGTTTCCGGAGTAATGGGGGGTGATTTAGACCCTACTAAAGGAATGTATTGGGCATGGAATAGCGGTTACATCAATTTTAAAATAGAAGGAACAAAAAACAGCATTCCTTTTGAATTTCATTTGGGAGGTTATGCCGCTCCTTATCAAACAGCTCAAAAAATAGAAGTCGATTTGAAAGAAAGTGAAGAAATGGTTCTATATCTAGATTTATCAGATTTTTTAAATAAAATAGATATTAATACCAATAATAAAGTAATGTCTCCAGGAAAAACATCTCAAGAACTTTCTATTTTATTAGCTACCCTTTTTTATGCGAAATAAAAAGAATGAAATACTTACCTTATTATTTTTCTTTCTTTTAATAGGAACAGCTTTGAATATACCTTCGTCTTCCTATTTTATTATTAAATATCCAGATTACTTCCCAAAACCTTTGTATGATTTCAATAAAAATCCTTTAACGCCTGAAGGAGTTGAATTAGGAAGGCATTTATTTTACGACCCAATCCTTTCTAAAGATAGTTCAATTTCTTGCAGCAATTGTCATCTATCTTATACCGCATTTACACATGTCGACCATAAACTTAGTCATGGAATAAATGACAGTATAGGGACACGAAATTCACCTTCTTTAATAAATCTTGCTTGGAGTGAATTATTTATGTGGGATGGAGCAGTAAATCATTTAGATGTTCAAGCCCTTGCTCCTATTTCACACCCAGCTGAAATGGGTGAAAGCATTGAAAATGTAGTGGTTAAACTTCAATCCACAAAAAGATACCCAATGTTATTCCAACAAGTATTTAATGATTCAATTATCACCGGTGAAAAATTGCTAAAAGTGATTTCTCAATTTGAATTAACACTTGTTTCTCAAAACTCAAAATATGATAGTGTTATGAGAAAAGAAACTGTTTTTAACAATCAAGAACAAAGAGGATATAAAGTCTTTCAAAATAATTGTAATTCTTGTCATACGGAACCTTTATTTACAAGCTATCAATTTAAAAACAATGGTTTAGCAATAGATTCCATATTAAACGATGTTGGTAGATATAGAATCACCAACAATCCAAATGATTCGTTGAAGTTTAAAATACCTACCCTCAGAAATATTGAATTTTCATACCCATACATGCATGATGGAAGATTTAAAAGTATTTCAGAAGTTTTAAAACATTACGAAAAAGGAATTTTATATAGTTCAACGTTAGCAAATGAACTAAAAACTCCAATTGGACTCACTCATGAAGAAAAGGTCGATCTGACTGCATTTTTACTTACATTAACGGATAGAGATTTTTTATTTAATTCAAATTTCTCATATCCTAAAACAAATAATATTGAAATAACCGAAGGATATAAATAAATACATCGTCTAAGTATTTATATAACTTAAAAACTAATAAAATGATTAAAAAAGTATTGGTAGCTAGTTTGTTTTTTCTAAGCTTACAAGTAGAAGCTCAAAACAATCCCGGAATTACATCTTGGTTACAAAACACAACTATTACCGGTCGTCATTATGTAAGTGGTAATTCTACACCAATAAACGACGCTGATTTAGTAAATGTACAATCTGTTCAATTTTCTACAGATACTCAATTTGTTTATGTTTCTGCAACTGGAATACCTGCTTATGTTACAGGTCCATTTTTAGATGGGAATCCATCAGTGGCTACAGCACAAAATTCTATTTTTAAATTCCCTCTAAATCCTATTGAAAATACTGGGACAAAAACAGCAACCAATATGGGGAATATAGGTGTTTTTATTAATGGAACTGCTTTGTTTGATAATAGAGACGGAGTTGGATGGAATACTAGTACTAGTGCTTTGTGTGGAGGGCCTGGCAACCCACCTTGTCCAGGAGGTCCCGGAGCTACTTCTGATTGGAATAGAGATGCTGTACCTGCTGAAATGTTAGGTTTTGATTGCTCTAAAGGTCATCCGGCAATGGGAAATTATCATCATCATCAAAACCCAAGTGCTTTTAAATTAGATTTAAATGTAATTTATAATATATGTAGTACTTATGATGCTGATGGCTTGTATGCGATAGATAGTACGGTTCATTCTCCATTAATCGGATTTGCTTATGATGGGTTTCCAATCTATGGTGCTTATGGTTATAAAAATGCAAATGGTTCTGGGGGAATTACTCGTATTAAGTCTGGTTACCAATTAAGAAATATTACAACAAGAACACATTGGGCTGATGGTACCGATGTTGATGATGGACCTGCTGTCAACAGTACTTATTTTTTAGGTTACTTCAAGGAAGATTATGAATTTGTATCGCATCCTGGAGAGGAAGAGTATTTAGATGAACACAATGGTCGTTTTTGTGTAACTCCTGAATATCCAAATGGAATATATTGCTATTTTGCTACTGTAGATGAAAATTGGAACTCTGCTTATCCTTATGCTGTTGGTCCAACATTTTATGGGGTAAAATCTGCAACAACTGTAACTTCTATTACTGAACCTGTATATACTTATGAAAATACTACTAGCATCAATGATTTTAATCTTGATAATATAGAAATCAATATCTTCCCTAATCCGGCTAACGAATTTATTGTTATCCAAATGAACACACTTAATAAAGAAAATGTAGCAATAGATTTATTTGATATTATGGGAAAACATGTTATCTCAACTAAAATATACCAAGGAACAACAATTACCCATCTCGATACGAGATCATTATACAATGGACAATATATATTAAGATTTACTGTAAACAACCAAACCGTTGTAAAAAAAGTATTAATTGCTAAAGATTAAATTGATAGAATTTTTAAAAAAAAAAGGGAAGTGTTCACTTCCTTTTTTTTTGCTTGACAATCACTGAATTTTACCCTCCTCTCTCAATTTCCTTATGGAAAGGAAATCATTTAGACTTTCTAAACAATAAGTTAAAACGTGGAGTTTTAGTGAAAATTCCTTGGCTTGTATCTTTTATATCTTCAACAGAATAGAAAGCATTTGGATTGTTAATTTTTATTTTTTCAATAACTATTTTAACATTTTTGCGCTTCACAATGGTAAAAATCATTTTGACGGAACCTGAACTACCTTCTGCATCAACTACAGTTACTCCATAATTTTCTTCTCTTAACTCCCTGATAAGTATATCACAATTTTGTTTAGTAATTATTCGAACTACTTGTAAGCCTAAGGCTAATTTTTCTTCTATTCTTAACCCAACGTAGGTTCCGGTTGCAAATCCACCAGCATAAGCAATATAGCAAACCCAATTAGATAGATTCTGCATAACTTGTGCTACTACAATTATCCATATAAGTACTTCAAAAAAACCTAAAACTGGAACAATTTTTCGATAGCCCTTGGAAATAAAAACATGACGTAAAGTACCTAAACTTACATCTGTTAGTCGCGAAAAAAATATAATGATTGGTAGAACTATCCAGCTATAATAATCAAAGCCGGCAAATAACTCCTGTAGCATTAAACATTAAATCTAAAGTGCATCAAATCCCCATCTTCTACAACATATTCTTTCCCTTCTACACCCATTTTACCTGAGTCTTTACAAGCAGCTTCAGAGCCTAAAGTAACAAAATCGTTGTATTTTATTACCTCTGCTCGAATAAATCCTTTTTCAAAATCGGTATGTATTACTCCTGCTGCTTGAGGTGCTGTCATTCCTTTTTTAATGGTCCATGCTCTTACCTCTTTTACTCCTGCAGTGAAATAAGTTTGTAGGTTTAATAGTTTGTATGCTGCTCTAATTAACTTATTAACCCCTGCCTCTTCTAAACCTAAATCATTTAAAAATTCTTTACGCTCTTCATATGTTTCTAACTCGGCAATATCTGCTTCTATTTGTGCTCCAATAACCAAAACTTCAGCATGTTCATCTTTAACAGCATTCTTTACTTGTTCTACATACTCATTTCCGGAAACTACAGAACCTTCATCTACATTACACAAGTATAAAACAGGCTTATTGGTAATTAACTGCAATCCTTTTACCATTTCATTTTCATCTTCAGACGCTTCAACTGTTCTTGCTGATTTTCCAGCTTCTAAAGCTTGAATGATTCTATTTAACAAATCACCTTCTTTTACTGCAGTTTTATCACCTGTTTGAATTTTTCTTTTAATCCCATCGTATTTTTTCTGAACGGTTTCCAAATCCTTTAATTGAAGTTCTATATCAATTATTTCTTTGTCTCTTACAGGGTTTACTGAGCCATCTACATGCACAACATTTCCATCATCAAAACATCTTAACACATGAATAATAGCATCTGTTTCTCTAATGTTTGCTAAAAATTTATTCCCCAACCCTTCACCTTTACTAGCACCTTTTACTAAACCTGCAATATCTACTATTTCAATAGTTGTAGGTACAACTCTTTCAGGTTTTACTAATTTTTCTAATTCTTCTAATCTATTATCTGGAACGGTAATCACACCTACATTTGGTTCAATTGTACAAAAAGGAAAGTTTGCCGATTGTGCTTTTGCATTCGATAAACAATTAAACAATGTTGATTTCCCTACATTAGGTAATCCAACTATTCCACATTTTAATGCCATAATCTTGTTTTTTTTGAGGCTGCAAATATAATTTAATTATTCATATAGAGTTGCTAACATCTTTAAGCTAATAACATGAATTTATGGGCTTATTTCTTCCTGAAAAGTTGATTACTTTTACAAAATAAAAATAGCTACACCAGTTGATATGGCAAACGAAAGCAAAGCACAGAAAATAATTTACACCATTTTAAATCCTCTTATTCAGATATTCATAAAACTTGGAGTTACTCCAAACATGGTTACTACATTTGGGCTCATTTTAAACATAGTAGCAGCTGTTATTTTTATCGTTGGTGCAGAAATTGCAGAGAGAGATGAATTGGAATATGTTGGTTGGGGAGGTTTTACTATTTTAATTGCTGGATTATTTGATATGATGGACGGAAGATTAGCTCGTTTAGGGAATATGTCAAGCACTTTTGGTGCACTATACGATTCTGTATTGGACAGATACAGTGAATTAGTAATGTTTTTAGGAATTTGTTACTATCTTATTTCTCACGATTATTTTTTAAGTTCGCTTTTTGGTTTTATTGCTTTAGTTGGATCTATGATGGTAAGCTACACTAGAGCAAGAGCAGAAGGATTAGGAATTGAATGTAGTGTTGGAATGATGCAAAGACCTGCTAGAGTTGTTACTATTGGAGCCGGTGCAATGTTTTGTGGAATTGCTTATTCATTCTTTGGGAATGTTTCCATCCATCTTGAAGATTCACCAATTACATTATTTGAAACCATTTCTATTTTTACTCTTCCACTAACTGTAGTAGCTATCTTCTCAAACATAACAGCTATTCAACGATTAAATCATTGCAAGGTTGAATTAAATAATAAAAATGATTAAACATTTTATTCCATTACTTTTTTTGGCTTTGCCCTTTTTGTTTGGATTTAATATTCAAACTAGTTCTAATATTTCACATTCATTCTCTAATGATGAGGATTCAGTTTTTAATAATTATCCCACTCCTACAGATAAGAATATGCTTTTTTATATTCAAAAAAGCTTTAATACCAATGCTGTTGTATACACCTTAAACATTGATAAAACTGGAAATATTGATGAGAAAAATCCTATTAATGTCTTTTGGAGAAGATATCAAGAACAAGGTCAAAAAAGGGAATTGAAGTACATCGAAAAAACTTTTGGATATGGAGTTAAATATAAATTTTTAGAAGAACATCCAAATACAGTTGAATTTGAAATAGTTGCTATTAAAAATAGAAAATTAATTGCCTCAATAAACAAAAAAGGATTACCGATTGTAGTTTCAACCATAAATGGAAAACCTGCGTATTTGGAAAAAGTTTTTATTACCGCTCAACATGAAAAATTACTTCCGGAAGTTTTTGCTATTGAATTGTTTGGAAAAGAATTAAAAACAGGTAAAAAGGCTTACGAAAAGATAGAGAAATAAACATTTTTCGTAAAATCTATGTAACTACATAAATTATTTAACATCCCATTTAAATCTCATTCTATTTCCTATATTTGTCGCTTCATTTATTAGTCAACTCTTAATTTATATATTATAATATGAGCGTAAATATTGCAAATCCTGAAGGGAAGTTAGGTATTTTATTGCCTGGTTTGGGAGCTGTAGCAACTACTGTTATAGCTGGTGTTCATGCAGTTAATAAAGGCATCTCTAAACCGATAGGTTCAACTACTCAAATGGGAACTATTCGATTAGGGAAAAGAACAGAAAACAGAAGTCCATTAATTAAAGATTTTGTACCTCTTTACGATTTAAAGAATGTAGTTTTTGGAGGATGGGATTTATTTGAGGATAATGTTTATGAAGCAGCTGTTCATGCCGGTGTAATTGATAAAACAACATTGGATCAATTAAAGTCAGAGTTAGAACAAATAAAGCCAATGAAGGCTGTGTTTGACAAAAACTATGTGAAAAAATTAGAAGGGTCATATATTAAACAAGCTGATACAAAAATGCAATTAGCTGAAGCTTTAATACAAGACATTAGAGATTTTAAAGCTAAAAATAGTTGTGAAAGATTAGCAATGGTTTGGTGTGGATCTACTGAAATTTATTTGGAAGAAAGTGACGTTCATCAAACTATCGAAAAGTTTGAAGAAGGGTTGAGAAATAATGACCCTAATATTGCTCCAAGTATGATTTATGCTTATGCTGCTATCAAAGAAGGTGTTCCTTATGCAAATGGAGCCCCTAACCTTTCTGCTGACATCCCTGCTTTAGTGAAGTTGGCAAAGGATAACAATGTTCCTATTTGCGGAAAAGATTTCAAAACGGGACAAACATTGATGAAAACCATTATTGCTCCCGGTATGAAAACTCGTTCTTTAGGTATTGCTGGTTGGTTTTCTACAAATATTCTTGGAAATAGAGATGGAGAAGTGTTGGATGACCCGGATAATTTTAAAACAAAAGAAGTATCTAAATTGGGAGTGTTAGAGCAAATTTTGGAGCCTGAAAAAAATCCTGATTTATACAAAGATTTATACCATAAAGTAAGAATCAATTATTATCCTCCACATGGTGATAACAAAGAAGGTTGGGATAACATTGACATCTTTGGATGGATGGGATACAAAATGCAAATCAAAGTAGATTTCTTGTGTAGAGATTCTATTTTAGCTGCACCACTAGTTCTTGATTTAGCTTTATTCTTAGATTTAGCTGCTCGTTCTAATATGAGTGGTGTTCAAGAGTGGTTATCGTTCTATTTTAAATCGCCACAAGCTAAAACTAAAAATTTAATGTCTATGCATGATATTTTTAAGCAAGAAATGAAATTAAAAAATACACTTCGTTATTTAAAAGGTGAAGAATTAATCACTCACTTAGGGTTAGACTACGAGGATTAATTTATAGAATTAACTTTTCTAAAAGCTGCTAATTGATTAGCAGCTTTTTTTATCTTACTTTGTAGCATGAAATTTATTCATATTGTTATAGCAAGTGCTTTTGGAAGTGGCTTCTCTCCTTTTGCACCAGGTACTGCAGGAGCAATTTTAGCATGTGGTATTTTATGGAGCTTCGAGAGATTTAACCTTTTACATAGCTATTCTTTACTGTTTTTACCTTTTGTTTTAGTGATTACTGTTTTAGGTGTTATATCCACAAATTACCTTGAAAAAGATTGGGGAAAAGATCCTAAAAAAGTAGTGATTGATGAAGTAATCGGAATGTGGATAACCATGGCTTTTATCCCTTTTTCATGGTTAAATGTTTTTTTAGGGTTTATTCTCTTTCGCTTTTTTGATATTGCTAAACCTTTAGGAATAAGAAAAATGGAACAATTTCCTAAAGGAATTGGCGTAATGGCTGATGATATTTTAGCAGGAATTTATTCCAATTTAGTACTTCACATTATTGTCTATTTGATTTGAGAAAAGCTTTTTTTATATCATTTTTTCAATATTCTGCTGCAGCCATTATTGCAACTATGGTTGACTTTTTCACTTTAATTGTCTTAACCGAGTTCTTTGATGTGTGGTATGTTGCTTCAACAGCAATTGGAGCTTTATTTGGAGCCATGACCAATTTTTTGGTATGCAGATATTGGGCTTTTGCTAATTCTTCTAATAATTTAAGTAATCAAATTTTTAAATATATACTAGTCTCAACAGGAAGTATGTGTTTAAATACATTATTTGTTTTTTTACTTACTGATTTGACCAACATTAATTACGCTATATCAAAAACTATAACTGCTATTCTAGTTGCTGTATTTTATAATTTCACTCTTCAAAAATATTTTGTCTTTAAACAATAATGTGTTGAAAAGAAGAATATTCAACTCCCTTTAAAACACTGTCTTTTCCTTAACATTACAATGTATAAATGTAATATGTTATGAAAAGATATTCCTTTCTATTTTTAATCCCTGTTTTACTTTTAGCTTCTTGCGGAAGTGATAAAAATTCTGAAAGCACTCTTGGTAAAAAAATCTTTCGTTACAACGAATCAGCAGGAATCACATCTTTAGATCCTGCTTTTTCTAGAAATATAGAAAATATCTGGGCTTGTAATCAACTTTATAATGGATTGGTTGAGATGGATGATGAACTTAATATTAAGCCATGTATTGCAAAAAACTGGGAAATTTCTGACGATGGAAAAACTTATACTTTTCATTTAAGAAACGATGTGTATTTTCATGACCATGAGTTATTTAACAATAAAAAAGGAAGAAACGTAACAGCTCAAGATTTTGTTTATAGCTTTAACCGAATTCTCGATTCTAAAGTAGCATCTCCCGGAGCTTGGATTTTTAATAATGTTGATTATAATGAAGCGTATAATTATGCTCCATTTGTTGCCATTGATGATACTACTTTACAAATTTATTTAAGCCAGCCTTTTCCTCCATTTTTGGGAATTTTAACCATGCAGTACTGCTCTGTAGTGGCAAAAGAAATAGTAGAATACTATAAAAATGATTATCGTAATAGTCCTATTGGTACTGGTCCCTTTAAATTTAAAATGTGGGACGAAGGAAATAAAATGGTTTTCTTAAAAAATGACAACTATTTTGAAAAAGACGAACAAGGCAATAAACTTCCTTATCTAGATGCAGTAGCTATTACTTTTATTAAAGATGAAGAAGTGGAGTTTTTAAAATTCTTAAATGGTGAATTAGAGTTTGTTTCAGGTCGCGAAGGAAGTTATAAAGAAGAGATATTTACCAATACAGGTGAACTCAAGAAAAAGTATCAGCAACAAATAAAAATGTTGACTCACCCCTATTTAAATACCGAATATTTAGGGATTTTAGTAGATGATGAATTACAATTAGTTGCCAATAGCCCTCTTAGAAAAAAACTAGTAAGACAAGCCATTAATTATGGTTTTGACCGTAAACAAATGCTTTCTTATTTAAGAAAAGGAATTGGCACTCCTGCTACAGCTGGTTTTATTCCAAAAGGATTGCCATCATTTGATGCATCTTTGGTAAAAGGCTATGATTACAACCCGGAAAAAGCTAGAGAATTACTTTATTCTGCAGGATATCCAAATGGAAAAAACATGCCTGAAATTACATTATTTACCACTATTGGCTATGTTGATTTATGTGAATTTATTCAGCATCAATTAACCGAAATAGGAATTAAAACTAAAGTGGAGATTTTACCAGCGACCACCCATCGTGAATTAGTGGCTCGTTCTAAATTAAATTTCTTTAGAAAATCATGGATAGCTGATTATCCTGATGCAGAAAACTATTTAGCATTGTTTTATAGCAAAAACTTTACTCCTCATGGACCTAATTACACCCATTTTAAAAATTTCGACTTTGATAAACTATATGAAATGGCTCAATCTGAAATAAATGATTCTACTCGTTTTCATTTATACAGAGAGATGGATAAAATAATTATTGAAGAAGCACCTGTAATTCCTTTGTATTACGACCAAGTGGTAAGATTGATTCAAACTAACGTAAAAGATTTAGGAATTAACCCCGTAAATCTTTTAACCTTGAAAAAAGTAATGATTGAGGAAAAGAAAGAGAATTAATCCTGATGTTCTCTTCCTTTAATTTTTCCTGATTGGTAGATCTTATCCAAAGTTTCATCTTCTTTGGCTAATTCTTCTGAAGGTTTTTTCTCTAATAATTCATCTAAATTGGGTTGACCGGCATTTACCCACGCTGTGTACCAATAACTTCCTACTTTTATAATGGCTTGTGTTAATCTTCTTTCCACCATTCCATTCAACATTTGATTATAAGCATCAGTATATTCTTCAGAATATGTTTTTATTAATACTGCCCCCCTATTTTCAAAAGTATATTTTTGGTCTTTTGGAAATTCACCATTTAATTTTCGTTCTAAGTCTAAAACGGAATCTTTGGCTGTAAAACTTTGCTTAATCGTTTCCCATTCATCTGTTAAAATATGATTCACATATTCGGCTCTTCCCACAAAATAGTCATAGTCTTTTGCTTTTAATTCAGGAATACGAGATTCCCAAAAACCATGTATGCCTTTTTGATTGGTCATTTGACCGTTGTAGTTCTCTGTAGTATGCAAAGGCACATGAGAATCTCCAATGTAATGACCTAGATCGGCAGAGACCCTTAAAATACGGTCATAATCTTTTGCTTCAAAAGCTTTGGTTAATCTTTTCACCATTACATCAACATGCCAAGGAACAATACCATAAGCTTGTAAAGTATCTTCTGTAAATTTTTCCACAGCATCGTACCATTTTTTTGGAACCACTTCAAATGGGTCTTCTCCTGAATGAACATAATGGTCAATATCTATATAATGACGTTGTGCTTCGCCATCTGTAGAATATCTTCGTTTATCAGGATCAACAGCATGTTCGGTGATAAATTCTATGTTTTTTTTATAGAATTTAATCATTTCTGGTGGCAGCGTAAAAACAGCCATCCTGTTGATTTTTTTATGGCCAAAAAATCCCCACGAGTAAACTGTTGGTTGTAATAAAAAAATAAGAGCAATGAACATCATTACTCCTATCATATATTTCAATAAAAATTTCATGTTTAGCTCTTCACTATTTTTCCGTCTTTTAAAATAGGAACATTATTAGACTGATTTAAAGTTAAGCAATAAATAATATCTTCTTCTAAATTTAATCTACTTAAACGCTTGCGATGTGAGGATTCGTTTAAAAACCCGTATAAATCATTTTTTGCAGTATTATATAAATTCAAAGAAGCAAGAGCTGAATCTGCTAAGTTGGAGAATCTTAAATTTTCTACCAATTTTTCAACTACAGCACCAGCAAATAAGGTGTCTTCCAAGTTAAACCTATCTTTCCATCCGGCACAAAACAAGATAACGTCCTTATCTTCTTGTTCTATGTAATTACAAACTGCATCTAAATTAGCAAAAGAACCAATTACTACTTTGTAGGCTTCTTTAGCTAAATCAATAGCTTTTGTACCATTCGTAGTAGTAAGCACTATTTCCTCACCTTTATATTTACCTGATTTAAATGTAATAGGTGAATTTCCAAAATCAAAACCTTCCACCACTTCTGCTTGTCTTTCAGCTCCAACAATAAAGCCTTTTTCTTTATAGATGGTGGCTTCCTCGACTGTAGCAACAGGTAAAATACTTTTTACCCCATTGTCGATTGCTGAACAAATAGCTGATGTGGCACGAAACACATCAATAACTACCACCACACAATTTTTATCTTGAAAATAAACAGGAAACAATGCTGGTGAAAAACACACTTCTACTTTTCTGTTACTTCCAGATGATTCTTCTGCCATTAATTTTTGAGTTTAAGGATTAAGTTAAAAAGTAGAAAGTCTCTTATTTTTCTTTAAAAACTTTCTACATTCAACTTTTTACTGAAATTAAGCTTTATAAAATGGCAAAGAAACTACTTGTGCCTTAATTTGTTTATCTCTAATTAAAATAAAAATCTCAGAGCCCGGTTTTGAGTATTCAGTCTTTACATACCCCATTCCTATTGGTTTATTTAAGGAAGGAGATTGAGTTCCTGAAGTAACAATACCTATTTTCTCTCCACTTTCATTTACTATTTCATAATCATGACGAGGAATACCTCTTTCCAACAATTCAAATCCAACCAATTTCTTAGTTACTCCTTCTTCTTTTTGTTTTTTCAAATAATCAGCATTTACAAAGTCTTTACTAAATTTTGTAATCCACCCTAAACCTGCTTCAATTGGTGAAGTAGTATTATTAATATCATTTCCATACAGGCAGAACCCCATTTCTAATCTTAAAGTATCTCTACAAGCTAAACCAGCCATTTTTGCACTCACACTTTCTCCTGCTTTTAATACCGCATCAAAAATTTGGTTTGCATCTTTGTTTTCAAAGTAAATTTCAAAACCTCCGGCACCGGTATAACCGGTAGAAGAAATAATCACATTATTTACTCCTGCAAAAATTCCTTTTTGAACCGTGTAATAAACCATATCTAAATCCATATTAGTTAATGGTTGTAACATTTTTTGAGCATTTGGTCCTTGAATAGCCAACAAAGAAATATTATCAGAAATATTTGTTAAATCAACACCATTAATATTGTGTTTCACCACCCAATCCCAATCTTTATCAATATTAGCACCATTAACCACCAACATATATTCGTTTTCTCTCATCATATACACCAACAAATCGTCCACTATTCCACCATCGTTGTTTGGAAAACATGAGTATTGAACTTTTCCTGGAACCAATTTAGAGGCATCATTAGAAGTAATTCTGTTGATTAACTCTAAAGCACCATCACCTTTTACCATAAATTCACCCATGTGAGACACATCGAAAATACCGACATTGTTTCTCACATTTAAATGTTCATCTATTAAACCTGTATATTGTAAAGGCATGTTAAATCCTGCAAAAGGAACCATTTTTGCTCCTAAATCTATGTGGCGTTGTTTTAACGCTATATCTTTTAATTCCAAAACTTCCATGAGATAAAAAATTAATGAAGAACAAATGTATCAATAATTCAACTAAGTTTTATGAATAAATTTTCTGTTTTCGGTTCAATATTCAACAACTGATTTTAATACTGTTGAATGCTTTTTTTGTTGACTGATAACTCTTATTTTTGGGTTCTATTAAATTTTACTAATTAAATCTAAAATATAAAGCATGTCAAACGCCTATTTTCAAGTACCTGTAGCAGAAAATGAACCCGTTTTAGGGTATGCTCCGGGAAGCTCAGAAAGAGAAGAATTGCAAGAAGCTATTGCAGAATTAAAATCTAAACAAATTGATGCTCCAATGATAATTGGAGGAAAAGAAGTAAGAACAGGAAACACTGTTTCGATGCATCCTCCTCATGAAATTGCACATAATTTAGGTTATTTTCACATGGGAGATAAAACTCATGTTTCGCAAGCTATCCAAGCTGCGTTAGAAGCTAGAAAACAGTGGGCAAATACACCGTGGCAAGACAGAGCGGCCATCTTCTTAAAAGCGGCTGAATTATTAGCAGGTCCTTTTAGAGCTAAAATGAATGCTGCTACCATGCTTTGTCAGAGTAAAAATGCTTTTCAAGCTGAGATTGATGCGGCTTGTGAAATGATTGACTTTTTTAGATTCAATGTTCAGTACATGACAGAAATTTATGCTGAGCAACCAGAATCAGCTCCGGGTATATGGAATAGATTAGAATACAGACCATTAGAAGGATTTATTTTTGCCATTACTCCATTTAACTTTACTTCTATTGCTGCTAATTTGTGTGCAGCTCCTGCTATGATGGGAAATGTGGTAGTATGGAAACCTGCAGATTCACAAATTTATTCTGCTCAGGTAATTATGGAATTATTTAAAGAAGCAGGACTTCCTGATGGTGTAATTAATATTGTTTATTGTGATGGACCAGAAGCCGGAGAAGTAGTTTTCAATCATCCTGATTTTGCAGGGTTACATTTTACAGGTTCTACGGCTGTGTTCAAAAACCTATGGAAAACCATTGGAACCAACATAGATAAATACAAAACATATCCAAGAATAGTTGGTGAAACAGGTGGTAAAGATTTTATCATTGCACACAAATCGGCAAATGCCAAAGAAGTTGCTACTGCAATAGTAAGAGGTGCTTTTGAATTCCAAGGACAAAAATGTTCGGCAGCATCGAGAGCTTACATTCCTTCTAACATTGCTGATGAAGTATTGGCACAAGTGAAGAAAGATGTAAACTCATTTAAAGTAGGTTCTCCCGAAGATTTCAGCAACTTTGTAAATGCAGTAATCGATGAAAGAGCTTTTGATAAAATTGCTAGCTTTATTGAATACACCAAAACTCGTGATGACGCTGAGTTTATTTGTGGTGGAAACTACGATAAATCAAAAGGATACTTTATTGACCCTGTAGTTGTAAAAACAACCAACTCGCACTTTAGAACCATGTGTGAAGAAATTTTTGGCCCATTTATTACCATTTATGTGTATGATGCCGAAGATTTTGAAGGGGCATTGGAAACATTAGATAAAACATCTGAATATGCTTTAACAGGTGCTATCTTCTCTAAAGATAGATATGCAGTTGGTGTAGCCACTAAAATGTTAGAAAACGCTGCAGGTAATTTTTACATTAATGATAAACCAACCGGAGCTGTTGTTGGCCAACAACCATTTGGCGGAGCGAGAGCATCCGGAACCAACGATAAAGCAGGTGCTGCGATGAATTTATTACGTTGGGTTTCGGCACGTACCATTAAAGAAACATTTGTGCCTCCAACCAATTACAGATATCCTTTTTTAGGTTAATTACTCACTTTTAAAATTAAAAATACAATGAAAAAAATATTGATTCCAATTACTATTATCGCTGCTATGTTTGTGAGCTCATGTGGAAACTCAGAAAGCCATGAAACAACAGAAACACCAACAGGAAACGCTGAAGCTATTTGTTTTTATGAATACGACAATACTTCTTCTGCTACAGTTAAGTGGACTGCTTTTAAAACATCTGATAAAGTAGCCGTGGGTGGAACATTTAACGAAGTAAATGTAAAAGCAGGTGAAAAATCGACTAAGTTAGCCGATGTATTGAGAACCATTACAGTAAGCATCCCTACTTCGAGTACCAATACTACTAACCCTGATAGAGATGCTAAAATTACTAACTCCTTTTTTGGTGCAATGGCAAATACCGACATTATTTTGGCGCACGTAAAAGATGTGGAGGGAGACAACGAAAGTGGGACTTGTACTTTTTATTTAACCTTAAACGATGTTGAAAAAGAAGTGGCTTTAAGTTATACTGTTGCCGACAATGTAGTAAAAATGACAGGGGAAATTGACATGAACAACTGGAATGCACAAGGAGCAGTTGAATCTTTAAATAAAGTGTGTGAAGATTTACACAAAGGTGCTGACGGAGTAAGTGTTACTTGGCCTAATGTAGAATTAGAAATTGAAGCGACTTTGGCAAAAAGATGTCATTAAGAAAATAATATTAGATAAAAGAAAATCTCAACCAAATGGTTGGGATTTTTTATTTTGTGATTACCTTACAAAAAAGTAAATAATTAATTATGAATTTTCTTTGTAAGAAAATGGCTTAACACTAAATATCTCCTCCTACACCCTTAAACTTCTCCACGAATGATGATATTTTTTGAAATACACTTTGTTTTTTTGTTAAGTATTGTGGGTTTAATGGACTCATTTTTGGTAAAAGTGCATTCAATTCTGTACCGTTTTCACTTGCGTATTCTCGTTTTAATGAAGTTGATATGTATCTTTTTGCTTCTTCTTCATTTAAGTTCTCATCACTAATTAATTCTTGTGCTTCTGACTTTTGCTTTTCTTGAGCATAGGAGAAAAAAGAATCTATAATGTTTTCTTTTTCTTGAATGGATTCGAGGTCTGTTTCATTAATAAAGTCAACTACTAAACTTTCTTTTGCTCTGTTGCCAATACTTGCTCGAATTACTCTTCTAATCTCTTCAATAAGTGATGCTTTGTCTTTATTCTTTTTATTATGTTCGAAGATTAATTCAAGTATATAATCTAAGTTTATTTCTTGTGATTTAAGTAAGTCTATTTCAAAAACTACATCATCCCAATCGATAGTTGATTCTTCTTGTTCTTTGCCTGACTTTTCTCTACGTAACCAATCTCGAATATCATTGTATGTTGATCTATAATCTTGAATTGTTCTATCTGAAAGCAATTCAATTTCTTTCATTGCAGATATTACTTCGTCTGTAATGTGATGTGCTTCTTTAAATGAATTGATTGCTTCTGCATCATTTACATCAATCTCTTGAAGTGCTTTTAGGTGTGTAAACTCATCATAATTTTGGAGAATGTTCTCTACTCGTAAGTACTCTCCGAATAGTTTTACAAATTCTTTTTTATCTTTATCTTTTACAATTTCCTCTGGGTTTGGAAATTTCTCATTTAACTCGTTTACTACATCAATAAAACCTCTTCGAGCTTCTCCTGTTGCTTTATCTGTAAAGCCTTCTAAATATTCTTTATAGCTTTTTTCTAATACAACATTTTTAGTGTTTTTATCTCCAAACAAGGTAATAGCATCTACAGTAGCTTCTTCTAAGTTTCTAAATGTAATGATGTTACCAAATGTTTTGGTAGCATCATAAATTCGGTTGGTTCTTGAAAATGCTTGCATTAAGCCATGATAACGCAAATTCTTATCAACAAACAAGGTGTTTAAGGTTGGTGCATCAAAACCAGTTAGAAACATACCAACAACTATTATCAAGTCAATTTCTTTACTTTTTACTCGTTTTGCAAGGTCACGGTAATAATTTTGAAATTCTCCCTCTACATTATAATTCATTTTAAACATGGAATTATAATCGTTGATGGCTTTGGTTAAAAACTCTTTTGCACTGCTATCCATTGCAGAAGGTTCAAAAGTTTCATCTACTATTTCACCGATGGCACTTTGTTCTTCATTGGCTGCAAATGAGAAAATAGTTGCAATTTTTAGCGGTTTGTCACTATCTTTTTGGAGCTTATTTAATTCTTCATAATAACATTTTGCAGCATCAACACTACTTACTGCAAACATGGCATTAAAACCTTTATTACTACCTTGGTTTCTATGTGTTTTTATCTTGAAATTTTTGAGTATGTACTCTGAAATTTCTTTGATACGAGCAGGATGTAGTAATGCGGTTTTGTTTTCTGCTGCACTTAGTTTTTTCTCGTCTTGTTCGGTTTCAATGTTTTTAAATTGTGGTCGAACATCGTTATAATCTACTTTGAACTTTAGTACTTTTTCATCACGAATAGCATCGGTAATTACATAAGAGTGTAACTCTCGACCAAAAACACTTGCAGTAGTGTCTGCTCCTAGAGCATTTCCTTTCCGAATTAATTTACCATTAACAATTTCATCCCCAAAGATTGGTGTTCCCGTAAAACCAAATTGATAGAATTTTTTAAACTTCTTTTTAAGGTTTTTTTGGGCTTCTCCAAATTGAGAGCGATGTGCTTCATCAAAAATGAAAACCACTTGCTTTTGATAAATAGCTAAATCGTTCTCCTTTTTCATGAGGTTGTTTAGCTTTTGTATGGTGGTTACGATGATTTTATTATCGTCTTTATCAATATTTCTTTTTAAACCTGCTGTGCTATCTGAACCGTTTACACTATCGGGAGAAAAACGCTGATACTCTTTCATGGTTTGAAAGTCGAGGTCTTTTCGGTCAACTACAAAAAACACTTTATCAATAAAATCTAATTGTGTGGCTAAACGTGCTGCTTTAAAACTGGTGAGTGTTTTACCTGAACCTGTGGTATGCCATATATAACCACCACTTTCTACTTTAGACCATATTTTTGCTTGAAATGAACTTTGTATTTTCCATAACATTCTTTCGGTAGCTGCAATTTGATACGGACGCATGATAAGCAATGTATCACTGGTATCAAAAACAGAATACGTGAGCAACACATTTAACAAGGTGTTTTTTTGAAAAAAGGTACTTGTAAAATCTTTTAAGTCTTTGATTAAGGTATTATCAGCCTTTGCCCAGTTCATAGTAAAATCGAAACTGTTTTTGTTTCGTTCTACTGTATTGGCAAAATAACGACTATCTGTACCGTTGGAAATGACAAAAATTTGAAGGTATTTATAAAGAGAATTGGTGCTGTTAAAACTTTCTTTTGTATAGCGATGTACTTGGTTAAATGCTTCTCTTATTGCAACTCCACGCTTTTTTAGTTCAACCTGAACTAAAGGTAAACCATTTACTAAAATGGTAACATCATAACGATTGGCGTGTTTCCCTTTTTGTTCAAATTGAGAAATTACCTGTACTTTGTTTCGGGTAATGTTCTTTTTATCTACTAAATAAATGTTTTGGATATGCCCATCATCAAAGACAAAATCGTGGATGTAATTGTCGTGTATTTTTCTGGTTTTATCTACCAAGTTATCGCTAGGTTTGTCTAAATATTCTTCTACAAAACGAGCCCACTCGCCATCTGAAAACTCCATGTTGTTAAGCGATTGTAATTGTACCCTCACATTGGCTAACATGGTTTCGGGAGTAGAGAGGTTCGCTGGATTTTCATACCCTTGATTCACTAAATCTTGGATAAATTCTTTCTCTAAGGCTGCCTCTGTTTGATAAGTAGCAGGAGACTCATTTGCTTCTAAATACTTGGTGTATTTATCTAAAACAATAAAATTGTTTGATTCTGCTATGGTTTTATACATACCCAATTAATTTAATAACCAACATGCCAACAGCTATTGCTATTCCAAAACTTAATAATGTACCTATTAAAATATATTCTGTTAGTTTTCTGTCTTTAGATTCTTTTAAATCTCCAAAGCGGAATACCGATTTCGCAGCTAATAAAAACCCTATACCTTCCCAATTACCTGTTATTACAAATATAAAAACAAATAAACGTTCTAACATGCCAATATATTTACCAGCATTGCTCAATGATTCATCATTTTTCTCATCTAAAGATGCAGACCAGGTTGACATCAATTCTCGCATTACAATGCCCGATACTACTGTTATTAAGAGTGTGGCAGTAGTATAAATCCAAATTTTAGGAGATGATAGTATTGGATTTAGATTTATTTCGGGTTTGAAAAACAATACCCACATTACTATTATACTTATGATATGTGCTATTTGGTCTATTATAAACCAATTAGACTTATTTTCTTCTTTTTGAGCATATAGTTTTATGGCGTCAATAATACCGTGTGCACCCATAAGTAATAATGCTAAACGCCAATGATTTATATTCCAAAGCACTAATATGATTAAAAGACCATGTATTAAAATATGTGCATATAGGTAGATGGATTTAGATTTATTTGCCTCTTTATCTTTTACCCATGAAGTAGGTTGTAGAAGAAAATCCCCTATAAAATGGGCTAATAGGAGTTTTATAAGTATAATCATTGTAGTAAGGATTTAATTTTGTTTCGGTACATCTTTTCAAGCTCTAATATTTCATTCATATTTGCTCTGTTCCATCTTCGGCTTACACCACTTTGTTTTATGCCCAATTGTTTGCCAATTTCTTCTTGTGTTATATCAGGGTTATTTAATACAATTTGAACCAATTCTGCTGAAGAAACCGACCATTTATCCATAAATATACCCGCTAATTTTAAGTACAAATTCATTTCTTCGTCAAAGCTTTTCCAAGGGCTTTTAATTCCCATTGTACTATTCTCTTTTTTTAATAGGTCGAACTTTTCTCCTGAATTTATAAAGGCAGAGCCATTACTTTCTGATATACTTTCACCTGTATAGTTTTTTTCTCCTATACCAATAGCCATCCGAACATCTATTGTGCTGCTTTTTTTTCTTTCATCTAGGGGAGCTACTTTTTTAATTAGGGCTTTTATTTCCATTGCCTTTAATAATGCTTCTTGACTATCGGTTATTTCTACTTGAAAAAAATCGCCTCTATCTAATTTCCAATCTTTAGGACTCTCGCCCCATGTTGAAAATAATTTTTTGAGTGGATTCAACCATTTTTCTTGATTTACCAACTTTCTTGATGCAATAATATCTCCTGTAATAATGGCTACCATAGTTAATTTTTTGAATTATAGAATACAAATATATAAAATATTCCTTAAATCGGTAATAATTTGAGATATGCTTTAAATCGGTAATAATTTTAAATATTACGTAAATCAATCATATTGTAATATCGTTTTTTGTCATCATGCCATTTCTTTTTTAGGAAAGGTTAATAACAAATCCCTATAATATTCATACTGCTTTTTTTTCACGTCATTGCGAGGGCTTTGCCCGAAGCAATCCAGTAAATCCAGTAGTGTTACCATTCTTTTATTTCTTCCCATAAATCTTTCCACTCTGGATTTATGGTTTCAATTAACTTTAATTTATTTTTCCTGTTGCCACCTTTTATTCGTTTTTCTTCGGCTATTGCTTCTTCAATACTTTGAAAACCTTGATAGTAAACTAACAAATTGCAACCGTATTTTGCAGAAAAGCTTTCAGGATTATATTTTGTTTTATGCTCGTAAATACGTCTTATTAAATCGGCTGTAACGCCTGTATAAAGTGTTCCATTTCGTTTACTTGCCATAATATATTCTGCTCCTCCTCGTGTCATTGTGTTGCGTTGTTTTTCTGGATTGCTTCGCCTGCGGCTCGCAATGACGGGGAAGAATCGGCTCACAATGACGGAAAGGTTAATAACAAATCACGGTAATACTCATACTGCTTTTGTCTTAGCTCAATTTCTTTAGGCAGACCTTCGCTTATGGAAGTAGTGAGTACATCAAATTTATCAAGAATGGAAACAATTCGTTCTTGTTCATCCTGTGACGGATTAGGTATTTTGATATTATTTAAGTTCTTCTGGTTTAATTTTGGTTGTGCTGCACCTGAAATATATGGCGTTAAATCTATGCTGTTTAAATAATACTCAACGAATCTTCTTTCCGCATAAGTATTAAACTTCAAAACATGAGCATGATTATTTACCCAAGTTTTACCACTTATACTAAACGCAATAGGAGTATTTCTTGCTATTAAATTTGCACCATCTTCTGAAATTAGTAAATAATCACCCTCGAAAATATAATCTTTAACATAATCAACAACCCCCGAAGCTCCATAATATGGTATATCTCCTGACTCTCTTAAACCACTTGTTACTGGTTTTCTCATCGAATCTAAATTTTCAGCTAATTCCCCCAAAGTTTTCCATTCCACTTCACCTTCCTCAAAAGATAACAACTGCTCACGATAGTAGTTGTACTGTTTTTTACGAGCTGTAAGCTCTGCTGTAAGCTCTGCTGTAAGCTCTGTAAAGGTATCGAGAATGCGAACTATTTCTTTTTGAACAGGAAGTGGTGGGATGGGGATTTGGAGTTTTTTCAACTCGCTCATTGGTAAACTTGAAACTGGAGAACCTACTATCTTTTTACTGTATTCTTTAATAATTTCACTTGAATTTAGAAGGTATGATAAATAGCTAGAATTTATTTCATTTGAATTTGGCTTTATGACATAAACACCTTCTTTAATGTTCCAATTTTTAGGCTTTGTTTTAATTACAGCAGTTCTACCTATAGTACCTGTTCCAGAAAATAAAATATCTCCCAAATCCAAATTTGAACGATTATTAATAAGTTCCAAAGCACGGTCATTTACTCTATCTGTATTATTAAGAAAAACTATTTCTCCATTTTGAATTTCTCTAACAGTTACATAATATCCCTTAGCATCTACAGTATTTAATTGGAAATTTTTTCGAGGATTCAAACCTGTTTTTAGTGAATAAATAACCTCTCCCAAAGGTTTCCACTCCACTTCAACACCTTGTAATAAATTACTTAACTCACTCATGCTTTCTTAGTTTCAAGTGATTTAAGTTTATTACTAAGCCACTCTCTTCCAGAGCCAGATTTAAAATATTTTTCTCTTTCAACAGCTTCTTTTTCTGTTTTAAAAGTTTCGTAGTAAACTAATTTTACTGGCTTGTGCTTTTTTGTATGCTCTGCTCCATTACCACTCAAATGCTGTTGATATCTATGCTCAAGGTTTTTAGTGAAACCTTTATAATACGAGCCATCATCACAAAGTATTACATAAGTGTAATACAACTCATGCTCCTGCCTGCCGGCAGGCAGGTCAATCTCATTTATGATTAAATCAATATCCGCTCGGAGCGTATTAATTTTCATTACCGTTTTGGTAATCTCCGCATTTAGTACCGTAATATCTATTTTCTCACGATTGTCTTTGGCTTCTACATAAGAACTAACCGATAGGTTATAATCGTTTTCAGCAATTTTGACATTATCAATAGAAATAGCTATATGTTCTACATCTTCTTTAGAGTCGAACATTTCCATAATCTTAGCGATATGCTCGTCTGTAAGCATATTGTTGTTGGTCGCTTTTTTAAAGAATTCTTCGCCACTGGCATCAATAAACTGTGTTTTGTTTTCTGTTTTATGTTTAGAAAGTACTAAAAGCGTAACCGCAATAGAAGTGCCATAAAACAAGTTAGGTGCAACAGATATAACCGTTTCTACATAGTTGTTATCTACTAAATACTTTCTTATTTTTTGCTCTGCACCTCCTCGGTAAAAGATGCCAGGGAAACACACAATAGCTGCTCTTCCTTTGCTGGAAAGATAACTTAGTGCATGTAAAACAAAAGCAAAATCAGCTTTTGATTTAGGGGCAAGTACACCAGCAGGAGCAAAACGGTCGTCATTTATTAATGTTGGGTCGTCATCACCTATCCATTTAATAGAATAAGGTGGATTAGACACAATGGCATCAAATGGTTTATCATCTCCATAGTGTGGGTCGCAAAGTGTATCGCCTAAAGCAATATTAAATTTGTCGTAATTGATGTTGTGCAAAAACATATTCATACGAGCAAGGTTATAAGTCGTATGATTTACTTCTTGTCCATAAAATCCTTCTTCAATAATATGATTGTCGAAATGCTTTTTGGCTTGCAACAATAAAGAGCCTGAACCTGCCGCAGGGTCGTAAATCTTGTTAACCTTGTCTTGCTTGTGCATGGCCAATTGGGCAATGAGTTTGGAAACGTGCTGTGGCGTAAAAAACTCGCCACCTGATTTGCCTGCATTGGCTGCATAATTGGAAATCAAAAACTCATAAGCATCACCAAACAAGTCAATTTGGTTGTCTTCAAATTTTCCAAAGTTTAATTCTTCCACACCTTTCAAAACGGCAGCTAATCGGCTATTTTTGGCTTCAACTGTATTTCCTAATCGTGTGCTTGTGGTATCAAAGTCGGCAAACAAACCTTTAATGTCTGGTTCAGACGGATAACCGTTTGCTGAACTTTCAATCGCGTCAAAAATAGCTTTTAAGTCTGTATTAAGATTGGGGTTGGTATTTGCTGTTTTGGTAACATTCACAAACAACTGACTTGGATAAATGAAATATCCTTTTGTTTTAATGGCATCGTCTTTAATTTCAGGAGTAATTACATCGTCTGTTAATTTTGAATAGTCGATGCTATCATCACCCGCTTCAATGTATATGGTGAAATTCTCACTGATAAAACGATAAAAGAGTGCTCCTAAGACAAACTGTTTAAAATCCCACCCATCTACCGAGCCACGAACATCGTTGGCAATCTTCCATATTTTAGCTTGTAATTCTTGTCTTTGTGCTATGCTTGTCATATTTGTTTTTTAAATCTATTTGTATTACCTTTTTTATTTCAGTAATAAATAAAAGTACAAATATTATCAAAGCAAACTAAATGCAGA
Organism: Flavobacteriales bacterium; assembly: GCA_020635825.1. Taxonomy (GTDB): domain Bacteria; phylum Bacteroidota; class Bacteroidia; order Flavobacteriales_E; family Vicingaceae; genus Vicingus. The sequence continues at coordinate 73,390 of JACJZA010000007.1, forward strand.
AATATTTTATATCGGCAATATTAGGGTGTTAATTTTTGCTATTTACCGATACAAAACTTACTAAAAATGTTATCTAATAAATCATCGGTAGTAATTTCTCCGGTAATTTCCCCTAGTTGGTACAAAGCTTGTCGGATGTCCATGGCTAAAAAGTCGCCGGTAATGTTTATTTCCAAACCTTCTAATACTTTCAATAAAAAATCGTTGGCTTTGGTCAATGCTTCGTAATGGCGAGCATTGGTTACTACCACATCTGTATTTTGCAACACGCCACTTTGCACAAACCGATACAACTCTTCTTTAATGGCATCAATGTTATCCAACATTTTTGCAGACACCATCAATACATGTTCAAAATCTTTAAACTTAGCTTCTATTTCGGTTCTATCGCCTTTATCTACTTTGTTGGCAATAATAATCAGTTGTTTGTTTTTTCCTGCAATTCGTTGTTGTATTTTCTCAACATCTTTAGTCAATTGTTCTTTGCTAATGCTACTAGCGTCTACCAACAACAACACAATAGAAGCCTGGTCAATTTTCTCAAAAGATTTTTTAATCCCTATGCTTTCTATTTCGTCCACCGTTTCACGAATTCCGGCCGTATCAATAAAACGATAACTGATGCCTTTAATTACAATTTCATCTTCAATGACATCTCGTGTGGTTCCGGCAATATCCGAAACAATGGCTCTCTCCTCGTTCAGCAAAGCATTTAACAAGGTAGATTTCCCCACATTGGGTTCTCCTACAATGGCAACAGGAACTCCTGTTTTAATAACATTTCCGTAGTTAAACGAACTAATTAAAGTATGTAAAGCTTTTTGAAGTTTTTCTACCAATTCTTTTAAATCGTTTCGATCGGCAAACTCCACATCTTCTTCTCCAAAATCGAGCTCCAATTCTATCAAAGAAGCAAAATGAATCAACTCGTTTCGTAGTTTTTGTATTTCGTTGCTAAAACCACCGCGCATTTGTTCCAAAGCCAATTGGTGCGAACTTTCGGAGTTGGCAGCAATCACATCAGCTACTGCTTCAGCTTGCGATAAATCCATTTTTCCGTTTAAGAAAGCACGCAAGGTAAATTCTCCCGGTCCGGCAGCTTTGGCTCCATTTTTTAACAACAATTGCATGACTTGTTGCTGTATGTAAGGCGAACCATGTGTAGATATTTCTACCGAGTTTTCACCGGTAAACGAGCGTTTGCCTTTAAAAACCGTTACCAATACTTCGTCAACTATTTTATCTCCGTCTTTGATAGTTCCAAAATGGGCGGTGTGGCTTTCTACTTGGGTTAAATCCTTCCCATTAAAAATGTGGTTACAAATGGTAATAGCATCTTCTCCAGAAACACGAATAACAGCTATGGCTCCAATTCCGGGAGCGGTTGCGATAGCACAAATAGTGTCTGTTATGTGATTGTGGTTTTGCACAATACAAAAGTAATGAATAGAAGTTACAATGTAAGCCTAGCTAAATAATCAAAATGTTCACCTTTGGCAATTAATTCAGTTTTGAAGCCTTCTTTTTTAGCAGCTTCTTGTAAGGTTTTAAAATCAACAAACAACCAATCAAAGGGTTCTGTTAAACAATTTTTGTATTGCATTTGGTAGTTTACTTCTCCATAATAGGCTTTATTCATGTCTACCCACATAGAACCATCCTCTTCTTCAAACATATATTTAATATCTGATGAGTCCAACAATATTTGTCCGCCTTGAGCCAATAACTTTTTACACTGTTGTAAAAAAGCTGGTAAATTCTCCATGTTTTGAGCAATGCCTATTCCATTCATCAACAACAAAATAGTATCAAATTGTTCGTCTGTTAGTTGATAAAAATCTTGTAATTCAGCATTTTTTAATCCTCTTGCTTTCATTACCTCTATTGCTCCTTCCGAAATATCAATGCTTTTTACAGCTAGGTTTTTTTCTTCTAAAATCAAACTATGACAACCACTAGCAGCACCTACATCTAACACTTTACCTTTGCACAGGTTTAATGCTTTTCTTTCTATTAAAGGCATTTCAAGGTAATTTCTAAATAAATAGTCAACAGGAATAATATCATCTTCCGAGATATCTGAAATGACTGTAATGTCCTCAAAATCATTTTTGAAAAAATAATCTTTTAAAGCATTTCCTAATGCATCATAAGATTTCACCATGAGTTTTTAGAAAAGAATCTCGTCACCAACCACATCAATAAAACGATACTCTAACAAACTATAGGCTGTAGTTGGCACCACTTCAATGCTACACTTCATACGATGTTCCCATTCTTTTCTTAATGATGAGAAAAATCCTTTTCGCTTATTGATATAAGCTTCTACATAAGGATGAACGTTGATTTGTAGCTTTTTAGATTTATATTGTTGAGTGATGTATCTCAAATTGTTTTCAATTTCATCTACTAATAATATAGTTGAATGAACTTCACCACTACCACCACAACACGGACATTTTTCAGCCGTTTTAATCTCCATTTCTGGGCGAACACGCTGGCGAGTAATTTGTACTAATCCGAATTTACTTGGAGGAAGAATGTTGTGTTTAGCACGGTCATCCTTCATAAACTCTTTCATTTTCTCATACAAAAGATGTCTGTTTTCAGCTTCTTTCATATCGATGAAATCTACCACCACTATTCCTCCCATATCGCGTAAACGCAACTGACGAGCAATTTCTTCTGCTGCTTCTAAGTTTACTTCTAAGGCATTTTGTTCTTGTGTGCTGTCTTTCTTTTTCCCTCGCTGACCACTATTTACATCAATCACATGCAATGCTTCGGTATGTTCTATGATTAAATAAACACCTGATTTAAGGGTTACATTTCTTCCAAAAAGAGATTTGATTTGTTTTTCTACGCCGAAATTGTCAAAAATTGGCATTTTGCCGGTGTAGTTCTTTACTATCTTTTCTTTATCGGGTGCAATGGTCTTTAAAAATGTTTTGATTTCATTCGCCAGATGCTCATCATTTACATGAATATTATTGAAATCGTTGTTCAATAAATCTCTTAAAAGTGCTGATGTACGATCTAATTCGCCTAATACTTTTTTAGGGGCGTGACCATTTTGTAGATTTTGAAAGCATAATTCCCAACGATTGGTTAAATCGTTCATATCGGCATGCAAATCAGCTACTTTTTTGTTTTTAGCCACTGTACGTACAATTACGCCAAATCCCTTAGGTTTGATACTTTTGATTAAACGTACCAAACGCTCACGTTCATCAACATCTTTAATTTTTTGGGATACCGATACTTTGTCAGAAAATGGAACTAACACCAAATAACGACCGGCAATAGAAATTTCAGAACTTAATCTGGGGCCTTTAGTAGATATAGGTTCTTTGGCTATTTGAACCAAAATTTGGTCATTGGTTTTTAGTACTTTTTCAATCTTGCCTGTCTTGTCAATTTCAGGTTCGAAATCAAAATCCAATGAAGAACTATTATGTGCTCCACCCACTACTCCTTTGGTATATTTTACAAAGGAATTAAATTTAGGACCTAAATCCAGGTAATGTAAAAAGGCATCTCTTTCGTAACCTACATTAACGAAAGTAGCATTTAACCCAGGCATAATCTTTTTTACCTTGGCTAAATATATATCACCTACTGAAAAATTATTATTGTTTTTCTCCTTGTGTAATTCAAGCAATCTATTATCGCGAAGAATGGCAATAAGCACTTCTCTCGGTGATGAATCTATGATTAAGTCAACACTCATGGAAAAGTTTTATACACAAACGCAAATACCCTTTAAGAATATTATCCTAAAAGGGTAATCACAATTTTGTTTTAAAAACAAGTTAAATAGCAGCTTATAAAATATTTATAAGCTAAAAAGAATTATTTTTTCTTTTTGTGTCTATTTTTTCTTAGTCTTTTTTTACGCTTGTGCGTTGCCATTTTATGTCTTTTTCTCTTTTTTCCGCTTGGCATAATTTCTTTTTTTAATGAATAAAAATATCTTCTGTATTAAGTAAGCTTACGCTTTTACATTCTTTTTTACTTTCTCAGCAAATGATTTTGAAGGCTTGAAAGATGGAATAAAATGCTCTGGAATAATGATAGTCGTATTTTTAGAAATATTTCTACCAGTTTTTTGAGCTCTTTTCTTTACTACAAAACTTCCGAATCCTCTTAAATAAACGTTATTTCCACCTTCTAAAGATTTTCTAACTTCTTTCATAAATTCTTCTACAGTTCTTTGAACAGCAATTTTTTCAATGCCTGTCTTATCTGAAATCTTCGATACAATATCTGCCTTTGTCATTTTAAAATACCTTTTAACTATTTAAATTTCAATTAATTATCAATTTGAGGGCTGCAAATATACAAGTTTTAATTAATTCATGAAAAAACAATATCTTATTTTAGCCAAAAAATACTTAATTATCGATAAGTAAGCGTCTTTTATGGATTTTTCGACACAAATAATTGAATGGTATAGAACAAATAAACGTGATTTACCTTGGAGAAAGACTAAAAATCCATATCAAATTTGGCTTTCTGAAATCATTTTACAACAAACTCGTGTCGAACAAGGTTTGAGCTATTATTTAAAGTTTATCGAGAAATATCCATCAATAAAAGATTTAGCTAATGCTCCACAAGATGAAGTTTTAAAATTATGGCAAGGATTAGGATATTATTCCCGCGCCAGAAACTTACATTATACTTCAAAAGTTATTACCGATAAATATAAAGGTGAATTTCCAGCAACATATAAAGAGATTTTAGATTTAAAAGGAATTGGAGAATATACTGCTGCTGCAATCAGTTCTTTTTCTTTCAATTTACCTTATCCGGTTATCGACGGAAATGTTTACAGGGTTCTTTCTCGCGTATTTGATATAGATACTCCAATAGACTCAACATTGGGTAAAAAAGAGTTTAAAGAATTAGCTTATGAACTAATCAATAAAAATAATCCTTCTGAATATAATCAGGCAATAATGGAATTTGGTGCATTGTACTGCAAACCACAATCTCCAGATTGTGAAAATTGCATCTTCACTTCAACATGCCTAGCTTTTAAAACTAAAAAAATAAATGAGTTACCTGTAAAAAGTAAAAAATTAAAACAAAAAAATCGCTACTTCAATTACTTGGTATTTATTGATGAAGATTATACCTATTTAAAAAAGAGAACCCATAAAGATATTTGGCATGGCTTATTTGATTTTCCATTAATTGAAACACCAAAAAAAATAGATAACATACTAAATAATCAGCAAGAAGGCTATTCATTCTTATTCAAAAACCATCTAAGTATTAAAAAATCTGAGGAGCAAATTCATATTTTAAGTCATCAAAAAATTCATGCTACATTTTGGACAGTAAAACAAAAAAACCTAACCACACCAACCAACGGACTAATTAAAGTTGATTTAAAAGATATTAACAACTATCCTGTTCCTAAATTGATAGAAAATTATCTTTCTCAAAATTTAAAAAATTGTACATTTGATATATAATAAGATAGACATCAAACAATGGCAGGAATTAATAAGGTTATTTTAGTTGGAAACTTAGGGAAAGACCCTGAAGTAAGATATTTGGAAGGCGGAACAGCTGTTGCTAATTTTCCCATAGCTACTTCTGAGACTTTTAAAGACCGTACCACAGGAGAAAGAAAAACAGTTACTGAGTGGCATAATGTTGTGGTCTGGAGAAATCTAGCTGAAATAGCTGAAAAATTCTTAAAAAAGGGTTCTCAAATTTACATTGAAGGTAAATTAAGAACTCGTCAATGGCAAGATAAAGATGGTAATAATCGCTACACAACAGAAATAGTTGGTGACAATCTTCAAATGCTTGGCAGAAGAGATGATGCAAGCTCTAGTGAGAACACTTCTAGCTCTTCACCTGCTCCATCAGAGCCTAACATCAGTAATGATGATAATTATGAAGATGATCTACCATTTTAAGTTTAATTAATCTGAATTACTTTGGACGATCCCGAACCGTATTTAAATTTTGTAACTCTTAATATTTTTCATCCATTTTCTTATGAAACCTTAATTTATTTTTTGGTTTTAATTGTGTTGATTGTTTTTTCTGCATTGGTATCAGGTTCTGAAGTTGCTTTATTCTCTCTAACACCCACCGAAAAAGATTTAATAAACAATTCTGAAGCTAAAACTCATGAGCGAGTGAGATTTTTATTAATTAAGCCTAAAAAATTATTGGCTACAATATTGATTGCCAACAATTTTATTAATATCGCTATCATTCTTTTATCCACCATTACTATTGGTAATATTTTTAATTTAGAATTAATTCCTGATTGGGCGAATTTTCTTATTCAAGCTATTGGAATTACCTTTATTATTCTTTTGTTTGGAGAAGTAATCCCTAAAGTTTACGCAACAAAACACGCACTAAATCTTGCTTGTTTTATGTCTACACCCCTTAATATTTTAGTAAAAGTATTTTCACCTATTAGTTTTATGCTAGTTAGTTCAACTAAAGTAATAGACAAGCGTGTTAAAAGGAAAAGTCATGATATTACTGTTGAAGAATTATCACATGCACTTGATTTGACAGATGACATCACTAATGACAACGAAGAACATAAAATATTAAAAGGGATTGTAAAATTTGGTGAAACCAATGTTTCCGAAGTCATGAAAGCAAGAGTGAAGGTGATTGCAGTAGAAAAACAAACCCCTTTCTCTCAGATTATTGAAACCATTTTAAACTGTGGTCATTCTCGAATTCCTGTGTATGATGAGACTTTTGATAAGATTCTTGGAGTTTTATACATTAAAGACTTAATTCCTCACATTTCTAAAGGAGATGAATTTGATTGGCTACCAATGATTCGTTCTCCATTTTTTGTGCCTGAAAATAAAAAACTAGATGATTTATTGAAAGAATTTCAAGAAAAGAAAATTCACTTAGCCATTGTGGTTGATGAATATGGAGGCACATCAGGTATTATCACTTTAGAAGATGTAATTGAAGAAATAGTTGGGGAAATAAGTGATGAATTTGATGAGGAAGATATTGTGTATTCTAAATTAGATGACAATACATACATTTTTGATGGTAATACTTTAATTAATGACCTTGCTAAAATCATTGAATTGGAAAATGAAGACATTTTCAATGAAATGAAAAAAGAAGCCGACACTTTAGCTGGATTAATTATTGAAATTTCTGGAAAAATTCCTCAAAAAAATGAAAAAATAAATTTTAAAAATTTCAGTTTTATTATTGAAGCTTCAGATAAAAGAAGAGTCAAAAGAGTTAAACTGATAATTAATAAAATCAATGAAGAATAAGTTTTACACTCCTTTTTTAATTCTTACATTTTTTCTTTTTGCTTGTGAAGGAGAGGTTTATACTCCTAAACCAAAAGGATATTTCAGAATTGATCTCCCTCAAAAAAGCTACCACAAAATTGAAAAAGATTGTCCTTTTACTTTTGAAATTCCTGATTATGCAGAAACGCAACAAGACCCAAAACACCCAAATAATCCTTGTTGGTTCAACATTGTTTTTCCATCGTTAAATGCCAGTATCTATTTAAGTTATAAGCCAGTAAATAATGATTTAGATGATTTCTTGGAAGATTCAAGAACTTTAGCATTTAAACATACTGTTAAAGCTACCAATATTGACCAAAAAATTATCAATGAACCTGATAAAAACATGTATGGTTTGGTTTACGACATTAAAGGGGATGCTGCCTCAGAATATCAATTTCACCTAACTGATAGTAACAATCATTTTTTAAGGGGATCATTATATTTCAATAATGTTCCCAACCAAGATTCCATCCAACCTGTATTGGACTTCGTGAAAGAAGATATAGAGCATTTATTTCATTCTTTCGAATGGAAAGAATAAATATGTTTTAAGCATTTTTTCTAAATGCATTCATCACATAAACTATTGATGTCAATAAAAAAAATGCTCCTAATTGATGAGCCACTCCTAGCCATACCGGCACAGCATAAATGAGTGTAGCAATTCCTAAACAAAATTGCAACATAACTGCACCAAGCAATAAATTCACTCCATTAACCTGTAATGTGTTTAATTCTAATTTTCTTGATTTTAACCAGAAATAAAAGATTAGCCCCAAAACAAAGTATGCCAAATAACGATGAATAAATTGCACCCCCCCTATTCCTTCAACAAAATTTAACCACACAGGATTCATAGCTGTAACGGAACTGCTTATCCATTCTTCTCCCATTTTAGGCCAAGTATTCATAACAAATCCAGCATTTAAACCAGCCACAAAAGCACCATAAACAATTTGAATGATTGTTAATCCTAAAATAACAAACAATATTTTTCTCATTTTGCTATGATTATTGTTGGAAACCTCAGGATAGATTAAGGTTAGAGCAACCCAAAAAGTATAGGCAAATGTTAAAAATGCTGTTATTAAATGTACTGCTAATCGGTAATGACTTACATCGGGATTATTAACTAATCCGCTTTTTACCATCCACCAACCAATGGCTCCCTGTAAACTACCCATAAAAAGTATTACAACACTTTGAAAAATAAGTTTTTTGGAAAGTTTTTTCTTTAACAGAAAATAAATAAATGGGACAATAAATACTATACCTATTAATCTTCCTAAAAGACGATGAAGATACTCCCAAAAAAAGATAGATTTAAATTCAGATAAAGTAAAATGAGTATTTACTTTTTGGTATTCTGGAAACTGTTTGTATTGCTCAAAAGTTTGTAACCATTCTGCTTCGTTTAAAGGAGGAATGGAACCCATGATTAATTTCCAATCTACCATCGATAACCCCGAATTGGTTAATCGTGTTATACCACCTATTACAACCATTGCAAAAATTAAAAAGCAACCGGTAAGCAACCAAATAATAACGGGTTTGTTCGGATTATCTTTCATGCTAGAATTTTGAGTAAAATTAATAAGATGATAGTAATTAGAAACAAAAAAGCCCGAACAAAATTCGGGCTTATAATTCATTTCATATTCACTTATAGATTTTTAATTAGATAAGTGAATAAGTTAGGTATTTCAATATTTTTAAGAGATACATTTGCATGTTGTGCAACACTTTCTTTATTTGCATCTTCTGTTTCTGTTTCAACATCTTCTACCGGCACTTCATCTTCCCAAGCAGATACTTTATATTGACCATCTGCAATGCTTTCAATTTTAGAAATTAAATTATTTTCCGAAACAATAGTTTTATCAAACTCAAAATGTGCTTTCCCTGATTCAAAATCTACAAAACTAGCTGTTACTCCTTCTATACTTCCAATTTCTTCTTCTATTGTTTTAGCACAACCCATTGCACACACCATTCCATCAATTTTATAATCCGCCATCATTAAATTTTCAGCTGACACTTCAGCAGTTGGGTTTTCTGAAGGCTGTTCTTCCTCATTTTCTTTATTTCCGCCACAAGCGATTAACACAGTAAACAATGAAATAAAACCTAATTTAAAAATGCTTTTCATTTTATTTTGCTTTATAAATTTCTGAATCATTAATAATTTGTTTCAAAGCTTCAACAGAAATTTTGCTTTCATTAAACTCTACTTCTGCATTATCAGGTAATGAAACATTCACATATTCAACCCCATCAACTTCTTTTAAAATGTTACTTACAGCATTTACACAATGCCCACAACTCATTCCTTCTATTTGTAAAGTAGTTTTCATTTTAAATAATAAACAAAATTAACAAAAATAGAATCAATAAACTTACTTTTGGCGCAATTCTTTAAGATGCAATTTTTTGATTTAAGCAAAGCTTTTTGGCAGTGGATTACATTGCTTTTTCTCGCTTTTATTTGGGGAAGTTCTTTTATTTTAATGAAAAGAGGTCTTTCCGTTTATTCCCATAATGAAGTTGCTACGCTCAGAATGGTGATATCATTCATATGCTTATCACCTATCATTATTGCCAACCTAAAAAAAGTAGACAAGAAATATTACAAATATTTATTTGCCGTAGGAATGTTTGGCAACGGAATCCCAGCATTTTTATTTACCAAAGCCGAGACAGGGATTTCAAGTTCCTTAGCAGGAATGTTAAATTCTCTTGTTCCTCTTTTTACTATACTTTTAGGGATTTTTATTTTTAAAATAACAACCAACAAGCTCAAATTTATTGGTGTATTTATTGGTTTAATTGGAGCCATTACTCTGCTTTCATCAAAAGGACTAAATATTAAAAACACAGAAATTACTTATGGTTTTTATGTAGTATTAGCTACCATCTGTTATGCTACCTCTGTAAATATGATAAAAAAGTACCTGCAAGATGTAAATGCATTAGTAGTTTCGTCTTTTGCATTTTTGTTTATAGGTCCACCTCTTACCATTTATCTCTTTTTTACAGATTTTATTCCTACTACTCTTACCAATCCTGAAGCTGGTAACGCTTTATTTTATATCGGGTTACTCTCCATTTTTGGCACCGCTATTTCTTTGATTCTTTTTAATTTGCTTGTAAAACATACTACTGCTTTATTCGCTTCCACTGTAACCTATTTAATACCCATTTTTGCTATTTTTTGGGGAATAATTGATGGGGAAGTAGTACATTTCATACAAATTTTAGGAGTCATCGTAATTCTTTTGGGAATATTCTTTATAAACCGATTTAAATAAAGGATTTTTCCACAATCAAAATTTCATAAAAAAAAGTAATATATAAATAGTTAAACAGGCTATTATTTATACCTTTGCACCTTTGTTTTTCAGTATAAAAAAAACGTATGCCATCTTCAACAAAATACATTTTCGTAACAGGCGGAGTTACATCATCATTGGGAAAGGGAATTATTGCAGCATCTTTAGCAAAATTACTTCAAGCTAGAGGTTACTCTGTAACCATTCAAAAACTTGACCCCTACATTAATGTTGATCCAGGAACCTTAAACCCATACGAACATGGAGAATGTTTTGTCACAGAAGACGGTGCTGAAACAGATTTAGATTTAGGTCATTATGAGCGTTTTTTAAACGTTCCTACTTCTCAAGCCAACAATGTTACAACCGGAAGAATATATCAGCACGTAATTAATAAAGAACGAGAAGGTGCATATCTAGGAAAAACTGTACAAGTAATTCCTCATATTACTGATGAAATCAAAAGAAGAATTGCTCTTTTAGGAGAAACCGGAAATTATGATATTGTAATCACTGAGATTGGTGGAACAGTTGGTGATATCGAATCTCTTCCATACATTGAAGCAGTTAGACAATTAAAATGGGAGCCTGATTTTGATTGCATAGTACTTCATTTAACATTAGTACCTTACCTGGCTACTTCTGGTGAGTTAAAAACCAAACCTACTCAACATTCAGTTAAATCCCTTTTAGAATCTGGCGTTCAACCAGATATTTTAGCACTTAGAACAGAGCATAAATTACCAAAAGATGTAAAAGAAAAAGTAGCTCTTTTTTGTAACATTTCCCCGAAAGCTGTTATCGAAGCAATAGATGCTGAAACTATCTATGATGTTCCAATTTTAATGGAAGATGAAAAACTAGATAAAGTAGTACTTGATAAACTTGGACTACCCTATGGTAAAGAACCGGAAATGTTAGCTTGGAAAGAGTTTTTGTTTAAGTTTAAAAATCCCAAAAGTCAGGTTAATATCGGCATCATCGGTAAGTATATTGAATTGAAAGATTCTTACAAATCCATTACTGAATCAATTATTCATGCAGGAACAATAAACCAAATCAATGTTAATTTAGTTTGGATTCATTCTGAAGATATTGATGAAAAAAATGCTGATTCTTTACTTAAAAACTTAGATGGGATACTTGTTGCTCCAGGATTTGGAGAAAGAGGAATAGAAGGAAAGGTAACAACAGTAAAATATGCTCGTCAAAACAAAATACCATTTTTAGGAATATGTTTAGGTATGCAATGTGCTGTAATTGAATTTGGAAGAAATGTTCTTGGTTTTAATGATGCTCATTCAACTGAAATGTATCCTGCAACTCCATACCCTGTTATTTACTTAATGGAAGAACAAAGAGGTATAGTAAATAAAGGAGGGACAATGAGATTAGGTGCTTATCCATGTAAGGTTGAAAACAATTCTAAAGCACATGAAGCCTATAAAGAAAGTGTAATATCAGAAAGACATAGACACAGGTATGAATTTAACAACAAGTACTTAGCTGAATATGAAAAAGCCGGAATGAAAGCTACCGGAATAAATCCTGAAAACAATTTAGTTGAGATTGTTGAAATTCCTAATCACCCTTGGTTTGTGGGGGTTCAATTCCATCCTGAATACAAAAGTACAGTTACCAAACCTCACCCACTTTTTGTTGACTTTGTAAAAGCAACACTTCAATTAAAAGAATCTAAAAAGACCACTGCGGTTTTAAACAATTAATAGAATTAAATGAGTAAAAAAGGATTAGACAGAAACTCCATAATTGGCCTTGTTATTATTGGTGTTATTTTATTGGTATTTAGCTACATAACAAGCCCATCTGAAGAAGAACTTGAAAAGCAAAGAATTGCCGAATCAAAAAAAACAGAGCAATTAAAGGACGATAAATCAATTGAATCTAACCCTGCTGACAAAACTGTTATAGAAGAATCAAAAACTACAGATAGCACACAAAACATATTAAATGATTCATTACAAAACATTGAATTATTAGCCCAATATGGCCCTTTTGTAGATGCTAGTAAAGGAGAAAAAAAAGATTTCACATTAGAAAATGAAAAAGTTAAAATTACTTTCACCAACATAGGTGGTAGAGTTTCTTCTGTTGAACTAAAAGAATTTCATACTTACGATTCACTTCCTTTAATTTTATTTGATGAGGATTCATCAAGATTTAATTTAGAATTAACCATTCCTGGTATTACCGGCGGAAACAGTATCAGACAAATAAATACTGAAAATTTATTTTTTGAAGTTCATAATCAAACAGCTTCATCTGTTGCATTAAGACTATATAGTAATGATAAAAATCAATACATTGAATTTAATTATTCATTAGCAGAAAATTCCTATTTATTAGATTACACAATTAATACTTATGGATTTGACAAAATGCTTTCACCCCACTCTAATTTATTTATGAATTGGAGTATGTTAACTCCTAATCAGGAGAAAACCATTGAAAATCAAAAACAAAAAAGCACCATTTATTATCGATACAACAAAGGTGAGGTTGATTACATTAATGAAATGAAATTTGAAGAAGAAACACTTGAGGCTTCCGTAGATTGGATTATGTTTAAGCAACAATACTTCAATTCCACATTGATTAGTAAAGGTGAACCTTTTTTAAATACTGACGGAAAAATAAAAACAACCGAATTAGCACAAAGTTCTAACTACGTTCAAGGAATGTCAACAGCTCTTACCATTCCTTTTAATGGAGGTAATCAAGAGTCTTTTCCAATGCAATTTTATTTTGGACCAAACAAATATGAAATTTTAAAAGACATGGAAATTGGCTTAGATGAAACCATGAACTATGGATGGGGAATTTTTGGATGGGTAAATGCCATTTTAGTGAGACCAGCATTTGCTATGCTTAACCAAACCGGTATGAACATAGGGATTGTTATTTTATTGTTGACTTTTATTATCAAATTGGTTCTTTTTCCTATTACATGGAAAACCTATTTAAGTAGTGCAAAAATGAGGGTTTTAAAACCTGAAATTGATGCTTTAAAAGAAAAGATTACCGATAAAATGAAGTTGCAACAAGCAACAATGGCACTATATAGACAAACCGGAGTAAATCCTCTTGCTGGATGTATACCAATGTTAATTCAAATGCCTATTTTATTTGCATTGTTCCGTTTTTTTCCTGCTACTTTCGATTTAAGACAACAAAGTTTTCTTTGGGCTGAAGATTTATCAACTTATGATTCAGTTTATGATTTAGGTTTTAATATACCATTATATGGAGATCACGTGAGTTTGTTTACTTTATTAATGGCTATTTCTATGATTTTTTATACTAAAGCAAATAGTCAGATGACCTCAGGAGCAGGAATGGATGGTGCTATGGCAAGTCAAATGAAAATAATGACCTACTTAATGCCTGTAATGATGTTGTTCTTCTTTAATAGTTACGCAGCAGGATTGAGTTATTATTATTTAATCGCAAATGTTATTACAATTGCACAACAGTTTGTTATTCGTAAATGGATTGTTGATGAGAATAAAGTTCTAGCAAAATTACAAGCTAACAAAGCAAAACCTAAGAAAAAATCAGGGTTTGCAGCTAAATTGGAGCAAAAAATGAAAGAAGCTCAACAAATTCAGCAGCAACGTAATAAAAAATAATGAATATTTCTCTTAAAATAATGGTTGTGCTCTTTGTATTTGTCTCGTGCAAACAAACCAAAATTACTGAAACTCCATTAGCCCCTCATTTGTTTGTTAGCATGAGTAAAACACCTTGCTACGGACAGTGCCCTGTTTATTCATTTGAACTTTTTTCTGACGGAACTATAGATTTCACAGGGAAACGTTTTGTGAAATTTGAAGGTCATTATAAAGGACAAATTAGTGATGAACAAATTCACTTAATCAAAGAACAAATAAAATCTACTAATTTTTTTGAATTAGAATCGAAATACGATTCAAAAGCTACAGATATACCTACTTGTATTATTCAGGTTGTTATAGAGGAGCAAAACAAAACCATTACTGACCGTATGGGTGCTCCAAAAGAATTAAAAGAACTAGAAAAAATGATTGAAGAAATAGTGTTAAATTCCAAAATGGAAAAAGTTGAAGAATAAAGCACTACATTTGAAAGACTATTTTTATTGAAAATGACAATTGAAGTAAGAGAAGTAAATTCAGAAAAAGAATTCAAAAACTTTGTGAACGTTCAGTTTGAGATATACAAAGACAACAAATTTTGGGTTCCTCCTATCAAAAAAGATGAAATAAAAGCATTAAAACCTGAATTTAATCCTGCTTTTCGTTTTTGTAAAGCTAAATTTTGGAATGCTTACAAGAATGGAAAATGTGTAGGAAGAATTGGTGCCATCATCAATGAAAAATACAATGAAAAGATAGGAGAAAAAATTGGCCGATTTACAAGAGCCGAGTTTATAGATAACATTGAAGTAAGTAAAGCTCTTTTCAATACTGCTGAAGAATGGTTGAAATTAGAAGGTATGACATCTGTTCAAGGACCATTAGGATTTACTAATTTAGATCACCAAGGCATGTTGGTTGAAGGATTTGACCATTTACCATCTGCTGCTTCAGAATATCACCTACCCTATTATCAAAACCATTTAGTAGAATTAGGTTTTGAAAAAGAAGTAGATTGGATAGAATTTCGTTTATTTTTAGAAGGAGTTCCTGAAAAGGCTAAGCGTGTAGCCGAAGTAATTAAAACTAGAAACGGATTAAGAGTTCAAAGTTTTACTAAAACAAGTGAACTTCAACCCTATGCTTTTCAATTGTTTGATATTTTAAATGAAGCTTTCAAGGATTTATTTAGTGTAGTTCATTTGGATAAAGAAATGATTAACTACTACGTAAATAGATATTTGATGATGTTAAATCCTCAATTTGTAAAACTTATTTTTGATAGTGATAATAATATTGTTGCCTTTATTGTTGGTTTACCATCACTTTCTGAAGGATTACAAAAGGCCAATGGTAAATTATTCCCATTCGGTTGGTATCATTTGCAAAAAGCGTTAAAACATCCAAAAGTTGTTGACTTGATGTTAACGGGTATTTTACCTGATTACCAAGGTAAAGGAGTCGCTGCCATTTTAATTAATGAGTTACAAACTGTTATGGAAAAATACGGAGTAACTGAGGTAGAAACAACAGGTATTTTTGAAACCAATCAAAAAGCTATTCAAAACTGGAAAAATTACGAACACATCCAACACAAGAGAAAACGTTGCTGGAAAAAATCATTATAACACATGAAAAAACTTACCATATTATTATCATTAGCAGTATCTATTAATGGATTATTTGCTCAAAACGACACCATTAAAAACAAAAAAGACGGTCATTATTACTTTACCGTTGTTAAGGATATTGAAGCTTTAGATGTACAAAGCCAAGGAAGAACCGGAACTTGCTGGTCTTTCTCTTCACTTTCATTTTTAGAATCTGAAATTATCAGAAATGGGAAAAAGCCTGTTTCATTGTCTGAAATGTTTATTGTAAGAAATGCTTATTTAGAAAAAGCAATTACTTATGTGAGAATGCACGGTAATTTTAATTTTGCCGCTGGAGGTGCTTTCCACGATATCCCTCACATTGTAAAAAAATACGGTATTGTTCCGGAAGAAATTTACAATGGATTAAATTATGGAGAAGATAAACACAATCATGCTGAAATGGATGCTGTATTGAGAGCCATGGTAGAACAAATTGTAAAAAATCCACAGAGAAAACTTACTACTTCATGGACAACTGCAATAGAAGGAGTTTTAGATGCTTATTTAGGGAAAATTCCAGCGGAATTTGAATTTCAAGGTAAAAAATATACACCCAAAAGTTATGCTGCCAGTTTAGGACTAAATATGGATGATTATATAGCAATTGGTTCATTTACTCACCATCCTTTTTACCAAACTTTTGTGTTAGAAGTTCCTGATAACTGGGGATTTGGTGATGTTTACAATGTTCCTTTAAATGAAATGGAACAAATAATGAATGATGCTGTAATGAAAGGTTATTCTGTAGCTTGGGGAAGTGATGTTTCTGAAAAAGGATTTTCATTTTCTAATGGTTTAGCGATAGTACCTGAGGATGAGGCAACCATAAAAGTAAAAGGAAAAGACAACAAACATTTTAGCGATGCCGGTGCAGAAAAAATAAGCAATGCTTTTGATGAGCCAGTAGAAGAAAAGAAAATCACTCAAGAAATGCGTCAAAATGCATTTGATAATTACGAAACCCAAGATGACCATGGAATGCATATTACAGGAATAGTAAAAGATCAAAAAGGAAATAAATACTACATTGTAAAAAATTCATGGGGAACAGAAAATGATGCAGACGGATATTTTTATGCTTCAGAAGCTTACGTGAAATATAAAACCATTGATTTTATGATTCATAAAGATGCATTATCAAAAGAAATGAAAAACAAACTAAATATTAAATAAGCTATTTTAAAATGAACACTCCGCAAGTAATTAAAATCGGAAAAGGTTTAAATGATATTCGATTTGGAATTTATAGAGAAACCTTAAAGAAAACATTAGGTGAACCTACAGAAATTGAGCAATTAAGCGCCAATGAAGATGATGATGAGGATGAATATTTTGTTGAAGTTTGGCATTATGATGAAATGGATCTTTCTTTCTCTTTTGATGAAGAAGATGATTGGAGATTAATGAGCATTGCTGCTAATTCTGATGAAATGGTTTTTAATGGTAAAAACATTAAAGGAATTTCTTTAGCTGAATTGAAAGAATTAGTTAGTGAAGAAGAACTAGGAGAAATGGAAGAAGAAATGTTGGATGACAATCAGAAAGTGGTTTCTATTTTATCCTCTAGTATTAACTTTTGGTTTGAAAATGATGCTTTAACCGAAGTACAGTGGGGTGTTCTATGGACGAATGAAGACATTCCTAAATGGCCTTAAGTATTAAATAATATTTCTAAAAAAGAGGATTGAATATTCAATCCTCTTTTTTTTATAGTTATATTTTACTTATGTTATGTTTATAACATTCTCAGTAATACTAGCTATCTACACATATTTTTAGTAATTTTATAACATTAACATAATTCTTATACAAATTATTTAACTTATTAAAGCAACTTTTATACTATAGTTGCGTCATGTTGATTATAAAACTAAATTCAAATGTTAAAATTAACTACAACATTATTATTTATTTCATTGGCTTTTTTTGGTTTTTCTCAAAACAACATACAATTAGAGCGAGATGTGTTTGAGTACAGAACTGTCAATAAAAGCAAACAGACTTACTTTGACAGGGTTTTAAAACCAGGGGAAACAAATACTGTAAAATTTTCTGTACAGCAATATGATTTTAAAACAATAATTGCTTTAAAAGAAAACTTAGAAAGGTATTTCGAAAAAATAGATTTAGCTTTTTTTGATAAAGAGACATATCTATTTACACTTATTTATAATCATCAAATGCAAAGAGATGATTTAATTTCAGAGTTTGATAAGCTTGGAGTAAATTACTTCCTTACAAAAACTCCAGTTCAAAACTTAAATCAGTAAAAAATGAAAAAGATTTTATTTATAACTTCTATTTTATTACATGTAAGTTTCTTAGTTAAATCTCAAACTTTTAATACAGGTACGAATGTAACAATTCCTGATGCAGGTAGTGAAGTATGTTCTCCAATTAGTGTAACTGGTGTTGGTATAATTGATGGTACGTATGGGCTACAATCCGTTACCATTAAAATAAATCATACTTGGGATTCAGATTTAGATATCTATTTAGTTGCACCTGATGGTACCAGAATTGAGCTTAGTACTGATAATGGTGGAAGTGGTTCTAATTACGGTAGTGGTACAGCTAATAATGCAGGGCCTTATACTGTTTTTGATATGTCAGGTGCAGCAGGAAATGTTACAGGAGGTGTTGCTCCCTTTACTAATACATATATCCCAGAAGGGGACCTCGGAGATGCAAATAATGGTCAGAATGCGAATGGAACATGGAATTTATGCGTTACTGATGACACCGGTGGTGATACTGGTTTTATAAATGCATGGCAATTAACTTTTAGTGCTACTCCTGCTCCACCTGGTGGTGGAGGTGGTGGTGCTCCTTCTAATGATTTATGTACAGGAGCAACAGCTTTGCCTTGTGGTACAACAAATTTGGCAGGAACAACTGTAGGAAGTACCAATGTATCTGACCCTGCAAGTTGCGCTAGTAGCTATGGTGTATGGTACACATTTACTGGTGACGGAGGTTCTACAACTATTTCGGCTACAGCAAGTGGTGGATGGGATCATGAAATGGTAGTATTTAGTGGGGCATGTGGTTCTTTAACTAATATCGTTTGTCGAGATGCCGGATTCACTGATGGAACAGAATCATATACTTTTACGACAACCAATGCTGTAACCTATTATGTTTATATTGCACATTATAGCACATCATCTACAACAACAGGTACTTTTACAATTTCAAGATCTTGTTCAGCACCTCCTACATGTATACCTGATGCTACTATAAATACAACTACCTACTCTGGCTCTGGAACTACTTGTGGATTTGGTGATGATTATGATTCTGGTGATGCCTGTGGTTCATCCTATATGAATGGAGATGATATTGTAATAGCCTGGACACCTAACACTACTGAATGTGTAAATATTAATCTTAGCAATACCGGAACATGGGTAGGTGTTTTTGTTACAGATGATTGCCCAAATATTGGTGGAGCAAGTTGTTTAGCAAGTAATACTAATTCTAGTGGTAATCCTTCAATCTCAGGATTTAATGTTACTTTTGGAACTACTTACTACATAACTGTTTCAACAAATCCAACTCCTCAATGTACTGCATTTGATTTAGATATTGTTAGTTGCCCCCCACCTCCTGCAAACGATGAATGTGCAGGAGCTACAGCTGTTACTGTAAATACTGATAATACTTGTACTTTTACTACTGCCGGAACTATATCTGCAGCAACTGGTTCAGCAGATGGTAATACATGTTTTGGTACTGATGATGATGATGTATGGTTTTCTTTTGTTGCTACTTCAACAAAGCACTATGTAGATTTACTAAATGTAGCAGGCTCAACCACAGATATGTATCACGTTTTATACTCTGGCTCATGCGGTTCACTAACTCAACTTTACTGTAGCGATGCTAATTCTAGTACTGCGAGCAATTTAACCATTGGTGCTACTTACTATATTAGAGTATATACCTACACATCTACTGGTGGACAAACATCAACCTTTGATGTATGTGTTAGTTCAGACCCACCTCCAGTTACTGCTTGTTCTGGGAATTTTTATGATACAGGTGGAGCTGGCGGGAACTATTCAGCAAATGAGTATTACTTTCAAACATACTGTTCAAGTGTTGCTGGTCAATGTTTAGTAATGACTTTTTCTGCTTTTAATACTGAATCATGTTGTGATGAATTAAATATTTATAATGGTGCCTCTACTTCTGCTTCATTAATTGGAACATACGCAGGTACTTCTCTGCCAAATGGAGGAACAATTACTGCAAATTCAGGTTGTTTAACAATTGAATGGGATTCAGACGGTTCTGCTCAAAGTAGCGGTTGGGCAGCAACAATAAGTTGTGCTGCGTGCCCCCCCCCATCTTGTAGTGATGGTATTCAAAATGGTACAGAAACAGGTGTTGATTGTGGTGGTTCCTGTGGAGCTTGCCCAGTTATAGGACCATGTGGCAACTTAAATAATAACGATTGGTGTTCAGACCCAGCAGTTTTAACACAAGGTGCTGGTTCATGGTCAAGTTCTACATCTAATATCTATTCTTATGATGATCCTGGAACAAGTTTCTGTGGTTCAATAGAAAATAATTCATGGTATGTATTTACCGCAGCAGCCACTACTGAAACTTTTAATTTTACAAACATTACTAATTGTAATTTTAATGATGGTATTCAAGCAGAAGTTTTTGATGTAACAACAGATGTGAATGGATGTTGCACATCTCTTTCATCTGTATCTAACTGTTGGAATCCATGGAGTACCGCAGATGGTACTGTTACTGCTACTGGATTAACAATTGGTAACGACTATTATTTAATGGTTGATGGATGGGGAGGTGACCAATGTGATTTTACAGTAACAGGATGGACTGCTACTGGTATCTTACCTGTAACACTTGTATCTTTTGAAGGCTACAATTATAAAGAAGGTAACAAACTAAGATGGGTAACTCAGTCTGAAATTAATAATGATTATTTTATTATTCAAAAATCTTTTGATGGAAGTCATTTTGAAGACATTGGAATTATTGATGGTAATGGAAATTCTAATAACACTATTAATTATGATTTTTTTGATGATAATATTAGATTTAAGGTTAATTATTATCGCTTAAAACAAATAGATTTTGACGGTCAATATGAGTATTCTAAAATCATAGCAGTAAAAAATGATGATAATACTATTGTTGAGTTGTACCCTAATCCAAGTAGAGAGAAATTATTTATTGATATCAATAAACCTAATGATGAAATCTATACAATTGTATACTCTAATGTTATTGGAGAAATAAAAACTGAACAACTAAATATGAGTAAAAATATTAATACCTATCAATTGAATATTTTTAAAACATTAAATTCAGGCATCTATTTTATTAAGGTTGTTGATAGTGATGGAAATACAATTCAAACAGAGAAAATTGTTAAGCAATAATCCTTAATTATATACTACATAAAAAAGCCTCAACAAATGTTGAGGCTTTTTTTTATATCAAATTATTGAATTTACTTAATGGTGTGTTTCTTCAGCACCTTTATTAAACATTAAAATAGCAACAATGGAACCTATTATTACAACTGCCATAGACAAAGCTTGCAATACTTCATTATCTTGAGAAAATGAAATATAAGCTGGTTGAAATGGCAATATAACTAGAAAAGCAATTATTGCTATGGCTATTAATTTCTTTTTATTCATAATACAAGTTTTTAATGTTTTTGTAAAGTTAAGTAAAAATTTAAAGCGTACCTCTTTTCTCTTGTTCTCTTTCTATAGATTCAAATAATGCTTTAAAATTACCAGCACCAAAGCCTCTAGCTCCCATTCTTTGAATAATTTCAAAAAACAAAGTAGGTCTATCTTCTACCGGCTTAGTAAATATTTGTAATAAATATCCTTCTTCATCAGCATCAATCATAATTCCTAACCCTTTCAGTGTTTCTATATCTTCTCTTAATTGATGATTATGAGCCATCAAACGTTCAGGAACTGCTTTATAATATTCATCTGGTGGAGTAGATAAAAATTCAACACCTCTAGCTCTCATTCCTTTCACGGTAGAAATTATATCATTGGTCGCAACAGCAATATGTTGGCATCCTGGACCTTCATAAAAGTCTAGATATTCTTCAATTTGAGATTTCTTTTTACCCTCTGCTGGTTCATTAATTGGGAATTTAATACGACCATTTCCATTACTCATCACTTTACTCATTAATGCTGAGTATTCAGTATGAATTTGTTTATCATCAAACGATAAAAAGTTTTCAAAACCCATTACATCTTCGTACCATTTTACCCATGTATTCATTTCTCCCCAACCTACATTTCCTACCATGTGGTCAATGTATTTTAACCCAAGTGACTCTGGATTATACTCAGACTCCCATTTAACAAAACCCGGTAAAAATGGACCATCATATTTCTTTCTTTCCACGAACATATGCACTGTTTCTCCATAAGTGTAGATACCTGCTCTTACAACTTCACCATGTTCATCTTTTTCAACGGTTGGCTCCATATAAGATTTAGCTCCTCTAGAAGTAGTCTCTTCCCAAGCCTTTTTAGCATCCTCTACCCAAAGGGCAATTACTTTTACTCCATCTCCATGTTTAACAATATGTTCGTTAATTGGATGTTTAGAATTAAGTGGTGTAGTTAATACCAATTTAATTTTATCTTGTTTTATTACATATGACACAGTATCTCTACTACCAGTTTCTAACCCTCTGTAAGCAAAAGATTGAAACCCGAAAGCTGTTTTATAGAAATGTGCTGCTTGTTTAGCATTACCTACATAAAATTCTACATAATCAGTACCTAACAATGGAAGGAAATCTTGTGCACCTTCGAATATTTTTTCAAGACCGTAGTCTACATTTTTTATATCGCTCATAATATTTTTCTTTTTTAGTTTTTAATGTTCAAGCCAAGATTGGTAATAATCTCCATCTTGAATATCTAATGCTTGTTGTGTAATTTTTAATGGTTTAAAAGTGTCTACCATCACAGCTAATTCTTGAGTATCTTTTTGACCAATGCTTCTCTCCATTGCACCAGGGTGAGGCCCATGAGGAATACCAGCTGGGTGAAGTGTAATTTGACCTTGTTCGATGTTATTCCTACTCATAAAATCACCATCCACATAATACAATACTTCATCTGAATCAATATTGCTATGGTTATATGGTGCCGGAATAGCTTCCGGATGATAATCATACAACCTTGGAACAAAAGAACAAATCACAAAAGCATCTGTTTCAAAAGTTTGATGAATTGGAGGTGGCAAGTGTACTCTACCAGTTATTGGTTCAAAATCGTGTATAGAAAATTTATATGGAAAGTTGTATCCATCCCATCCTACTACACTAAATGGATGTGCTGCATAAAGATATTCATGCATCATATCTTGCTTTTTTACTTTAAGAATAAAATCACCTTTTTCATCGTAAGTTTCCAGTTCATACGGGGGATGTATATCTCTTTCACAAAATGGAGAATGTTCTAAATGTTGTCCAAACCAGTTTCTATACCTCTTAGGAGTATATACCGGTCTTTTTGATTCTACGATAAACAATCTATTATCTTCTGTGTTAAAAGAAATTTGATAAATCATTCCTCTTGGAATCATCAAATAATCTCCATATTCAAAATCTATATTTCCTAAATATGTTCTTAGTTTACCGGATCCTTTATGAATAAAGATTACTTCATCAGAATCGGTATTTTTATAAAAATAATCTGTTAATGATTTTTTTGGCGAAGATAATACTATAGTACAATCTGAATTAAATAAAACCGGAACTCTACTTTCTAGAAAATCATCTTTTGATTCCACCTTAAATCCTTTAAGGCTTAATGACTTCATATTTTTTTCGATCGCAGCTTTAGGTTCTACAGAATATGATTTTAGAACTTCTTTTACTTGTGTAGGTCTTTGAGTATGATAAAGTAATGATGACATACCATCAAACCCTATAGTTCCAAAAAGTTCTTCGTAATAAAATTTTCCTTCTGGACTTTTAAATATTGTATGTCTTTTTTTAGGGATATTCCCTAATTTATGATATCGTGGCATAATTTAATTAATTAATTATTAAAATGATTATAGAAAATTATTGCCAATCATTCAGGATTACGCTTTAATTCAATTTTACATCGATATTTATATTCTATATCATTCATATAAACGAATTTAAGCATTTTATTAATGGAACAAAAATGATAAAAATCAGGAAGATTAAAAAGTCTGTTTTAATTATCTTCTGTAAACCACTCAGCATAAGAAGTTGGTGTTTCTCTTAAAAAGAGATAAGTTAAATCTATCTGGCTTGGTAATTTTTCTCTAATTAAATCGGCAAAATGAAGTAAAAGGTTTTCACAAGTTGGTTGAAAAGGAACAATAATTAATTTGTTCATAAAGTTAAATTGAGTTTCTTCAATTTTCATTTTTTGATTTAAAACCAAAGCATGATCATATTTATCAACGATTAACTCTTTTACAATTTTTTTAATGATACCAAAATCTACCACCATTCCTTCATCAGAATCTGAAGTATTATTTTTCACATTCCCTTTTACTGTCACTTTAAGTTTGTAGGAATGTCCATGAATATTTTTACAAGGCCCATCATAACCAACAAGGGCGTGAGCCATCTCAAAATCAAATTCTTTTGTAATTCTTATTGCTGACATAGATATTTTTCGGCAAAGTTATGAATTTACAACCTACTACCTATTATAATGATATCATCAATTTGTTCTAAATCTCCTTTCCATTCTTCAATGTTCTGATTTAAAAGCTCTTGTTGTATTTCCATTGATTTATCATACATATCTAATAACAATTGTTTAAATTGTTTGTATCTAAACTTTTTACCATGTGGTCCACCAAACTGGTCAGCATAACCATCGGAAAAAAGATAAACTGTATCGCCATGTGAAAGTTTGATGACATTATTAGTATATTTTTTTTGGATTTCCGAAAAACTACCGATTGGAAATCTATCTGCTTTTATTTCATATAAATTAATTCCATTATCATTTTTCATATTGATTTCTAAAGGCTCATTTCTTTCATTGAGCAATTCATTTTTTGAAACAATATAAAGAGGATTATAAGCTCCGGCAAATTCTAACTCACAAGTTTCTCTATTAAAAGCACACAAAGTAATATCCATTCCATCCTTGATATCATATTTTTCAGATTCTTTTCTAAGTGTGGACTCTACACCTTTATTTAAATGATTTAAGATTTCCGCAGGTTGAGTAATACCATATTCTCCTACTATTTTATCTAATAAATTATACCCCACAATACTCATAAATGCTCCCGGAACACCATGCCCTGTGCAATCTACAGCAGCAAAAAGTGAAATATTATCTTTTGTACTCATCCAATAAAAATCTCCACTTACAATGTCTTTAGGTTTAAATAAAACAAAGGTCTGATTTAATTGTTGGGTAAACATTTCATTGGAAGGCAAAATCGCATCTTGAATTCGTTTTGCATAAGTTATACTATCAATAATATCTTTATTTTTTCTTTCTATTTCAGCACTTTTTTGAACTACTTCTTCAGTTCGTTCTTGAACTTTTTCTTCTAATATTTTTTTCTCTTTAATAAGTTGCTTTTCTCGATATTTAATAAAAATAAATATACTTCCTCCAATAACGATAACACATAAAACTATAAACCAGGTTTGTTGCCAAAAAGGTGGAGTTATCTCAAAATGAAAAGTAATAGGTTCTTTATTCCAAACGCCATTATTATTAGATGCTTTTACTTTAAAATTATAATTACCGGGAGGCAAAGGAGAATAAGTTACAAAAGTTTGTTTGGTTAATGGTCGCCAATCATCATCAGCTCCTTCTAGCATTACTTGATAATAAACTTCATCAGGATTCGTCAGACAAATACCATTGTAATCAAAAGTAATAGATTTTTCTCTGTAACTTAATTTAGCACCTTCAGTTAAAGGTCTATCTTCTAAATTTACTCTAAACCTAGTTATTCGTGTAATTGGAGCAAGGGTATTTTCTTTAATTTCCTCCGTATTTAACTTAATAACTCCTCCAATAGTTCCAAACCATAAATCTCCATTCTTGCTTTTAGAGGTAGCATTATTTTTAGATTCTATACCAACAAATCCCATCTTTTGTGAGTATGAATAAAACTGCCCTGAGTTTAAATCAATTTTATTAAGCCCTTTATTTGTCCCTACCCAAACATTCCCATTATTATCAATATTTAAAAGAGATATATAATCAGACAAAAGACCTTCTTTTACTGTGTACTCAGATATTATTTTATTTCCGTCAAATACTAAAACACCTTTACCTTCAGTTCCAATCCAAATATTTCCTTTGTTATCTTCAATAAAACAAGTTGGTGTAATTTTTACATCCAGTTTTTCATTTTTTATTTTTGATCCAGTAATTTTAGAAATTCCCTTACCTCTTGCACCTACCCATACATTATTTTTAGAATCTGCATAAATAGCTGTAATGTCATTCCCTCCCAATCCATGATCTTGAGTTAATCTATCAACTAATTGATTATTAATTTCATAATAAACTAATCCGTCTGTTGTTCCTACCCATAAATTATTTGTTTTATCTACTTCTAATGCAGTAATTAATGGTTGATACATAAATGAATTAATTCTGTAATTCATTTCAAATCGATTACTACGAGAATTTAATTGCATTACTCCTCCTCCCCATGTTCCAATCCAAATAGCCCCATTTTTATCCTGTTTAATGTATCTGATTTCTTCATAAGGAAGACCTTTTCCTTCATTATATTGGTATATAGTTTTAAAATCTTTTAAAACTGAAATTCCTTTATTAGTGCCGACCCAAGTTTTATTTTCATTATCAGTAAGTATAGCCCAGACTTGATTATTGATTAAGCCTTCTGTCTCAGAAAAAGAAACAAACTGACTACCTTTAAAAACGGCTAGTCCATTTTCTTTGGTTCCAAAAAGAACATTCCCTTCTCTATCTCCTGAAATACATCTTATTTTTGAATCAGGAATACCTTTAAATTGATTAATAGTAACAAGATGTCTAGTTGGTGTTATTTTTGAAGCCCCTCCTCCCCAAGTTCCAACCCAAATATTATTTTTAGAGTCTTGATAAAATGAAGTAATCCAATTATGTGCTAAACCATCCCTTACATCGTAAATTTTAAGTTTGTTTTTCTTTTTATTAAATTCATACACACCGCCATTATAGGAGCCAAACCATAAATCACCTTCCTTACTCTCAAACATGCATATAATCTGAAAGTAAGATGGCATATCTTTTATCTCTAATTTTTTAAAGCTTTCTTGTTGGGATGAATAATATTTTACTCCTACATCGGTAATAAAGCAAACCTTTCCATCACTTAATTTTAGAATTTGAAAAACTACATCACTCAACCCTTCTTGCCCTTTAAATTGTTTGAACTTTAGTTCATTTTTAGATGCTTTTGGGTTTGATATTTTAGTAACCCCTCCTTTAAATGATGATATCCATAAATTCCCATCATTATCTTCTTCAAACGAAGTAATATCTGCACTCATTTGTAGTACAATTTCGATGCTATCATTTTTTATTCTAGAGATACCTCCATCAACATGACCTATCCACACCACTTCATTTTGATCTATATAAATCGTTTTTACTGCTCCATCAGCTAATCCATCTTCAGTTGTATAATTTATAAAATTAGTTCCATTAAACTTAGATAATCCGCTAGCCGTAGCTATCCATAAATAACTATTTTTATCTTGTTTTACTGAATAAACACTAGATTGTGCCAATCCCTCTTTTACACTGTAGGTATCAAAATGATATTTTTGACCACAAACAGCAATAGAAATAAAAAAAAGAACCGACAAGAAAAAACTCTTGCCGGTAATATTTTTAAAAAAAATCATATTCTACTTTTTAATAAAGAAAAAGGTGCCATTTTCATCTTCTAAACCAGCTATTTTACCA
Source organism: Flavobacteriales bacterium (assembly GCA_020635825.1). Taxonomy (GTDB): domain Bacteria; phylum Bacteroidota; class Bacteroidia; order Flavobacteriales_E; family Vicingaceae; genus Vicingus. The sequence goes on from JACJZA010000007.1 coordinate 101,309, forward strand.
AATTTAGGTTTCTGATTTGAACCACTTTTAGAAACAGCAGTGCTTACTTTTGTAACTACGGTTTCAATTGGGATACATGAATTAGGGTTACTTGTAAGAGTGTTCGCAAAAGTTTTTGTGAACTGAGAGTTATCTACAGCCAACTCATAACCAGCAGATGAAAATACTTGAGAAGATTTAAATTTTGTCGCCTGCCAATCATTACAACTTCTATCTTTAGTTTCTGATCGCATAGCTTGGTAAAATGATGGTCCTGATTCACAAGCATCTGTTATAACCAAAGTATGAGTTATGTATTTAGAATAAGATTGCATTGCTGCTTTTAAATTATTGATATTAAAATAAGTGAACTCCTCATCTCTTTTAGCATCTACAGGAATCCAGTAACCGGATTCATTAATATATTTACCATGTCCGGCATACCAAACTAATAATGAGTTTACTCTATTACTACGTACTAAATCTCTTAATTCAATGGAAAAGAATTTCTCTAACTGAGATTTACTCATATTGGTTTTATGTATCACATTATGAATTTTGTATTTAGCAAATGCAGACTTCATCATCGTAACGTCTTTTGTAGGTCCATCTAAACTCGCAAAAGTTTTGTAATTAGAATTTTCGATAAACACCACCCATGTTTTTCCCATTGGATTATCTGCTAAGAGAGTAACATTTTCTCTATTAATAGTGAAGGTTTTTTCTGTTTTATTCCCATAAATATCTTCTGCTATAATTTTAAAATTATCTTTATTCATGATATTGATGGTGGCAGAAAATTTAGGATTTAATTCATCTAACACAAAACTAGCGGTAGCACCTTCAATCAAGATACTTTTTATTAAACTTTCATCCTCAATAATTCCTTCAACATATAGAGATGGATCATCAGCATCTAAATAAATTGAACCATCGTCTGAAGCATAAGGCGCAATTAATTTCACAACAGGACCATTCACCTCCGTTTCTATAAAATCATATACCCAAGTTTCAGAATTATGATAAATATCAAAAGCAGTAATAGTAACTTTCTCATTTACATTAACTGTTATTTCATGTTCAAAAATTGGATTTAAAGAGTCTTTTTCATATTTGGCATCAGCACCATTTACTTTAATAAATTCTATATTGCTCTCATCTTTTATTTGTCCTTTAATAGTATACTTCTCAATTCCTTTTGCAATGGGCATTTTACCATCATTTGTAGCTGATGGTTCTAGAATTACAACTACGGGATTATTACTTTCTTTGTTTAATTCATAAAGTCTCTTTTTAGCTTCATCGTATAACTTTAAAGCATTACCATCATATGGAGTTAACTTTTTAATCGCTTCATAATCTTTAATTGCTGATTTATAATCTGACAATGCTTCAAATGATTTAGCTCTTTGGTAATAAATTAAAAAATTATCTTTTTCGTTTTTAATTGCCGTTGAATAATCAGTAATGGCATTTTGGTGTTGATTTAATTTCTGATAGGTATTTCCTCTTAAAATGTAATATTTATTTTCTTGCGGGTTTAATAAAATAACTTTTGAAATATCATCGATAGCTGATTGAGGAGAATTTTTAGCTAAAAAGACTTCTGCTCTTACTAAAAAAGAGCTTGAATTATTTCCGTCTAATGCTATAGCTTTGTTGCACGATTCTAATGATTTTTCATAATCTGTCAATTTCATTTGAGCATGAGCCATACCTAAATATGCATTTATCATATCTTTTGAATAAAATATAGCTCTATCAAAACTATACACCGCATCCTTATAAGCTCCGGAACTATCTTGAGCTACACCTTTGAGGTAATAATTTATGGCTTCTCTATTTTTACTAATAGCATCGTCCATTGTTTCTATAGCTTCAGCATACTTTTTTAATGCAATTAAAGCTTTTGCCTTATATTCATATGCAGAATTCATTTTTTTATCATAATCAATAGCCATTGTTAAATTTTGATTTGCAGATTCAAAATCATTCAATTTATACTGTATTCTACCCAAGTTTGAGTAGTATTCTGCTTCTTTTGATTTAATGGAAACTGCAGATTTAAAATCTGACAAAGCTTTTTCTAATTCGCCTTCATGCTCATAACTCATTCCTCTGTAATTAAAAGCTCTATCATGATCAGGTTTAAGTTCCACAACTTTACTAAACTCCTCAATTGAGGTTTTATAATCTTCAAGAGAGAAACTTTTTTCTCCATTTTTATAAGCATTAAAATAACTTTGAGCCAATATAGTATTAGCAAATAAAAAAAGTAATAACGGTAAAAGGACAATTCTTTTCATCTGTAAAATTTTATAACTATTTCATATTCAACCTACCACAAAGGTAGGTATTATTTCGACGACGACCTTAATTTTATAGATAAAATGACTAACAACTTATACACAATTGAAGAATAATTTTTAAGTAATTTTACCTCGTTTTGTTACAAAAAGATAAAATAAAAGTTAGAGTAGTTATTGTACTTATTTCAATAATGGCTATCGCTTATTTTTCTTTTGGGAAAGAATCAATAATAATGAAAGCTATAGCATTAAGCAGCTTAATTTTTTGGATAATAACATTGGTGTACGTAAATAAAAAATACTAGTAGAATATGTTAGGGAATTTATTAAATAAAAAAATGATGGGTAAGATGGGTGAAATGCAACAACAAATGGATGCCATCAAAGAAAAATTAAACACCATTCAAGTAATTGGCCAATCGGATAACCAACTTTGTAAAGTAGTAGCTAATGGGAATCGATTGATAGTTGAAGTTTCTTTTAATGAATCTCAATACAATAGTGCATCAAAAGAAGAAATACAAAAAGCGATGATTGAAGCTTCTAATAGGGCATTAGAGCAAGCCGCCAGAATTGAGCAAAGTGAAATGAGCCACGCAGCAATGAGTATGCTACCCGGATTAGGCAGTTAAAACTGTTATTTGATTTTTAACCGGATTGGCATACATTTCTAAAAATCTAATTTTACTTTCAGCAACAGATAGAAGATTATATTTCTTTAATCTTTCGTCTATATATTCTAAAAAATCATCTTTTTCTTTTGTAGTGTATTTTTCGGAAAATTCCTCCACATTATTCAAAATATCGTAGGCAATATAATTAGTTGGCCATAAATGATAATTTTTATAAACTTCCTCATCAATCATTTGAGCTATGTTCTTTAGTAATTCATTTCTATTGTTGATTCCTTTTAGTTGCTCAATTTTCTGATTAAGTTTTTCTCCAAAAACCACCTTAACATTTCCTTTTTGTCCATTTATTCCTGTAACCATATGTAAATTATCTTCCCCTTCTTTTTTTACATAAGTTTCACCCTTAAATTTAGCAATTAGTTCAGGAATTTTTAATACATCACAAGGATCATATTCATAAGAGATACTAACCGGAGTAATATTTAATCCTAAAAAGAAATCGATTAAATTTTCTTTAGAAGATAGCACAAACATTTTTAACAATCCGGGATTAGTTTTATCATTTCCATCTTTTGCTCTACCTTCTCTTTGGGCAATCCATATAGATTGTTTTTTAACCTTTAAAACATGTTGAATATAATTTGAAAGTTGAATAGACGCTTCCAACATTTCTTGCTTAGGTATATTTCTTTTTACAATAAAACTTCTATTTAGACGTACCAAATCTTTCACCCATGGTGTACCTAACAAGTTACTCCCAATAGCAATTTCACTAGTTTTTAATTGCTTTAAGTTTAATCCATAGTTAATTAAAGCCGAATCTAAAACAATATCTCTATGGTTAGAAATGTATAATTGTGTGGTATTATCAGTCAATGAATCTAATCCCGAAAAGGATAAATCTTTCATTGATAATTCTTTGATTTTAGAAATAACTTTAAAGAAAAAATTTCCCTGAATTTCGGCTATTGTAGAATATGATGATAATTCTGTTTCGAGCTTTTCTTTGGTAATATCAGGAAAAAAATACTGAACAGCCTTTACAAATGCAGGTTCATTTAAAAGTTTTTTTACAACTTCGGCATACTCTTTGTCATCAAATGACCTGATATCATCAAAATTCACATTCATTTATTTTTATCAAAAATATTATCTATTTTTAAATTTTACTAATAATACTAAACATATATAGTGATGAAATTATCTGTTTACCCTTTACTAATTGTTATAAGTTTACTTTTAATGGGCTGTCCTTACCAAGGTGAAGTGGAATTATGCACTTACGAAGAAGCTTTAAAGGTAGATAAAGATTTAATTGGTGATTGGGTTGCTTTTCATGAAAATGGTGCAAGAGAAGAAGTTTCCCTTGAAAAAATAGCAAAATCAGTATTAAGTGTTTCACATAGAGAATATAACGAGAAAAGTCAACTAAAAAACACCTATAAATATAGAATTTATGCTACTATGTTGGGAGGTGAAATAATATTTACAGTAGAAAATAAAGATGGGAAATACATGTATTCTAAATATGCTTGGATGGGAAAAAATGTATTTTACATTCAAACCGTTAATCAAGATTATATGGATGCTAACTTTGCACCTAATGACCCAAAAGATAAAGATGAACTAATTGCTTATTTTAAAGAAAATATAACTAAAGAAAAGATGTTTGATGAAAAATTAGAATTCTACCGTAAGGATTCTCCAGAATACGAAAAGGTAAAAGTCTTTATGAAAAAATCAGGATTTTAATTTTCATTTTCTACCGAATCTAACACTGCTTCCTGTTCCTTTTTAATGCTTTTTGAATAAGGTACATTAAAATTAAAACTTCCTTTGCTTTTTTTATACTCAATTAATGCTGATGGGAAATCTAAATCAGATTCATCTATCCCCTTTCTTTTCTTTAGTAATTCCATTACAAACATAAAAGGCTCTGCTCCTTTATCTCCATCAAAAGTAGAAATGGCAATACGTTTGGTAATATAACCTTCTTTGGTAAGTTCTAAGGTGTAATACTTATCTATTTTTAAATCGTAAGAGAATTTTTTACTCCAAGTTTCGGTAGAAATTAAATTATTTTCTTCATACAAGTTAATAGTAATATCCTTCATGCTTTTTCCAGCTTCATCTTGCAAATAACCCATAAAATTTACCTGAGCAAAAGCAAACATGCTAAGGCACATTAAATGCAAAGTGATGATTGTTTTTTTCATGAAGTATTAAGATAAGTTTCGGTTTTATACGGCATCTTTTATTAAAGGTTACCATTGTTGTTCTTTTTCATTTTACTTAAAACAAAAAGCCCCAACTAATGCTGGGGCTTTAAATATATTTAATAGAAATTTTTAATCTTCTTCTACTTCAATCATTTTAAAAGGCACACTAATAATAGCTTGATAATCTTCTCCTGCTTCTAACATATCTTCATCATCTTCTTCGTAATACCAATTAATGGTTACTGAACTATTACCAGCATTAATGGCTTCTAATTTTTTAAACACATCTAAAATACATTTAGAAGAACTGGTATTGAAATATTCTAGTTGAATATCAACATTAGTAGAAGACTGTGAGTTACTGTTGTAAGCTTCTAAAATATCTACTAAAGGCTTATAAAACTCAATTGAATTTTCAGGAATAGATCTACCTCTTACCAATAAATATCCAGTACTTGGATTAAATTTAATGGTTGGTGTTTTTGATGTTCCTTCTATAATTAACTCTTCCATTTTTCCTTATATTTTTATTGTGCAACTTTTACATTTAAACTAAAAAACGAGAACTTATCGTCAACAGGAGCAAAATTATACTCTAATTTCCTTCCTGATTTACGAGCAATATCTATCATTCCTAAACCACCGCCACCTTTTGCTGACATTTCTCCATTATTTAAAACTTCTTTATAGTAATCTTTTAACTCTTCTTTATCCATAGCATTTATTCTGTCTAATCGGTCTTTCATATTGTTCACATTTTCTTGAGCAATATAGTTTCCGGTCATGATAGAATATTCGCCATCTTGTTCTTTACGAATCATAAATAAAGCACTCTTTTCATTTTGAGCAGTCAATTTATCGTCTTCGTCAATATGATGATATAAGTTTTGTAAGCATTCTACAAGGATATTGTAGACCTTTTTTTTGATTTTAGGAGGCTCGTCCAATGTTTCCATCTTAGTCTCCATAATTTGAAGTATCGAGGTCAACAAATCCGAGGTAACTTCTCCTTTAAAGGATAGCATTATATTGCCTCTCTCCATCATGTTATAAAAATCTTGTATATCGTTCATTATCTATACTTCAACTTTCAAAATCTGTTTTTCAAAGATATTAAATTGAATGAATAATACAAGGGTTATTCAATTTAATTTTAAAATTTTATACCAATTACCAAAATATCGTCAATTTGCTCTACATTTCCTTTCCATTTTAAAAACTCTGCATGCAAAAATTCTTGCTGTTCTTTCATAGGTAAATCTAATGCAATTGTCAATATTTCCTGAAATCTTTTAGTCATCATTTTCTTGCCTTTCTCACCACCAAATTGATCAGCATATCCATCAGAAAATAAATAAATTACATCATCTTTCTCTATTTCAATTTTGTGGGTAGTAAAATCTTTTACATCTACATATTGTTTACCTCCACCAATTGGAAATTTATTGGCATCAATTTTTGTCAACTCTTTATTTCTATACAAATACAAAGGTCGGTAAGCTCCAGAATATTCTACCAAAGCATTTTCTTTATCGTAAGAAATTAATGCCAAGTCCATCCCATCTTTGGTATCTATTTCATTTTGTTTTAATGCTTTTACCACCCCTTTGTCAAGCTTTCTCAAAATCATTCCTGGATCTACTACACTTTCTTTGTTTACAATTTGATGCAATAAGTTGTGACCAATCATACTCATAAACGCACCAGGAACACCATGTCCTGTACAATCTACTGAAGCAATAATGCTTTTATTGTTTTTAACTCCAAACCAATAAAAATCACCACTTACGATATCTTTAGGTTTATAAAGCACAAATGATTCGGGAAAATACTTACTAATTTCTTCCAATGGAGGTAAAATTGCCTCTTGTATTCTTTTTGCATACTGAATACTACTTAAAATATCTCTGTTCTTTTCTTGAAGCTCATGGGTTCTTTCAGCGACTTTTTGTTCCAGCACATGCTTTTCAGCTTTTAATTTTTGCTCTCGTATTTTTATATAGAAATATACTATTAAAATGCCTAATAAAATACAAACAACATAAAACCAGGTAGTTTGCCAAAATGGAGGAATTATTCTTATGTTTAAAGCTACTCCATCATTGTTCCACACACCATCATTATTAGAAGCTCTAATACGTAGAACATAATCCCCACCTGGTAAGTTATTGTAGCTAATATATCTTCTATTAGTTGGTGGAGTCCATGTTTCGTCCAGCCCTTCCAATTTCCATGAATAAAGATTTTTTTCTGGAAGATTGTAATCTAATGCAACAAACTCAAAAGAAAAGAATCGGTCTTTATAGCTTAATTCTAAATATTTTTTTTGAGAGATATTGGAATCTAATTGAACTTCTTTTTCAAATATTTTTAAAGAAGTAATGTATAAAGAAGGTTGATGAGGGTTATCTATTATTTTATCAGGATAAAATGAATTAAAACCATTAATTCCACCAAAAAATATTTCATTGTTATCAGAAATAAAATAAGAACCTTGATTAAACTCATTGGATTGCAATCCATCAATTTCAAAGTAGTTTTTAAACTCAGGAACAAATTCCTTTTGATTACTAGTATAGTTAAATTTACTAATTCCGAAATTAGTGCTAATCCATACATTTTGCTGTTTATCTATTACAATACCATAGATATAATCGTTGGGTAACCCGTCTATTTGATAAAACCATTTTGATTCTTGGTCTTTATAATTATAATGAAGTAAACCTAAACTAGTCCCTACCCAATACTGTTCATTTTCTACTTTAGCAATACAGTTGATAGCGATATTTTCTTTATTGATGTTTAAATTGTTAAACTTATTATTTATGAGATTTAATTCACACAGTCCATCATTTGTTCCGATTAACAGACTATTTTTTTCTTTATCGAAATACAAACAATTAACATTATTGTTAATTAAACCATCTGTAGTAAAATAATTGGTAAATGTTTGATCTTTTTTGTTGAATTTATTAAGTCCATTTAGGGTTGCGAACCAAATATTACCTGATGTATCCTCTTCAATATCCAAAACGGTATTGTTACTTATACTGGTTTTATTGTATAATTTATTTTCTTCAAAAGGAGATGAAAAGTTGTTGGTTTTAGGGTTAAAAAAATTAACTCCTCCTCCCCAACTTGCCAGCCAAATAAACCCTTCTGTATCTTGGTGTATAGCTAAAATACGATGATGTAACTTATTTTTATTAAAAGGGTAATTTTCTATACTTTTATTTTCCCTATCCAAAACATCTACTCCGCCTCCTAATGTACCTATCCATAATTTACCATCATCGGCTTCCATTATCGCCATAACTGTATTTTCACTCAATGTATTTTTTCTATGCTCATCTTTGTGGTAGTGTCTAAACCTATTTGCTAATTTTTTATAAATATTTACACCTCCTCCATCAGTTCCTAACCAAACAATATTTTCCTGATTACCAGAAAATATACAACGAACATTGTTATTGGATAATGAATATTGGTTTTCCTCCTTGTTGTAATATTTAGAAAATGTTTTAGTAGTTGGATTAAAAATATTCAATCCATCAAAACTAGCAACCCATAAATCGCCATTATTCATTTCTTTTATATCTCTTATTCTTGGACTACTTAAATTTGCATCTTGGTTTCCTTCAAAAAAATATTCATACGATTGGGTAGATGGTTCATATTTGATTAAACCTACATTATTAGTTCCTATCCAAACATTACCTTTACTATCCTCCATTACCACCCTTACTTTGTCACTTTTAGGAATTTTTAAATCCCCATTTTCATTAGTATCTGCTATCAGTGTATATTTTCCTGTTTTTTTATTGAACAAATGGACTCCCCCGCCATAAGTTCCTACAATTAAAATATCATTCTCTTTTTTACTATTGCACAAACTCCAAACTCTGTTATTTGTTAAACTCCCGTTTTCCTGATTGTATCTGGTAAACTTTTTTGTTTTTTTATCATAACTGCAAAGACCATTATCTGTTCCAATCCATATCAATTTATTATTATCGACAACAATACTCTTTACAGCATTATCAATCAAAGAATTTTCATCATTTTCATTGTATTGGAAAATCTCAAATTTATTGGTAAAACGATTGTAAAGATTAAGTCCTGACTCGTTAGTCCCTATCCATAAAAAATCACCATCTTCGCATATCGCAGTAATATTATTTCCCGATAAGGATAAAGAATCATGAGGATTATTCTTAATGATGGAAATACTGTACCCATTATATTTATTAAGCCCATCTTGTGTTCCAAACCACATATACCCATAGCTGTCTTGCAAAACACAATTAACAACACTTTGTGATAGTCCATCTGAATTAGAAAGATGAGTAAACCTGATATTATGTTGTCCCGATACATGGAACAAAAAAATAATTTGAGTAAAAATGAATGTAAATAGTTTCTTCAATGTTTCTATCAGATTTTCAATAAAGTTAGAATTTTTTAGGATATTTTAATACCACTCAATAAAACATCATCTAATTGGTTTAAATGTCCTTTCCAATCGTTAAAATTTTCACTAATTATTTCCATTTGAACTTGAGGTTCAAGTTTAGCGACCTTTACTAACAAATCTTTCAATTGTTTAATTAAAAACTTCTTTCCTTTTGGACCTCCAAACTGATCAGCAAAACCATCACTAAACATATAAACGACATCATTTTGCTGTAATTCAATTGTTTGTTTTTCAAAAACAAAATTATATTTAGTTCTACCTCCAATTGATTTTTTATCAGGTTTTAATTCTATTAATTCATTGTCTCTTACAATAAATATAGGACGTTGAGCTCCTGAATATTCTAATTCATTTTTTTCGTTTATTGTTACGACTGCTATATCCATTCCATCATTAGAACTTAACTGTTCATTATCGCTTTTAAAAGCATTTAAAACTCCTTGATTTAGCTGAGTAAGAATTAAAGAGGTGTCATCTACCTTTTTCTCGTTGATAATATGGTTAAGTAAATCGTTCCCTAGCATTGATACAAAAGCACCGGGAACACCATGTCCAGTACAATCTGCTACTACAAATATTTTTTTATTTTTTTGTTGAGAAAGCCAATAAAAATCACCACTGACTATATCTCTAGGTTGGTAAAAAATAAAACTTTTTGGGAACATTTTTTTTATTTCTTCCTTTTTGGGCAGAATAGCATCTTGTAACCTTTTAGCATAAGTAATACTGTCTTTTATATCAGACAAAGCATCGGCTAATTGTGTATTTTTTTCTCTTATTTCTTGAGTACGTTCTTCAATGGTTTTTTCTAGTTTTTCGTTTGCCACTTTTAAACGGTAAATACTCAAACGAACTACTAACCAGATAATAATTATAAATATTATAAAATAACATGAGTATGCATACCAAGTTCGAAACCAAGGGGGTAAAATCTTAAATTTAAAAGAGGCTTCAATTCCTTTGTTATTATAGGTGTTCTTTGAACGTACTTTAAAAACATATTCCCCTTCAAATAAATTGGTATATTGTTTTTTAGTATCATATGACCATTCCGACCAATGTTCATCAAATCCTTCTAAAAAAAATTGATATTGGTTTCTTTTTTCATCCAAAAAATTGGTGGAGCTAAACTCAAATTGAATAGAGTTATGTTCATAATCTATTTCAGAGAAATGAGATTCTACCGAAAAACTACCATTATAAATTGTGGAATCTGCAGCTAAAGAGACCTTATTAATAAGCGTGTAAAAAATACTATTAAACTTTACTGTATTTTTAAGGTAATTATACTTAATCAGACCTTCTACCCCTCCAAGCCATATATCTCCATTTAACTCAGGATAAAAGGCGTAAATTATACCTTGTGGTAAGCGATTAAACTGCTCGTAATTCCATATTGAATTTCCATTGTGAAGTTTTATATATCCCAAACTACTTTCCTCATTACCACCAGTAACAGGTGCATACATCCATATATTACTCAAATAATCTTCTTGTAAACGGTAAATTAACCTTGTTCCGTTAGAAAACATTTTGCCTAATGTTGTATCTGCATAAAATTGATACTCTCCATTACTTGTCTCTTTTTTCTTCATCAACCCTTTATCGGTACTAAATACTAAATCATTTCCGTATGTAAAAACATCTACTTCATATCCTAACAACCCTTGATCTACACTATAGGCATTCAGGTTAATTTTTTTTGGTGAAAAATCAGCATTAAGTTTATAATGCATATCTATAGCTCCATCAATATAAGTTCCTAGCCAAATATTTTCATCGGATTCTTCATAGATACTTCTAATCTGGTACTTTAAGGTATCAATTTTGTATTCTTTCCAACTATTATTGTAAACTACAAAGGAAAATTCATTCTCTTTTCCTACAAAAATTAAATTGGAATAATAGTTCGACTTTTCTAAAGCATAAACTATATCATTATTTCTTTTTATAATCTTTCCATTTTTGTCTAAAGTGTAAATTCCAGAGCTGGTCGCAATAAGTAAATTATCATTTACTTCTAATAAATCCCAACATTGTGATTTAATTTCGGGTTTTAAGTTAAATGAAAGCTTATCTCCAAAAGGAGTTTCTTCTTTAACCACTTCATATAAACCTACCGATGTAGCCAAATAAAGATTTTTATTAAACCTTGTAATATTCATAATGGTTCCATCAATTCCAACATTTTGATTGTAAAGTGAAAAAGGGCTATTGTATTCAATTTTCGTTATCCCCTTATCTAGCATAAGCCATAAATTCCCTTGTTTATCATGAAATGTATTCCAACAAGTTTGATTTTGTACGCCTGATTCACTATTAAAAATTTCCTGAATTTCACCTAATTGATTAATAACTATGGCTCCATTCTTTAATGTTGATAAACAAATATTTCCATCTGGCAATTCCGTAGCTGAATAAAGCTGACTGGTAATAAATATTTCTTTTGTTTTATCATCACCCACTTCATAAATGGTATCGGAAGAATAATAATACAACCCATTATCTCTTGTAACTACCATCAATCCATTTCTACAGGCAGCCACAGAATATACCCTCATTTCTTTAAAAAATTCACCTCCGGGCAATTGATTTATAGTACTATCTTTAAATTCTGCGAGTCCATATTCTAAAGTAGTGGTATATATTTTTTTTCTCACTCTTTCAAAGAGTTTACCCTCACGTTTCATAATGGTTTTTAGTTCATTGTTTTGATATTTTAAGATAAAATGATCGGATGAAAAATATATTACACCCGGCTCCACTACTATATTCCATACACTTCCGAAATTTTGTTCTTCTTCCGGTAATTGATCTGATAAAGAAACAAAGAACGGATTCCCTTTTTCATCTATCTCAATTATTCCTATCTGATTATACCCCCCAGCAACTACTTTACCTTCAGGGCCTATTGCCAATGTTCTAATAATAGCTTCATTCGGAGAACTTACCACATCCCATTTTTTACCATTAAAAATTAAAACCCCATAATTATTGGCAAAATACATTAAACCATGTTTATCTTGGATAGCATCCCAATTTTGAAAAAAAGCATTGTAATCTTTTGCCGTATAATTACTTACAAAAGGTTTGGAGAATTGTGCCGACACCTGATTCCAACCGACCAAAAAGAGAAGTATAGTAAAAAACCTTCTTATGTCCATCTATTCTGAATAATGGTTTTATTTTTACAATCGGAAAAGTATAACAATTTATGAGTAAAAGCAAGAATAATCTGAATTGGTTTGAAGATTGGTTTGATTCACCATACTACCATATTTTATACAAAAACAGAGATGAAAATGAGGCTGAAGTTTTTGTGAAAAATTTAATAAACTTCGTTTCTCCTACTAAAGATTCAAAACTACTTGATATTGCTTGTGGCAAAGGAAGACATGCTATCACTATGAGTAATTTAGGTTTTCAAGTTGATGCCTTTGACCTTTCAGAAAACAGTATTCGTAAAGCTAAAGAATTTGAAACTAATAATCTTTCCTTTTATGTAAACGATATAAGAACTCCTTTACAAATTAATCATTACGACTTGGCTTTTAACTTGTTTACCAGTTTTGGTTATTTCGAAAATGATGAAGATGATTTATGTGCAATAAAAGCTATTAGGGACTCTTTAAAATCAAATGGAATTCTAGTGATGGATTTTATGAATGTGAATAAAGTTATTAAACATATAGTAGAAGAAGAAATTAAGTTGATTGACGGAATTAAGTTTCATATTACCAAAAAAATAAAAGACAATTTTATAATTAAAAATATTTCGTTTCAACATAATAAACAATCATTTAACTTTCAAGAAAGAGTAAAGGTACTAAGTCAAGCAGATTTTATTCGATATTTTGACGCTGCCAATTTAAAAATAGAAACTACCTTTGGTAATTATAATTTAGATTCATTTCAGAAAAATGATTCTGAAAGACTGATTCTAATTGCAAGAAAACAATGAGTTCATTCTACACATACATTACTCTTTTCTTTATTGCTTTGAGTGGAAGTTTAATTGTTGTATGGAAAAAACCGGCTATATCTCAAAACTTCAAATTATTACTTTCTTTTAGTGGTGCTTTTTTATTAGCTATTTGTTTTTTACACTTAATTCCAGAACTCTATAAAAATTACAGTACTTCTATTGGGTTATTTATTTTATTGGGGTTTGTCTTGCAATTGCTTTTAGAATTTTTCTCTCAAGGAATTGAACATGGACATTTACATATACACAAAAAGGAAAAAAGGAATTTTCCTGTCACTATTTTTTTAAGCTTATGCATACACTCTTTAGTAGAAGGTATGGCTTTAACAAATACACATCATCATGATGAAAACACCCCTTTACTTTTAGGTGTTTTAATACATAAACTTCCAGTGGCAATTATTCTTTCCACTTTATTAATTGGAAAAGATATTAAAGGAACACCTTTATTAGCTTCTATCATTGTATTTGCACTATCTGCACCTATTGGTTTATTTTTTGCCGACGAATTTGGAGATTCTATTATAAATAACATTAATTTTTTATTGGCTTTAGCTGTGGGTATATTTCTACACATATCTACCACTATTTTATTTGAAGCCAGTGAAGGTCATAAATTTCATTTAAAAAAGTTTGCCATTATTGTTGTAGGTTTGTTGGTAGCCTATTTTACCATGTAATGAAAATCATTTCTTTAAAAAAGAAACATTTACCAAGTATTGCTGAAATGAGCAACCAAGCTTTTGGTATTGATTATTTAACTTATAGTTATTTTGAAAGTTTTTTAACTCAAAACAACAAACAAGGATTTGTTGTTGTTGACAAACAGAAGGTAATAGCTTTTATCACAATCATAACTTGTTCTTCTGAAGATTTAAACCAATATATTTTTACAGATTCATTACAAATGAACACCGAAGAAACCAACAACATTGGCATCATTAAACAATTAGTTGTAAAAGAAAATTATCAACAAAAAGGAATAGCTTCAAAATTGATAAAGCACTGTTTAAACAATATTCCTGCTTCTTTCTACATATACATTGCCTGGAAAAAAGAACTTTTCACCCCCATTTCTCAATTAATGAATAAAAATGGATTCAATCCTATATTTACTATTTTTCAATACTGGAAAATAGATAGCATTGAAAAAAAATACCACTGTCCCACTTGTGGTAATCCTTGTATTTGTGACGCAATAATTTACATAACAAAAAAGCAGCTTAAATAAACTGCTTTTTTGTTGTTGATTTTCACTATTTATCTGCTGTTTTTTTTAGCAGTTGCCTTTTTTGCTACTGTAGTTTTCTTAGTGGTAGTTTTTTTTGCTGGTTCTTTCTTTGGTGATTCTGATGTTTCTTTCACTTGTTTTTTAGTTTTTGGTATCGCAGCAAATCCTGAGCTGGCTTTTCTTTTTCTAGTTACACCATAAGTTCCGGCAGTAATTTTACCTCTTTTCGATTTAATATCTCCTTTACCCATATTTTTATCTTTTGTAGTTCATAATCAAGCAAATATAAAAAAATGAGGAGTGTTTGTCAAGAAAAAAAGTGGATTTACTTTTTTAATTCATTGATTGCCAGCCAAGACATTAAACCAATACTTGTTTCTAAGGCATCTTCATCAATATTAAAAGTAGATGTATGTAAACCTGAATTTATTAGCTTATTTTCATTTTTTATTCCTAGTCGATAAAAGCAGCCAGGTAAAATATGTGAGTAATAAGCAAAATCTTCTGCAGTCATTCTCAAATCTAAATCCACTACGCTATCCGCTCCTAAATATTCAATCGCAGCATTTTTTGATCTTTCAGTTAAATTTTCATTATTTACTAAAAATGGATAACCTTTTTTTATTTCAAAATCACAACTTCCTCCCATTCCTTCGGCTATATTCTCTGCCATTCTTTTCATTTTAACATGAGCTTCTTCACGCCATTCTTCATTCATAGTTCTAAATGTCCCCTCTAGTTTCACTTCATCAGGAATAATATTAGTAGCACCATTTCCAACAATCTTTCCAAAAGAAAGCACCGAAGGGATAGTTGGATGAGCTGCTCTACTCACTATTTGTTGTAATGCTACAATAATATGAGAAGTGATTAAAACAGGATCTATATTTAATTGCGGTAATGCCGCATGCCCTCCTTTTCCTTTTACAGTCACATATATCTCGTCTGCTGAAGCCATATACATCCCTGATTTAAAACCAACTTTCCCTGCTTCTAATTGTGGATAAACATGTTGACCAATGATTCCAGATGGTTTAGGATTTTCCAAACCACCTTCTTTGATGATTAACGAGGCTCCTCCTGGTATTTTTTCTTCGCCAGGTTGAAAAATCAATTTGACCGTTCCCTCCCATTCATTTTTTAACTCATTCAATATTCTAGCAACCCCTAACAATGAAGAAGTATGAACATCATGACCACAAGCATGCATCACACCATCATTCATAG
This sequence comes from Flavobacteriales bacterium, assembly GCA_020635825.1. Taxonomy (GTDB): domain Bacteria; phylum Bacteroidota; class Bacteroidia; order Flavobacteriales_E; family Vicingaceae; genus Vicingus. The sequence continues at coordinate 117,365 of JACJZA010000007.1, forward strand.
ATTTATAATCAACTTTATTTGTTTCTAATATTGGTAATGCATCAATATCTGCACGTAAAGCAATTACTTTTTTAGATGGATTTTTTCCCTCTATTAATGCAATAATACCTGTTTTTACTATTCGTTGCCGATTGGTAATTCCGTATTCTTTTAGCTTAATCTCGATAAAATCAGCTGTATTGTATTCCTCAAAAGATAACTCTGGATGTTGATGTAAATGACGACGTATAGCAATTACTTCAGATTTATAATCTGCTGCTTTTTGTTTTATGATTTTAATCAAATCCATTAAATATCTAAATTAAGTGATAAATAGAAAACAGGCTTATCTTTTCTCACACCATTTTCAACCCCCCAAGCCCAATCTGCTCTTAAAAAATAACCCAATACAGTACTTCTAACCCCAAACCCATAACCACCAACTATTGGGTATTGATCTTTATAAACAGTAATATAAAGTGGTCCATCAACAATAATATCTTTGGCTACCCTATTTTCCTTACTGAATGGGTCCCAACCCTCCCATGCAGAACCAACATCTCCAAATCCAATTAACTGAAAGTTTTTGATGAAGTTTGAACGAATTGGTCGTCTGATTAAATAAGTAAACACAGGTAATCTAACTTCACTATTTATAACTGCAAAATTACTTCCTCTTCTCACATTTTGAGGGAAACCTCTAAGGTTAGAAGCTAAAGCCTGGTACCTATAGTTAATATTGGGGTTAATATCTTCTTGATTGATAAAACGAGGTGCACTACTTGCTTGGTCAAACCAATTATCAACACTCCCTAAATAATAGATTAACTTTTCCTTTCCAAAAGAAGAGCTGGCTGCTAATCTGTTTACCCAAATCAATTCTCTACTAATTTTGAATGAATGTCTAAAATCAAAACCAACTACTTGCATATTCCCATTATCACCATCATTATCATCTAATGCTTCCTGATAATATTCAGCAAACAGCTTAAATTTAGTTCCATAGTATATATTGAGCATTTTAGGTAATGAGTTATCAAAAACATAGGCCATTTTCAATACTCCTCTATATTCATTAAAATTAGGAGCAGTAAGTGAAAACCTGTCTATAGATTTTACTACAATTCTGTCATTTCTAATTCCAGTAGAAATCTGAAAATTTGCTACCTCACTAAATGGGTATTTCAAAGAGTATTTAGCCATATTGGTAGTTACACCATATACATCAAATCCATCTGTTGCATCAGATGAAGTTCTTAAAAGAGTATACTCCTTATCTACCCTATTTACCAAATTTTGATAAGTCATAAAATATTCTCTTGAACCAGAAGACATTCTAATTCCACCAAAAAGTTTATAATCTTCTAATAAATCAATTATTCCTACTTTCATCACTCCACCTATATCAGGACCAGTAAATGGACCGCCTGTAAACATTTGATATTCTTGATTTACAAAAGAGTTGGTTAGTTTTAAAGAAGAATTATCATTAAAGAATGATAAGTTATAATTACGTTGGTTTGGCAATTTAAATTCAGCTAACAGAGAGTCTTTTTTTTGCTCTTTTGGTTTCCCAATTACCACTGTGTTTTTTTGAACTTTTTGTTTTTCTTTTTCAAAGACATACTTATCAATATTTACTTCTGGAAGCACACTATCTTTATGAACACTAATGGTTTTTAACTCAATCTTAGGGCGATTAAATGTATTTACTTTAATCATGTTTGTATCTACTTGAGTTTGGATATTATTTTCATTGGTAGCTAATGTATCATTGATGTTTTTATAGAGCAAATGATATTTATAATCTTCCACCAAAATTTCAGTTACCTTTCCACTAGTGTCAATCGTATGTTCGTTAATACCCCTTACATTTGATTTCGCTGTTGTTTCTGTTTCGTAATAACGATGATAATGAACTGCAGTATCAATGTGAGTAATAAAACTGTCTTTAACAGCTGAGTATCGCTCATAAACACTATTTTTTTCACCTAAGTAATATAAAGCTGTATCCAACCCAAATGGTTGAATTTCTGAAGACTGAGAAGTTTCCGTTACTCTCGTAAGTTCATTATTATCCCTATCTAAAATCCATATATCTAATTGATGATTAAACAATTCCTCATCACTTGGTTGGTAGGTTAATGAATCATTTAATCGATTAGAAGAAAAAACTATTTGATTAGAATTTTTAATAAATTTTGGATTCAAATCTTCAAACTTATCGTTGGTTAATTGCTTTTGCGAATTGGCGCCAATGTTATATATGTATAAGTCGGTTTGCCCTTTTGCCAATGCCGAAAAAACCATTTCTTTTCCATCTGATGAATATGAAAAATCAAGCACTTTTTCTAAATTAAACAAAGGTTTTTCTTGGATACCTCCAGTATTTATATCAAAATAATGCATCAACAACAACCCTTTTTCTTCGGTTACAAAAGCCAATACTTCACTTGAAGGATGCCAAGCTAGCACAGGATATGATTTATCATTAATTCGGTTGAGCTTAAATTCACGTTTATAGATTTTATAGCTTTTGTCGTTTGATGGATAATAAATATACAATTTGTATTGCCCCAACTGATCAGTTATATAAGCAAAAGCTTGTCCATCAGGACTTGCTTTAAACTGTCTGTATTCTCTTTTTTTCTTAATTTTTAATTGTTCAAACTTTTGGTATTGCTCAGGATTGAATTTCAACCCTTCAAATTCTTGTTGATAATATTCTAACCACTCTTTTCTTAACGTTTTCATATTTACACCCAATACATATAAAAATCCTCTATCTACACTTTGAGTAATTCTAGTCATGTAAAGAATGTTAGGAATGACTGTTTCACCATACACATCGGCAATGTAAGACCACAAAGAACGACCGGCAACTATAGCTTGTTGGTCTGTTAATCGGTTGAATTTTTTGTATTTCCCTGAACTGATTCCATCTCTCACCTCGTTTTCAATTTCAGGACTCCAATCCTCTGATACATACGAAGTTAAACCTTTTGTGTACCACTCAGGCAAGGTTAATAAACTTGAATTTTTAAGTACTTGAGCCCAACTAGCTCCATACACTTGTTGATTAATCAAAACTTGAGCTATACCCTCTTTTATTTGTCTGTCAAAATCTTCGTGAGTTCCATTAAAATAAATAAACACCTTAGAGCCCATTATTTGAGTAACTCCGGCTATTTCTCCGTTTTCTAAATCTAAACCAATGTTACTTTGCTTAAAATCTGATTGTTTATTGTAAATAATGAACTGAATATTTTCGCGAAGATCAAAATCAAATAATTCTTCTTGCTCCACAATATACTTTTGAGCAGCCTTAGCAGTGTAAACAGCTAACTCTTTTCCTCCTGTATAAAAATAGGTTTCGTATTTACCAAAACGATAAAATTTCCATTCAAAACTTTTAAACTGAACTCTGTTTTTACCAAAACCCACATTAGTTCCATTGTAAAACTGAGCATTACCAAAATTAGTCAGTAATAAGAACAATAGCACTACAAAAATCTTAATATGTGTTTGAATCTGTTTTATTTTATCAACTTTAATTAGAAAAGTAAAAATAAAGATTTTATGGGTATTTCCCTTTTCATTTTTGTTTAATTAAAGGATGATTAATATTACTTTTACTCAAAATTTGGAACCAATATGATTACAGTTGATTATTTTGCATTTAACGGATTTCAGGAAAACACCTATATTTTACATGATGAAACCAAAGAATGTGTAATTATTGATCCAGGATGTTATTCGAACACCGAACAACAAGAACTTGTTAACTTTATTGAAAGCAAAGGGTTAAAGCCAGTTAAATTATTAAATACACACTGTCATATCGACCACATTTTAGGAAATAATTTTGTAGCTAAAACCTATAATTTAGGCTTGGAAATACACGAAAAAGACTTAGCTACACTTCATGCTACTACTGAATACGGACATTTATATGGTTTTACGGTAGATAAATCGCCTGAGCCTACTAAATTTTTAAACGAAAGTGATGTAGTTAAATTTGGTAATAGTCAATTGGATGTTTTATTTGTTCCCGGACACGCTCCTGGTCATATTGTTTTTGTTTGTCACGAACAAAAATTTGTAATAAATGGTGACGTATTATTTTATGGAAGTATCGGCAGGACTGATTTACCCGGAGGTGATCACCAAACTTTAATCAACAGCATTAAAACTAAAATGTTTGATTTAGGTGATGATTACAAAGTTTACACTGGGCACGGTCCAGCAACCAGTATTGGTTTTGAGAAAATGAACAATCCATTTTTAACTTAAATCATCAAGAGCTTTTAATATTTTTCTGACTCATAATAATCAGTTTCAGAATTATAGATTATTTTACCAGCAAACTCCAACTCTCTTTCATCAATACCTTGGTCAAGATTTATTTCAACTGGAATCTCATACGAGGATGTAAGTATTGATTTCTTATGCTTCACTTCTACTGAAATCATTTTGCTTTTATAACCCATTTTAGAAAAAATGACCTTGTACATACCAGGGTCTAAATTAACTTCAAAGGCTCCATTTTGTATGGTATAAAAAGATAACACTTCTTTAGTATATTCTGAATAAACCAAAATCTTACACGGAAAATCCTGTTCTGGATTAAAGGGAATTAAAGCATCTGTAATAGTACCAGATATTTTTAGACTCCTCTCTTTATTTCTAGATATATCTTGGTCGCCATAGACAAACTGTCCATAAACTTGACAACAAAAAAAAGTAATTACAGCAACTAAAATCAATCTTTTCATATCTCCTCCCATCTATAATTTAACAAAATGATACCAATCTTCTTCTTTATTGTAAAATATCTTACCAGAAGGTTTTATCTCTCTTTTATCTTTCCCTGGAACAAGGTCTATTCCCATACGAATTTCATAAAATCCAAACGTGGGGTGTTTCTTGTCTACTACTTCCACCAACAACATTTTGCTCTTGTAACCCAGTTTTGAAAACACCAACTTATAAGTACCAGAGTCTAAATGCATCCCCCATGCTCCATTTGGTTCACTAAAATAATATAATACTTTCTTATCATTTTCAGAAAAAACAAATATCTGAGAGGACATATCATTCTCATAAGAATCTGGATTAAGAGAATCTATTACATTTCCAACAATCATAATGTTCCTAGGTATAGTCCTATCTACATTTTGCTGAGCGTATATATTACTACAAAAAAGAATAATTATTATGAGTGTTAGTTGCTTCATTTATAAGTTCAGTAATTATTAATGAAGATAAGTAAAATTTATTATTTTAGTAAATAATTATCTAAATATCACATTGAAAGAAGTTGACAAAATAAGAGAGCAGTCTTACCAACCAACCAAAGATAAAAGCAAAGGAGCTATAGCTCTTACAATTTTTGCGATGTTTATTGGTTTTGGACTTATTATTGGCTTTTACGATTTTACTTTTGTCACTTTTTTTGGAATTACTAAGGTATTTTTAGGGTTTACTGTGGTTGGTTTTTTAGTTCCTTTAAAATTTTACCAACGTTGGTTTCATTTTATAAAATATGAGGTGATTATTTTTAATGTAATTGGTGTTGGCCCCTTATTTTCAGGTTTATTTTTTGTCTTAAACTTTTTATTTAGTCATTCTCCTCAAGTATATGATTTTGAAATTGTTAGCAGACAAAATATTAATGGAAAAATTGTGTTTCAGATTAGTGATGAAAAACCATTGTTACCTGAAAAAGCCTATCAGTTTGCTAGTTTAGACTGGGAGGAAATGATGGGAAAAAGAACCCTTGAAATTACCGTAGAAAAAGGTGCTTTTGGTTTTGAGGTGATTAAAGAGAGAAAGTTTAAATAGTATTTAACTCTTTTACCACCAACTCCGACTCATATCCCTTAGAAATTAAATAACGATATAATTTATCTCTTAGTTTCAATTCGTCTTCTATTTTGGGCAATAGTTCTTTCTTTTTTTCTAATAAATGCTGTATGGTTTTATGGTAATTTTCTTCATCAATTTTAGCCAACTCCTCCTCTACTTTTTTACTTTTAATTTTCTTTTTTAAAAGCTCTGCTTTAATTTTTAATCTCCCCCATTTTTTAATGGAAAATTTTCCCCTTACAAAATCTTCTACATAGCGGTCTTCATTTAAAAAATCCTGTTCTAACAACACATCCAGTAACTTATCCCATTCTTCTCGTTTTACTTTCCAGGCTAAAAACCTATTCTCAACATCTAAAATACATCGCTCCTGAAAACTACAATACCACTTGGCTTTTTCTAAAGCTTTTTCGTAAGGCATATTTTTAATTTGAAAACTCATAAACTATTTGTTGTCATTTCAAGGAAATCAAATTTATTAAATACTGTCAGTTTGAGTGTCCCGAATTAATTTCGGGATGTATCGAAAACAAAGTATTTAAATCTTAAAATTCACAAAAGATTCCTCTATTCCACTTCGTTTCAATCGGAATGACATTAATAATATTAATTTTAGCACTTCAAAAATAACCAATTGAAAAACAAAAAAGCACTTACTTTATTGTTTACTGCAAATGCAGTTTCGGGTTTTGCTCAAGGCATTAGCATGCTGGCTATTCCTTGGTACTTTGCCGATGTTCTACATGAGAGCTCCACCTTTGGTATTATTTATTCCATTACCACTTTTGCCACCTTATTTTGGGGCTTATTTTCAGGTACTATTATCGATCGTTATCCTAGAAAAAATATCTTTTTAGGCTTATGTACAGCTGGTTTTATTATTCTTAGTACTGTATCTTTAACTGGATTTTATTTTGGAGAAGTTCCTACTTTTTTAATTGCTTTAGTGTTTTGTGCCACCATTTTCAATTTCAATATGCACTACCCCAACCTTTATGCATTTGGGCAAGAAATTACAGAAAAAGAAAATTATGGTAAAACCAATTCTTTAATTGAAATTATAGGCCAATCTACTAGTGTTGTTTCTGGAGCTTTTGCGGCATTATTGCTAACTGGTATTAATTATCAACTTCTTGAAAAAATTGGATTGAAAAACATAAATATAAACATTGAACCTTGGAAATTGCACGAAATATTTTTACTAGATGCTGTTACATATGTTATTGCTTTTTCATTGATTTGGTTCATTAAATACACTCCTGTAAAACCAAAAGTAATTGATACAGGTAGTGTTCTTACAAGACTCAAACAAGGTGTTGGTTTCTTGAAAAAATATCCTTTATTGTTTTATTTCGGAACTGCTTCCTTTGCAATATTTGTAGTATTGCTAATTCATGTTCACCAGCTAATGCCTATTTACGTTAACAACCATTTAAAAGCAGAAGCAGGTATTTATGCCATTGCCGAAATGACTTATGCTTTTGGTGCATTACTCGCAGGAATTGGTATCAGATGGCTCTTTAAAAAAACGAATTCTGTTAAGGCCATTATTATTTTAATGATTTGCAGTATTCTGGTTTTTGAGTTGTTGGTTGTTACCAAAAGTGCTTTTGTACTTTCTTTTGTTTGTTTTGTATTAGGAATATCTAATGCCGGGTCACGAATTTTAAGGATTACTTATTTATTTAATCATATTCCTAATCACATTATTGGTAGAACAGGAAGTGTTTTTCAAGCATTAAATATTCTTTCCAGATTTACACTGATATCTATTTTTACCATTCCATTTTTTAATACCGATAACAATATCATTTGGGCTTATGTAGTTGGTGGAACTTTTATTTTAGCATCATTAATTCCGCTCGTTTTCTTTTATAAAAAACTGATTGACTTTGAAATAAGTGAAGAATAAAACATTTCTCATTTTTAGACCAGATGTTTGCTTGTTAAATAAATGGCAAACTAGTAATTTAGAAAACTTAAAAAATCATCATTACATGAAATTACAAAATTACGCTCAAGGTAAATGGATAGAAGGCGAAGGCGAAGGAAAACCTTTATTCAATGCCATTACCGGAGAAGAAATAGCAACAGCATCGAGCAAAGGACTAGATTTTGCTGCCATGATGGATTACGCCAGAAAAGTTGGTGGTCCTTCTTTGGCAAAAATGACTTTTCAGGAAAGAGGTATAATGCTTAAAAACCTTGCATTACATTTATTAAGTAAAAAAGCAGAGTTTTATAAATTAAGTGCTGCAACCGGTGCTACAAAAATTGATAGCTGGATTGATATTGAAGGAGGAATTGGTAATTTGTTTGCCAATGCAAGTTTACGCCGTCAGTTTAATGATGAACCGTTTTATGTAGATGGAGAAACTGCTCCTCTATCTAAAAATGGAACTTTTATCGGTCATCATATCATGGTTTCAAAGCAAGGTGTTGCCATTCATATTAATGCATTCAACTTCCCTATTTGGGGAATGTTAGAGAAAATAGCTGTCAATTTTATGGCTGGTGTTCCTGCTATTGTAAAACCTGCAACTATTACTTCCTACCTTACCGAATTAATGGTAAAAGAAATAATAGCTTCTAACATATTACCAGAAGGGGCTCTACAATTAATTTGTGGCTCTGCTAACGGAATTATAGACCATGTGACTAACCAAGATGTGGTAACATTTACTGGCTCTGCTTCAACTGGTAAAATGTTAAAATCGAACCCAAGATTAATTGAAGAAGCTGTTCCTTTTAACATGGAAGCTGACTCATTAAACGCTTCTATTTTAGGAGAAGACGCTGTACCGGGAACAGAAGAATTTGACCTTTTCATTAAAGAAGTACAAAAAGAAATGACGGTAAAAGCAGGACAAAAATGTACTGCAGTAAGAAGAATTATAGTTCCTGAAAAATTAGTAGAAGATGTACAAATTGCTTTAGGAAAAAGGTTATCCTCTACTATAATTGGTGACCCTTCTGTAGAAGGAGTAAGAATGGGGTCATTAGCTGGTCAAGAACAATTAAAAGAAGTAAAAGAAAAAGTAACATTGCTTTCTAAATCTCAACAATTGGTTTTTGGTGATTTTGAAAACTTTGAAGTAACAGGAGCAGATAAAAACAAAGGAGCTTTTATTTCTCCTTTCTTATTTTTAAACACCGATCCTTTTAAAAATACAGATTGCCATAATATCGAAGCTTTTGGACCTGTTTCAACAATAATTCCATACAAAGATTTAAACGAAGCCATTGAGTTAGCTAAAATGGGTAAAGGTTCTTTGGTTTGTTCTATTGTAACCAATGACGATAAAATTGCTAAAGAATTTGTGATGGGTGCAGCAGCCATGCATGGGCGTATTTTAGTATTAAATGCTGCTTGTGCAAAAGAAAGTACAGGACATGGTTCTCCAATGCCATTATTAACACATGGAGGTCCAGGACGTGCCGGAGGTGGTGAAGAAATGGGTGGAAAACGCGGTATTTTACACTATATGCAACGTACCGCTATTCAAGGTTCACCTACAATGTTAACTAAAATTACTAACCAATATCAATATGGTGGGGAGCAAATTGAATATGATAAACACGTATTCCAAAAATATTTTGAAGAAATAGAAATTGGAGAAACTGTTATCACCAGAAAACATACCGTTACCGATGCAGATATTGTCAACTTTGCAAATGTAAGTGGTGATAATTTCTATGCTCATGTTGATGCTACCAGTTTAGATGAAACAATTTTTGAGAAAAATGTAGCTCATGGTTATTGGGTACTTTCAAAAGCAGCCGGTTTGTTTGTAGATGGTAAAAAAGGACCTGTTTTATTAAATTATGGTTTGGAAGATTGTAGATTTACGAAGCCTGTTTACCCGGGTATGACTATTGGTGTTCGTTTTACTGCTAAAGAAAAAATTTCACAAGAAAAAAAAGAGCTTAAAGAAGGAGAAGAAATTCCAAAAGGAATGGATATTAAAAAAGGTATTGTGAAATTCTTAGTAGATGTTTATGATGAAACTGGAGAAACAGTAGCTCTTGCAACAATATTAACGATGGTAAAATTTAAAAATCAGAACTAAAGTAGAAAGTGAAAAGCTTGTAAAGTGTAAAGATAAATACTTTATAAACTTTCTAGCTTTATAAACTTTCTAACTTTATAAACTTTTAAACTCAACAATATGTTAAACTCTCTCACTCCCAACCTAATGGTAAACGATGTAGAAGAAACCATCGAATACTATACAGATATATTAGGATTTACATTATTAAGAACAGTTCCAGAAACTGGCAAACTGGATTGGGCAATGGTAAAACGAAATGATGTTTTATTAATGTTCCAGTCTACCAATAGTTTAACCAAAGAACTTCCTAAATTAAAATCTCAAAAACCAGGAGGTGGTTTAACATTCTACATTAAAGTAGATAGAATAACAGAACTACATGAAGAATTATACAATAATGAAGTAGAAATTATTTCTGATTTAGAAAGTACTTTCTACGATACAATAGAATTCTCTATTGTTGATGTAAATGGATATGTATTAACTTTCTCTGAAGAAAAATAAAAAATATGAGCGAAACAATAATTGAACAAGGATCTGTAGAATTTTTAATTGAAAACGGAATTGCAACTATTGAGTTTTTCCACCCTATGAGCAATTCGTTGCCGGGAAAAATATTGAACAAATTAGCAAATACCATTACTGAAGTTGGAAATAACGACGATGTAAAAGTTATCATACTAAAATCTAAAGGAGATAGAGCTTTTTGTGCCGGAGCTAGTTTTGATGAACTAATTTCTATCGAAGATTTTGAAACCGGAAAAGAATTTTTCTCAGGTTTTGCTAAAGTAATTAACGCAGCACGTAAATGTCCAAAATTCATTATTGGGCGTGTACAAGGAAAAGCAGTTGGTGGTGGAGTTGGAATGGCTAGTGCTGTTGATTTCTGCTATGCCACAAAACACGCATCAGTAAAATTAAGTGAATTAGCTGTAGGAATAGGTCCTTTTGTTGTTGGGCCTGCGGTAGAAAGAAAAGTTGGCACTTCTGCCATGAGTATGATGGCTATTAATGCTACTGAATGGTATTCTGCAGAGTGGGCACAAGAAAAAGGATTGTATGCAGAAACATTCGAAACTCTAGAAGAAATGGATAAAGCTATTGATGTCTTAGCTGAAAAACTCGCTAAATCTAATCCTGAAGCGATGAGTATGCTTAAAAAAGTATTTTGGGAGGGTACAGAAAACTGGGGTGAACTTTTATTAGATCGTGCAGCAATGAGTGGCAAGTTAGTACTTTCTGATTTTACTAGAAATGCTATTAATGCTTTTAAAAAGAAATAATAAACCTGATTAAAAACACTTAAAGCCCTGACAAATGTCAGGGCTTTTTTAATTTAAAAAATTAAACTTTATAGTATGCTAAATAAGTAAAAAAACTAACAATATGAGTCAATTAGTAGAATTAAATCAAGGAGAAATTAAAGTAAACTTTTCATCAGCAACTTCAGGGAAATTAACATTTAAAGATTTAGGAATCAATAATGAAGACCTATCTTTTGAGGGTGGCTTAGTAAGATTGGTATTTGATTTTGAAGGAATTGGTGAACACAGTTATTTTCAAATGCCAACAGTAAGTATAGCTTACAAAGAAGAAATGGGTGAAACACATTGGCAATGTGATTTTAATGAAGAAACAATCTTAGACAAAACTGATCATCATGGTCATTCAACTATTATTTTACTGAATAGAGATAAATTAAGTAAATTAGAACATCACCACAAAAATGCGTTAATAGTTCATGGCGAATTTCCAAAACCTGTTCATATTTTAGCTGAAGAATCTTATGTTAATTTTTTCAATTAGAATTGGAATTATTTGAAGAATAAAAAAGGAAGCAAATTGCTTCCTTTTTTATTAGGGCAAATGCCGTATAGACTTGTGCTTTTTAATCTATTAATTTCACAGAAAAAAACTCGTTATGAAATTACTCAACTTATTTATCTCTCTTTTTATTCTATCAACCATCAGTTATAGCCAAGAAACTGTACTTATTGATGAAGACTTTAGCGACAATTCTTTCGAATGGTATGAAAATGATGGTGAAAATATTAAATGCACCATAAGGGATGGTCATTATTATTTAAAAAATAAAACTGAATCTTCTAGGTGGATTTATCAAGGATTATCAAATCTAGACCCTGATGAAGAAGATTTTACAATTGAGATGAGAGTAAGACAAATTTCAGGAGATAAATCCTATGCATTTGGTATGTTATTCTCCATGTATTCTGACAATAGTGCTTACCAACAGTTTTTTATTACATCAAATGGTCAATATAAATTAAACCATTATTACAGTGAACAAGACCATATCATGGTAAATTATACTGAGCATGAAGCAATTGAGAAAGGTTATAAATACAATACCATTAAAGTAGTAAAAACTGCTAATATTGTCTCTTACTACATAAATGATGTTCTTGTTCATAAAGCAGGTAGATTTAGTTATTTTGGTTCTCGAATAGCTTTTTTTACTGGTTATAAAATGGAAGTTGAATTTGACTATCTCAAAATCACAAAATCACCCAGACAACTTTCATTAGTTAAAAATGCAAATGATATTGGTGATAAAGTGAAACTAAGCAACAAAATTAATTCTGAATATGAGGAATTGGTTCCTATTATTACTGCTGATGGAAAAACGCTTTATTGTGTAAGAGCCGATACTCCAGATAATTATGGTGATGCAAAAGATGACCAAGATATATGGATTTCTACCCTAGATGAAAATGGAGAATGGACACAACTTAAAAATTTCGGAAAACCACTAAATAATACCGGAAACAACTTTTTGGTTTCTGCTTCACCTGACAATAATTCATTAATTGTAGCAAACACATATAAAGAAGATGGCTCAGCAAACACAAGTGGCTTATCTATTTCGAACAAAACAGTTGATGGATGGGAAATTCCTAAAGCTTTTGTTATTGAAGATTTTTATAACGATAATGACTATGTTGCTTATTTTTTATGCTCAGATAATAAAACACTAATACTTTCAGTAGAAAGAAAAGAAGGACAAGGAGAAAAAGACCTTTATGTAAGTTTTCTAAAAGATAAAAACACTTGGTCAAAACCTAAAAATTTAGGATTGACTATTAACACCTTTGAAGATGAAACTAATCCTTTTGTTGCAGCTGATAACAAAACACTTTATTTCTCATCTAGAGGTTTACCCGGTTATGGAGCTTTTGACATATTTGTTTCAAAAAGATTAGATGATACTTGGACTAATTGGAGTGAACCTAAAAATTTAGGTCCAAAGGTAAACACTCCATCTTCAGAACTGGGTTACTTTTTAGATGCAAAAGGTGAATATGCTTACTTATCTTCTGGTGGTGATATTTGGAAAATTGAAAACTCAGAAAAACCTGAAGCTGTTGTTTTAGTTTCAGGTGTTACCTTCAACAAAAAAAACAATCAACCAATGGGTGCAAAAATCAGATATTATGATTTGGAATCGAATGTAGAGCTCGGTATTGCAACCTCAAACCCCACTACAGGAGAATATAAAATAGTTCTTCCTGCGGGTAAACTCTATAGTTTCTTGGCACAGCAAGATGGATTCTACCCTATCAGTGAAAACTTAGATTTAAAAGAACTAACTGTTTACAACGAAAAAATAAAGACTTATACTTGATGCCTATTGAAAAAGGAGAAATCATTCGATTAAATAATATATTCTTTGAGTTTAATAAAGCAGATTTAAAAAGCGAATCATTTAATGAATTAGATAGACTTTATTCGATTTTAATAGATAATAAAACTCTTAAAATTGAAATAAGCGGGCACACTGATGACAAGGGAAGTGATGAATACAACAAATCTTTATCAAACAGCAGAGCAAATTCAGTAATGAATTATTTAACTTCTAAAGGAATTGATAAGACTAGACTAACAGCAGTTGGATATGGAGAAAGTCAACCAGTTGTTGCAAACGATACAGATGAAAATCGAGCCATTAATAGAAGAGTAGAATTTAAAGTATTATAATAAAAAAAGAAGGAGTAAAACTCCTTCTTTTTTTTTTATATCTTATAATTCCAATTGTGTTTATCTTCTACTCTACCTCTTTTAATATCATCTAAAGCATGAGAAATTTTATTTGATAATTCTCTTTCAGAAATTGGAGGTAATTCAAATCTTTCATCCTTGAATGTAATTGAGGCAACTTGTGCAATTGTAGCTGCAGTACCTGTACCAAAAACGTCTTTTAAAAGACCTTTTTTAGCGGCATCAATAATTTCAGTTACAGAAACTCTTCTTTCCTCTATTATTATTCCCATCTCTTTTGCAAGTGTTAAAACACTATCTCGGGTAATACCAGCTAAAGTTGTTTTGAAATCAAGGTTTGGAGTGATTAACTTATCACCTATATGGAACATTACATTCATAGTACCTGATTCTTCAATATATTCATGATTAACAGAATCTGTCCATATTAATTGCTGATAACCTGCATCCTGACCAAGTTTTGCGGGATATAAAGCCGCAGCATAATTTCCTGCTGCTTTCGCAAAACCTACTCCACCTTCTGTAGCTCTTGAATAATGTGTTTCAATTTTTACATTTACAGCTTGGCTGTAATAAGAATTTACAGGGGCTGTAAAAATCATAAATTTATACTCTTCAGATGGTCTTACACCTAATAATTGCTCACTTGCAAACATAAAAGGCCTAATATACAATGAACTGCCCTCATTTTTAGGTACCCATTCAGAATCTAATTTTAAAAGTTGCGTCAATCCTTCCATAAATATTTCTTCCGGAATCTCAGGCATACACATTCTTTTTGCAGAAATATTTAAACGACGAGCATTATCATAAGGTCTAAACAATAATGTTTCATTGTTTACCCCTTTGTATGCTTTCATTCCTTCAAATATAGATTGCCCATAATGTAGAGCAGCACAAGCCGGACTAATTTCAATTGGTGCAAAAGGAACAATTTTTAAATTTGACCACTTACCATCTTTGTAATCAGCCACAAACATATGGTCAGAAAATTGTTTTCCAAATACGATGTTGCTAAAATCAACAGTTGAAATTTTTGATTCCGAAATTTTTTCAATAGATATCTTACTCATTTCTTCTATCATCTTCACTCTAAAGTTTGTATTATACTTGCGAATTTACCCATTATTTAGAATAAAATACAGGTTTAGATAATGTAAATAAAGATTAGGAATTAATTATTTCACTAGCATATTTCATTGCTAATGTAAATTGTTCATCTTGAGTAATATTAGAATTATCAATTACAATAGCATCAGAAGCTCTTATTAAAGGGTTTTCGGTTCGACTTGTATCATCATTATCTCTTAATGTAATATTAGCCAAAACATCTTCGTAATTTACATCGTCACCTTTAGCAATCAACTCCTCATATCTTCTTTTAGCTCTTATTTCAGGACTAGCTGTCATAAACAATTTAAGTTCTGCATCAGGAAATACTACGGAACCTATATCTCTCCCATCCATTACCAAACCTTTATCTTTCCCCATTTGTCTTTGTAAGTCAATTAATTTTTTTCTCACCTCTTTAATTTGAGCTATTTTGCTTACCAAATTTGATATTTCAATAGTTCGAATATCTTTTTCTACATTCTCCCCATTTAAATAAGTTTCTGACTTATTGGTGCTGGCATTATATGAAAATGAAATATTAATTTCAGGTAATGCATTTAAAAGTTTACCTACTTCTAAACTGTTATTTTCAAAAAAACCGTGCTGTTTTGCATAAAGAGAAACTGCTCTATACATAGCTCCAGTATCTATATAAATATAATTAAGAGCTGCGGCTATCTGTTTCGCTAAAGTACTTTTTCCACAAGAAGAATACCCATCAATTGCTATTGTTATCTTTTTCATTTCTCTTCTTTTTGCTTTTTTTCTTTTTTGGGCTTTTTAACCTTTTCAGGCTTAGGTTCAGCTGGCACTCTATTTCTCTTGTAATATTCTGAAATGTTAGTTGTTAAAGTAAAATGATTGGAAGATCCTGCCAAATGATACCTAGCACTTCCATAGCTTAAGTGGAATTTTTTAATTCTTACACCTACTCCCCAACTAAACCCAACTAACCCAGGTTTTTGTTGTAAACTTAATTCAGCTCTTCGTTTGTAATTAAATCCAAATCTCAAACTAAAATTTTTAGAAGGCATTAGTTCTGCACCTATTGTTGCATGGCGAAACATTTCATTAAACATACTTGTTTTATTTCTTTCTGCCCTTTCTTCATCACTGAGTTTTTTGTTAGAGTTGGTCAAATAAGTTGAATCATTATAAGCAATATTCCAATCTTGTAATTGATTTAAATTTAAGGATAGTCGAAGAGGGAGGTGTTTCAATTTTTTTGAAATTCCTAATTGTACTTCAAAAGGGACAGGCTCTCTTTCTCCTTCTTCTATATACGTAGTCAACTGTCTTCCAATATTTTTAATCAATATCGATGTAACAAACTCTCTTTTAGGATTATAATATGTTCCTGAAATATCAGCTAACAAGCCAATAGATTTATAAGTATAAAGACTACTGTATACAGGTTTTAAATTGGCACCTACGGAAAAATTGGTATCTATATTTTTTCCCCATCCCAAAACAAAAGCATATTCGCCTGCTGTAAACTCTCCCAATTCGTTTCCTCCATCATCAGTTTCTAAGAAACGACCATAATTAATATATTTTACTCCTCCAGAAAAAGTACCTAGTTTATTAAAATGACTGGTGTAAGAAAAAAAGCCATAATTAATATCAGCAAAATAGTTCATATAGGTTAATGAAACCATTGAGTGCATTTCAGGACTAAGAATAGAAGGATTATTTAATGCTATATTAGGATCATTGTCTTTGATAGCAATTGCATCACCACCAAGAGCACCAACACGTGCTCCTACAGGTACATTTAAAAACTCATAAACATTATCACCTCCATTTTGAGTATATCCTATAAAGGATAAAAATAAAAAGACAATGCTTAAAAAGTGCTTCATATCTATTTTTGAAGTAGAAAAATAATCAATTTTTGAAATAATACTAATATTAATTATTTTATCCACCTAATACGAAATAAATACAGATTTATTGCCTTTTAATAAATCTCCGGATAAGTACTTGGATCAACTTCATTCATGATACTATAAGCAGCATCAAAAATATCTTCAACACTTGGTTTAGAAAAATAATCACCATCTGTTCCGTATGCTGGTCTATGCTCTTTAGATGTTAAAGTGACAGGTTCTGAATCTAAATGGTAATACCCTTTTTGTTCTTCTAATATTTTTTGAAGAATATATGCGCTGGCCCCACCTGGAACATCTTCATCAACAACTAATAATCTATTTGTTTTTGATAATGAATCAACTATAGTATGATGAACATCAAAAGGCAACAAAGTTCTTACATCGATTAATTCTGCAGAAATACCAACCTCATTTAATTGCTGAACAGCTTGTTGTGCTAAATTACAAGTTGAACCATAAGAAACAATGGTTAAATCAGTTCCTTGCTCCAATACTTCAGGAACACCGAGCGGAATAGTAAACTCACCTAAATTACTTGGCATTTTTTCTTTGCTTCGATAACCGTTTAATGGTTCAATTACTATTGCCGGGTCATCTCCTTTGATAAGAGTATTATAAAAACCTGCACTTTGAGTTAAATTTCTTGGAACACAAACATGGATTCCTCTAAGGGCATTAATAATCATCCCCATTGGAGAACCTGAATGCCAAATTCCTTCTAAACGATGCCCTCTTGTTCTGATTATTACAGGAGCTTTTTGTCCTCCTTTTGTTCTGTATTGCAAGGTAGCCAAATCGTCACTCATTATTTGAATAGCATACAATAAGTAATCTAAGTATTGTATTTCTGCAATAGGTCTTAAACCACGCATTGCCATTCCAATTCCCTGTCCTAAAATGGTATTTTCTCTAATACCAGTATCAGAAATTCTGATTTTACCATATTTTTCTTGTAAGCCTTCTAATCCTTGATTCACACCACCAATCTTTCCTGAATCTTCACCAAAAATTAATATTTCAGGGTGTTTTTCTAATAACTTATCAAAGTTCTCTCTTAGAACAACTCTACCATCTTCCATTTTGTCAGTCAATTCAACTTCAACTTCTTCAACATTCATTGGAGACGAATCAAATTCTGAATACAAAGTAGAACTGTAGCGTTCAAAATTTATTTTTTCAGTTTGTTTTATCCATAAAGATAAAGCGGATTTAGAAGCCAATTTTTCTAAACGAACAATTCTTAACACCCTTTTTGCTGTAGAAATAATGTCTTTACGAATTGGCTCAGGATTAGATTTTAAAGCATCTGTCAAGGGTTGTAAAAATGCTGAATTAGAACTTTCTGAAACAACAGCATTAATCAGTCCTATAGCTTCATCTCTTTCTGATATTATAGGATTTAAATAGGCATCCCAAGCGGCTTTTTTCTCATTAACTACTTGTTTTTTTCCTTCTTTTTCTATTTCATCTAATTCCTCTTTAGTAGCAAGTTTGTTACTTTCAATCCACTCTCTAAACTTACGAACACAGCAATATTCAGTCTCCCATTCTAAACGCTCTTTTGATTTATATCTTTCATGAGAACCGGAAGTTGAATGTCCTTGAGGCTGTGTAACTTCCTCCACATGCACTAAAACAGGACAATGTTCTTCTCTCGCAATTTTTACTGCTTTTTCATAAGTATCAACCAAAGCAACATAATCCCATGCTTTTACTTTGAATATTTCATATCCGTTATTCTTTCCTTTATCTCTTTGAAACCCTTTTAAAACTTCTGAAATATTTTCTTTTGTGGTTTGATATTTTTTTGGAACTGATATACCATGTCCATCATCCCAAACTGACATAACTACAGGTACTTGCAAAACACCTATTGCGTTGATAGCTTCCCAAAAAGGTCCTTCAGAAGTACTGGCATCTCCAATCGTACCAAAAGCCACTTCATTCCCACCATTTGAAAAATTAGTAAAAGAAGCTAATTCTTTATTATTTCGATACACTTTAGATGCTTGAGCCAAACCCAAAAGTCTACCCATCTGACCAGCTGTTGGAGAAATATCAGCGGATGAGTTTTTAATTTTAGTTAAATCTTTCCATGTTCCATCCTCATTCAAACTGCGTGTACCAAAATGTCCATTCATTGATCTTCCAGCAGAACAAGGCTCAGCCTCTACATCGGTATGTGCATATAACTGAGCAAAAAACTGTTGAACGGTTAGTTGACCAATTGCCATCATTAAGGTTTGATCTCTATAATAACCTGATCTAAAATCTCCTTCCTTGAATTGTTTCGCTAAAGCTAACTGAGGTAATTCTTTTCCATCTCCAAAAATCCCAAACTTAGCTTTACCTGTTAATACTTCTCTTCTTCCTAGTAAAGAAGTTTCTCTACTCATATAAACCAAACGATAATCGTCTAATACGGTTTCTTTAAATTTCTCTTTAGATAGTTTTTCGTCTGTCGACTTTGTTGCAGTTTGATTACTCATTCCCTTCAATAAATTAAATAAAGTTGAACGTTTTCTTGATAAAGGTTTACTCCCTTTATGCGGTGTTTCGCGAAGTTAATAAATTTTAATCGGTAATTTTTATTATTTAACCCTAAAGAATTATTCTAATTTTTGATAATAATATAATTCATGATTGGTTATTTCAGGATGAAAAATCTCAATCAAATCTTTTAAAACAATTTGAGGGTTTATGATTCCTGATTCCCAAAAATCATTTCCTTGATTATCATTCATTCTTGCATTGTTATTATATAGCTTTTGCTCTTTTACTGCTTTAAATTGTTTGAATTTTTCATCATAACTCACTACTTGCTCGATAGATTCATAAGTATTAAGATTAATCCAAAAATCAGCATCTAATGCTTTTTCTATAATGACTTCGGTATCAATTGAAAAGTTTGATTTTTCAGTATTGTCTTTCCATAAATAATTAGCTCCTGCATCTTTTAACAATTGCGCCTGAAATGACTGACCACCAGCTAAATACCAAACCCCATTCCAAGGTATTCCAACAAACACATAAGGTTTCACTTCCATTTTTACTGCCTCAGCTTTAAGTACATTATATTGGTTTTCAATAGAATCAAAAATTGCTTCTGATTCCTCATTCATATCGTAAAAAGAAGCTACAAATTTTAACCATTCAGCTTGCCCTAAAGGATGATTCTCCATGTATTCTGCATTGAGAATTACTTTTAAGCCTAATTCTTTTAATTTATTGATGTGTTTTTTTGAACTCTCATCAATACCATAAACCATCACTACATCAGGGTATCGCTCAATTAGTTTTTCATAATTTAACTGCTGATGTTGACCAATTTCAAATATTTTATTTTCTTTAATTCTATTCTTAATAATAGGATTACTTACAAAGCTACATCCTGACAATGCAATGATACTTTCATTTTTTTGCAGTCTATCTATCATTGCTACATGAGTTAAACTCATACAAGCTATCGTTTGAATAGGTATTTTTACAAATATGGCATTTTCGTAACCCTGTGGTTTTTCATTTTTGTATAAAACATATTGATAAGGAGTTTCTTCTCCTTTCCATGGATTGTTTAGAGTGATTACCTTAAAATCTTTTGCTTCTTGAATAGAGAAACCTGCTGCATATTTATTTTCTAACCGGATAAGTTCTTTATCCTTTACTTCAACTTTATTTTGTTTTTCAGTATAACACGCAACCAAAAACAATATGACAAGAGAATAAATTAATTTATTCATTCTTTAAACCTTTTTAATTCATTAACATCGAAAGTCCATTCGGGAGTAATAACATAATCTTCTATTTCTTTTATGCTATACCAAGGTGATAGCTTTAAATTATTAGGGTTTTTTAAAACATGAATGTTCTGTGCAGGCATATAACTTTGAGCCAATAAAAAACACTTGTCATTATTTTCTTTGTTTTCACAAACATCCACCACAATAACAGCATGACCAGGGAAACCTCCTCTAATAAAAACATCTCCAGCCTTTATATCTTTAATACTTTCCACTTGAATTAATTCCTTACTTAAAGAAGATGTACCTGCATAGGTAAAAATATTATCCATATATCTTCGAAAACTTTGATAACTACCATTATTGGAAGAGGACGCAACCCAAGAAATGTTATTACCAACTAACTTAGGAAAATGACCTTGTTGCCATTTATTAAAAGCAATTGTTTTTCCATTGGTATAGTTAAACTTTATTTTGTCAAATTGATTGGTTGAATACAAATATTCAGCTCTTAAACGCATTACTGCATCAGCACATTGTTGCAAATCTTTGGTTCCGACATCTATATTTATAACTTTAAATTGTGCATTTTGATTGTATTTTTCTTGGCCATCATATAAATACACTTTTTCATTACTGGAAATAGGAAGATGACACAACCATGATGCAAAAGAATTATCATGGTTTGAACCCCTATAATAATTCAAGGGAGTTCTAATTATATTCATTAATGATTGGTAAGAAGTAACTTCTTCCAACCAAGCATAATTATAAAAACAAGTATCAGATATTCTAACTTCTTGAATTATGGTATCAGGAGCATTACTAAATTGTTCAGGAGTTGGATTGGACTGAACAGAATCACACGATATCAATATTAGAGTTAAAAAATAAACTCCAAATGCGTTTATAAGAAAACGCAACTTCATATTAGTCTACTTTTAATTTTACCGTATAAAAACCAGAATTAGAAGCATTGTAAACTGTTTCATAGATTGAAATATACAACATTCCGCTTGCATTTGCTCTACCATTATATGATGCTCCTGCTTTGGTTTGCACTCCATTCTCTCCAATTTTAAACACTACATTACCATAAGTTAAAGAAGTATTATTATTTATTGTGAAATCATCTGTATATGCACTTTTAGACGCTCCATCAGGCTTATATTTATTGTTAGACAAACTGGCTAAAGTTATTTCTCCATTAGCAGTAATTTGAATTAATTGACCATTTTTCACCATGATTCCGGTTTTTAACCAACCAGCACTTTGATTCGATGTAATATGTGTTGCTGCAAACAACTTAAACATTTTCATTCCATCAGGATTCGACTCATCATAGAAACTAACATCTATTTTGTCTATTTTTTCTCTTGGAATATTTAAAGTTCCATACTCTGTTTTAAGCTCAACATCTTTAAATTCATAAATTCCTCCCATGTTGTATTCATAATCAATATTTACCACATCTTTACTATTGTAATTACTCTGTACATTGTGAATAGCCCTTAATTCATTTAAAGCTCCAGAAAGAGTATAATCAGAAAAATCACTAGGTTCATAAGTTCCTTCAGCAACCACATCTTCAATAACTGGGATAGCATTCATACTTAACGCGACCAATGAAGAATAAGCTTTGTATCTCATTTCCTCATTAGTATTTAATAACTGTTTTGCTAAGTTGGTAATCTCTGTCTTCTTACTATTATCAGGATGTATCCCTAACTTAATAGAAGAAACATTTTTAATTGGAAGCACCAGTTTACCATAATCGGTTTGTAGGTTTATGGTAGATACTTTAGTAGTACCTGTTACAATATTTCCATCTTTAAGGGTTAAAGTAAATTCTGTTCTGGTTTGAGCACTCAAACTCAAAACAACTACAACAAACAAAATAGTAAAAATGTTTTTTTTCATAGATTCTTTATTTTTCTATTGACTCTAAATCCCAAAGAGTTTCAGTGATATTGTATCCATTTTTAGTATAAAATACTCCACCCCATTTGTAGAATTTCTTTTCGTAAACATCAGCATGATTACCGGTAATTTTAATTCTACGAAGAATAACGGCATTACCTTCTTCATACGTTTCTTCAGATATTCCTTGTGGATATTTATTAGCTAATTCTAAATTTTCGCTATGATGTTTCTCACCCATGTAAACATCATCAAAACTAACTTCACTAATCTTTTTATGAGATACTAATTGCATATCTTTTAAGTACTGTTGATTCACAGCTCTATCTTTCTCTACTTGATCGTAAAAACGTAAATGAAACTCAGATTTTTCTTTTTGCATTGCCTCTACCTTTCTTTTCTCTTCATTTACCTCATTTTTAGCTGCCAACATCAAATCATTATGACGAGCAGTCCTTTGACTTTGTTCTTCAGCAATTTGATTTTTATAATCTTTTAAATAGGCTGTTTTCTCGTAATACTTTTTCTCTTGATATTTCTTTTTTTCATTGATATCAACTTCATAAGCTTCTACTTCTTTATTATTTAAGTCTCTTTTTCTATCAGCAGATTCAATTCTTCGTTGCTCTAAGTTTTTTAAATCTTCTTGATACTCTTTCAATAATTCAACATTTAACTCATAATACTTAGAGCTTTTTAACTGTTGTTTATGAATAGCCGAAACCAAATCAACCAAACTATCTCTACTATATTCTCTTCTATTTTTTGAAGCTTTAATTAAAATATTATTTTGTTCAGTTAATTGCTTTTCATACTCTCTTAAATTCAACTCTCTTTCCTTTCTTCTTTTCTCACCTAATTCTTTATCTTTATCAATCTTCACAGCAATTTCTTCAATGTCTTTTTTATTGTTGGCTCTTCTTTTATTGGCTTCTTCCACCAAAATTAAATTCGTCTCATTCACTTCATCAGCAAAAGTATAAAGAGCAGTTACCTTATCCTCTAATTGCTTATCTTGGCTAGCATTGAATTGTTTAATACTGTTTTCCGTAGCAATGATATCATCTTTTGCATTTTGACGTTTTTTCTCAGAATCATTTACTCTGTTAGCTTCTTCTTCACTCCATTTTTTGGAATCTTCTTTTAATAAATCATGGTTTTGTAAATGATATTTATTGGCTTCTTTTCTTTGTTCTTGCAAATCTTTATCCAACATCACCAATTGATTGTGAGTGTCTTCCAATTTTTTACTAAATGTAGAAACTCTAACTTCTTCCTGATCTGCTAAATCATCTTTTTCTTTTTGAATGGCAATTCCTTTTTCTGAATTTCTATTTTTTAATAAGTCAGCCATCATGGCTTCTAATTCCTTCTCTTTGCTATCGTCAATCTTTACTCTAGGTCCATCTGTAGTATTTTTCACCACAATCGTTTCATTTTCTTTTTCCGATAAACGCTTAGCAATTTCATCCAATTGTTGTTTCGGATATTTCTCCTCTTGATAAAGAGCTAATGCTTGTTCATATTTATATTTAGCATCATTGTATTTCTCTAATCTAAACATTCTATCAGCTTCATAAATTAATTGATCATACTGTTCTCTTTTTTGCTTTTCAGCCAATAAAGCCGCTTCTTGTTCTTTTTGATTCAATGCTAACTCACTAAGTAATTTGTTGATTTCAGCAATTTTTTCTTTTGGATAAAGTTCACTAGGCATAATACTGGAAGCGCTGGTGTATTGAGCCAATGCCGATTTATAACTTTTCTTAGCAAACTCCTCATCTCCCATTTTTATGAGCTTGTTGTATTGCTCTAATTTTTGTTTCTGAGCATTAGAAGTAACTGAAATTTCCTCTTGCTCTTGAGCTAATTTTTTTAACAAAATATCAATCTCCAATAGTTTGTCTTTAGGATATGCTTCACTAGGTTTTACACCTAAAGCTTGCTGATAAAAACCTTTAGCTTCTTGATAATTTTTAGCATTAAAACTATTATCTGCTTGAGAGATTAATCCATTATACTTTTCATCTCTTTCTTTTTGAGCTAAAGCTGCATTTTCTTTTTCTGCAGCAATTTTAGCCAACAAATCATCTATTTCTCCAATTTTTGTTTTAGGATACTCTTCGTTTGGTATGATAGATAAGGCCTCATTGTATTTTTTCTTAGCTGCATCATAATTTTTAGCAGCCAATTCACCATCAGCTTGAGCTATTACGGCATTAAAATATTCTCTTTTCTTCTTTTCTGCTTCTGCAGCTAACTTATCTTCAGCTTCTTTCTGTGCCAAATCAGCCAACAACTTAGTAATCTCATTAATTCTATCACGAGGATATTGTTCTTCTTTTTTGATATTGGAAGCTTCATAATATTTTATTTTAGCATTCTCATAATCTTTGCTATTGAATAAACCATCAGCTTGAGAAATTAAGGTTTGATATTGTTGCTCTTTATTTTGCAAGGCCAATGCAGCAGCATCCTCTTCGGCTTTTTTCTTAGCAATTTCAGCCAACAATGTTTCTATCTCTTTAAGTTTATCTTTTGGATATTGCTCATTGGGTTTTACTCCCAATGCCTGATTATAGGCAGTTTTTGCTTCATCGTATTTTTTTGAGTTTAAGCCACTGTCTCCTTGCTTAATGAACTGCTGGTATTTTTCTTCTCTTTCTTTTTCAGCTAACATAGAAGCTTCTTCCTCTGCTTTTTTCTTAGCAATCTCGGCTAATATGTTTTCAATTTCTGTTAATTTATCTTTTGGATATTGTTCATTCGGTTTTACTCCCAAAGCCTGATTGTAAGCAGTTTTTGCTTCATCGTATTTTTTAGCACCTAAACTATTATCCGCTTGAGCAATGAATTGTTGATATTTTTCATCTTTCTCCTTTTGAGCCATTAAAGCTGCCTCTTCTTCTGCTTTTTTCTTAGCTATCTCAGCTAAAATATTTTCAATCTCTTTTAATTTATCTTTCGGGTATTGTTCATTAGGCTTTACTCCTAATGCTTGATTGTAATTGTTTTTTGCCTCATCATATTTTTTGGTACTCAAAAAATTATCAGCATCTGCAATGAATTTTTGATACTGCTCGTTTTTTGCTTTCTCTTCAGCCTCTTTCTTCGCTAAATCAGCTAAAATTCCATCTATCTCTACAATCTTGTCTTTTGGATATTTTTCTTCGGTTTTTAAGTCACTAGCTGATTGATATTTCGTCTTCGCCTTATCATACTCTTTCGAAGATAGTAAACCATCTGCTTCTGTAATCAATTTTTGATACTGCTCGTTTTTTGCTTTCTCTTCTGCCTCTTTCTTCGCTAAATCAGCTAAAATTCCATCTATCTCTACAATCTTGTCTTTTGGATATTTTTCTTCGGTTTTTAAGTCACTAGCTGATTGATATTTCGTCTTCGCCTTATCATACTCTTTCGAAGATAATAAACCATCTGCTTCTGTAATCAATTTTTGATACTGCTCGTTTTTCGCTTTCTCTTCAGCCTCTTTCTTCGCTAAATCTGTCAATATTCCATCTATCTCTGCTATCTTGTCTTTTGGATATTTTTCTTCTGCTTTTATTTCACTCGCTTTCACATAAGATTGCTTCGCTTCGTCATATTTTTGTAAGCCTAATAATTTATCACCATTAGCAATCGCTGCTTGATATGCAGCTTCTTTTTGTTTCTCTTCTGCTTCTTTTTTCGCTAATTCATCTAAGATAGATTTAATCTCATTTAATTTATCTTTTGGATATTGCTCATTGGGTTTTACAGCAGATGCTTGTTGATAACCGGACTGCGCATTTTGATATTCTTTAGCAGCTAAAGCAGCATCAGCATCTTTGATGAATTTATTATAATCTTCTTCCATTTTTTTCTGAGCTGCCAATAATTGATTCGCTTCAGTAATCTTATCTTTTGGGTACTTTTCTTCTGGTTTAATACCCGAAGCTAGAGTGTAAGAAGCAATTGCTTTCTCATAATCTTTAGCTTTAAAGAAATCATCGGCTTTAGTAATTGCGGCATTGTACTCTTGGTCTTTTTTCTGATTTTCTGCAATAATTTTATCTATCTCGGTTATTTTAGTTTTTGGGTAATCTTCATAAGATTTTAAAGCAGAAGCCTTTTGATATTCCGCTTTGGCTTTTTCATATTCTTTCAATCCAAAAAACTGATCAGCAGCAGCAATCGCATTGTTGTAGTCTTCAGCTACTTTTTTCTCATTAGAAATGATGTCTTTAATCTCTTTTAGTTTATCAGCAGGATATTTTTCTTCAGGTTTGTAGCTCGCTGCTTTTTGATAATTCATAGTTGCTTTATCCCAATCTCTGGCAGCAAATGCTTTATCAGCTTCCGCAATGGCAGTATTATAACGCTTATTTGCTTCCTCAAATGCTGCTAGTTTATCAGAAATCTGTCCCAATTGAAATAAAGGATAGGATTCTTCAGGGAATATTTTCGAAGCTTTTTCGTATAAAGGTTTTGCCTCTGCCCATTTTTCGGAATTAAATGCTTTGTCAGCTGCAGCAATTGCTTCATCATAATCTTTTTGCTTTTGCTTCATTTCCGCTTCTCTGGCTTTTAGTTTTGCTTCCAACTCATCTCTCAAACGGTCTAATTCGTTTTTAATCGACTTGGTATAAGCTGCATCATAATCCATGTAACCGGTTGATGGATCGAAAGCTACTTTGGCAATAGGTTTATTTAAAATGGAAACATCCAAGCCATCAATTTTCTCAAATAGGTTCATTTCCATAGGAAATTCAAAGCCATACTTGGCATCATCCGGTGGAACATTTTTAGTAGAAAACTCTATTCTTTTAGTAACATGACCTGGCTTAGAAAATTCCAAAACATAAACAGCATCGGGTTCTAAAGCAGCCTGAAACTTACCTGATGATTCTGAAGTTAAAGTTTTCCAAACCGAACCATTTCTCTTTACGGTAATCGTTACTCCTTCAAAACGTTTTTTGGTTTCTTCTTTTTTTACCGTACCTACTACATCTAAAGCCCATTGAGCATGTACCTGCTCTACAGATAAAAACAGAAGCAAAAACAAAGCTGCTGCAAAGAATTGATATGTAAATCTTTTTAAACGCATTTACGACTACGATAACTAACAAATATCGCAATTACAAATGAAAATCCCTTATAATCAAGAGAAAATATCATTATTAATTAACGTATTAACTATTAATATGTTATGATTTTAAATTCTTAATTGAGATGAATTCTCAAAAG
This sequence comes from Flavobacteriales bacterium, assembly GCA_020635825.1. Taxonomy (GTDB): domain Bacteria; phylum Bacteroidota; class Bacteroidia; order Flavobacteriales_E; family Vicingaceae; genus Vicingus. The sequence continues at coordinate 145,172 of JACJZA010000007.1, forward strand.
AATTTCCACAAAGATGTTTAAAAAGAATTGGCAATCGCAATGAAATCTTCAGCTACCAATGAGGCTCCGCCTATCAATCCGCCATCAACATCAGGTAATGCAAAAAGCTCTTTTGCGTTTTGAGGATTACAACTTCCACCATACAAAATAGAAATACTTGAAGCATCAGCTTCACCGTATTTTTCTTTTAATAAATTTCTAATAAATTGATGCATCTCTTGCGCTTGTTCAGGTGTTGCAGTCACCCCTGTTCCTATTGCCCATACAGGCTCATATGCAATGATACATTTTTGAATTTGAGTAGCAGACAAATGAAAAATGCCTTCTGATATTTGAGATTTTACCACCTCAAAATAATTTCCAGAATTACGCTCTTCAATGATTTCCCCACAACAGTATATTGGAGTTAAATGATTGGCTAAAGCTAAATCTACTTTTAAAGCTAAATCTTGATTGTTTTCCGAAAAATAAGCTCGTCTTTCAGAATGCCCGATAATTACATAATCAACACCCACAGATTGAATCATTGAAGCAGAAACTTCTCCCGTAAAAGCTCCTTTTTCTTGTTTTGCACAGTTTTGTACCCCCACAGAAACTTGAGTTCCGGATAACTCATCCACCAATGTTTTGGCATATAAAAAAGGAGGCACAACTATCAGTTGAACTTCGTTTGAGTAAGAAAGAGTTTTGATTGCACCTACCAACTCTAAAGCTTCTGGTAAACTTTTGTTCATTTTCCAATTTCCGGCAACTATTTTCTTTCTCATACTCTTTTACTTAACTCTTACTCTTGGATCTAACATTCCGTAAACAATATCTACTAAGATATTGATAATCACAAAAATAGTAGCTGTTAACAATACCCCACCCATGATAACAGGCAAGTCGAACTTCATTAAAGCATCGTATAAAATCCACCCTATTCCTTTCCATGCAAAAATTTGCTCCACAAACAAGGCTCCAGCTAATAAACTGGCAAACATCCCCGAAACAGCAGTTACTACTGGATTCAATGCATTTTTTAAAGCATGTTTTATTACCACGACATGAAACTTCATCCCTTTTGCTCTGGCCGTTCTAATGTAATCTTGCGATAACACATCCAACATTGAACTTCTGGTTAACTGCATGATGGCAGATACAGGTCTCAACCCTAGTGTTAGGGCAGGTAATATCAAATTATCCAAACGTAATATTTCTCCATTTCCTAAATCGTCGTATTCAAATAAACTACCCGTCATATTTAAACCGGTAAGGTCTGATAATAAATAACCAAACAACCAAGAAAGGATAATAGCAGAATAAAACGAGGGAACAGACATTCCTAAAATAGATGAAAACAAGAGCGATTGATCCATCCATGTATTCTTTTTGAGGGCTGCCAAAATACCAAACAAAATACCCAGTAATGCCGCCAAAATAATAGCAGAAGTAGCCAAAACAGCTGTCTCCAATAAATAATCACTTAATATTTCCGATACCTTACGTTTGGTTTGATAAGAACGCCTTAAATAAGGTGTTTTAAAAACCAACACACTTGATTCTCCCCATCCAAAAATTTCACTGTACTCATACTTGTCGCTATCTAAATACAAATAACTATCAGGATTTTTACTATGTACCGAAACAGGGGATAAATCATTTAGATACATTACAAACTGAGTAGATAAAGGTTGGTCTAAACCTAAATCTTTTTGAATTACTTTCAACGATTCTTCATCTGCACGTTGCCCCATTAACATCCTAGCCGGATCACCGGGTAGCACATTAAAGAGCAAAAACACCACCGTAATAACCCCTGCCAATACCAGGAATCCATACATTACTCTTTTTAAAATGAATCGTAACAAATTAAATATTTATTTTAAATAAGTTTCTTTAACTATATTATAATCAGGAAGTTGATTCACATTCCATTTTGCTAATATAGTTCCTTCTTTCAACAATAAAATTCCCGGATTGGCTCTTACAATTGTTTTCAGCGTAATCGCATCGCAAGAGAAAAAATCCAAGCTTACATTTTGTTCGTTTCTTAACTTCTCCACATCACTTTGCAATGATGCAGTTAACCCAATTACATATTGCCCCTCAGCATTGCATTGGTCGACAAAGGTATTAATCTTTTTGTAAGATTGTAAATTTGTCTTATTTAGGTCGTAAGCCACCACTAAAAACAAGTATCCCGGCTCACTTAAATAATCTTGTGCATAATCGTTTCCATCCTCACCAACCATTGTAAAATCAGTAATCGCAGGATGATCTCCTGCTTTTATCAATTTAGTTTGCCTGTCGCTAAACTCATAATTTTCATCATCCCAAGGATAATTACTTTCTGTAAACTCCTCTACCTTTCCGGTAGTTTTATTTTTATAGAAAAAGATGTTTTCATACACATCTGGTTGAGCTCCTTCGGGTAACACCATTTGCTCCGGAATGTTTTTACCCACTGCATAAGCGCGATAATCTCTAATAGGTAAATGAGTATAGGTATAATAAATAAACGCCAATGAAATAATAGCCGCAAACCCAATTGGAATAAATTGAGTGTATACCGACTTAACTATTGGTTTTAACGCCATGTAGCCACCAAAACCAACAGCAGTAAATATTAAAGGAAAATACCAATCAAACACCCACGAATAAAAGCCAACCAATGCAAATGCCGGAATTAATATAATCGCATCTTCACGTAGGTTGTTGTACTTTAATTTTTTACGTTGCAAAAACACCGGAATCAACAAAATCATTAAAATCAAATCTTTATTGAACGATTCCCAAGGTGTTAAACTCCTTCCTAGCGAACCTTTCATGGCATCGCCAAAACAACCACAATCGGTAACACATTGCACAGGTAGTTTTTCTTGAAAAGTAGCCTCTTGCTCGTTTTCTTCAATGATTTCAATTTTGCTCCCCTCTTCAATTCTCGTTATCATTCTTTCGTACTCAGGAGTTCCCACAGCCAATGTAGTGTTTTCATTGTAGTTAGCAGTTGGGTCGCAAGTTGCGGTGTGTAAGGTTAAAAAGAAAAACAACACTGTTAACCCTAATAATGAGTAGGTGGTAATTTTTATTCTGGTACCAAACAACAAGGCAAAACCTAGAATAATTTCTAACGCACACATAATAATGGCAAGCATTAACGCATGCTCCATTAAAAACTCTAATGAGAACGAATCCCAACCAAACATATTGCGAATACGGAAAGCCAAGGCTCCGTTTTCGAAATACTCTTCGAGTTTATAGCTAAAACCTAAAGTATCATTTGCCTTGATAAGCCCCGACACAATGAACAGCGAGCCTACTAAAATCCGACATATGTTTGCAAAAAGTTTCATATTTTCTGTTGTTTAAAAAGCCAAACTTAACTGTTTAAACATTTATCTTTCAAAGCTTTAACATTTTGTTAACGATTCTTATCGTGTTGCGCCCTCTTCTATTTTAATTAAGGCAAACACCGCGTAATTTACCATGTCTAAATAATTGGCATCTATCCCTTCCGAAATCAACGTTTTACCATCGTTATCCTCAATTTGTTTGGTTCTTAGCAACTTCATTAAAATTAAATCGGTTAAAGAACTCAAACGCATGTCTCTCCATGCCTCGTCGTAATCGTGATTTTTGTTTTCCATTAAGCCTTTGGCTTGTAAAAAATACTTATCGTACAAGTTTTTAGCTTCCTCAAAAGGCAATTCGGTGTTTTCGTTGTATCCCAACTCCAATTGCACCAATGCCATAATACAATAGTTAACAATTCCAATGTATTCTGAGCGCACTCCTTCATCTACCTTACTCATCCCTTTTTCTTCAATACTTCTAATGCGTTTTGCCTTGATAAAGATTTGGTCTGTCAACGAACTTGTTCTTAAAATTCGCCACGCACTTCCATAATCTTTCATTTTTTTTGTAAAAATGTCGCTACAAATCTTTATTATTGAATCGTATTGTTCTGAAGTATTACTCATTATCAATCATTAAAATATGTTCACTAAAGAAACTCCGCAAGATACATTTTTTTTGAAAAAAAATACAATAAACTGCAAAGGCAAACTGCTAAATTTAGACGAATTGCATGTAATGGGGATACTAAACCTCACTCCTGACTCCTTTTTTGATGGAGCAAGCCATACGAACGAAAAATTAGTGCTGGAAAAAGTGCAAAAAATGTTGGATGATGGCGCTACATTTATTGATGTAGGCGGCTACTCCTCTCGCCCAGGAGCAGCTGACGTGAGCGAAGCAGAAGAACTAAGCCGAGTGTTACCTGTGGTGGAATTATTGTTGAGAGAATTCCCTGAAATTTTAATATCGATAGATACTTTTAGAAGCCAAGTAGCTGCTAAATGTATAGAAGCAGGAGCTGCCATGATTAACGATATTTCGGCAGGAGAATTAGACGCCCAAATGTTTAAAACGGTAAAAGCTTTGCAAGTTCCTTATGTGATGATGCACATGCAAGGCACCCCACAAAACATGCAGCAAAACCCGGTTTATGAAAATGTAACACTGGAAGTATTGCAATACTTTGTCAATAAAATAAATCAATTGAACCAATTAGGTGTAAACGACATTATAATTGACCCCGGTTTTGGTTTTGGAAAAACCGTAGAACACAATTACGAATTGCTGAACCACTTGGAAGATTTACGAATTACCGAACTACCTGTTTTGGTTGGTTTTTCGAGAAAATCGATGATTAATAAAGTGTTGCACACCACACCAAAAGAAGCGCTGAACGGCACCAGTGTATTAAATACCTTAGCCTTGAGCAAAGGTGCTAACATTTTGCGAGTGCACGATGTTTTGGAAGCCAAACAAGCCATTGAATTGTATAAAAAAATGAAAGCCTGATGCAAATTGTAGTGCTCGAACCTTTTTACACCTCTTCGCACCGACAATGGCTCGACGAATGGGCAACACACAGTAGTGACGAAATTATAAAACTGACCTTAAAAGGTAAACATTGGAAATGGCGCATGCACGGCGGAGCGGTAACGCTGGCACAAGAATATTTAAAACTTAAGCTACAACCCGATTTAATTGTAGCGACTGATATGCTCGATTTGGCTACTTTTTTGAGCCTGACACGAAAAGAAACTGCCCACATTAAAACAGTTGTTTATTTCCATGAGAACCAATTGGTGTACCCTTGGTCGCCAACCGATGAGGATGTAAAACTAAAAAGAGACGTGCATTATGCTTTTATTAATTACAGCTCGGCATTGGTGGCAGACAAAGTATTGTTTAACTCCGAATACCACCGCCGGAGTTTTTTGGAGGCTCTCCCCTCCTTTTTAAATGCTTTTCCAGATTACCAAAACATGGAAAGCATACAACAGATAGCACAAAAAAGTGAAGTATTGCCCATAGGGATGGATTATGAAAAACTGGAGCAACACCGTAGCGATGAACGTTTTGAACTGCCCACCATTTTGTGGAACCACCGCTGGGAATACGACAAAAACCCCGATGATTTTTTTAATGCTTTGCACCAATTGCAAAAAGAAAACATCGCTTTTAACTTGGTAGTGTTGGGCGAAAACTACGAAAACAGCCCTGCCATTTTTAAGCAAGTGCCCCAACTGTTTAAAAAAGAATTGCTACACTTTTGCTTTGCCGAAAGCCGAGCCGAATACATACAATGGTTGTGGAAATGCGACATTGTGCCCGTTACTTCTAAACAAGATTTTTTTGGCATAAGCACCGTGGAAGCCATTTATTGCAACAACCACCCTATTTTACCCAAGCGTTTGGCTTTTCCTGAGCATGTACCAGAAAAGTATTTGTACCAAAGCCAAGAGGAATTAGTGGAGCAACTAAAAGAAGCGATAACCAACATTGAAAGCATAAGAAATACTAATTATAGCACTTTGGTGGAAAAATACGGGTGGAAAATACTGAGTAAACAATACCATGATTTACTTAACTGATTAACAAGTTATTAAACATTATCAACATTAAGTTTTATGCTTTATAAAAACGATTATCTTCGTTAGTAGTATTTTTTTAAAGAATTATTAAAATGATATATAAAAAATTTAGAATTCAAAACTATAAAGGAATTAAAGATGTTGAAATTAGTCTTGTTAAAGATGACCTTGTATTATTACTAGGGTTAAATGAATCTGGAAAAACAACAATACTTAAAGCAATAGAAACATTTGATTATCTTAATGACTTAGGAGTATCACATAATGATAAATTCTATAAGGATATTAGAAACAAATCAGATGTAAATTCAAATGAACCAGCTATTATTACTGCTACTATTGAGATTGATGAATCTCTTGATATTCAAAATTTTAAAAAGTCTTTAAAAAAACACGAAGATTTTAATCTTCATACCACTAATATTGAAGGTCTTTTTAGAGAACTAAATAAAGAAGGACTTATTAACATTTCTAGAGTAATACCTTTTAAAAATGGTAATCCACAACCCAGTTTTTATCAAATTGATTCTGAACACCCTTTTACTAAAAATAAATTTAGCAAATTAGTTGCTAAAGAAATAGTTCGTTTCTGCCCATTCATTATCTATTTTGAAGATTTTAAAGACCGAATCCCAGAAAAAATATTTACATCAAAGAGTAACGATTCATATAATCCAGATTGGTATGATATTATTGACGGACTTTTCTATAATACTAATAAAGACTATTCAATTGAACAATTCAAAACTTTAAACTCAGTTAGTAATCCAAGACCAAAAGATGCTAAAACAGTATTAAAAAGAGTAAATAAGACACTTAATAAATCTTTCTCTGAAAAATGGAAGGAATTATCTGGTGTAAAAGATATAGAAGAAACAGAATTGACATATAATATCGCAAGAGCTTATTTCGAAATTTCAATTACAGATACTGATGGAACAACATTTTCAGTAGATGAAAGAAGTAAAGGAGCTCTTTGGTACTTATCATTTTTAATGAAAACTGAATTCAGAAGAAAGAAATTAAGAAAAAATTATGGCAAACCTGTGCTTCTTATTGATGAACCTGCTTCAAATCTACATTCTTCTGCTCAACAGAATATGATTGAAGATTTTCAAAAACTCGTTGAAGACACATCAGTAATATATAGTACTCATAGTCAATATCTAATTTCCTTAGATAATATTAAAACAACTTATGTCATTGAGCGAGATGAAGGCGAAGTTACTAGTACTCTATGGGCTGATTATATCAAATTAGACACATCTGATGAGACATATTATCAACCTCTTTCTAATATACTTAAATTAGTTCCAAATACGTTTGATATACCTTGGAATAAAGCTATAATAACCGAAGGCCCATCTGACATGAAAGTCCTTCAAGTTATGTATGATATTTTACATCCAAATGAAAAAATAGATTTTGTTATTTATCCAGGAGCTTCAGCCCAGAAACTATCCTCATTAATATCTCTTAATATTGGTTGGGGGGCTAATTTCAAAGTACTTCTTGATTCTGATGATGCAGGTAAAGAAGCTCAAAAAAATTATATCGAACAATTTGATTTATCAGAAGATATAATTATCATACTTCCAGAAGACAATAAAAACATTGAAAAATACTTTACTAAAGAGGAACAGATTGATATTTATGAAATTGCATTTGATAGAAAAAAAGACGGAAATGTAAATAAGAAAGAATTTTCTGCATCTTTCTCTATCCTTAATTCTGATAAAATAAAGAGAGACAATATGTTCAAAAAATTATCTTCTCAGACAAAAAAGAGATTTGTTGAATTATTTAAAAGATTAAGTTAACGCAATAAAAACATTCACTATAAAAACACCATAAGCAAACCTGACAATCATTAGCTTACTCTTAACCAATAAATGCATCACCATTTTCTTCTTTTTAAACCCGATGGTTATTTAACGCAATTTGTGTACAACAACAAACGTAAAAAAAAGCTCTTGGGTGAGTTGTACAATTTCCCCGAGGGCACCATGGCTATTGGCAGGCTCGATGAGAACTCAGAGGGTTTGCTCCTACTCACCACCGATGGAATGATGAGCGAAAAAGTGCGTAGTAAAAAAGTAGAAAAAGAATACTACGTAATGTTGGATGGTATCATCACCCAAGAAGCCATTGATCAACTACAACAAGGCGTAGAAATTGGCATCCGCAACGAAAAATACACTACTAAACCTTGCAAGGCTTTTATTTTAGAAGAAGTACCGAACTTCCCTACTCGCACCAAAAAAATACGAGACGAACGTCATGGCCCTACCAGTTGGGCTTCTATAACCATTACAGAAGGTAAAAACCGCCAAGTCCGCAAAATGACGGCTGCAGTAGGATTCCCTACGCTTCGTTTGGTTCGGGTGCGCATTGGCAGCATCAAGTTGGGCAATTTACAACCCGGAGAAGTTAGGGAGTTGGAAGTTATTGAGGTGGACTAGTTGCTAGTTACTGGTCAATTCCCTGATGGAGTGTAACGGAATTCAGGGATCCAGAATCACAGCGTCAACTACTTACTACTATTCAAAAGATACTTCGACAAGCTCAGTATGACAAAAGAGAGAAAGGAAATACAAAAAATTCCCTGATGAAGTGCAACGGAATTCAGGGATCCAAAGGAACAGCCAAAAGTTTAAAAGTTTCTAAAGTAGAAAGTTGACTGGATTCCTGATCTCCACTTCGTTTCGTCAGGAATGACGAAAATTATTGAATGGACTGAAACATTCGGCTCCAACGGTAGCGTTTGCCTTGCTCCGATTTATTCACGGAAAACAAAATGGTTTGTGCCTTACCCACAATGTGGTCTTCGGGTAAAAAGCCCCAAAAACGAGAATCTGAACTATTGTGACGGTTATCGCCCATCATCCAGTAATAATCCATTTTAAAAGTATAACTGTTGGTGGTATCGCCATTAATCACAAAAGTATTTTCGAGCTTTTGCAGTTCGTTTTCTTCGTAGTGTTCAATAATTCTTCCATACAAATGGATGTTGTGTTCGTTGAGCTCTACCTCCTGCCCTTTTTTAGGCACTACCACTTCACCGAAGTAATCGATGTTCCAACCATAATAATCGTAATAAGGGAAAATGTAATCGGCAAAAGAATGTGGGTCTACTTCTATTTTCTTTACCGACGAAATGTAATTTTCTTTTTTCAGCAATTCTGCCACCGAATCAGTCATGGTAAGTTCCCAATGATGCGCCAAACCATCCAAACCACCTTCGGTAATGTTAAATTTCATTAAGGTATCGTTGGTAATGTCTTTATTCGTTACCACTTTGTAATTAAACTCTGCTAAGCTAGGCAACTTTGCTTTTTGATGATTGATAAATACCTCTTTGTTGTCAATTAAAATGGTATCGCCCGGCAAACCTATGCAACGCTTAATGTAATATGAACGGTGGTCAATCGGAAATTCCTCATCCATCGGGTAATTAAACACCACCACATCGTTGTGTTTTATTTCTGAAGTGGAAAACAAACGCCAATAAGGCAATTGAATAAAATCCATGTAAGCCTGTATGTTTTCGAACAAAGGTAAATGCTGATGACTCAATGGAAAAGTGAATGGAGTAATAGGAAAACGTGCTCCATAAGAAAATTTGTTCACCAAAATAACATCACCGGGCAACAAGCTTTTCTCCATCGACGAGGATGGAATGGTAAACACTTCAAAGAAAAAAGCCTTAATTACCATCACGGTAATTAAGGCCAAAATCATTGCTTTTACCCAATCTTTTATTGATTTGAATAATTTCAAATTAGTGAACTAACGAAAACAAACGCTCCCATCTAATTCTACCTAGTTGACTATCGTATGACAACCATACAAATACGGCTTTACCTACAATGTGGTCTTCAGGCACAAATCCCCAATAACGAGAGTCTAAAGAGTTGTGACGGTTGTCTCCCATCATCCAGTAATAATCCATCTCAAAAGTATATTTTGTAGCTACTTGACCGTCAACATAAATTTGTCCGTCTTTCACATCTAAAGCGTGTCCTTCGTAGTTGTGAATGATTCTTTTGTAAAGTGGAAGAGTATGTAAATTCAAATCTACCGTTGCTCCTTTTTTAGGAATTATCATCGGTCCGAAATTATCTCTGGTCCAATTATAAGCAGTATCATTCGGGAACACTGGGTTGTTTTGGAATTTGTATTCATAACCCAAAGGCTCAATAATTCTTTCTACCGATTTTACGTAAGAAAATTGTTTTACTTTCTCCACCGCTTCGTTGGTTAAAGTCAATTCAAACTCACCAAAATCAGAAAGCTTTTGAACAGGCTCTGTGGTGATTCCTTTTTTCTGTAAAGTTTTTTCGTTAAAACCTGTCCCATCAGTAATTACCTTATAAGTAAACTGTGCGTTTTCATCAAAATAAGCCTCGGCATCGTTAATCATTAATTTGGTATCAACAATTTCCAGTTTATCTCCAGGCAAACCAACACAACGTTTAATGTAATTCTCTTGCTTATCTACCGGACGACCGACTACGGTAAAGTTACTCCATACAAATTCACGTCCGTAATCTCTTACCAATTGGTCGTACACTTGGTTTTGATGCTCCAATGCCACCGTATCACCCGCAGGGAAGTTAAACACCACACAATCGTTGCGCTCTACATCGCCCATAGCTGGCAATTTAGCATAAGGAAATTTAATCCATTCTAAGTAAGATTTCTCACCACCTACAATAGGCACCCACTCAGGAAAACTATGATGAGTAAAAGGAAAGCTGATAGGCGTGCTTGGTACTCTTGCCCCATAAGCCATCTTGTTAACAAACAAGAAATCACCCACCAATAACTTTTGCTCCATCGAAGAAGTAGGGATGGTAAATGCTTCAATGTAAAAACCTCTGATTAAAGTAGCTGCAATAACAGCAAAAACAATAGCATCTGCCCATTCTCTTTTTTTCGATTTTTTATATTTGGCAGCTTCTTCGTATCCAATAAATTTAAAATCTTCTTTAGAAGCCATGTAAGGCAAATAAATACCGGCAAACACTACTCCCATAAAATGCTCAGAGAATTTTACTTTTCCGAACAACTTTAATAATTCTGTAATAATACCCATCCAAACCACAAAACCTAAAAAAGGAACGTAGTAAATAATAGTCCACCAAATTGATTTTTTTACGGCCTTAACAGCCAAATGAGTTCCATAAAAAGGAATTAATATTTTCCATCCTTCTATTCCCATTTTTTGGAACATTTTGTACAAGCCCACATGAGCCGCCACAAAGTAGATGATGGATAAAACGATAAATACTGGTATACTGATTTCCATAATTTTCTTTTTTAATTAAACAACACATCACTCATCGTAAACACCCCTTTTTTTGGTGCAATATACTCAGCAGCTATAACGGCTCCCGAAGCAAATCCTTTACGATTATGAGCTGTGTGTTTGATTTCTATTTCGTCTATTTCTGAACTATATTTAATCACATGTGTTCCCGGAACATTCTCAATACGATGAGAAATAACAGGCAACACAGCATTGTTATCACTTAAATTATTTTCCCAACTACTTTTAGATGGATAGTTTTCTATCAATCCTTCTGCCAAAGTTATAGCAGTTCCACTAGGAGCGTCTAACTTTTGGGTATGATGGATTTCTTCTATTTGTACTTGGTAATCTTCTTGGCTTTTCATTAGCTGAGCCAACTTTTTGTTGAGCTCAAAGAAAATGTTCACCCCTAAACTACAATTGGAAGCATACAACAAAGTTCCATTGCTTGATGCACACAATTGTTTTACTTCTTCTAATTGCTCAAACCAACCTGTAGTACCCACTACTACGGGTAAATGAGCATCAAAACATTTTTTTATGTTTTCAATGGCTTTATCTGGCCGGGTAAACTCAATAGCAACATCACATTTTTGTAGGTTTTCAAGGCTCATATCTTCTAAGTTAGAAGAAGTAATCTTTAACAACACCTCGTGACCCCTTTGTAAAGCAATTTGTTCAATTTCTTTACCCATTTTACCGTATCCTATAATTGCTATTTTCATGTGTTTAAAAACCTAAAATTGCTCTAGTTTATTATTTTTAATTGGGGTTTTTACATTGTCGGTTCAAAGCTATGATAAATGGTCATAAATTCACTACCAATGTAAATCCCTTGCTTAATTCATTGTTTTGTGTTAATTGTAGTTGTGGTTCTAATTTAAAACTTAAGTGGTCGTTTACAGGAAATGTAAACAAATGCGCATCTACCGAAGCATCAATAATATTCATTACATAAAACAATCCTGCTATGATGTAGGAAAAATCTCTATTTCTTCGAAAAGCATCCATGTTGGTTTTTAAACTCTGTTCACTTAATACATCTACAAAATTATCAATGGTGGTAGAATCTCCATCCAATCGATACACATAAGCTTCTTTGTATTTTTGATATTCTTTATTATTGGAAAAAGCAAAATACAAGGAAACGCCCATTCCTCCATAAATCACAGGTACTTTCCAATACTTTTTATTGTAGACTTGCCCTAAACCAGGCACAGCCATACTCATTAAAGTAGCTTTGGTTGGAGAATGCTTTTTGGTAGGTTGAACCAAAATGGTATCAGCTTCTAATTCTTGAGCACACAAACTCCCAACACTGAGAAATAAACAGGTAATAAATAAGAAAATATATTGGGATAAACTCACCGTAATAAACTTACAAACCTAAAAGTTCAACTATTTTTTCTAATTGTTCTTCAGATGCAAAAGGAATCACAATTTTCCCTTTTCCTTTGCTATTGCTTTGTAATTGAACATCCGACTTTAAAAATGAAGTCAAATCTTCTTGTATTTTTTGCTGACTAAAGGTTAACGTATTGTTAGTTCCTTTTTTAAACTGAGCTATTTTTTCTTCTTCTTTTTTCCCTTTCACTAAATCTTCTACCTGACGAACCGATAAACCATCTGCTACAATTTTTTTGTAAATGTTTAACTGTTTTTTTTCATCATCCATGTTTATCAAAGCACGAGCATGCCCCATTGATAAATCTTTGGTTCTGATAGCCAATTGAATTTCGGCAGGAAGTTTTAATAAACGTAAATAGTTTGCCACTGTAGAACGTTTCTTCCCTACTCGCTCACTTAATTTTTCTTGAGTCAAGTTACACTCTTCAATCAGTTTTTGATAACTAAATGCAACTTCTATGGCATCCAAATCTTGGCGTTGAATATTTTCTACCAGTGCCATTTCCAACATCTCTTGGTCGTTGGCAATTCTAATAAAAGCAGGAATTTCTGTTAATCCGGCAATTTGAGAAGCTCTAAACCTTCTTTCACCAGAAATTAACTGATACTTACCATAGCCTAATTTTCTAACTGTTACAGGTTGAATAATACCTAATTCTTTAATCGAATCTGATAATTCCATTAAAGCTTCTTTTTCGAACTGCGTACGAGGTTGAAAAGGATTGGCTTCAATGCTTTTGATTGGCAATGTAGAAACAGTTCCTACAATGCTTGGAATTTCATCAGTAGATTTTGATGTAATGTCTGTATCTGCACTTTGAAGAAGTGCTCCTAATCCTCTACCTAAAGCCGGTTTCTTACTCATCTTCTAAAATTATTGTTTTCTCCGCCTCCGACATTTGAGTCATTTGATTTTTCTGTAAAATTTCTCTCGCTAAGTTTAAATAGTTGATAGAACCTTTACAGCTGGCATCGTGCATAATAATAGTTTGTCCATGACTTGGTGCCTCACCTAATCTGGTATTACGTTGAATGATAGTATCGAACATCATTTGTTGGAAATGAGTTTTCACTTCTTCCACCACTTGATTTGATAATCGTAAACGAATATCATACATGGTTAACAATAAACCTTCAATATCTAAATCTGGATTTAACCTAGATTGAACTATTTTAATCGTATTCAATAGTTTTCCTAAACCTTCTAAAGCAAAATATTCACACTGAATTGGAATGATTACTGAATCAGCAGCCGTTAATGAGTTGATAGTAATTAGCCCTAAAGATGGAGAACAATCAATGATGATAAAATCATAATTATCCTTGATTTTACTCATAGCTACACGCATCATTTTCTCTCTATTCGGTAAATTGATTAATTCAATTTCAGCACCTACTAAATCAATATGAGCCGGTAAAATATCTAAGTTTGGCGAGTCAGTGTGTAAAATGGCATCTGCGGGCTCAATCTCGTTGATTAAACATTCGTATAGACTATTTTTAATGTTACGAGGATCAAAACCAACTCCAGATGTTGAGTTCGCTTGAGGGTCGGCATCAACCAAAAGTACTTTGTATTCCAATACTCCTAATGCAGCTGCCAAGTTAATAGCAGTTGTTGTTTTTCCTACTCCACCTTTTTGGTTTGATATGGCAATAATTTTTCCCATGTGTATCTGTTAGTTATTCTTAAATATTTATTGTTTGTCCTATTTCTACTAAAATCAACTCTTTTCCTTTTTCAGCAAATTTTCTTTTTGCTTCTTCATGATTAATTTCTATGTATGGAAAAGTATCGTAATGCACTCCTATGATTTTATCACACTTAATAAAATCTGATGCAATAATGGCATCCTCTATTCCCATGGTAAAATTGTCGCCAATGGGTAAAACGGCAAAATCCAGTTTTTGGTATTCACCAGTCAATTTCATATCTAAATGCAAAGCTGTATCTCCGGCATAATAAAAATTTCCTTCATCAGATGTTACAATAAAACCACCTGGATTACCTCCGTAAGTTCCATCCGGCAATACGCTTGAATGATCAGCTTTTACATATTTTACTTTACCAAAATTAAAATTCCAAGAACCTCCAAAATTCATTGGATGACCTTTTTCTATTCCTTTACCTTGAAACCAAGAAACGATTTCAAAATTTGAAATGATGGTTGCTCCTGTTCTTTTTGCTATTGCTTCAGCATCAGCAACGTGGTCTTCATGACCATGAGAAACTAAAATGTAATCTGATGAAATAGCATTTACATCAACATGTTTAGCCTTTCCATTAGGTGTAATAAAAGGATCAAATAAAAGATTCTCTCCTTTTAAATGAATAGAAAAACAAGCATGACCGTAAAAAGTAAATTTCATTAAATCCTCAGATTTTATCCTAATTACAAAGTAAACTAAAAGTACTAGTTCTCACACCCACTTGTAAAGTAACTTACCAACTATTTTTAAACAGTTTTTTGTTAATTGGCTAAAATTAAATTGTCTGTAATATAAATTCATAATTATTTGACTTGTAAGCCAAAACCTTTTATTTTTAATACATAAATATCAATCTTATGAAAATAGACATTCCGGATATTAACAAGCCACGAGTTATTATAGTTGGAGGAGGATTTGGAGGAATAGAACTGGCAAAATCTCTTGGAAATACAGACGTACAAGTTGTGATGCTTGACAAGCATAATTACCATACATTTCAGCCTTTACTATACCAAGTTGCCACATCTGCTTTAGAAGCTGATTCCATAGCCTATCCAATACGAAAGATTTTTGACACCTACCCCAATTTTTATTTCCGAATGGGAGAAGTAAAAGAAGTACTGCCGGATGAAAATAAAATTATTACCAGTATCAACCAAATATCTTATGATTATTTGGTTATAGCAACGGGAGCCCAAACCAACTATTATGGCAATGAAGGATTAATTATCTCTGCCATGCCCATGAAAAGTATTCCTGAAGCTTTAGACCTGAGAAGTTTAATTCTTCAAAATTTTGAAAAAGCCTTGGTGATTTCTAATAAAAGAAAACAACAAAGTCTTATGAATTTTGTGATTGCAGGTGGCGGTCCTACCGGTGTTGAATTAGCAGGAGCTCTTGGGGAATTAAAACAAAATATTCTCCCTAAAGATTATCCCGAATTGGATTTATCTCAAATGAACATTTACCTAATTCATTCAAGAGAACGATTGTTACCCATGTTGAGTGAATCATCTTCTGAAAAAACGAAAAAATATCTTGAAGAGCTTGGTGTCACAGTAGTATTAAACACACGTGTGCTTGATTTTCATGGCGACTATGTTCAAACCAATCAAGAAGAAGATTACATAGCCAAAACTTTAATTTGGACAGCAGGTGTTGAAGGGGCCCCTATTGATGGCTTAAATGCAATCAACAAAGGAAATAGAATTGTAGTAAATGAATTTAATCAAGTAAAAGGCTACGAAAATATTTTTGCCATTGGCGATGTGGCTTCCATGGAAACGAATGACACCCACAGAGGACACCCGATGGTAGCCCCTGTTGCCATGCAACAAGGAAAACACTTGGCAAAAAATATCAGTCTTCTTTTAGAGAATAAAAATCCAATTCCTTTTCAGTATAAAAACAAAGGCTCAATGGCAACCATTGGAAAAAATAAAGCTGTGGTCGAAATTGGGAAAACCAAAATGAGTGGATTCTCTGCATGGATGGTTTGGATGGTCGTTCATTTGATTTCTTTGGTAGGATTCAGAAATAAAATAATTGCTACCATCAACTGGGTCAAAAATTATTTTAGTTCCGACAGAGGTATTCGACTAATTATTACTCCTTTTGTTCTCTCAAAAGCGAAAAGAAAACGAAGAAAAGAGTTTGAAGAAGATATTGAAAAAGCAGAATGACTTGTTGATTAAATGTGAACATCTTTTAAGATTTATTAACTTTTAGAGAACATCAATTCAAAATTATTTCACTAAATTTGTAATGATTACAATTTTATAATAATTTCAAAATGGACTTTATTAGTCACCTTTCTTCTAATAACATTAAGCCTTCTGTTCAACGGATTAAAATTTTTGAATACTTATATAAAAATACCAATCATCCAACAGTAGATATTATTTATAAAGATTTAGTAGGAGACATCCCTACCCTTTCGAAAACTACTGTTTATAACACTTTAAAGCTTTTCATTGATAATGGTATTACTTCTACATTTACCATTGATGGCAACGAAGCCAGATATGATGCCATAATGGAAGAACATGCACATTTTAAGTGTAATGATTGTGGTCAGCTTTACGATGTAGAGATTGAAGCTTTAAAACTTAAATTTAGTAAATTAAATGACTTTCAAATAGACAACACCAACATCTATTTAAAAGGAATATGTAATAAATGTTTAACCAAATAAAAAATTAAAAAATGAGTGTATTAGTAGGAAAAAAAGCTCCAGCATTTTCAGCATCTGCTGTAATTAATGGAAAAGACATTGTGAACAATTTTACTTTAGAGCAATTTAAAGGAAAATATGTTATTTTATTTTTCTATCCTAAAGATTTTACTTTCGTTTGTCCAACTGAGCTTTTTGCTTTTCAAGAAAAATTAGCTGAGTTTCAAAGTAGAAATGTTGAAGTAATTGCTGCATCAACAGATACAGAGCAATCTCACTGGGGTTGGTTACAAATGGAAAAAAATCACGGTGGAATTAAAGGAATTACTTACCCAATTGTTGCTGACACCAACAAAACTATTTCTATGAATTATGATGTTTTAGCAGGAGATTTTGATTGGAACGATAATGGTGAAATGGTTGCAACCGGTGAATTAATCGCTTACAGAGGGTTATTCTTAATTGATAGAGAAGGTACTGTAAGACATCAAATTGTAAATGATTTACCATTGGGAAGAAATGTGGATGAAGCATTAAGAATGGTTGATGCTTTACAACATTTAGAAGAAAATGGAGAAGTTTGTCCTGCTAACTGGAGCAAAGGAAAAGCTGGATTAAATGCTACTCACGAAGGAATTGCTAATTATTTATCAACTCACTAATTAATAAAATATTAACCTTAAAAATTAAAATAAATGGCTTTCGAATTACCAAAATTACCTTATGCATACGATGCATTAGAACCACATATTGACGCTAGAACTATGGAAATACACCATGGTAAACATCATGCTGGATATACAAATAATTTAAACGCAGCTATTTTAGGAACTGACTTAGAAGGAAAATCTATTGAAGACATTCTTACTAATTTAGACATGAATAACATGGCTGTAAGAAACAATGGCGGTGGATATTACAATCATGATTTGTTCTGGAAAGTAATGTCTCCAAACGGTGGCGGCAACCCTACAGGACCAATAGCTGATGCAATTACTGCTGAATTTGGATCTTATGAATCTTTTAAAGAAGAGTTTGCAAAAGCTGCAGCTACCAGATTTGGTTCTGGATGGGCTTGGTTATGTGTAAAAGATGGAAAATTAGAAGTATGTTCTACTCCTAATCAAGATAACCCATTAATGCCGAACGTTGGTTGTTCTGGAACTCCAGTTTTAGGATTAGATGTATGGGAGCATGCCTATTACTTAAATTATCAAAACAGAAGACCTGATTATATTCAAGCATTTTTTAATGTTATTAATTGGGAGGAAGTGAATAGAAGATTCAATGCTTAATTAATTTCTATTTAACAAAAAAGCCAAGCAATATTGCTTGGCTTTTTTTATGTATTAATCTTTTCAGTTACTTTTTAGCATTTCTAATCATATCATCTACCCCTTTAGTAAAATTAGCAGGCCCTCCTGCTACATACCCCGTCTTACCCAATGCATCAATACCGTATTGTCCAGTTTTAGCATCTTTAGTCATATTAAATACCCAAATAGTTGGATAACCGGTTACCTGAAATGCTTGTTGTAAACTAGCATTCTGTTGTTTAATATTTTCTGGAATCACTTTTCTTCTTGGGTAATCCAATTCTACCAACACCACATTTTCTTTTGCCCACTTTTTAAATTCTGGTTTATCAAAAACTTCAGCTTTTAATTTTTTACACCAACCACACCAATCACTTCCGGTAAAGTTGGCCATAATTGGTTTTCCTGTCTTATTAGATAGCTCATAAGCTTCATTAATATCTACCAACCAACCTTCATTTTCTGCTTTATAAGCTGTAGTTTGAGCAAATGTATTAACCGAGATAAGTAGTAAAGTGTATATTAAAAGTTTTTTCATAATTTAAAATTTCGTGTACATAAACAACTATTGTACCATTAGTGAATTCCGTGCATTTTTCTTTTAATCATTGGAGTTAAAGCTACCAAAACTAAGCCTGCTAAAATTGGAATAGCTGTAAAAATCAAGAAAAATCCTGACAAACCAACCTCTTCAGATATGGGTTCAATAAAACTTGCCGTCATACCACCCAAATAATTTGCAACAGCTGTTGCACCAAACCAAACACCAAATATAATTCCCAACAAATGAGCAGGAGTTAATTTACTTACATAAGATAACCCAACTGGAGAAAGTACCAACTCACCTAAAGTATGTAATAGATAAGCTAACACTAGCCATATTAAACTAACTCTTACAACACCAGCTTCAGCACCTTGAGGTATAGCCGAAGCTCCAAAAGATAAAATTCCAAATCCAACTCCCAATAATATTAAACCAAAAGCAAACTTAATGGATGCTGAAGGGTTAAATTTAGTTTCCCATAATTTTGAAAAAACAGGAGCAAAAAGAATAATAAATAAAGAGTTTAAAATTCCAAACCATGAAGCAGGAATTTCAGATTCATCAGAACTAAACTCTCTATACAACATCCATAGAGCAATAGCCCAAATAGCTGAAAAACTTAGACCTAAAGCAACAACAGAAATAGGATATAATTTCACAGTTTTTTTAAATAACATTGTCAATACCCATGTAATAATAGCTAAAGGAACTATAATTAAAATAGAATTTACCCATTTAAAAATCGTAGCCCCACTACCTGTTAATGTTCTTTGAGTAAAATTTTTAGCAAAAAGCGTCATTGAACTTCCAGCTTGTTCAAAAGCCCACCAAAAAAATATGGTAAAAATGGCTAATATAACAACCACAACAACCCTATCTTTTGCTTCACCTTTTAAAGTAGGATCGGTTAATATAAATCCTATTACTCCGACCATACACCCTATAATTACTGGTCCAACCCACTCATCAACCTGAGGTAAAAATAAAGGAACCAGAAAATAAAGTGCTGAAGCTATTGCCGCAGCAATAATTCCCCAAATAGCTATTCTTGCTCCACTTTTAGAATTTGTTTTGTTTTCATTTTTTTCTACAGGTGTCGTAATATTTTCATTGGTTGCATCCATAGCTACAGATTCATGCACTTCAATATTTAAATTTCTTTGTTGTTTCGGACTCAATCCTACATTACCAAAAATACCTTGACCAAACCAAAACTGAATCATCCCAACAAACATAAAAATACCGGCCAATCCAAAACCATAACTCCATCCAACTTTTTCTCCTATGTATCCACATAATAAAATTCCTAAAAATGCTCCTGCATTAATTCCCATATAGAAAATAGTATAAGCGCCATCTTTTTTATCACTTCCTTGAGGATACAAACCACCAACGATTGAAGAAACATTAGGTTTAAAAGCACCATTCCCTAAAATTAAAAGAGTTAATCCTAAATAAAAGAAAAAAGGAGTTTCTGCTGCCATCGAAGCATGACCTGCTGTCATTAAAACCGCTCCAATCACCACCGCTTTTCTATATCCCAACAGTTTATCGGCTAATAATCCTCCCAATATAGGAGTTACATAAACCAATCCTGTATAAAGAGCATATAATTTACCAGCTTCTTCACTTGTCCATGCCCAACCACCTTCATCTAATCCACTTACTAAAAACAAAACCAATAAAGCACGCATTCCATAATAAGAAAAACGCTCCCACATCTCTGTAAAAAACAAGGTAAATAATCCGGCTGGATGCCCTAAAATTGTTGGTGTATTATTATTCATAAAAATGTATGTTTTTTATTAAAGGCCTAAAAGTAATAATTTATTATAGATTTCTTAATAGATAGTCTGTCATCATTTGGTATAAATGCAAACGAGTATTTCCCCCATATATTCCATGATTTTTGTTAGGGTACGAAAACTGTGTGAATTGCTTGTTAGCATTTATTAAGGCATTGGTCATCTCAGCTGTATTTTGATAATGTACATTATCATCTGCCATTCCATGAATTAATAAATAATTACCTTTTAATTTTTCTACATGATTTATTGGAGAGTTTTCATCATAACCGTCTGGGTTTTCTTGAGGTGTTTGCATATACCTTTCTGTATAAATATTATCATAAAATCTCCAATTGGTAACAGGTGCCACAGCAATAGCCGTTTTAAATACATCAGCCCCTTTTAGCAAACAAGAAGTAGATAAATACCCACCAAAACTCCAACCAAAAATACCTACTCTACTTCCATCAATGTAAGACAAACCGGCAAAATATTTGGCAACCTCAATCTGATCTTCTGTTTCATATTTTCCGAGTTGTTTATAAATACTTTTTCTAAATTCAGCACCATTCCCTTCTGTTCCTCTATTATCAACCGAAACAACCACATAACCTTGACTCACAAGGTGTTGAAACCAAAAGTAATTAAAACTATCCCATTCATCCATTACAGTTTGTCTTCCATCACCACCATAAACAAACATAAACAAAGGGTATTTTTTGTTTTCATCAAAATTACTAGGCTTCATTACCCAAGCATTCAATTGGTGATTGTTGATATTTAAGGTAGTAAACTCTTTTTTGGCAATATCATATCCTTTTAATCTATCAACTACTCCTTTATTATCCACCAAAATCCTCAACTCCTTTCCTGAATTATCATTAACAGACACATAATAAGGAATACTTGCAGATGAATTGGTATTGATAAAGTATTTGTATGTTTTACTAAACTCAGCAGCGCTTACACCTCTTCTATTTGATAATCTTTTTTTACTGCTTCCATTTAATTTAATTGAATAAACATCTCTGGAAATAGCTCCCATTTCACTTGATTGATAATAAACTGTACCGCTTTTTTCATCTACCCCATAAATTTCAGTTATTTCCCATTTCCCATTTGTAATTTGTTTAATTAGTTTTCCTTTAATATCATACAAATACATATGATTATAACCATCTTTTTCACTAGTAATTAAAAATTGATCCTTATTACTAAGAAAAATTGTTGTTGGAATTTCAACATACTTTTCGTGTGTTTCTTCATAAACCAATTCTGATGAGTTAGAATTAATATCTACCAAATGCATTTTTAATTTGCTTTGATGTCTGTTCATGGATTGAATTGCTAACTTTTCAGAATCGTTAGTCCAGTTAATTCTAATAATGTATTCGTAATCATTTCCAATATCTGCTTTGATTGTTTTGTTGGTTAACAAATCATATACATAAATGTCAACTTTAGAATTTGCTTCACCAGCCTTTGGATATTTAAATCTTACTTCATCAGGATAAAGCTCATTGTAGTATTTAAGACTCCACTCTTTTACATTGCTTTCATCAAACTTATAAAATGCAATTTTAGTTCCATCGGGCGACCATTTAAAAGCTTGAACCAATGTCAACTCTTCTTCATAAACCCAATCCGAAGCACCATTTATAATTGAACCTTCCTTTCCATCGTTAGTAATTTGTACTTCTTTATTTCCAGATAAATCTTTGAAATAAAGGTTGTTATTTTTCACATAAGCAACTTTATTCGCTTTTGGAGAAAATGTAGCATACATTTGTTTTTCGCCATCGGCTAATTTAGATAGCTTTTTTGAAGCTAATTCGTAAATAAAATAATCAGATTTTGAAGAATATCTATAAATAGACTCAGTATTTGAAGCTATCAATGCTTTAGATTCATCAGCACTAAAATCATAGTCATCAATAGCCACCACTTTTTCATCATGCATTAAATCCGCATTTTTTATCATCGTTTCTTTTAAGTCACCATCAGTATAGGAGTATTTAATAACATCATTACCAATCTCAACTCTTTGTAAAGAAGTATAATTTACACCATTATTCAATGAGCGAATTCCACTTACAGTTCTAGCATAAAAAGTATAATTTTTCCATATATCTTCTAGGGAAACATTTTTTAACTCTTGAGAAATAGCTATTCCTACAAGATTTAACAGTAAAAAACTTAAAACAACCTTTTTCATTTATAATATTCTTTAATTCATTTTTTATTTGAGGAAACGAATTTACTTAATTATGGGTGAATTACAATTACCATTCATCAAAAGAGGAATTATTCTATTTTTGTGTAATGGAAAAATATGAAGAGTACAAAAGTCATTGTCAAAAAATAGCAGATATTGAACACTCTATTTCGATATTAAATTGGGATCAAGAGGTTTATATGCCAGAAAAAAGTGCAGCAAGAAGAGCTCAACAAATTGCAACTTTATCAGGTCTACACCATCAGGTTTCTACTGATAAAAACTATGGTAAACTTTTAAATAAGTTATCCTCTGATTCGTCTCTTAATGAAGAACAAAAAAGGAACATAAAAGAATCAACTAAAGAATTTGAACGAAATACAAAGTTTTCTGAAGAATTTGTAACTAAAATGAGTAAAACTATTTCGGAAAGTTTTATTGCATGGCAAAAAGCGAAACAAAAGGATGATTTTAGTCTATTCGCTCCTAAGCTAAAAGAATTGGTTACTTTAAAAAGAGAAGAGTGTGAAATTTTAGGTTATGAGGCTCATCCCTATGATGCACAACTAAACCTTTATGAGCCTGGGGCTACTGTTAAAGAATTAGATTTTCTTTTTGATGATGTAAAAAATCAATTAGTGGATTTTGTTGCTCAAATTGCAAAAGCAGCTCAGAATGATGACAGTATTATGCTTCAGTATTTTGAAAAATCAAAACAAGTTGATTTTACAGAGGAATTATTATCTCAAATGGGATACGATTTTAAAGCCGGGCGTCAAGATATTTCTTCACATCCTTTTACCACTACTTTTAGTTCAAAAGATGTTCGTGTAACTACTAGAGTTAACGAAAATGATTTAAGCGAAATTTTATGGAGCAGTATTCATGAAGGCGGTCATGCACTTTATGAGCAAGGTTTGTTAGACGAAAATTATGGGTTACCTGCTGGTTCTTATTTATCATTAGGAATTCATGAATCGCAATCACGACTTTATGAAAACAATGTAGGTAGAAATATTGTTTATTGGAATCATAACTTCAAACGATTGCAAGAAATCTTTCCTGAGCAATTAGAACCATTTAATGTGGATGATTTTTATAAAGCAATGAATTTAGTTAAACCATCATTAATAAGAACCAACGCTGATGAATTAACATATCATTTTCATGTTCTCATTCGCTTTGAAATAGAGAAAGAATTAATTGCAGGAAATATAAAAGTAGAAGATTTACCTTCTATTTGGAATAAGAAATACAAAGATTATTTAAACATTGATGTTCCTTCTGATAGCAAAGGTGTTTTACAAGATATTCACTGGTCGCATGGTAGTTTTGGTTACTTTCCAACTTATTCTATTGGTAGTTTTTATGCTGCACAATTTTATCATCAAGCTTTAAAAGAAATTCCTAATTTAGAAAACCAAATAGAAAATGGTAATTTAAACCCTTTGTTAGATTGGCTTAGAAATAAAATTCATCAACATGGCAGATTATTTGCAGCCGAAGAATTATGTATTAAAGTAACAGGTGAAAAATTGAACTTTAAGTATTTTATGAAATACGCAAAAAATAAATATTCTAAATTATATCAACTAAACTAATACATCATGAAAAAAATAATTTTTATACTGTCTACCATTGCATTAATAGCATGTAAAAATGCAGAAAAAGCTACAAAAGATTCTGAAATGAAAACTTCAAATGAACAAATCGATCCTAAAGATGACCCAACAAAATCTATAGTATCATTTATTAGTATTGGAACAGGAATTGACCATAAGCTAAAAACAAAATTTTTAGAAAGTTTAGCTAAATTCAATGAAGAAAATAAAACCTCCTTAGAACCTGAGATTAGACATTGGGGACGTGAAGGTGAAATCGATATGATTTTTGATATGAAAAACTTATCAACAAAACAAAGAAATTCATTTTCGAGCTTTGTAAAAGAGACCATAGGCAATTCTGAATTGGTGAATTTCAAAGAATAATGTTCATAAAACCTTAGCAAATAGTTTAAAAATTCAAAAACTTATAGGAAATTTGCGCCTTTCAGCATTTATAGCTAACGCGTATCAAAAAAAATTAAACATAAGTCTAAAGAATCATGAAATTTCGTGAAGAACAAATTACTAAGGCATTAAATGACCTTGGAATTACAGAAATCAAAGAAGTTATCTACAATCCTTCTTATGAAGATTTGTATAATTATGAAATAGATCCATCTTTAACAGGTTTTGAAGCTGCTCAAAAAACTGAGTTAGGCGCTGTTAATGTAATGACTGGTATTTTTACAGGAAGATCTCCTAAGGACAAATACATTGTTAAGGATGATATTACTAAAGATACTATTTGGTGGAATTCTGAACATTCTAAAAATGACAACAAACCAACTACTCAAGAAGTATGGAATGATTTAAAAAAGGTAGTAATCAACCAACTTTCTGACAAAACATTATATGTTGTTGATGCATTTTGTGGTGCTAATGAAAATACTCGTTTAAAAGTTCGTTTTATCGTTGAAGTTGCATGGCAAGCACATTTTGTGAAAAACATGTTTATAAGACCTACTGAAGAAGAATTAGCAAATTTTGGCGAGCCAGATTTCATCATTATGAATGGCTCAAAAGCAACAAATCCAAACTGGCAAGAACATGGACTAAATTCAGAAAATTTTATTGTATTTAACCTAACCGAAAAAATGCAATTAATTGGAGGTTCATGGTATGGTGGAGAGATGAAAAAAGGAATGTTTGCCATGATGAACTACTACCTTCCTTTAAAAGGAATTGCATCAATGCACTGTTCTGCAAATGTTGGAAAAGATGGTGATACTGCTGTATTTTTTGGTTTATCAGGAACTGGTAAAACTACACTTTCAACAGATTCAAGCAGACAATTAATTGGCGATGATGAACATGGATGGGATGATGAAGGTGTATTCAACTTTGAAGGAGGCTGTTATGCCAAAACGATTAACTTGGATAAAGATTCTGAACCAGAAATTTATGGAGCAATTAAAAGAGATGCTTTATTAGAAAATGTAACAGTTGATGTTAACGGAAAAATAGATTTTACTGATAATTCAGTTACCGAAAACACCAGAGTATCTTATCCAATATATCATATCGAAAATATTGTTACACCTGTTTCTAAAGCTGGTCATGCTAAAAAAGTAATTTTTCTTTCTGCTGATGCATTTGGAACTTTACCTCCAGTATCTAAATTAACTCCTGATCAAACTAAATATCACTTCTTATCTGGATTTACTGCTAAGTTAGCAGGTACAGAAAGAGGCGTTACTGAACCTACCCCAACATTCTCAGCGTGTTTTGGTGCCGCTTTCTTAACTTTACACCCTACTAAATATGGTGAAGAACTAGTTAAAAAAATGGAAGCTCATGGTGCTGAAGCTTATTTAGTTAATACGGGATGGAACGGAACTGGAAAACGTATTTCAATTAAAGATACCAGAGGGATTATCAATGCTATTTTAGATGGTTCAATTGAAAAAGCAGAAACAAAAACAATTCCCGTATTTAATCTAGAAGTACCTACTTCTTTACCTGGTGTTGATTCTAATATTTTAGATCCAAGAGACACATATGCTAACAAAGAAGAATGGAATGAAAAAGCTAATAAATTAGCTGCTTTGTTTGTTAAAAACTTTGAAAAATATACTGATAATGAAGAAGGAAAAGCTCTTGTAGCTGCAGGTCCTTCTGTTAGTAGTATTGAAGCTTAAAATTTATCACATATAATATTTTATAAAGCCTCTTTTTAGAGGCTTTATTTTTTTGTATCATTAATTTATTTAAATTGGTATAAAATATATATTAACAGATAACATCTATATGAAAAAAATTACTTCACTCATTTCTTTTTTTTTATTTAATATTATTATTTCATCAGCGCAATCTGTAATTTCAACACCTGAATATACTGCCATTAATAAGGGTGAGTCTGTTAATTTCAATATTGAATTGAATGATTTCCAATCATTTAGTCAACAAATATTTTTTGAAATATATTATACCTCTTTACCATCCGGACAATATAGTTATAATTTTTTACCAAACTATTTACAACCTCCATACATAGGGAATAGCATACTTAACATTGAAACTTTAGCAAGTATTCCCGAAGGCAGTTATGATATAGTTGTTCAAGCCTATAATGGTCCTATAAATTATTTAGACACTTGTCATTTAATAATTTTACCACCAAATTGTGATTGGGAAAATTATGAATTTTCAAACTCTAATGCATACAATTGTTCTTTAACAATTGATAATAATGGTAATAAATGGGTAAAAGGGAGTAATTTTTTATTAAAATTTGATGGTGTTAACTGGACTGAATACACACCTCCTTCTCCACTTTATGGTATTCTAAGGTTTGATCAACAAAATAATTTATGGTGTTGTTCCAATGGTTTTGGGCTATATAAATTTGATGGGATATTTTGGAGTAATTATAATACTACTAGTTCATCTTTACCTACAGACTCATTAAGATTTTTAGTTATTGATAACAATAATGATAAATGGGTAACTTCTAAAATTGGTTTAATAAAATTTGATGGTGTAAATTCTACCTTATTTAATACTAATAACTCTCCTTTGTTATCTAATAAATTAAATACCATTTTTTTAGACAACTACAATGATATCTACATAACGAATAATGATTACTCAGATAATGTAAGTAGGTTCGTCATGAAATTTGATAAAATAAATACTTGGAATACTGTCATTGATTCTTCTAATACTTGCTTTGATTTAAGTTGTTTAACATCTAATTTTACTTTTGATTCAAACAATAATCTATGGTTTAATGTTGGTATACCTCAATCTTGTTATATAGATTCTATAAACTATGGATTGGTAAAATATGATCAAAATCAATATACTTGGGAATTATGGATTGATTCAAACCGAACACCCTTTAATCATTTTATTAAAGATGTCTCTTGTAATAATATTATTCAAAATAACACTTCAAAATTACCTGTTTCATATAATAATTCAATTATTATAGATTCTAATAACAATATTTGGTTATCTCACTTGAATAATTATGTTGGAATAGGTAGTGGCATTACAAAGTTTGACGGAATAAACTGGAAAACATATACTAAAAATAATTCTAACTTAATTTATAATTCTCTTCAAAGTTTAGCTCTTGATGGAAGTAATATTTGGGCAATTGAGAGATATGATTTTTATGGTGGTTTTGCTTCGAACAATCTGACAACATTTACTTGTAATGATATTTCGACAAATATCGATCTACAAGAAAAACAAGATTATTATAACATTTATCCTACTATAACAAATGATTATATTAATATAATCGCTAAAGAAAACTATTATAAATCTGAAATTCAAATTTTACATTTAGATGGAAGAATATTATATGATGGATTTTTTAACGGTTCAGAAAAGATAAGTTTATCAAATCTTTCTTCTGGTTTTTACATAGTAGTATTAAAAAACTCCTTCAATAAAAATGTCTTTACTAAAAAAATAATCAAATTATAATATTTAAATTGGTATAAAATTTGAAATCATTTCTAAAAACTAAAATTTAAAACTCTACATCATGAAAAAATTATTATTCTCTCTATTAATGGTTTTTTGTTTTGTTGCTTTTTCTACAACTAAAATAAAAGCACAAACTACTGCCAAAGAAAAAACTGAAACAGTAGCAACTGATAAAAAGTGCGACAAAGAATGTAAAAAAGAATGTTGTGCTAAAAAAGACAAAGATGCTAAAGCCGATAAAACAGATAAAAAATGTAACAAAGATTGTAAAAAAGAATGTTGCGCTAAAAAAGAAGAAACCGAAAGAGCAATTCTTGAAGAAGGCGTAAAAGCCACTGATAAAGAAGAAGACGATGAATAACAAAAATCCCCGAAGAAATTCGGGGATTTTTAATTTACAAACTATTTAAACATTTCACTATTTCCTGATAAGTCCGTTCCGGATTATTATCTAAACCAATCGATAGACGAACCAATCCTTCTGTTAATCCCATTTCCATTCTCTCTTCTTCCGGTATTTCAGAAGATGTACTACCTCCGGGTGCACTAAACAATGTTTTATAAGATCCTAAACTAACAGCCAAGTAACCAACATTTGCATTTTGCATAGCTTCCATTAATTGATTCGCTTTTTCTTTTGTCCCCATATCCATCACAAACAATCCACCAAAACCATATTCATCATTCATCATCGTTTTCATTAATTCATTCTGAGGATGATGAGCGAGTCCAGGATAAATAATTTTATGACCATCGCTCGATAGTTTAGAAGAAATATACATTGCATTTGAACTGTGTTGCTTCATTCTAATGTGTAAGGTTCTTAAATTTTTAAGAATACTTGCAGAACGGAAACTATCTAAAACAGGTCCTAACAACATACTTGCTCCATTATTCACATCAGATAAAGAATCAATAAACTCTTTTGAACCACAAATTGCACCTGCAACACAATCACTCATTCCATTGATAAACTTTGTCATACTATGAACCACCACGTCAGCTCCCATTTTAGCCGGTGCAAAAATCATTGGTGAAAATGTATTATCAACCACCAGTTTACAATTGTGTTCTTTTGCCAAATTTGATAAAGCTGAAATGTTAGATATTTCCAACATAGGATTGCTCATTGTTTCACAATAAATAACTTTAGTATTTGAAGTTATCGCTTGTTTTACCTTTTCTATGTTAGTGGTATCAACAAACTTTGTAGTGATATTAAATTTGGGTAAAAAATTCTTAAAAAATGCATAAGTCCCTCCATAAATAGTACGACTAGAAACTATCTCATCACCTGATGAACAAAGTTGTAAAATAGCATTACTTATAGCTCCCATTCCAGAACCAGTAACAGAGGCACTTTCTGTTCCTTCCATTTTGGCTAAAGCTTGAGATAAATATTTATTACTTGGATTCCAATGGCGTGAATAAAGATAACAGCCTTCAATCTCATGCTCAAAAATCTCTTCCATTTTACCTGCTTGTAAGAAAGTATAGGTTGAAGAATCTGTAATAGAAGGGTTTACTCCTCCAAATTCACCGAAATATTGTAAATCTTGAATATTGTCTGCTGGATTAAAATCTTTCATAATTTAATTTTTTAAGAATATTATTCTGTAAAATTGATATTTTATAAAATATAAACCTAAATTTTTGAATAAAATTATATTTTGAAATTGTACTAAATAAAATGTTTTTTTGATACTATATTTGTTTACATGAGTAAAATCTATGATATAATAATAGTTGGTGCCGGTGCAGCAGGAGTTTTTACTGCCATCAATATCAAATCATTTAATCCTGAATTAAATATTGCCATCATAGAAAAAACTTCACAAGCACTTTCTAAAGTGAAAGTCTCGGGCGGTGGAAGATGTAATGTTACTCACGCTTGTTTTGAGCCAAAAGAGCTCATAAAATTTTATCCAAGAGGAAATAAAGAATTACTAGGCCCTTTTCATCATTTTCAGCCAGGAGATATTATCAATTGGTTTTCAGAAAAAGGCATTGAACTTAAAATAGAAGATGATGGAAGAATGTTCCCTGTAACCGATTCATCTCAAACCATTATAGATTGCTTTCATTCCGAATTGAAAAGACTAAATATTCCTATTCTTTTTCAACAAAAAGTGGAAAAGATAAATTCAGAAAACAACGAATTCAGAATAATAACCTCTTCTGATAAATTTATCTGTAATAAACTAGTCGTTACTACAGGTGGTTTTTCTAAAAAAGAACAATATAATTTTATTAGCGAATTGGGAATTTCAATTGTTCCTCCTACTCCATCTTTATTTACCTTTAACTTACCTAATAATGAAATTCTAAAGCTTCAAGGAATAGCAACCCCTGTTGAAATAAAATTATCAGACTCAAAATTTGAAGAATCGGGACCATTACTCATCACCCATTGGGGAATGAGTGGACCTGCTGTACTTAAACTTTCTTCTTGGGCTGCCAGATGGCTTCATGAAAAAAACTATGAATTTGAATTCAAAATAAACTGGCTACCATCATTTAATGAAGAGGAACTTAAAACTACTTTTGAAAAATGGAAACAGTTACATGGAGCTAAAAAAATCTCCAATCATTTTGATTTTTCCATCCCCAAAAAATTACAAACATTTTTACTTAATAAAGCTAATATATCAGAAGATACCAAGTGGGCTGACATCAACAAACAACAGCTTAATAATTTGACTGAAATTCTTTTAAGCGACACCTATCATTCTAAAGGTAAAACTACTTTTAAGCAAGAGTTTGTAAGTTGTGGTGGTGTGAAATTAAGTGACGTAAATTTTAAAACGATGGAAAGTAAAAACATCCAGGGATTATACTTTGCTGGAGAAGTTTTAGACATTGATGCTTTAACTGGTGGATTTAATTTTCAAGCTGCATGGACAACTGGTTTTATTGCAGCAAAAAGTATTTCAGAAGACTAAATATCGAGAATCATTTTTAAACTTCCAGAATTATAAATTTTCAATAAATCTTGTAGATTAGGCTTTGTTTTTCCGTTGTATCGGTGATAAGTAATCCTATTAATAAAAATTTCCTGAGGTGGCTTTTCTTCTACTTTTTTAAATCCCAATCTTTGAAAACTATTTCCTTCTGACCAATTTTTATCGATATAAGTCATTACATCATCCACTTGATATTCTTGTATAAAATAATTTAACATTTTACTTAAGCCTCCCACTACAGTCACTCCATTTTTATTACAAAAACGAATTAATTCTCCTGACCTTTTACCTTCCTCATTCTTTTTATGTAAAATTTGTCCAAATGAAGCCACCGCTACTATCTCTTCATGATAAAATAGCGCATATTTGTATTTTGCTTTTAATGGTTCAAGAATGTGGTTCTGACTAAGAAAATTAAGCAATTGAGGATTGGTAATTTTTTTAACTACTGTTAATCTTCCATGAATTCTCTTGGTTAATCCCAAAAGAGATTTAATTCTAGAAATGACAATTTCTTTTTTGTTTACCCACTCATCTTCAAAAATGAACACTTCATTTCTTTTTCCAGTCATGCTAAATCCATCCTGTATTTTATATAATTCAACAAACAAGAAAACTACATCTTTGGTCTCTAGAAAAAATCCATAATCCGTTTCAATAGGATTTAATTTTTCTTGAGTAAGTTCTTGAAGTGCACAAACAAAGTCTTTCATCACTTCTGAAGGTTAAGAAAGATTTCTTTAAAATCCATCCAAAATTCATGTAAGCCAACTATTCTCTTTTCAAAAAAATCAAACACTTTTGGCCAATCACTTTTATTAAACAGATTTACACCATCAAGCTTTGTAGACACTCTGCTGATAGGAATATTAAATTCATTAAAACACAATTCCGTCCATTCTAATGGCTCTCCAATAGCTTCTTCTAAAACTACTTTTAATTCTGTCAATTGCTCATAAAACAACTCTCTAATTCCATCATCTTTATGTTGAAAATCGATGGCTAAAAAAGCTTCTTGTTCAGTAAATTCTAACCGAAAATAAAGATCTTTAATTTTAGTCTTATAGTTAACCCAATGCACTTTTCCATACTGCGAAGTATATTTCCGCATATAAACTCCAAAACTGGTCCAAAACTCAGTTTTTATTGCTTTTTTTTCTTCCTTTGCGTACATCTATTGCAAATATAAACAAACCCCTATCAGCAAATTATTATTCTCATTTTTTTAGTATTTTGGAGCTTCAAAATTTTATTTTATTATGAAGTTAATTTCTTGGAATTTAAACGGAATTAGAGCTGTTGCTAAAAAAGGATTATTAGATAAAATCGCTGAAATGAATCCTGATGTGATTTGTTTTCAGGAAACAAAAGCACAAGATGACCAAGTGGCTGAAGTTTTAAATGAATTAAATGGCTATCATTTTTATTCAAATTCTGCGGTTAAAAAAGGTTATTCCGGTACTGCAATTGTTTCTAAAACAGAACCATTAAAAGTGTTTCCTGATTTAGGAGTTGAAATTCACGATCAAGAAGGAAGGGTTTTAACTGCCGAGTATGATGATTTTTATTTGGTGACAGTTTATACTCCAAATTCTAAACATGATTTGAGTCGTTTAGATAATCGCCAGGAATTTGATGCTGAATTATTGAAATTTTTAAAAAATTTAGAAAAAACAAAACCTGTTTTAGTTTGTGGTGATTTAAATGTAGCTCACAAGGAGATTGATTTGGCTCGACCTAAAGAAAATTACAATAAAAGTGCTGGATTT
Source organism: Flavobacteriales bacterium (assembly GCA_020635825.1). Lineage (GTDB taxonomy): Bacteria > Bacteroidota > Bacteroidia > Flavobacteriales_E > Vicingaceae > Vicingus. Next base: position 178,341 of record JACJZA010000007.1, read on the forward strand.
ATGCAGGAAGAAATTGATGGGATGAACAACTACCAAAATGCAGGACTAATAGACACTTTTAGGCATTTTCACCCTGATAAAACTGACATGTATAGCTGGTGGAGCTTAAGAGGTGGCGCAAGAGAAAGAAATGTAGGCTGGAGAATCGATTATTTTTTAGCCTCTGAAAGCTTTTTACCCAAAATTAAAAATGCAGATATCTTAATGGATATGCATGGTTCAGACCATTGTCCGGTAAGTATTGAACTATAACGTCATTGCGGAAATTTGAGGAACGAAAATTATCCGCAATCTCATATTTATTAAAAAGATTCGGGATATTCGCTATCGCTTCTTCCGGAATAACGAAATAAAAAATCCCGCTTTTGCGGGATTTTTTTATTATTTTCAACTCTCCCCTTTTTGGAGATTTAGAGGGGCAGTTATCCTTCAATTACATCTATACTCAAAATCTTGTCTCCTCCTCTAATATCATCTACTATATCTATTCCTTCTACAACTTTACCAAAACAAGTATGATTTCTATCTAAGTGAGCAGTATTATCTCTGTTGTGACAAATAAAAAACTGAGAACCACCTGTGTTTCTACCTGCATGAGCCATTGATAACACACCTCTATCGTGGTATTGATTATCACCGTCTAACTCACAATCGATTGAATAACCAGGTCCACCAGCTCCTGTTCCATCAGGACAACCTCCTTGTATTACAAAACTTGGAATTACTCTATGAAAAGTTAATCCGTTGTAAAAACCTGATTCAGCTAAATTGATGAAATTTTCTACTGTTTTAGGAGCATCTTTTTCGTAGAACTCAACAGTCATGTCTCCTTTTTCTGTTTTAATAATTGCTTTTTTCATTCTTCTATTTTAGTTTTTTGTCATTTCGAGCGGAGTCGAGAAATCTTTTAATAAGATTCCTCCATTTCGTTTCACTACAGTCTGAATGACAATTTTATTATTAATTTTCTTTCTTACCGGCTAATAAATAAAGTACAGCCATTCTAACTGCCACTCCATTTTCTACCTGATTTAATATGATTGATTGTTTACTATCAGCTACATCGCTGGTTATTTCCACTCCTCTGTTAATTGGTCCAGGATGCATTACCGTAATTTCTTTATCTAGTGAATCTAGCAACTCTTTATCTAATCCATACAACATAGAGTATTCTCTGAGAGATGGGAAGAATTTCATATCCTGTCTTTCTAGTTGTATTCTCAACATCATGGCTACGTCGCACCAGTTTAAGGCTTCTCTTAAATTGGTTAACACTTCTACGCCAAGTGATGTGATGTATTTTGGCATTAAGGTTAAAGGGCCACAAACTTTTACATTTGCTCCCATTTTTTGAAGTAAAAATATGTTAGACAGCGCTACCCTAGAGTGTAGCACATCTCCCACTATCACTACATTTCTTCCTTTCAACTCTCCGTATTTTTCTCTGATAGAAAACCCATCTAATAAAGCTTGAGTAGGGTGTTCATGTGCTCCATCTCCGGCATTTACAATTTTAGCATCTACATGTTGCGACAAGAAGTAAGCTGCTCCAGGATTTGGGTGGCGCATCACTACCATGTCCACTTTCATGGATAAAATGTTGTTTACCGTATCAATTAAGGTTTCCCCTTTTTTAACAGATGAGTTGGAAGATGAAAAGTTGACAATGTCTGCTGATAAACGTTTTTCGGCTAATTCGAATGATAATTTGGTTCTGGTTGAGTTTTCAAAAAATAAATTGGCAATGGTAATGTCTCGGAGCGAAGGAACTTTTTTAATGGGACGATTGATGACTTCTTTAAAATGATTGGCTGTTTCAAAAATTAAATTAATATCCTCTTTTTGAAGATATTTAATTCCTAACAGGTGGTCAACGCTCAATTTACTCATCGGCAGGTGTATATAATATTACTTTATCTTCTCCTTCGTTTTGTTTCCAGCTTACTTCTACTCTCTCAGAAGTTACAGAATGAACATTTTTACCAATGTATTTTGCTTGTATGGGCAAATGACGCTCGTATCTTCTGTTTATCAATACCAACAATTCTACTTTTTTAGGCCTTCCAAAAGCCAACATAGCATCTAAACCGGCTCTTACACTTCTTCCGGTAAATAACACATCGTCTACCAAAATCACATTTTTATCTTCAATGATAAAATCTACTTGTGTTTTGCTCGGAATTAATGGATTATCTCTTCTACGGTAATCATCACGATAAAACGTAGTATCTAAAGAGCCTACTTCTATTTTGTATTTTGAGTTAATACTTTGCAGCTCTTCTTTAATACGATTGGCTAAAAAAGTACCTCTTGGTTGCAAACCAAGTATGACGGTATTCTCAAAATTGTTGTGATTTTCTATTAATTGATGAGCCAGCCTTTTAATGGTTAAATCGAAATGTTGGGCATCTAATATAACTCTTTTACTTGGCTTCATTAAAACACAAAAGTAATATAAAATCTGAATGATGAACGAGGAATGAGGAATTTATTTACCTGGTTTAAATAAAAAATCCATAGGATTATCTTTTCGACTAGATTTAATTAACCAATTGTCATTAATAACAAACACCCAATCCAAAGGTTTCCAGTTATTATAAAGTGTATCTATTTTTTCAAGTCCTAATTCATTTATATATCCTTGCAAATCTTTTTCTTTTTTAAAATACAATAATCTGATGTCTTTAGAATGAATACTATGATTAGCATTATCAATATAAAAACTATAAAACTGATTTTCAGTAAAATCTTTATACAAATAACTTATATCTAATGATTTACAGATATTTTCAATATCTATAAAATCAACTCGATTGTTATGTGTTGGATTAAAAACACCTGTGCTATCTTCAAAAAATAAAGAATCTGAATTATTAAATTTCTCATACTCTACAATTCTATTTCCCTTTTTAGTGAACGTAATATTCATTAATTGATATGGCTCTGTATTATCTAATTCTTTAATGAGTCTTTCATATTGCGTTTCTTTTTCATTCAGTTGATTAATAATATAAATAACTATTGATTTATTTTTCATAGGTGATTGCACCCAATCTTTTCCCACAAAATAGACAAACGCACTAATGAATATAATTACACAGAAAAATATCCAACTAATAATGATTGAATGTCTATAAAAAAAAGAATTTTTATTCATGTACTAAAGATAAAGTATTTTTAACTTATCAACTTTCTTTTAACTCAATAAAAAAGCCCCAACATTTTTGTCGGGGCTTTCATTTTCTATTTAGTTAGAAGAGATTTATTTTTCTCCTTTTTCTAAGTCTGCTTTTAAAGCTGATAAAGCATCTAAATCACCTAATGTAGTTTTTTCTACATTATCGTTATTTTTCTTCACCGCTTTTGAAGCTGCAGATGCTGCAGATTTAGCTTTTGCTTTTTTCTCTGCTCTTTCTTCAGCTTCAGCTTCTTTAAACAATTGAGTATGCGACAATACTATTTTCTTAGCGTTTTTGTTAAACTCTAATACTTTAAAGTTTAATTTCTCATCAACTTTTGCAGTAGAACCGTCTTCTTTCTCAATGTTCTTTTTAGTAGCAATACCTTCTACTCCGTATTGTAAAGATACAATCGCTAAACCTTTAGGAGTAATTTCGGTAATGGTACCTTCGTGAGTTGAACCTTCAGTAAACACAGTTTCGAATACATCCCATGGGTTTTCTTCTAATTGTTTGTGACCTAAGCTCAATCTTCTGTTATCTCTGTCAATTTCTAAGATAACCACATCCATATTTTCACCTACTTTAGTAACTTCAGATGGGTGGTTAATTTTCTTAGACCATGATAAGTCAGAAATGTGGATTAATCCATCTACACCTTGCTCTAACTCAACAAATACTCCGAAATCAGAGATGTTAGTTACTTTACCGGTATGTTTAGATTCAATTCCGTATTTAGATTCAATTCCTTCCCATGGATCCGGAGTTAATTGTTTAACACCTAAAGACATTTTTCTTTCTTCTCTGTCTAATGTTAATACAACTGCTTCAACCTCTTCACCAACTTTAAAGAATTCTTGAGCTGGTTTTAAGTGGTTGCTCCAAGTAATTTCTGAAACGTGAACTAAACCTTCTACTCCAGGAATAACTTCGATAAATGCACCGTAGTCAGCAACTACAACCACTTTACCTTTTACTTTATCACCTACTGCTAATTTCGGATCTAATTTATCCCATGGATGTTCTTGTAATTGCTTAATACCTAAAGCAATACGTTTTTTATCATCATCAAAATCAAGAATTACCACATTTAATTTTTGGTCTAATTCTAAAATTTCTTCTGGGTGATTAATTCTACCCCATGATAAGTCTGTAATATGTACTAAACCATCAACACCACCTAAATCGATAAACACACCGTAAGAAGTAATGTTTTTAACAGTTCCTTCTAATACTTGTCCTTTTTCTAATTTAGAAATGATTTGTGATTTTTGTTGTTCGATTTCTGCTTCAATTAAAGCTTTGTGTGATACAACGATGTTTTTGAATTCTTTGTTGATTTTCACCACTTTGAATTCCATTGTTTTATCAACGTATACATCGTAATCTCTAATTGGTTTCACATCAATTTGAGAACCTGGTAAGAATGCTTCAATACCGAATACATCAACGATAAGACCACCTTTAGTTCTACATTTAACGTAACCTTTGATAATTTCTTGAGAAGCCAATACTTCATTAACTCTATCCCAAGCTTTTAATGCTCTTGCTTTGCTATGTGATAAAAGTAACTGTCCGTTTTTATCTTCAGGATTAACCACAAACACTTCAACTTCATCACCTGGTTTTAATTCTGGGTTGTATCTGAACTCAGAAATAGAAATAACACCCTCTGATTTGTAACCAATGTTTACAACAACTTCTCTTGGTGTTTTCGCAACCACTTTACCCATTAAAACCTCTTGCTCTGCAATCGATTTTAAAGTTTCGTCGTATTGAGCTTGCATTTCTTTTTTCTCAGCAGCAGAGTAAGAATCTTCGTATTTACCGATTCTATCCCAATCAAAATCAGCCAAAGGCTTAATGTCTGATGTTTTTACTGAAACTTTCGCTACTTTTTTAGGAGCTTCTTTTTTTACTTCAACAGCTTCCACTTTTTCTACTTCTACTTTTTCAACTTTTTTAGGAGCTTCTTCCTTTTTAGCTGTTGTAGTTTTTTTTGCTGTTGTTTTTTTAGCAGCGGTAGTAGATGCTGCTTTTTTTGTAGTGGCTTTTTTCGCTGTAGTTTTCTTTTCAGCGCCTTCTTTTTTTTCTGCCATTTTATTTTACTTGTATCTCGTTACTTTATCGGTATTTAACGAGAGATTATTAAACATAAGCTGTATACCGAAAAACAGCCATCATTTTTTTGGACTGCAAAAGTAGGTATTTTTTATTAAGAATATAAAGAATACCAGGCATTTATCTTTATTTTTTTGATATTCTACTTTTTTTGAGTGGTCGAGTTTAAAAAAACTTAACTTTGAAAACTTATGAAATCGTTTGACATACCTACATATTACAGGAGTTCATTTATTTCTACTATTAAAAATTCAAGAAAAGAAATTGACCCTCGCAAAAAGGATTTTTCTCCTACATTATTGGATTTTGGTACTGTTCAGTTTTTAATAGCTCGTCATTTTGGATTTTGTTATGGAGTAGAAAACGCCATTGAAATTGCCTATAAAGCGGTGAATGAAAATCCAGACAAAAACATTTATTTATTGAGTCAAATGATTCACAATCCTATTGTAAATAAGGATTTGGAAGAAAAAGGAATTCAATTTATTATGGATACCGAAGGCAATCAATTTATACCTTGGGAAAAACTCCATAAAGAGGATGTCGTTATCATTCCTGCGTTTGGAACTACTTTGGAAATAGAAGAAAAACTGAATAAAATTGGCATTGAAATTCAGCGATACAATACTACTTGCCCTTTTGTAGAAAGAGTTTGGAAACAATCAAAAAAATTAGGAGACAACGATTACACTATCATTATTCACGGAAAGCACAACCACGAAGAAACAAGAGCCACATTTTCTCACAGTGACCAAAATGGACCATCATTGATTATTAAAAATATAGACGAAGCTCGAATCTTAGAAGAAATAATTCTTGGTAATAAAGATCAAAACGAATTTGAATATATTTTTAAAGGTCGATATTCGAAAAATTTTGACTTTAAAAAAGATTTGGAAAAAATTGGTGTCATCAACCAAACCACTATGTTAGCAACAGAAACACAAGAAATTGCTGACTTTTTAAAAAACACCATGATAAAAAAATATGGCAATAGTGATATTAAAAATCATTTTGCCGACACTAGAGATACTTTATGTTATGCCACTAACGACAACCAACAAGCAACCATTGGGTTACTTCAGGAAAATGCAGATATAGCGATTGTTATTGGTGGTTATAACAGCTCCAACACTTCACATATTGTTGAACTTTGTGAAGAAAAACTACCCACTTATTTTATCAACTCAGCCAACGAAATTGAAAATCAAAAAACCATACACCATTTCGATTTTCACAATAACAAAAGATTGACTTCTAATCAATTTTTACCCAACAAAAATCCTCTTAAAATTATCTTAACCAGTGGAGCTTCCTGCCCTGACAGGATTGTGGATGAAGTGTTGGATAAAATTTTAAGTTATTTTCCTAACCACCATAGTAAAGAAAAAGTATTAGAAGAATTGAGTTAATTCATTTCCATTTCCCTTTAAAAGCTATTTCTTCCACCGATTTTCTCGGTTTAAACTTAATTTCTCCATTATTGTAACCAATAGCTATTGCTGTTAAAGGCTGAAAACCATCAGGCACATTTAAAACTTCTTTTATTTTCTCCGGTAAAATTCCTGCCATTTGATGCACATGCAACCCCATTGAAGAAGCTTGCATTGTTAAATTACCTACTGCCAAACCTAAATCGTGTTTAGCTACTGCATTTTCTTTTCCATTTCTTGCGTAAGTAAGGCTAATAAAAGTAATTACCAATGCTGAAACATTTCCAGTCCACGTTCTATTTCCTTCTACCAAACATTCATGCAACAACTTAAATTCTTCTTTATCTTGTTGTAGCGCATAAACAAACCTCCAAGGCTGCTCGTTAAATGCTGATGCTGCTTTCCCGGCTGCCTCAAACAATAACTTTATTTCTTCTTCAGTAATTTGTTTATTAGAAAAATCAGTAGGACTAAATCTGTTATTAATTAAATCTAAAATTTTCATTTTTAAAATTTTGTAAGTTCTAAATAGGTTTTATAAGATAGTTTTTGTGGCACTTCAATATGAAATAATCTAGCATCTGAATTTAGATTGAAATTCAAATCATTTTGGTTTTCAATTATAAAAAAATCATCTTCTTTAATGATGTTATTGTCAATTTTCATTTCACCTTTCAGCAAATAAAATGAATGGATTTTTCTTTCTACTAAAGTCAATTTATCGCAAGATTTTGGAATAAATAATTCATTAATTACAACCTCTTCGGAATCCATTTCAATAACTCCATCTGTTCCCACATAGTTTTTTATTTTAATACCATTCTTATCTATTTCTTTGAATTGTTCAGCTTTATAATCATCGTATGAAGCTTGTTTATTCATCGTAACTTGAATATTCGGATCAAACCATATTTGAAACATTCTTCCACCCGGTTCTATCTTTTCGGCATGGGTAATACCGTTACCAGAACGAATAATTTGAACATCACCTTTTTGGAGTGATAGCCAACGATTATACTTGTTATCATAATGCTGAATCTCTCCATCTAAGACAAAGGACATAATTTCAAACCATTTGTGTGGATGTTCTCCTATTAATCCACCTCTATCAGACCATGCATTTGCCCAATAAAAAAGATTTGAATAAGGATGAACAACACCTCTTTCTTGAGGAAATCCAATTGGTTTATTTTCAAGTATAGCACCACCATCAAAGGCTCCTTTTACTTGTTTTTCTTTAGGTATTAGTTGAATAGACATAATTATTTGTTTTTACATTATTTGTATATACACACATCGTGTGAAATTTTTTATTCTCTTAATTTATCTAAAATTTCATTCATTATTTTAGCTTCTTCTTTGGTAATTTTTTTTGAAAATTGAATATTAGAAGACTCTACAATATCTTTCATTTCTTCCAATAAATCAATACCATTTTGAGTAATTGCCACATCAACTTGTCTTCTGTCTTTTTCACATACAGCTCTTTCTACTAATTTTTTAACCACAAGTTTATCAACTAACCTACTGGCATTTGAGTTTTTATCGAGCATTCTTTCCGTTATGGAATTTACTGATATGGCTTGTGGGTATTGACCCTTTAATATTCTTAATACATTGTATTGTTGAGGACTAATACCAAAAGGTTTAAATGATTTTATTGATTGATTACTTAACCAATTACCGGTAAACATAATATTTAAAGCAAGCTTCTGAAACTCATCTTTAAATTTCTTCTGTTTTATTTCTTCTTCTAACTTCATACTGCAAATATATACAAAAGTATTTAATGTATATACATTTATATGTAAAAAATTAAAGCAACTTAATTAAGTTGCTTTAAAATATTATACTAATTGAGTAATCGCTTTATTTACATTCTCTTCTACCCGTCTTAAAACATCTGACACATCGGATTTAACAAATTTATCACCCGTAATATGCTCGTACAATTCTATGTATCTTTCTGAAATTTGATTCACAAAATCATTAGTCATTTCAGGTACTTTTTGTCCATCCTTACCCTGAAACCCATTTTCAATCAACCATTCACGAACAAACTCTTTAGATAACTGACGTTGCTTCTCTCCTTTGTTCTGTCTTTCCTCATAACCATCTTTGTAAAAATATCGGGAAGAATCTGGAGTATGAATTTCATCAATTAAATAAATTTGATTTCCTACCTTACCAAACTCGTATTTAGTGTCCACTAAAATCAATCCTTTATCAGCTGCTATTTCAGTACCACGCTGATATATTTTACGGGTATAATCCTCTAACTTGTTATAATCTTCTTCACTCACAATTCCTTTTGCTAAAATATCTTCTCTTGAAATATCTTCATCATGCCCTACCGATGCTTTTGTTGTTGGTGTAATAATTGGCTCAGGAAATTTATCATTTTCTTTTAATCCATCTGGCATAGTAACTCCACATAAAACTCGCTTTCCATCTCTATATTCTCTCCAAGCATGACCGGATAAATAACCTCTAATTACCATCTCCACTTTAAATGGCTCACATTTTCTACCAATTGTTACACTTGGATCAGGGACATCAATTACCCAATTAGGCAGAATATCTTCTGTTGCTTTTAAAAACTTAGAAGCAATTTGATTTAATACTTGTCCTTTGAAAGGAATTGCCTTAGGTAGCACCACATCAAAAGCCGAAATTCGGTCTGACACTACCATTACCAATAACTCTTGATTGATGTTATAAACATCTCTCACTTTTCCTTTATATACACTTACTTGCCCAGGAAAAGTGAAGTTTGTTTCTTTAATAGCGTTGGATTGCATAATGAAGTTTTTTTGCAAAATTAAAAAGGCAATTAAAATTTTAATTGCCTTTAGATGAAAAGAAATAATCAGTTATTAACATTTTCAATAACTATTAATCAAATTTCCTTCGTATTTTAAATATATCTTATTGTTATCGATAGTTTCGAACAATACTCTGTAATACAAACTATCATTACTAGTGAAATAACCATTTAAAACTCCCAACTCGAAAATACCAGTACCAGCATTATAGGTTGAGAAATTGTTATTGATGACTTCTACAAGAATTGAATTCAATGTTTCTCCTTTTAAAGAAGCACCATTAAAATTAGTAGACAAACTATAATTATCGACTTGTTTTAACATTTTAGACTCTACTAGATTTACATTGTAGTTGGTAATAGGATTCCATAGAGAATCATATTTATCTACATTCATAACACCACTAAATTCAAATGTTGTATGAGCCGTACTGCCATTGCTTATTTCTGGAGCAATATAACCTACCGATTCTTCTTCTTTTTTACAGGCAAAAAGAAAAATGAATAACAATGCAATGATAAAATACCTAGAATTCATTTGTATTATTTTTTATAAAGATAAGAATAATTTTTACCAACTACCTCCGGCACCACCACCACCAAAAGAACCACCACCAAATCCACCAAAACTACTTCCCCCACCAAAGCTTCCACTTCCTGAACTAAAATTACTCCAAGACCCACCATGGCTTCTTCCTGATGAATTTAATAAAGCCCAAGCAGCCCAAAAGCCTAAATTGTTGGTATGTGCATATCTACGAGCTTGTTTAAATTTAATAAAGAAAACCAAACCAAACATCAGAATAACTATCAATAATGGAAAAATCATTTTTTTGAAAGAACCTTTTGCATACTCATCTGCAGTGTATTCTCCTCCTGTAATTTCCATAATAGTAACTACAGCATTGGCAATACCTTCGTAATAATCTTGGTTTTTAAATGATGGAATCATTTCATTTTCAACTATTCTTTTAGCAATTGCATCAGGCAAAGCACCTTCTAAACCATAACCCGGAGCAATAAATGCTTCTCCTCTTCCATCAATTTCTTTTGGTTTTACCATTACCACAATTCCATTGTCTTTGCCATCTTGACCAACACCCCAATTTTGACCTAATGTGTAAGTAAATTCAGCTTTATCATAACCACACAAATCCGTAACAGTTACTATCAGTATCTGATTAGAAACAGAATCATTAAAAGCCAATAAAGCTTGTCTCAATTCTTGCTCTTCACTTTCTGATAAAATATTGGCATAATCCTGAACTAAATCTTGCACAGGCGGTTGTTCCAATAAACAATCTTGAGCCTTTGTAAAAGCAATTAAATTGATAAATATGATGAAGGATAGTATTTTTTTCATGCGTATTTTAGATTAATTATTTCCAAATGAAATATCATCAGACAATTCATTCGTGTCATCTTTTTGATAAGGAAAATGTTGTTTCAATTGTTCTCCTGCTTTAATAATTCCGTCACTCAATCCTTTTGCAAAATCTCCTTTTTTAAAGTTTTCCACCATAATATTTTTAACATCTTCCCAAAAATTAACCGGAACTTTTTGATTAATACCGGCATCCCCTAAGATAGCTAATTTTCTATCTTCAACAGCTAAATAAATTAAAACCCCATTTCTCAACTCAGTTTTCTGCATTTCTAAAGCATCAAACATATAGGCTGCGTGATCCAAAACATCTTCCTTACATGTTTTTTCTATGTGAACACGAATTTCGCCTGAAGTGTTTTTTTCAGCTTGCTTTATTGCTTCAACTATTTGCTTTTGCTCTGCTTCGGTAAATAAATCTCTTGCCATTTTTGAATAAAAAAGACCCCGCAGCTAGAGCGGGGATAGGTTATAAATACTAAAATTCAACTGTTGGTGCTTCATCAGCTCCTTGTTTAGCTTCGAAATAATCTTTTTTCTCAAAGCCAAACATTCCTGCCCAGATATTTTTTGGGAACTTACGGATATAAGTATTGTAATCTTTAGCCGTATCGTTAAAACGCTGACGCTCTACTGCTATTCTGTTTTCGGTGCCTTCTAATTGTGCTTGTAACTCTAAAAAGTTTTGATTGGCTTTTAAGTCAGGATATTTCTCAACAACCACCATCAATCTACTTAATGCAGAACTTAAACCATCTTGTGCTGCCTGAAATTTTTGAATAGCTGCAGCATCTAAATTACCAACATCTACTTTGGTTTGAGTAGCTTTCGCTCTAGCTTCAACAACACCTTCCAAAGTTTCTTTTTCGTGACCTGCATAGCCTTTAACTGTTGCCACTAAGTTTGGTATAAGGTCTGCTCTACGTTGGTAAACGTTTTCAACTTGCGACCACTGACCTGCAACGCTTTCCTCTTTGGTTACCATATTATTGTAGGAACCTACAATAGAAAAGATTGAGAATAAAATTAGTAGAACTATAACGCCTACTATAATGTAAGATTTTTTCATTTATTTAATTTTAAATTAATTCAATACTTCTTTTGATAAAATTAGTTAATTCTTCGCCACGTAACATATTTTGTGATAATAATGCTAAATCAGCTGTTTGTTTTGCTATTTGTTTTTGTTTATCAGCATCCGCTTCGTTCAGCATTTTAGATACTATTGGGTGATTTACATTCACCACTAAATTATAAGAATCAGGCATGTTTCCAAACATTGCCATTCCACCGCCTCCAACGGCTTGCATATCTTTCATTCTTCTCATAAACTCTGGCTGCACAATGGTCATGGGCTGATCTGTTTCATTCATGCTCTCAAATTGAACCGTAAACTTTTCTTTATCCACTACCTCCTCAATTACCGGCTTTAATTTATCTTTCTCTTCATCTGATAACTTACTTGGAATGTTTTCATCCTTATTAATTAACTTATCAATGGTATCAGCATCTATTCGAGCAAATGTTGATTTTTCTATTTGCTGTTCTAATCTTCCAACCAAGTGTGCTGTTAGTGGAGAATCTAAAACTATCACTTGATAGCCTTTTTCTTTAGCAGACTGAATGTATGAATGTTGAGACTCTACATTGTTTGAATAAAGCACCACTAGTTTATCATCCTTGTCCGTTTGTAAAGGTTTAATTGCTTCTTGCAATTCTTCTAAAGTATAATACTTTCCTTCAGTAGTTTTGTATAATGCGAATTTTTGAGCTCTTTCAAAGAATTTTTCATCCGACAACATTCCATATTCGATAAACACCTTAATGTCATCCCATTTTTTCTCAAAATCTTCTCTGTCTTTTTTAAACAGTTCCTCTAATTTATCAGCAACTTTTTTAGAAATGTGATTAGATATTTTTTTAACTGCTCCATCACTTTGTAAATAAGAACGAGAAACATTTAATGGAATATCTGGAGAGTCAATTACCCCATGTAAAAGCGTTAAAAAATCAGGAACAATTCCTTCAACTGAATCGGTAATAAAAACCTGACGAGAATACAATTGAATTTTATCTCTTTGTACTTCCATATTTGGTTTAATTCGAGGGAAATACAAAATACCGGTTAAGTTAAAAGGATAATCAACATTTAGATGAATATGAAACAAAGGTTCTTCAAAATTCATCGGATACAATTCTCTATAAAAGTTTTTATAATCTTCATCTTCTAAAGATGAAGGTGTTTTTGTCCATGCTGGTGAAGGATTATTAATAATATTATCAACCTTTATTTCTTCTTTTTCAATATTACCATCTTTATCTTTTTTTCCTTCTTTATTATCTAACCAGTCCGATTTTTCACCAAATTTGATAGCAACAGGCATGAATTTACAATACTTGTTTAACAAAGTATTGATTCTAGCCTCTTCTAAAAACTCTAAAGAATCTTCAGCAATATGGAGAATTATATCCGTTCCTCTACTTTCTTTTTTCCCTTCTTTTAATAAATACTCAGGACTTCCATCACATTCCCAATGCGCTGCTGGTTCATCTTGGTAGTTTTTAGAAAGAATCTCTACTCTTTCTGCTACCATAAATGAAGAATAAAATCCTAAACCAAACTTCCCTATAATGTTACTTGACTCAGCTTGATCTTTAAACTTGTTTACAAATTCTTCTGCTCCTGAAAAAGCAATTTGATTGATGTATTTTTTAATCTCCTCCTGACTCATTCCAATCCCTCTATCTCTCACTGTTAAGGTTTTAGCTTTTTTATCCAAGATGATTTCAATGGTATCATCACCAACTTCTCCTTTAAAATCTCCCATAGAAGCTAAAGCATGCAATTTCTTTGTTGCATCTGTAGCATTAGCAATCAATTCTCTTAAAAATATTTCGTGGTCGGAGTATAAGAATTTTTTAATGATAGGAAAGATGTTTTCCGTTTGTACTTTAATTTTTCCTTTTGCCATTTTTACTAGTTTTTATCGTTTTAAAAATTTATTAAAAGTTGTTTTGGAATAGTCAAAGGATATGCCATTGGCTAAAAACTGTCATTTTGACTTAATCAATACTTTTTTTATTGATTTTTTGACAAAAATTAATCTCGTCTACTTTCAGAACATAAGATTGCAGTGGCTACTGCCACATTTAAAGATTCTGCATTTCCGAATTTAGGGATGGTAATTCTTTTTGTTATAAAAGGAATTAATTCTTTTGAAATACCTTGAGATTCATTTCCCATTAATAATACAGCATTTTTTGGCTTAATCGAAGTTTTATATAAGTTTTCGCCATCAAGTAATGCACCGTATACTTCTTTATTGGAATTTTTTTGAAAAAAATTAGCTAAATCCTCATATTTCAATTTAACCCTAAAAATAGAACCCATTGTAGCTTGAATAACTTTTGAGTTATATACATCTACACAGTCTAAAGAACATACTAATTGATCAATTCCAAACCAGTCAGCTATTCTAATAATAGTCCCCATATTACCCGGATCTTTAATTTTATCTAAAGCTAAAATTAAAGAGTTACTATTTTCAACAAATTCATTTGATTTTTGTTTAACAACAGCTAGAAATTTATTAGGACTTGACAAAGAGGAAATAGAAGCTAATTCCTTTTCGGAGACAAGAAAAAAATTAGGGACAGAAATTTCTTCTGTCCCATATATAACTTCAATAGTATAATCTGACTTTATTAATTCCTCAATCATTTTTTCACCTTCTACGATAAAAGATGAAAATTGATTTCTATACTTTTTTTGCTTTAAGGAATTAACATATTTCTTTTGGTTAATACTTAACATTAGTTAGCCAACACCTTAAATTCAGTTCTTCGGTTTTGTTGTTTACCTTCATCGGTATCATTCGTAGCAATTGGTTTTAGCTCACCATATCCAGCAGGTACTAATCTGTTTTTAGCAATACCATTTGCAACCAAATAATTAACTACCGATTGAGCTCTACGTTGAGATAGTTTTTGATTGTAAGCCTGACTCATTTTATCATGAGCTTCTTTTGTATATTCCTGTCCTTTTCTTTCGAAAATTTTCTTAGCCATCTCTACGTTTCTACTTGCATCTGTATGGCTAGATATTTCCACTTTTATAGTAGGATTTTCTTTTAAAATAACTACTAAATGATTCAACTCTTTTTTAGATTCAGGTCTAAGAGTTGACTTATCAAAGTCATAGAAAATGTTGTTTAAAGTAAAGGAACGGCCCGCATCTAAAGGTTTAACATCTTTAGGTTTTCCTGCATTTGCAGTAAATAAAGTGTCTATAGTTTTAGGTTGATCACCATTTAAAGCATTTATTAAAGCTTCCTGTAAACTTGGATTATCATTAGTAGCAAGCAAATTAGAATCGCTATAAATTCTGAAATCTTTATACAACTCTATATATTCTGTGATTTCCTCAAGATTAATAGAATCTCTAACAATTTCTCCTGATTCCAATTCCACTTCTATCTCATATCTTCCAGGTGTTAATGCCATCACATATTTCCCAGTTTCAGAGTTAGATTTAAATGTTCCCTCTAATTCACCATTATCAGCTCTATATAGACTCATAAACGAGCCAGTTGGTGCATCATCAAAATAAACATTACCCAACAAAAGAGCTAAAACTGGTTTTCCAACTTTACCAGTTATAATTCTAAAAATATCCTGCTCACCAATACTATGCTCTCCTCCACCAGAATAATAACCTGTTTTACCGTCAGCAGCTAACACAAAATATCTATCATCATTTATAGTATTAATTGGGTAGCCAATATTAACTGCATCACCAAAATTTCCATATTCATCCATTTTAGTGTAAAAAATATCATAACCACCAATGCTAGTATGACCTTCAGAACTAAAATATAGTGTTTTGTTGTCAGGATGAATAAATGGAGCATCATCGTTAAAAGCAGTATTTATAGTATATCCTAAATTCTGAACATTCCCCCAAGATCCATCTGATTGCAATTCTGCTTTATACAAATCTCTTCCTCCTCTTCCTCCTTCTCTATCACTAGCAAAATATAATACTTTTCCATTTGCAGATAAACTTGCACTACCCTCCCAGCTATCATTTTTATTTACGTCTCCTTTTAGTTTTTCAGGTTTACTCCAGTTACTACCATTTAACTTACTTACATAAATATCCCCCATATTATTGTTTTCACTTTTGTAGATAAACAAGGTTTGTCCATCTACTGAAAGTGCTATGGCAGCATCATGTCCTTTGGTATTAATATTATCACCAATACTTACTGGCTCAGTCCATTCTCCATTCTTTTTGTAAGAAATAAAAACATCTTCATCATAATCAACAGAACCCATTGATTGATTTTCTTCATCTGCTCCTTTACTCTTTACCCCTCGGTATGTAAAAATCATTACTGATTCATCTGCAGAAATAACCGGCACATATTCAGAATATTGTGAATTAATAGGATACTGAACATTCTCAACAATGTTTTGTTTAATTGTATCTGCTAAAATTTCCTTTGCATTTTTACAGTTTTGAATCATTTTATTAGCTAAACCCACTTCTTCTTCATCACTCCCTGATGAATTAGATAAATACATATTAAATAAAGTAACAGCTTTATCAAAGTCATAATTCACAGCATAAGCTTTACCTAAATAAAAATTTACCAAATTATACTCAGGATTGGTTACTTTAACTTGTTCGATAATATCAATAGCTTTTTCTTTCTCTTCAGGGCTATAAGTATAACATATGCCCATCATCAACTTGTAGTATAAATCACTTGGCTTGTATTCATAAAGTTGTTTAAACTTATCCAAAGCATCAATGTAATTTTGATCCTCAAAATTTTGTTCAGCTTGTTCTAATAATTCTTTAGCTTGTTTATTGGTAAGCTTTTCATCCTCTTGAGCAAAGACAAAAACTGATGATAATAATAAAAAGACAACGGTTAATAATCTAATATTGTTTTTCATTTTCTTCCAATTAATAATAGTTAATTTGTACTTGTTAGTAATGCAAACATACACAATCTACATTCACTAATTTTAATATTTGGAAGCTAAAATAAGTAAAATACAATCGTTTACCTACTTACTTGTTATATTTACAAGTATTTTTTTATTTTTTAGTTGTAACCCTACCAAAACTTTAAAACCAGATGAACTTTTTTTGCAAAGTGTTAAGGTAAAGTCTGATAACAAAAAGCTAAATACTGACGAATTCTACAACATCAACAAACAAAAACCTAACAAAAAAATTCTTGGTGTTTTTAGGTTCCATTTAGGAATGTACAATTTGCTTTATAAAAGAAACAAAAATTTTGGTGAGCCACCTGTTGTTTATGATTCATTACTTACTCAAAAAAGTCTCAAGCAATTTGGGATTTATTTAAATAACAAAGGATATTTCCATCATTCAGTTTCAGCATCAACCAAACAACATGGAAACAAAATAAAACTTTTCTATGAAATAAAGCCCGGCACTCCGTATATTATTAACGAACTCAAATATGAATTTCAAGATCCTAGTATTGGTGGATATGTTCTTTATAAAAAAGAAAATTCATTGATAAAAAAAGGTGACAATTTTGACGTAGATGTTTTAGATAAAGAAAGAGAAAGAATAAAAAAAGTACTAAAAGAACGTGGATATTATTTGTTTTCAAATAATGATATAAAATATAAAGTTGATACTACTGTAGGTAATAATAAAGTAAATATTGTTTTAGAGGTTTTAAAGAAAAAAGAAAAAAATCCTGAAACACTAGAAATAGAAGAACATTCTCACCAAAAATTCACTGTTGACAGCATTAATGTTTTTGTCGGAAAAAATCTCAAATCTCAAGATGTTTACAGTTTCGATACAGTTACCTATAAAGATGTTTGTTTCTTGTATAAAGACAAAATGAGGTTTAAGCCAAAAATGCTTCGCCATGCCATTAACTACAAACCTAAAGAAACATACTCTCTAACTGATCAAAATTTAACTTACAAACATTTATCTGAATTAAAACTTTTTCGAAATATTACCATCCAATACCAAGAATCAGATTCTAATAAATTAATTAATAATATATTTCTAACTCCTTTATCAGATAAAGCATTTGCAATAGAAGGTGTTGGAACTAATACGGGTGGAGATTTAGGAATTGAAGGGAATCTAATTTTCCAGAATAAAAATTTATTTGGCGGAGGTGAATATTTGACCCTAAAATTAAAAGGAGGATTAGAAATTCAAAGGGTGGTAAGTGTATCTTCCGATAATGAAAATGAAATATTTGGTTTGCCTTTTAATACTTTAGAATTTGGTCCTGAAGTTACTCTTGAAATTCCTAGATTTTTGTTGCCCTTTAATTTAGAAAACTTTTCAAAAAGAGCCAATCCAAAAACAACAATTTCATCCACCTTTAACATCCAGCAACGACCCGAATACTATAGAAATTTGGCTCAAGGCTCTTTTGGTTATTACTGGAACGAGAGTATTTACAAAAAACACTTTGTTACTCCATTTAATATTAGCTATGTAAATCTTGATTTAACTGATGAATTTCGAAATAAAATTATTGCAGAAAACAACCCGTTTTTAATTAACAGTTATACCGACCATTTCATCAGCGCTATGCAATACAGCTTTATCTTTAATAATCAGGAAATTAATAAAACAAGAAACTCAACCTATTTTCGTTTAAATTTCGAATCATCTGGAAGTTTATTATCTCTATACAACTCAGCTACCAATCAGCCAAAAAATGAAACCACCAATGCATATGAATTTATTGGAATAAGATATGCAGAATACATTAAGTCAGAATTTGATTTAAGATTTTATCAACGTAAAGAAAATGCCTCCTATGTTCAAAGAATTGCTATCGGTACAGGAGTTCCATTTGGTAATTTAAATGTTTTACCTTTTGAAAAAAGTTATTTTGGAGGTGGTGCAAATGGCATTAGAGCTTGGCAAGCAAGAACATTAGGACCTGGCTCTCTCCCTGACTCATTAACAAGTACAATTAACCAAATTGGTGAAGTTAAAATTGAAACCAATTTAGAATATCGATTTGATTTAACCAAAGTATTTGAAGGTGCATTTTTTATTGATGCAGGTAATATTTGGCTTTTAAATAAAGATGAAAAAAGACCCAATGCAGAAATTAATTTGAGCAGATTTTATCAAGATTTGGCAATTGGTGTCGGGATAGGCTTACGTCTTGATTTTAACTTTTTCATCATACGTTTTGATGTTGCCTCACCTATTAAAGATCCTTCTGCAAACAATCCAAAAGAATACAAACTATTAATCAAAAAAACCAATTTGAATTTAGGTATTGGTTATCCGTTTTAATCTATTCGTATTTTTTTTAACAGCTTCACTTCACTTTCTTATTTTATAGTAAATTTGTCGCTCATAAAACCAAAAATATGATTGATACAATTAATTATGGTGTAGTCACAGGTGATGCTGTTCAAGAGATTTTTAAACTGGCAAAAGAAAAAAACTTTGCACTACCTGCAGTAAACGTAACCGGTTCAAGTACAGTTAATGCTGTTATGGAAACGGCGAAAGAAATGAATGCACCGGTCATTATTCAATTTTCAAATGGAGGAGCTCACTTTAATGCTGGAAAAGGTTTAAGCAATGAAAACCAACAAGCCGCAATTGCTGGAGCCATTTCTGGTGCTCAACACATTCATAATTTAGCAAAATTGTATCAAGTTCCTGTAATTTTACATACCGACCATTGTGCAAAAAAATTATTACCATGGATTGATGGTTTATTAGATGCAGGAGAAAAATTCTACAAAGAAAACGGTGTTCCGTTATATAGCTCTCACATGATTGACTTATCAGAGGAACCGATTGAAGAAAATATTCAAATCTGTAAACAATACCTTGAAAGAATGTCAAAAATTGGAATGACATTGGAAATAGAACTAGGTATTACAGGAGGTGAAGAAGATGGGGTTGACAATTCAGATGTAGATAACAGTTTATTATATACCCAACCTGAAGAAGTTGCTTATGCATACGAAGAACTTTTAAAAATTAGCCCAAGATTTACTATTGCTGCAGCATTTGGAAATGTTCATGGAGTATATAAACCAGGAAATGTCAAACTAACTCCTAAAATTTTAAAAAATTCTCAAGAATATATTCAAAATAAATACAATACAGGGAATAATCCTGTTGATTTTGTATTTCATGGGGGTTCTGGTTCTACTCTAGAAGAAATTAGAGAGGCTATTTCTTATGGTGTAATTAAGATGAACATTGACACCGATTTACAATATGCATACACCAAAGGAGTGAGAGATTACATGAAGGATAAATCTGCATACTTACAAGCTCAAATCGGAAACCCTGAAGGTGATGATAAACCCAATAAAAAATTCTACGACCCCAGAGTATGGATTAGAGAAGGTGAATTAACATTTAAAGCTAGACTTAAAAAAGCTTTTGAAGATTTAAACAATGTAAATACATTATAAAAAGTAACACAAAATAGGAAGTTATGGGATGGTTTAAGAGAATAAAACAAGGAATTGTTACTCCAACAAAAGAAAAAAAAGAAACTCCGGAAGGCTTATGGTACAAATGTCCTGAATGCAATCATGTTGTATCTACTGATGACCATAGAGATAATCTTTATGTTTGTTCAGGGTGTGGTTATCATGATAAAATTGGCTCGCAAGAATATTTTGCAATATTATTTGACGATAATAAATTTAAAGAACTAAATGCAGATTTATCATCTGGAGACCCTTTAAATTTTACAGATACAAAAAAATATACCGACAGAATACAAGCAACACAAAAGAAAACTGCCTTAAAAGATGCTGTAAGAACTGCTGTTGGTAAAATTGAAGAACAAGATATAGTAATTGCCTGCATGGATTTTGCATTTATTGGTGGTTCAATGGGATCAGTTGTTGGTGAAAAAATTGCAAGAGCAATTGATTATTCTTTGAAACACAAAACTCCTTTTTTAATGATTTCAAAATCCGGTGGAGCCAGAATGATGGAAGCTGCATTTTCATTAATGCAGATGGCTAAAACATCTGCTAAACTTGCTTTACTCTCTAAAGAGAAAGTACCTTATATTTCATTATTAACTGACCCAACTACTGGAGGGGTTACAGCTTCTTATGCTATGCTGGGTGATTTAAACATTGCCGAACCAGGAGCTTTAATTGGTTTTGCAGGACCACGTGTTGTAAAGGAAACTATAGGTAGAGATTTACCTGAAGGTTTTCAAACTTCTGAATTTGTTCTTGAACATGGGTTTCTTGATTTAATTATAAACCGTAAAGAAATGAAACAAAAACTGGCTCAGATAATTAGAATGTTTAACAACTAAATTTTCTTTTTTCAAGAATATAGCGGTTATTAAAAATAAATACCTACATTTGCAGCCTTAAAAAACATACATAATAAACATTAAAATTAATTTTGGCATGTATTTATCAGCAGAAAAAAAACAAGAAATTTTTAAAAAGTACGGTGGTGATGCAAAAAACACCGGCTCTACAGAAGGTCAAATAGCTTTATTCACTTTTAGAATAAACCATTTAACTGAGCATTTAAAAAACAATCGTAAAGATTTTGGAACTCAAAAAGCTTTATTAGATTTAGTAGGAAAAAGAAGAAGTTTACTTGATTACTACAAAAACAAAGATATTGTTAAGTATCGTGAATTAATTAAAGATTTAGGTATCAGAAAATAATTTGAAGCGATATTTAAAATAAGTTAAAAAAATTAAAGGGGGGCTCGCAGTTTTGCACTCCCCTTTTTTAATTATAAACCATTTATAAAAAATATGTCACAAATTGGAATTAAAAAATCCTACACGTTAGGTGATGGAAGGTCCATCGAAATTGAAACAGGAAAATTAGCTAAACAAGCTCATGGTTCTGTTGTTGTTAAAATGGGTAAAACTATGTTATTAGCTACCGTTGTATCTGATCAAGATGCTGGTGAAGACATGGATTTTTTACCATTAACAGTTGATTACAGAGAAAAATTCGCTGCAGCGGGTAAAATCCCGGGAGGTTTCTTAAAAAGAGAAGCTCGTCCATCTGATGAAGAAATATTAATAGCAAGATTAATTGACCGTGCTTTACGGCCTCTTTTTCCAGATGATTATCATGCCAATACTCAAGTACAAGTTCAATTAATTTCTTTTGATGAAGAAGTATTACCTGATGCATTAGCTGGATTAGCTGCTTCTGCTTGTATAGCAGTATCAGACATACCATTTAATGGGCCATGTTCTGAAGTACGTGTAGGAAGAATTAATGGGAACTGGATAGTTAATCCTTCAACAACCCAGATGAAAGAATCAGATTTTGATATGATTATTGCAGCTACCATGGATAATATTATGATGGTAGAAGGAGAAATGCATGAAGTTTCTGAAGCTGAGATGTTGGAAGCAATTAAAGTTGCTCATGAAGAAATCAAAAAACAATGTCAGCTTCAATTAGAATTAGCTGCAGCAGTGAATGCAGCTAACAAAAGAGAATACGATCACGAGAGACATAACGAAGACTTATTGAATAGATTAAAGACTGCTTGTTATGATAAATGCTATGCTGTTGCTGCAGAATCAATAGCTGATAAAGCATTGAGAGGTCAAAAATTTGGAGCTATTAAAGATGAATTTGTTGCTACACTTTCTGATGAAGAAAAAGAAGATAAATTCTTAATATCTCAGTACTTCAAAAAAGTACAAAAAGAAGCTGTAAGAAACGTTGTATTAAATGAAAGAAAAAGATTAGACGGAAGAAAATTAAATGAAATTCGCCCAATTTGGAGTGAAGTTGATTACCTTCCAGGTGCTCACGGTTCTTCTATATTTACAAGAGGAGAAACACAATCTCTAACCACTGTTACTTTAGGTAATAAAATGGATGAAAAAATGATTGATGGAGTAACCTCTGAAGGAAGTGAAAAGTTAATGTTACACTACAACTTCCCTTCATTCTCTACTGGTGAAGCTCGTCCAAATAGAGGAACTAGCCGTAGAGAAGTTGGTCATGGTAATTTAGCTTTAAGAGCTTTAAAACCTATGATTCCTTTTGGGGCAGAAAACCCTTATACAGTTAGAATTGTTTCTGAAATTTTAGAATCAAATGGTTCGTCATCTATGGCAACTGTTTGCGCTGGAACATTAGCATTAATGGATGCTGGTGTTAAAATTAAAAAACCTGTTTCTGGCATTGCAATGGGATTAATCTCTGGTACAGATGGTAAATATGCAGTGCTTTCTGATATTTTAGGTGATGAAGATCATTTAGGAGACATGGATTTTAAAGTTACTGGAACAAAAGACGGTATTACAGCTTGCCAGATGGATATTAAAGTAGATGGCTTGTCTTACCAAATATTAGATGAAGCTTTGAACCAAGCAAAAGAAGGTCGTCTTCATATCTTAAACGAAATGATGAAAACCATTTCTGAACCAAATACAGATTACAAACCACATACACCAAGAATAATTCAAATAACCATTCCGAAAGATATGATTGGTGCTGTAATTGGTCCTGGTGGTAAAATCATCCAAGATATTCAAGCTAAAACTGGTGCTAATATTACAATAGAAGAAGTTGACAATGTTGGTGTAGTTGACATCATGACAAATGATGGTGATGCAATGGAAGCAGCATTAGCAAGAATTAAAGCAATTACTGCTATTCCTGAAGTAGGAGAAATCTACAAAGGGAAAGTAAAATCTATTACTAATTTTGGTGCTTTTGTAGAAATTCTTCCTGGTAAAGATGGATTACTTCATATCTCTGAAATTAAATGGGAAAGAGTGGAAAAAGTAGAAGATGTATTAAAAGAGGGTGAAGAAATCGAAGTGAAGTTGATTGATGTTGATCCTAAAACAGGTAAATTAAAACTTTCTAGAAAAGTTTTATTAGAAAAACCTCAAAAACAAAATGCAGAATAAATTATTTTTCTTGCTTAAAAAGCCACGCTGTGCGTGGCTTTTTTGTTTTTTATTGAAAATTTAACTTAGATTTATGTAACCATTTTTTAGACGAATCGTAAATTGCAATAGACTAACAACTAAAACTGTTCTATGAGGCAATTAAAAATTACTAAACAGGTTACCAATAGGGAAACCATTTCGTTAGATAAATATTTACATGACATATCAAAAGTAGGACTGATAACAGCCGAGGAGGAAACAGAATTAGCAAGAAAAATAAAACAAGGCGACAAAAACGCACTTGAAAAATTAACCAAAGCCAATTTAAGGTTTGTGGTTTCAGTAGCAAAACAATATCAAAATCAAGGACTCACCCTTTCTGATTTAATTAATGAAGGAAATATAGGTTTAATAAAAGCCGCTCAAAGGTTTGATGAGACTCGTGGTTTTAAATTTATATCTTATGCCGTATGGTGGATTCGTCAATCTATTATGCAGGCAATTGCAGAACAAGCCAGAATAGTTAGACTTCCTTTAAATAAAATTGGGAACATCTCTAAAGTCAACAAAACATTCTCTGAACTAGAACAAATTTACGAAAGGGAACCATCAGCAGATGAAGTAGCAGACATGCTTCAAATTACTTCAAATGAAGTGTATGAATCTTTAAAAATTGCAGGCAAACATATGTCTATGGACGCGCCTTTGTCAAAAGATGAAGATAGTAATAGTATGATAGATGTTATGGAAGATGATGAAATAGGAATAAATCCTGAAAATGATTTAATGAATGAATCATTGAGAAACGAGATTGAACGATCCCTTTCTACCCTTTCATTCAGAGAAGCCGAAGTTCTTAGACTTTACTACGGAATTAACTGCAAACAACCTCTTACATTAGAAGAAATTGGCGCTGAATTTGAATTAACAAGAGAACGTGTGAGACAAATTAAAGAAAAAGCAATAAAAAGACTAAAACACACATCAAGGTGTAAACTTTTAAAACCCTATTTAGGTTAATCCTTAATTTCCCAAATAAGTTTAGTAAAAAGCGAATGTATAAAACATTCGCTTTTTTTTTTTTACTCAACTCTTTTAATAAATTTGCAATTGAAAAACTTTACCATGTCACACATTATTGCACCATCAATTTTATCTTCAGATTTTGCTAATCTTCAAAAAGAAAGTGAAATGCTTGACAAAAGCCAAGCAGACTGGTTTCATATTGATGTAATGGATGGTGTTTTTGTACCCAACCTCACTTTTGGAATGCCAGTAATTAAAGCCATTCGTAAATATTCTGACAAAGTATTTGATGTGCATTTAATGATAGAAAATCCTGATAAGTTTATTAAAGATTTTAAAAACTCAGGAGCAGACATTTTAACAGTTCATTATGAAGCTTGTACGCATTTGCACCGCACCATTCAAAGTATAAAAAATGAAGGAATGAAAGCTGGTGTTGCCCTTAATCCACACACCAATATTAATGTACTTGAAGACATTATTAAAGATTTAGATTTGGTTTTAATAATGAGTGTTAATCCAGGATTTGGAGGTCAATCGTTTATTGAGAACACCTATTCTAAAATTAAAAAACTAAAGGAGTTAATATTAAAAACAAACTCACATGCTTTGATTGAAATTGATGGAGGAGTAACCGATAAAAATGCACGTCAATTAATTGATTGTGGTGCTGATGCTTTAGTAGCCGGAAGTTTTGTTTTTAACTCTAATAATCCTTCTCAAACAATTGAAAATTTAAAAAACATATAAACTTTACCAAATGAAATTTAACCTAACCCTTTTTATTATTGCTGTATCGATTTCTCTATTATCGAGTTGTAAAAGTGATGACTCCAAACAAAAACAGACTGAAAACACCAGTTTAGAAATAGTAATAAATGAAGAAACTGTTGAAATTAATGGTGTTAACCATTTTATTAAAACAATGGGGAAAGGTGAAGCTATGATTGTTTTACATGGCGGACCAGGTCTGTTTCATGATTATTTAACTCCTCATTTTGAAAAATTAGCAGAAAATTATCAAATAATACTTTATGACCAAAGAGGTTGTGGGAAGACTGATTTCCCTGCTGATACTTCAAGTATTACTACTGAAAGCTTTGTAAATGACTTAGAAGCTATAAGAAATCATTTAGGTCTTGAAAAAGTTATTTTAACAGGACATTCATGGGGGGCTATTTTAGCGATTAACTATGCAAAAAAATATCCTGAGCATGTAAAAGATATGATTTTAATATCTCCTGCTCCTTCTACATCAGAGTATTTTGATGTGATGTTTCAAAATATGCAGAAAAAAAGAACCGACGAAGACACCAAAGAACTTGTTAAATTAATGAGTTCAAAAGATTTTGACAAAAGAGAACCTACGGTATTCAAAAAAGCAATTATGATTGGAGATAAAGTAAACCTTGCTGACCAATCTAAAATTAAAGAGCTTTACAAAAACATGGTTTTTACAGAAGCTAGTGCCAACAACTTACTTCTTGTAAACAGCATTATGGAGAAAAACTTTTTTGATTACAACATCACGGAAGGTATGCAATCAATTACCTGCCCTACTCTAATAATTCTTGGTGATTTAGATAATGTTCCATTTGCATCAGCTCAATTATTACAAGATAATTTATCAAATGCCAGACTGGAGGTGCTTAAACAAGCATGTCATTATCCATTTTTTGAGAATAATAAAGAATTTAATAGAGCTGTAGATAATTTCTTGAATCCGGAATATGAGCAATAATATAATTGACTTTGAACTCGACCCTGAAAATGAGTATATCGAGTTAATTAAATTATTAAAATTGCTTAACTTGTGTGAATCCGGAAGTGAAGCTAAGATTGTTGTAACGGAAGGTTTAGTTAAATTTAATGGAGAAGTAGAACTACAAAAAAGAAAAAAATTAAGACGACAAGATTGTATTGAATTTGAAGGTACAATAGTAAATATTATTTAAATATGCCCTCTACAAAAACCCTCATTTTAAACAATGAAGAAATAAGCCAAAAAATTGACAGAATGGCTTATCAAATACTGGAAGACAACTATTTAGAAAAAGAAATTGTTGTTGTAGGGATGGCAAATAATGGATATTTATTTGCTGAAAAAATTGTCAAAAAACTTAAAAAAATAAGTAGTGATTTAAAGATTACGCTAATTAAACTTACAATAGATAAAGATAATCAATTAAACAATAATGCCTTTATTGATAAACCTACCGACATTTTAAATGACAAGGTTATTATATTGGTAGATGATGTGTTAAATTCTGGAAAAACACTCATTTATGGTGTTAAATATCTACTCGATTTTCCTGTTAAAAGAATGTCAACAGCTGTTTTGGTTGACCGAAACCATAAACGTTACCCTATAGGCACACATTATACTGGACTAGCTCTTTCAACAACCTTAAAAAACCATATCTCTGTAGAGTTTGAGACTAAGGGAGAAATGAAGGCCTATTTAAGTTAGGTCAATAAAACTTACTTACTCAATTATACAGGATTTGTTGTAGGTTTGGAATGTTATCAGTGATGATAAAATCTGGATTTTTTTTAACTGCGCTTACAATTTCTGATTGTATTTTCACTCCAAAAATAGATACTCTAATACCTAAAGAGTGAGCAAATTTTATATCTGACTTAGATATACTATTGTTATATACAACAATCCCATACCAATTATTATCTTTCACATTTTCAATAGCCCAATTAACATTTGTTGATTCAACCATTAATTTCAAATTTCCGTCTCTTTGGGAAATTTCTTTTAATAATTCAACACTTCCAGATGTTATATAAGCATTATCTATATATTGATATTGGTTTAAGATGTCAACTATTTTAGTTGCATACAAGGCAAAAAAGTCAGCTGAATTATATAAATCAGCATCATACAACCAAGAACGCAAGTCTAAATGTAGTTGAGGCTTAATAGTTTGTTGAGAATATCTTTGTAAAACTGTTTCTAAAGAAATGAGATATTCGTCTGCAAATAAATTTGCATAAATATCCCTATTATACTTAAAATCAGTTAATTCATTTAAATTATATTGATAAACATAACCATTCCCATTTGACGAAGTTTCTAGCTTATCATCATGGTACAATACTAAATCAATATCTTTTGTCAACTGCACATCAATCTCTACACCATCTACCCCATAAACTTCTATTGCTTTTGTAATGCTAATAAAAGAATTTTCAGGGAATTGATTGTATGGAGACTGGATTCCCATACCTCTATGTCCAATAACATATATTAAGCCTCCATTTAAATTATCAATATCATCTATGTCCACCTTTTTACAGGACATCAAGACAAATACCATAATAAGAAAATAATAGACCTTAAAATTCATAATTAAGATGACCTTTTAGAATTGCATTATATCCATTTACTTTTTCTTTTCTAGCTTCATAAAAATTATAGTGTATCTCGCGATACCCTCCCACTCCCATTGAAGTTCCTATCCATATTTTAGGTAATATTCTAATCAAAAAACCATTACTTATGACATACTCATGAATTGTATTTTTACTGGATGTTAATCTATTTTTAACTTCATATCTTGTATTACCATAATTAACTGAAATAAATGATTTTATTTTTAAATTACTAATTAAGAAATATTTATAATCAATAATAACTCCCATAGAATTTTTATGAGGAAAATAACTAGATTGAAAAGTAACTTTTGCTCCAATTCCTAAACTATGATTATTTAATAACCCATTTACTTGTAAACCTAAATTTACTCCTGTATAACTTAAATGTGATGTTGTTTCTAACCCTAGTTTTATTTTCTCCTTTTCTTCTGCTTGAGTAAAAAAGCAATTGATAATAATAAGATATAATACTACTGTAATTTTCTTTAACATTATGTGGGTTAAATAACTTAAACAAAAGCCCCAATAATAGTGAGGCTTAAGCGGTCTGGACGGAGCCAGATCCTAATTCTTCTTGTCTTGGTACCAAAGATATACATTAAATCTAAATTGGAACTGAGACGCCTTTGAGACGTTGAACATTCGCTTCTGTTTGTTTTAACTTTAGTATATATGCTTATAAATTTTCCCAAACACTCCTTTATGGTGTTACCAGTAACACATGGGAAGATGCATACAACCAAATGCTCGGTAATTTAAAAGAGGCTGAATTGATTAAGTAAAAAAGATGAGATTTCTCTCATCTTTTGCACTAACTAAACAGCAGTAGCTACTCAATCGACCGCCTGTTTCAAAACAAAATTTGGAGATTGTTGATACTTGTATGTGGTATCCGTGAGTATTTTCATTTCTTTGGTTGCCCAATTCATCAGACCAATATGAAATTGGGTTTGCTCATCATCAAATAATTCAATAGCTAACCATTTCCCGTCCGGACTCCATTCATGCCAGCCCTCACTTTCTTTATTATCTGTTAGTTTCCATTGCTTTGAACCATCAAGTGTAACAGCATAAAGACTATATTTTCCATTTTGGTAACTCTGATAAGTAATAAACTTTTCAATAGGATGTTGCTTAGGAGATCCTGCTTTGTATGCAAACCAAGGAGCAGTTGTATCGGATTCAGGATAATGAGTAAGTTGTGTTAAGTTGGTTCCATCTATATTAACCAAATATAATTCTTCCTTATATCCTTTTATTCTTTTTGATTTTTTTGTCCCTCCTCTTAAGATTACTTTATTACCATTATCAATAAAAATTGGGTCTGAAGATGAGGGTAAACCAGTCTCTAATCGTTGAATCAAGTTTCCTTTCAAATCAATAATGTATAAAGCTGAATCAATTTTAGAGTTTGGCTTTACAATAAATTCTGAACCGTTTTTTCTACTACTCATCCAGCTATCTGCCAATGGAATATTTGAAATCTTCTTTGGATTCTCTCCTTTAAAATTGGTTTCATATAAATAATAGGCACAACGTTGACAAGTATCTTTATCAGAAATGAAATAGACCTTATCCTTATAGGAATAATAAGACCATTCAACCCCGCTTAGATTGGAAATATTTTTCTTTTCAGAACCATCCATATTCATTGAAAAAACTTCGTAATTGTCGTTAGTATCAATTAGAACATTATAGACAATAGCATAATCCGGTTCTTTTACTTGCGTTTCTTCTTTAACTTCATTCGTTTCTTCAGAACAAGAAAAGAATATAAAGGTTAAAATAACTGATAGGGTAGTATTTTTTTTCATACTTAATAAATTATCTCCAGATTCCTAAAATAAAACCAATTACAGTAAAATAAATAACAATATATCCACTATTAATAAAAATATATTTCCAGCTTTTTTGTTCAAATAATGCAATAGCAGTAAAGATAGCTGCCGCCCAACCAAAACCTGTTAAAAATCCAGCCGTTAAACCCCATTGCCAGTTAGTATTAGCATCTCCTAAAAAGAAAGCAAGATTATATGACATAAGGTAAGCCAAAATAAAACTGATTCCATGTGTTTTAATTGGATTTGACTTTTTGATCTGTTCATCAGTCAAGTTGTTTTCCTTTTTCCACGCATTATAAAATAATGCAGGAGAATACCATAATGCCCCTAGAACTAAATTAAACACAGCTGCACATAATACTGCCCAATGATTGATTACCATATTTTCCATAACTATAGAGTTTAAATTATAGAACAAATAAACAACAATAAAAGAATTGATAATTGTAAAAAATTTACTTTACAGGAACAAAATTTGGATGAATATCAAAATCTTTTAAGTATTTAGATGGATTCAAGCCGGAAAAGGATTGAAAATCTTTAATGAAGTGTGCCTGATCAAAATAGCCACAATTGGTTGCTTCGGTTGTCCACATTACTTCTTTTTTGTTTTCAACTGATTGTAAAATCTCATTGAAACGAGTAATTCTATGAAATTGTTTAGGCGTTAATCCAACATATTTTTTGAACAATTGTATGAATTGTTTTTGGGAATAACCTAATTTTTTACTCAGTGCTGATATATTGATGTATGAAGAAGATTCTGTAATTGCGTTAATAGCATATTGAATAATATTGGTATAGAAATCATCTTCTTTGAGTTGGCTAATAATCCAATTTTCAATTTCAGTAAATTTTTCTTCCGGGGTTGTTGGTTCTTTCAATTTTGAAAGTAGAGTTAAAATAGATTCTCCGAAAACTTCCTGAGCAGGAACTACTTTGTTGGTATATTCATCAATTGATTTGTGAATTAATGGAAACCCTGCACCTGGTTTAAACACAAGTACCATCATTTCCTCACATTCAGCACTAATCGTAATATAATCTTTAAGTACGCCTGAAAACCACACATCAGAACATTTTTGAATTTTCTTTTTTGAGTTATTATCAAAAATGTATTTAGATTTTCCTGTAAGTTCAAATATGATGTTGAATGTCCCATCGGGAAGGTACTTTTCCATAGAATGATCAGGATAATGATCTTTATGATAAAGCATAGCTATCAAGTATTTTGATAAAAAAGGAGAGAGTTTATGAACTGCTTGTATCAATTATAAGTCTTTCTGCTAATTTAGTAATAATCAAGAGAATTTCAATTATCTGTAAAGACATTAAAAAATCCTAACTGAAACATTGCATTTTCAACTGAAACAAAAACTGAAACATTTTTGTCTCCTAATGGTTGAATGAGAAAAGTGAAATGGCTAAAAATAAAAAAGATGCTTGTAAAACAAGCATCTTTCCTTTTTTTTGAGCGGTCTGGACGATGTTAGAGACTAATTTCACACACCTTACATACCATACCTCCTATCACTTTCTATTTATGACTGAGACGGTATTGAAACGATAATTAACTTCAACCTTTGTCAAATTTAACTAATGTTACACCCTATACCTTAACTCTTCTTAATCTTAAAGAATTTGCAATAACTGATACCGAACTAAAACTCATGGCTGCGGCTGCAATCATTGGAGAAAGTAAAATTCCGAAAACAGGAAACAGAACTCCTGCTGCTACCGGGACTCCCAATGTATTATAAACAAAAGCAAAAAAGAGGTTCTGCTTGATATTCACCATTACTGCATGACTTAAGTTTTTTGCCTTCACAATTCCATGTAAATCTCCTTTTACCAAAGTTATTTCCGAGCTTTCTATTGCCACATCCGTTCCTGTTCCCATAGCAATTCCAACATCTGCTTTTGCCAATGCAGGTGAGTCGTTTATTCCATCTCCTGCCATTGCTACTATTTTTCCTTTAGCCTGCAATTCTTTAATCATGTTCAACTTATCTTCGGGTAAGCATTCCGCTTTATAATCGCTTAGATTTAATTCCGCAGCAACTGCTTTTGCTGTATTATTATTATCACCTGTCATCATGATTACTTCTACTCCTTTCTCAATCAATTCAGTAATAGCTTGCTTGCTGGATTCTTTAATTGCATCAGAAATAGCAACATAACCAACCGCATCTTGCTGAATGGCTATATAGGAAACCGTTTTACCCAATTTCTGTTCTTCAAGTACTTTCGTCTTCAGTTCATCAGAAACGTTCACATGGAATTGTTCCATTAATTTTATATTTCCTAATGCTACTCTATTTCCTTTTACAACACCAATAACTCCTTTACCTGTAACACCATCAAAGTCTTTTACATCAATTAATTGGATCCCTTTTGTTTTACCGTACTTTACTACCGCTTCTCCCAAAGGGTGTTCACTGTTTTGGTTTAATGATGCAATTTGCTGTATTAAATCTTCTTCATTTATACCTTCTATGGCATAAACTTTTTCTACAGATGGTTTCCCTTCTGTAATGGTTCCTGTTTTGTCTGTTATTAAGACGTTTACTTTATTCATGGTTTCCAGAGCTTCGGCATTTTTAATTAAAACACCTGATTGAGCTCCTTTACCTACTCCAACCATCACCGACATAGGTGTTGCTAATCCTAAAGCACAGGGACAAGCAATAATGAGGACTGCAATGGCATTTACAAAACCATATACATAAGCAGGTTCGGGACCAAAAACCGCCCATACCACAAAAGTGATTAAAGCAATTACAACAACTATGGGAACAAAGTATTTGGCAATGGTGTCTACCAGTTTTTGTATGGGTGCACGAGACCGACTGGCATCATTTACCATTTGAATGATTTGAGAAAGTAAAGTATCAGCACCTACTTTTTCAGCTATCATTACAAAAGATTTTGTTCCGTTTATTGTTCCTGAACTTACTTTATCGCCCTCTTTTTTATCTATCGGAATGGGTTCACCGGTAATCATAGATTCATCAATACTACTGTGTCCTTCCTTGATTTTACCATCTACCGGAATTTTATCTCCGGGCTTTACTCTCAATAAATCACCTACCTGTATGTCATGTATCGATATAATTTTATCTTCTCCATTCTCTACCAGTACCGCTTCTGAAGGAGCTAATTTTAATAATTCCTTAATTGCTCCACTGGTTCTACTGTGTGCTCTTGCTTCCAGTAACTGACCTAACAAAACCAAGGTTAAAATAACTGCAGTTGCTTCAAAATAGAGCAATACTGTACCTGATTCTGTTTTGAATTCTTCTGGAAATACGTCCGGAAATAATAAACCTGCCACACTAAATAAAAATGCTACTCCTGTTCCTATCCCTACTAATGTAAACATATTTAAGTTCCAGGTAATAATAGATTTCCATGCTCGCACAAAAAACATCCAACAGGTATAAAAAACAACAGGAAGGGTCAAAATAAACTGTACCCAGTTCCATTTGTTATGATCCATTACCTGAATTAAGGGATTATTGGGAAGCATATCGCTCATTGAAATAAAAAATACAGGAATGGTAAACAGCAAAGAAATTTTCATCTTTTTTACCAAATTCTTGTATATCTTCTGTTCTGAGCTTTCGGTGGGTTCTACTGGTACTAAATCCATTCCACATTTCGGGCATGAGCCCGGTTCATCCTCGATAACTTCAGGATGCATGGGACAGGTATATTGTTGTTGGGCATTATTAACTTGTGGTTGTTCTACTAAATCCATTCCACATACAGGACAATCTCCCGGTTTGTCGTATGTTTTTTCTCCTTCACAATGCATCGGGCAATAATAAACTCCATTGCCTTTTTGAGGGGTTGCTTTATGATCGTGATGCTGGTGTGTATAATTTCCAGGTAAATCAATTGTATAATGTAATCCAGCTTTTAACAGTGTATCCTGTAGTTTCTCCAAAGGAATATGAGAAGACATTTCGATAGTGACCTCTCCTTTACCAAGATTAACTTCTACATTTTTAATTTCAGCTAAACTATTTAATGCTTGTTCTACACTGTTTTGACAACCAGTGCATGACATTCCGGTAACTTTATAAGTGTGTTTCATAACTTCGTTATTTATGTTTATTCAAAAGTAGTATAGCTTTAAACCCTATTTATTATACAATTTTTATGATTCATTATATAATTTACAGTTCATCAAGTGGGAACCTTTTTTTTGAATCTTTTAACTTCCTGAAATAACCGGGAGTTAGTCCTGTTTCTTTTTTAAATTGCTTGCTTAAATGTGCCACACTACTATATCCCATTTGAAAGGCAATTTCATTTAGGGTCAATTCATCATACAAAAGCAATTCTTTTACTCGTTCTATTTTTAAATTGATAAAATAGTGTTCAATCGTTGTTCCTGCTGTTAAAGAAAACAAGTTACTGATGTAATTATAATCAAAGCCCAATTCTTTTTCAAGGTAATCAGAAAGGTTTAATCTTTTTATATCCTCCAAACATTCTTCAACATATTGGAGAATGGATAATTTAATTTTTTCTATTAACTGACTACTTTTTGTATCCAACAATTCAAATCCATGAGCTTCCAATTCTTTTCTAAGGAGTTGTAGTTGATGTTGTGTAAGCTTTTCTTCTTTTAATTTCAACTCTCCCAACTGAATAGATAAAGTGTTTAATTTCATTTTATCAACTAGTGATTGAACTACATAAACACACCTGTTACATACCATATTTTTTATATACAGAATCATTAAATGTTTTTTAAAATAAAATCTACTCGCTCATTAGGGGGAAGAACAGGAACAAAAACAATAGGACATGGAAATGATTCATATACCTTAATAATTAAATTATGTATTCTAATTTGCTCTTCTTCATCTTCTAACCTTGCGTAATCATTTATTAATGGTAATCGATCTAAAATAAATACTTTACTATAGCAATACTTATTACACTGCAACACCAATCTATCATCGTACTCCAAATCTAAAAACTGATAATAAGCCATTGCGTCCGGAAGTGCTCTATCCAAAAACACAATATCATTGACATTTAATTCTGCTTCCTGTTCAATTTGCATATCCAGAACTCCTCTTTGAAAAACCCTTTTATTTTCCTTAATCTCCTCAACTGTTTTACCTTTTACTTTTTGGGTATCAATATAATGCCT
The DNA here is from genome assembly GCA_020635825.1 of Flavobacteriales bacterium. Classification (GTDB taxonomy): domain Bacteria; phylum Bacteroidota; class Bacteroidia; order Flavobacteriales_E; family Vicingaceae; genus Vicingus. The sequence continues at coordinate 213,630 of JACJZA010000007.1, forward strand.
GGCATGCTCAATAGTAGTTTGATAGCCTCTTTCAGAAAGAATATTAATTACTGTTGTCTTACCCGTACAAGGACCACCTGTAATTACGTTCCAATTTGTCTTTATTTCTTTTGTATTCATTTTTTCAGGTTGATGCTTAAAATAGGAATATCGCAATGATTGACAAGGCTTTCGGTAATGCTTGGAGCAATCATTTTCATAAATCCGGTCTTACCATGAGTTGTCATAGCAATTACATCTGCTTTAATCTTTTTGGAAAATTTTTCAATCCCTCTTTCTTCATTCAATGCATTGTAAATGTTGATTGTACAAGTTCCCCTTGGACATTTTTTAAGAAAACTATCCATTTTTGATTCTGTTTCGTCAGTCTCATTGAAATGAAATGGCATATTTACATTCAATAAATGAATCTGAGCTTTCATCAAATCTGCAAACTCAATAATTTTACGAAAAGGAAAATGTACATCTTTTTCAAAATCAGAAGCAAAAACAATATTTTTAATTTCCCACTTTTTAAATTTCTTTTTAATTACCAATACAGGGGAAAAAGAATTACGCACCACTTTTTGTGTATTTGAGCCAAGAACTTCTTTTATCCCTTTGGTTCCGTGAGACCCCATTATAATAAAATCATGATCATAATTATTAATGATGGTTGAAATTTCATTATTATCAAAAACCAATGATGTTTTTGTCTTAATTTCTGCCTTTTTACTTTTTTGTTCCAATTGGGTTAACATTGCTTTCGCATGACCAATTTCGTGTAAAGTGTCAGGAAAATTCTTTTCTTGTTCTTTTCTTAATTTCTTCCAATCAACAGGAGTACTAAGTACATGCAAAAAATGTAATTCTGCATTGGATTTTTTTGCTAATTCCAATCCTACTTGAACAGCATTTGCTGCACAATCAGAAAAATCTGTAGGTATTAATATTTTTTTCATGACATCGTATTTTTATTTAAAACTAAGTTGAGCTTACCTTAATTTTAAGGTGAGCTCAACTTCATAATTATTCTACTTCTTTCAAATCCATCCCACATTTAGGGCACTGACCAGGCTCTTCATACATTTTATCTCCTTCGCACTTCATCGGACATTGATACATAGCATGTTGCTCCTCTCCATGCATTTCTTCATCATGATGTTCGCCCATATCTTCGTGATGCTCTCCATCCATATGCTCCATGTGTTGTTCATCTTCATGATTTTCAGCATTTTCACAACCAATAAATGTTGCACTTCCTAATACAAATAATAGTGCTGTTCCTAAGGTTAAAACTTGTTTTTTCATCTTGTTTAGATTTTAATAGTTTATAAATTATTTAGTGATTATGCCCTGTTACAGGCTTTGATTTTTCTGTTTTAATTTCTGAATTGATTACTTTTTGTACTTCACCACATTTCAACATTTTTTCTCCGAAATATGGATTACGTATTTCTTCTACCTCACTTAACCATATAGCTCCTTCGTCATTTACTGCCATCGGACAATAATCTTTATATGCCTTCACACCATGTAATCCAAAAGATTCTATAACAACGGATAAATTTTCTGATAAAGGCTCAAAAGAAATCCTTTGTTCATCTATATTTTTAGCTGATAGAAAATTACTGATGGCTACTTCTATATTTTCACCTTTCTTCATCCATAACTCATGTGCTTCATCGTGTAGTTCGGTCATATCAAATGTTTTTAGTTTTTGTTGAAGCGATATTCCTTTTTGCTTCGCTTTTTCAAAGTCTGAATCTACCAAAGCATTTTTAAGTGCTATATACTGATTAAAAAATAAGGTCAGTTGTTGTTTAAACCCTTCTGAAACATGGTATTGCCCCATGTAACCGGTAGTTTGCTGATTCATCATGCTGTTCTTACCCGCCAACTGGGCTGCTGCATCTACTTTAAAGGTTCCGTTCACCACTATTTCTTCTCCTTCTTCCAATCCATGTTCAACAATATAATGGGTTCCCAGATCCAAACCTGTAGTAATTTCTCTGAACTGGAAAGTGGGCTTATTGGCATTTTTTAACTTGGTATAAACGATTGATCGTTTTCCTGTCCACATTACAGCAGACTTAGGCACAATAATTTTTGTTTCTTTTATTGGAAGTTTTGCTGAAACTCTTCCTTCAACAAACATTTCAGGTTTTAGCTGTTCGCTGTTGTTATTAAAATCTACTCTTACAGAGGCTGTCCTTGTTTTAGGGTTAATCAAAGGATCAATAAAATCAACGTTTCCTTCAAATGCTTTATCGGCTATCGAACTAACTTTAAATGTGATTTTATCGCCTTTTTTCACCCAGGGAATATCTAATTCATAGGCATCAAAAACGATCCATACATGACTTAGGTCAACCACTTCAAATAGTTTAGTCCCTTCTTTTACATAATCACCTAAGGTAGCCATACGAGTGGTTACAATTCCCGATACGGGAGAAACAATATCAACTTCCTGTTTGGGTTCTCCTCCCTTTTCTATAGCAATGATCTGTTCTTCTGTAATGTTCCATAACTTCAACTTGTTACGTGCGGCTTTATACAAAACAGGATTACTGTCTTTGTACTTCAAGGCTTCAAACAACTCTTGCTGAGCAGTAATTAATTGAGGTGAGTAAACGGAAGCTAATTTTTGCCCTTTTACTACACTCACACCTGTAAAGTCTATGAACAATTTTTCTATTCTGCCTTCAAATCTCGAGGTAATGATGGAAATTTTTCGTTCATCTACCTTCACTTTTCCATGCATAAAAATTTCTTTTTCAGGATCTGTCAACTGCACCTTAGCCGTTTGAATATCAGCTAAACGGACTGCCTCTTCACTCATTTCCATATTTAAAGGACTATCCCCTACTTCATCAACGGGTATTAAATCCATCCCACAAATGGGACATTTGCCAGGTTCATTTTGTCTGATTTGAGGATGCATGGAACAAGTCCATATTTGTCCTTCAGCCACCTGATGTTTAGAATGGTCTTCCTTTGTTTCATTTTCTGTAGAAAAGAACATTTTACCTAAGAACAATCCTACCAGTAAAGCAAGAATGATCAAAACAGTTTTATTATTTAATAGTTTCATGTTATCTATTTTTTAATGCATTGATTTTATTTTAGCAACAGCTACATTTTTATCCTTTGCAGCTTTTATTAATTCCAGGTCATACGTTAGCATCATGCGCTGAATTCTTAATACTTCTTCAAAGTCATTTCCTGAAGTAGTATAACTGCTTACAATAATATCCAGTGCTTGTTCGGCTTTGGTATTTTGCGCATTATATAATACTATTCTCCTACTGGCATCGTCATAATCCACCCATGTCATTTCCAATTCATTTTCGAGCATGTTCTTTTTATTTTCCATCTGGAACTGAACACTTTCCATATTCAGGTTGGCTTCATTTTGTTGAGCTTTGTATTTCTTTCTGAAAATAGGGATACTTACCGAAACCATTGGCATAAAAGCATCCTGACCACTATTAGGGGCTGACAGATTGGTTGATCCAATCATGAAATAGTTCAATCCTACTCCCAGCATGGGTAACCCTTGTTTTTTAGCTACAACCGAAGAGGAATGGAAAGCTTCTTTTTTCATTTCCATACTTCTCAATTCATTGTTAGCAACAGAAATACTATCCATTAATTGTTGTTTGGATTCCATGACGGATAAGACCTCTGTTGTTTCAGGTAAGGTAATTTCTGTTTCAGGTTCTCTGTTCAGAACATTATTAAAGCTTACTTTTTTTACATTTAGTTTATCCCTGACTAACAGCAACTTATTTTCCAGTTCTGCTGTTTCCATTTGGATACGAAGCACATCCACCATTCCTTTCTTGGAACCTGTTTCAAATTTTTGAGTGGCTAAGGATTCGAAACTTTTCAGAATAGCAAGATTAGCGTCTATAATGGTAATGGATTGTTTTAATTCGTTCATCTCATACCAAACCTTTTTCACCATATAAAACAATTGTTTTTTCTGAGCTTCAAAATCTTCATACTTTGATTTAGCCATATTAGCAAAAACCTGCTCTCTAGCATTTAATGTCCCAATCCATGGGAACATTTGCATTACACCTATCTTTGCCTGTTGCGGCCCATTACGGGTTTCTATGGGGCTGATAAAATAACCGAAATCCAATACCGGATCAGGCAAACTTCCTACCTGGTTTACTTTTTCCAGTGAAGCTTCATAGTCCTTAAATTTTGCTTTTAAACCCAGATTATTTTCTGCTGCTATTTTTAAATAGTCATTTAATGTTTGAGCATTTATTTCAGCACCAAACAACAGTAATAATATGTATATCAATTTTTTCATTGTGCAGTCTTTTTAATGGTTCTTTCCTGCCAGGCAGAATATAAAACCGGAATAATAAAAAGAGTTATTATTTCAAATGCCATCCCCCCGAATGAAGGAATAGCCATAGGAACCATAATATCAGAACCTCTACCGGTGGAAGTTAAAATGGGTAACAATGCCAATAAGGTAGTGGCTGTAGTCATTAAACAAGGTCGTATTCTCTTTGATCCGGCTAATACTACTGCTTCTCTGATTTCTTTTCTGGTTTGAGGTTGATGCTTTTCAAAACTTTGTTTCAGGTAAGTGGCTATTACCACACCATCGTCAGAAGCAATTCCAAACAAGGCAATAAATCCTACCCAAACAGCTACACTCAAATTAATGGTATGCATCTGAAAGAGGTCTCTCATGTTGGTTCCAAAAAATCGAAAATTCATAAACCAATCCTGTCCATACAACCATATCATAATAAAGCCTCCACAAAAAGCTACAAATATGCTACTGAAGATCATTGTGGTAGTTATGATTGATCTGAATTGGAAGTAAAGGATCAAGAAGATGATTACTAAAGCTAAAGGCACTACCAATGACAATCGTTTTTCAGCTCTTGTCTGGTTTTCATAATTACCTGCAAACTCATAAGTTACTCCATGAGGTACTTTCAAATCTCCATTATCTATCAACATTTTCAAATGTTTCTGAGCACTTTCAACTACATCTACTTCTGCATAATCGGTTAACTTATCAAACAATACATACCCTAACAAAAAAGTATCTTCACTTTTGATAGATTGTGGGCCCTGTACATAATTGATCGTAGATACTTCTCCCAAAGGAATTTGTGTTCCGTTCGCTGCAGGAATGAGTATCTTTTCTATTTTATCGGGCGCATCTCTCAATTCCCGTGCATACCGAACACGTATTGGATAGCGTTCTCTTCCGTCTACCGTAGTAGAAAGTTGCATTCCTCCAATGGCTATTTCAATGTAATGCTGTACTTGTTGAATGGTTAATCCATACCTCCCCAGCGCTTTTCTGTCCAGATCAATTTCCAGATAAGGTTTTCCTACTATCCTATCTGCAAAGACAGCTTCTTTTTTAACTCCTTCTACCTGTTTTAAAGCATCTTCCAGTTTTAACCCGAATGCTTCTATGGTTTTGAGATCAGGCCCTTTCACCTTAATTCCCATTGGTGCTCTCATACCTGTTTGCAGCATGATCAAACGGGTTTCTATTGGTTGTAATTTAGGTGCGGAAGTAACTCCCGGCAATTTAATTTTAGCTATTTCATTCCAAATATCATCGGGCGAATGGATATAATCTCGCCAGTTCCGGTAAAACTTGCCATTCTTATCTTCCTGCAAGTTTCCATGCTCGTCTCTCACATAAATCCCCTCATCATCTACTTTAAATCGTAGTCGGTTTCCATCTTCATCTACTTTATATTCAGGCTGGTAATTAATAATGTTCTCGTACATGGAAATAGGTGCCGGATCTAATGCAGATTCTACTCTACCCAATTTACCTACCACAGATTCCACTTCAGGAATAGCTGTCACAGCCATATCCAGTTTTTGGATTACATCCACATTTTCTTCAATCCCGGAATGGGGCATCGAGGTAGGCATCAGCAAAAATGATCCTTCGTCTAATGATGGCATAAATTCCTTTCCTATTCCCGGGAAAGTTTCATTCATTGCATGGAAAAACGAATTTTCATGAACTGTTTTATTTTCTAATCCAAATAGCTGCTGAAAACCTATCCATGATAACATTCCCATGAAAATTAAAACTAAGGGGATGCTTAGAAATAATGTTTTATGATCTAAACACCATCTTAATATTCTTGAATAGTAATGAATAACAGCATAAAACAAGATAATTAAGGTGAAAATGAACAGACAAACAAAGAAATAGTTCATTATCAAACTCTCTGAAGGCCCTAAAGGCAACCAATTTTGAGCCAATAACCATGCAACTACTAAGGCATATAAGATGGTATCCAAGTACTTTCCAATGAACTGAATTTGTTGTGGCAAACTTTGTGTAATCCATTCGCTAAAACCTGCAATACCAACAGCAATTAATAATAATCCTGCCCAGGGCACAAAAAACAGCAATACCAATCCACTTATAATGGCCAAACCATTAAACACTTTTCTAAAAGTTCCTTTTGGGATTTTAATCGAGAATAACCAATGAGCCAATGGTGGTAGTATAATTATTGCCAAAATGATGGCTGACAACAAAGCAAATGTTTTGGTATAAGCTAATGGTTTAAATAGTTTTCCTTCGGCAGCTTCCATGGTAAAAACAGGAATAAAACTTACTATGGTAGTTGTTACTGCTGTAATCACCGCAGTAGCTACTTCCACTGTAGCCCTGTATATTACTTCCAGCCTGGGTTCTCCTGGTTCAGCTTCATCTAAATGCCGTATCATGTTTTCGGAGAGGACGACTCCCATATCTACCATGGTACCAATAGCAATAGCAATACCTGAAAGAGCTACTATATTGGCATCAATTCCAAAGTTTTTCATGGCAATGAAACACATTAGTACAGCCACAGGTAATAACCCCGAAATTAACATCGATGCTCTCACATTGATTAGCATTAATATAATAACAATAATTGTTATCAGTATTTCTAAACTTAGTGCTTCTTCAAGTGTTCCAAGTGTTTCTTTGATTAAGCCTGTTCTATCGTAAAAAGGAACAATACTTACTTTTGATTTAGTTCCATCTGCTAATGTTTTATCTGGTAATCCCGGACTTATTTTTTCAATCTGCTCTTTTACTTTAGCAATTACCTCCATAGGGTTAGCTCCGTAACGGGCAACTACCACTCCACCCACAGCTTCTGCTCCTGATTTATCCAATGCACCTCTTCTGGAAGCCGGACCCAGATTTACTTTTGCAATGTCTTTAATACGAATCGGCACATCATCTCTTACTGTAACAACAGCTTCTTCCAGATCATTAATATTATCAATGTATCCCAATCCTCGCACCAAATATTCTGCACGGTTAATCTCTACTGTTTTGGCTCCTACATCTAAATTGCTGTTCTTCACAGCATTCATCACTTGCATAATATTAATCCCGGCAGCTTTCATAGCATTAGGGTCTATATCTATCTGGTATTCTTTTACAAAACCTCCAATAGAAGCTACTTCGGCTACTCCATCTACTGAAGCCAATCCATATTTCACAGTAAAATCTTGAATGGAACGTAATTCTTGTGGATCCCATCCTCCTGTCGGATTCCCCTCTTTATCTCTTCCTTCCAAAGTGTACCAGTAAATTTGACCTAAAGCTGTGGCATCAGGTCCTAATGCCGGTTGAACTCCATCTGGCAAGGTTCCTGAAGGCAAAGAATTTAGTTTTTCCAGTATTCTTGAACGGCTCCAGTAAAAATCTACATCTTCATTGAAAATGATGTAAATACTCGAAAATCCGAACATGGAATTGCTTCTAATGGTTTTTACTCCCGGAACTCCTAATAAAGCAGTCGTTAGCGGATAAGTAATTTGATCGTCCACATCTTGTGGTGAACGCCCCATCCATTTTGTGAAAACAATCTGTTGATTTTCACCAATATCAGGAATGGCATCAACAGCTACAGGGTTTCTTGGAATAATATCTGTATCCCAGTTAAAAGGGGCTGTCGCTATTCCCCATCCTACAAACAGGACGAGTGTTAACACAGCTACCAGCTTATTTTCAAGAAAAAATCTTATTATTTTGTTTAACATGATATTTCATTTTGATATTAATAAATGTCATATACGACAATACACATCTTCTTTCTAAAAGAAAATGTGATCTAATATCAAAATGAATCAAATTAAAAAGGACTGTATAAGTACAGGTATGTCCCTGACCAAGGGTGGTGGTGAATAATCACTATAAAAGAATTCTTGACTAGCTTCTGAAGAAAACAAATCAAAAACTATTGTAAATAATACAGCAACAAACCCCTTATTAAATTCTACTTTGTCATATTGCTGTGTATAATCTTCTTCCATTTTAACCAATTGAAACTCATCCTGACAACAATTAGATTTAATTCGTTCGCCATTACTATATGTTCTATCTTCTTTTTCCATTCCACAGGAAACATCAGCATTAGCAATACCAATTACTGTTTCTACCCTTTCTCCTCCACAGATATGAGAAGAAATTGTAAATCCCATGGACATAACCAAGATGATACAACTTAATATGATAGCTAACAACTTCTTCATACCGTCAAATTTACAAAATAATTTTTATCATAAACTGATATAAATCAGTTTGATATGTTAAAATGAAATAATCCGTGGTTATCAAAATAACATATTGAAGTGTTTCTTGATTGATAAGAACACGATGGTATCAAGTCTATCACCTAAAAAACATTAACAAGTATTCTTATTATGGTGTTACCAGTAACACATGGGAAGATGGATATAATCAAATACTCGGTAATTTAAAAGAGGCTGGATTAAGTAAAAAACTCCTAACTGAAACATTGCATTTTCAACTGAAACAAAAACTGAAACATTTTTGTCTCCTTTTGGCTTTTTTTGGCTCCTAATGGCTGAGTAAAAAAAAGTGTTAATGAGTGGAAATCAAAAAAGTGTTAAAAAATCAAGGACATCTACTTCGGAGTCAGTGGTTCTGAAGGTGCTGAATACTTATAAATAAAGGGATTGCAAACCAAATACTTAAGCTATCTAAAGCACTCTATTGAGACGTATATGAGACGGTTTTCCTGAGTAAATGGCACAAAAAAAGCCCTATGTTTCCATAGAGCTTTCTCTTCTAACTTCAAACAGTTGCGGTCTGGACGGGACTCGAACCCGCGACCCCCTGCGTGACAGGCAGGTATTCTAACCAACTGAACTACCAGACCAATTTTTGTAATCTGAAGTTAGTATATCTTTATGTCTGGTTTTGTTCGCGACCCTCCCGATATATCGGGACAGGTATTCTAACCAACTGAACTACCAGACCAAAATTCTATAAAGAACTTTCCTTAAAAAGGAGTGCAAATATAACTGATTTTTTAATGTTGCAAAACTTTTTTAAAAATTTTACATCATTTTTTTTCGCTTAATTAAGTAACTCAATAATACTGAATGAAATCCCTTTGAAATATCAGCCTCCACAAAGTCAATTCCATATTGCCCACATCTTAACTTCAAATCTTTAATTAACTGATTTGTTTCTTCCAAATAACTATCTTTAATTTCATTAGGATGTAATTTTACCTCCTCTCCTGTTTCCATATCAATAAACTGATAAGGTCTATTTTCAAAATTAAAATCCAACTCTTTATCTTTATCCATCACATGAAACAAAATAACTTCATGCTTATTATGTTTTAAATGTTGTAATGCTGCAAAAACTTCATCTTGTTTTCCTACATTCTCAAACATATCACTAAAAATCACAACCAATGAACGTTTATGGATACTTTCAGCAATGGTATGCAAAGATTTAATTGCCGATGTTTTTTTTAATTGATTAGGTTGATTAATAAGTCTTTCCAATTCTTTTAATAAAAAATTAAAATGAATGGTACTTGATTTTACTGGTGTATGTATGTCCAACTCCTCACTATAAATACTTAATCCAAAAGCATCTCTTTGTTTCTTTAATAAGTTCATTAAGGAAGCTGCTGCATAAATAGAAAATTTGAGTTTATTCAATTGTTCATACTCAGGAAAATACATCGATGAAGAGGCATCTATAATTATTTGACATCTCAAATTAGTTTCTTCCTCGTATCGTTTAACAAATAATTTTTGGGTTCTAGCATACAACTTCCAATCTACATGCTTGGTTGATTCACCAGTATTGTAAAGCCTATGCTCAGCAAACTCCACAGAAAACCCATGAAATGGACTTTTATGCAACCCAGTAATAAACCCTTCGACTACTTGTTTAGCAATTAATTCTAAACTTTCTAGTTGTTGAATTTTTTGTATATCAATTTCAAATGACATGGTTCAAATTTAAACTTAACTTAAAACAAACAAACAATTATTTACCTTTTATTGTTGAAAACGAATTTAAAATCCAATTTATTCCCCTTCTATTCTTTGTACTTTTCGAGTATTAAATTTCATAGCTATGATTTTAGAGACGATAGATTGGATAATAATTACTGCGTTTTTACTTCTCTCTTTATTTATTGGATTAAAATATAAAAATAAAGCAAGTGGGAATATCACTGATTTCTTTTTAGGAGGAAGAAATTTACCATGGCACATTGCCGGAATTTCGATGGTAGCTACCACTTTTGCAGCCGACACGCCATTAGCAGTTACTGAGTTAGTCGCAAAAAATGGGATTTCTGCCAACTGGGTTTGGTGGAATTTTTTAATTGGAGGAATGTTAACTACATTTTTCTTTGCTAACCTATGGAGAAGGGCAAATGTGCTAACCGAATTAGAGTTAATTGAATTAAGATATTCTGGTAGAGCTGCATCTCTTTTACGAGGATTTAAATCTATTTATTTAGGATTATTTATGAATGTATTGATTATAGGATGGGTAAATGTAGCCATGGTTTCAATACTACAAGTGTTTTTTGATATTCCTGAATCTACGGCGTTTTGGTATATGATTATAGTAATGATAATTGCCATGATTTATTCTTCGCTTTCTGGGTTGCTAGGTGTTGCTATCACTGATACTGTTCAATTTGTTATTGCCATTACAGGCTGTATAATTTTAGCAGTAATTATTGTCAATACTAAAGAAATAGGTGGAATTGAAGGATTGAAAAGTAAGCTTCCCGATGGTGCTTTAAACTTCTTACCACAAATTGGAAATTCTGAATCCAACACTTTCGCTACCCTAACAATTAGTATTGGTGCCTTTTTCTCCTTTGCTGCCATTCAATGGTGGGCAAGTTGGTACCCTGGAGCTGAACCTGGAGGTGGAGGCTACATTGCACAACGAATGATGAGTACCAAAAATGAAAAAGATGCTGTTTTTGCTACTCTTTTCTTTCAAATAGCACATTATTGTTTAAGACCATGGCCATGGATTATTGTAGGACTATGTTCTCTCATACTCTACCCCGATTTAACTGATAAAAAACTTGGCTTTGTAATGGCAATGAAAGATTACTTACCCTCAGGATTAAAAGGTTTGTTATTTGTAGCATTTTTGGCAGCTTACATGAGTACTATATCTACTCAATTAAACTGGGGAGCAAGTTATTTGGTAAATGACCTATACAAAAGATTTATCAGACGAAATAAAAATAAAGATGTCCAACAAGAAGAAAAACACTTAGTAAATGTTTCAAGGTATTTTACAATTATCATCATGATTGTGGGTGCTTTTGTAACCACTATGATTCACTCAATTTCAGCTGTATGGGAATTTATTATGGAATGTGGAGCTGGACTAGGTTTAGTTCTAATTTTAAGGTGGTATTGGTGGCGAATAAATGCATGGAGCGAAATAACGGCTACTCTAGCTCCTTTTGTTGGTTATATAATAGGTCATTATATATTAGAAAGTACGACAGGAAAATGGTTTACTGAAAATAGAGGCTCTTTTATTTTTACAGTCTTATTTACATCTGTTAGTTGGATTTTAGTGACATTTTTAACAAAACCAACAAAAAAAGAAAAATTAGAATCATTTTACCTTTTAGTAAAACCAGATGGAAACTGGAGTCCTTTTAAACATTTAATACAAAAAAAATCTTCTAATCTTAAAAACTTAACCATTTGTTGGTTAAGTGCAATCACACTTACTTATTCTATTTTATTTGCAACTGGAAAAATCATCTTTTTAGAATTTGTTGATGCTTTTTATTTTGGTTTATCAGCTATTATCTCCTTTATTACGTTAAGGTATTTTTTAATTCGTACTAATATTTTTAACAATTAACTTTAAATAGTTAAGATTTATCGATTTAATTATACTTTAGTATTAAAGATTTTTTTGTTTATTTGCATTACTTAAATCATTTCTAAAAACTTAATAATGGTAAAGAATTATTTTAATTTCAGAAATCAGTTCATAGCTTTATCAACGATAGCATTAATTGGTTTTTCTTGTGGTGGAGAAGACGTAAAAAAAGAAGAAAACGATACTCAAGAAACTACTGAACCTAACAAAAATCAAGCACAATTAATGGAAATAGATGGGAAACTTTTTAGTATTCCTTCTCCAATTCAAACTGCCACCTTAATCAAAAATTCAGGCACTAATTACAATAAAGGAATGTTAAATATTCCTTCAAATGTTACTAAATACTCCACTAACTTTAAAAAGGCAATAAACCTTGGTGTTTATGGAGCTGATTTAGGTTACGTAACTTTATATGACCAAACTCAAGATGCTATTTCTTACTTAACAGCCATTAAATCAATTGGAGATGATTTAGGAGTAAGCAGTGCCTTTGATATGGAATTAGTTGAACGTTTTGAGAAAAATATTGGTAACCAAGATTCTTTACTAGCTCTTGTTTCTGATGCTTATAAATCAAGTGACCGTTATTTAAAAAACAATCAACAAAATGATGTCGGTGGTTTAATTTTAGCCGGAGGTTGGATTGAAAGTTTATATTTTGCAACTAATGCTGCTGAAATGACTAAAAATGCAGATGTAATCAAGAGAATTGGTGAGCAGAAAACAACATTAAGTAATTTGATTAAATTATTAACTCCTTTCTATAGTAAGCCTGAATTTACTTCGTTGGTTGATAAACTTATTGAGCTTGATGATTTATTCTCAAAAATTGAAATTACTTACACCTACGTTAAGCCAACCGTAGATGCTCAAAAGAAAACAACAACAATAAACAGTACTACTACAGTTAATTTTTCTGATGAGCAATTAAAAGCTATCACAGCAAAAACACTAGAAATTAGAAACGATTTAATAAACTAATTAGAAGATATTAAACATGAAAGCAAATCAATTATTAAAACTATTCATATTAATCGTTGGATTAACCACTTTTAAAGTTTCATACTCTCAATGTGATACTATCGCTACTTTGTGTGACAAACATTTAACAAATGGTTTTATCTCTGATGGACAAGATTATAGATCATTATTATTAGATGATGAGATTGCTGAATTTAATATGACACTTTATGGCAACAGCACTTACCGTTTTGCTGCCTGTAGTGGTTTAACAGATGGAAATTTAATTTTCTCTGTTTACGACCAAGAAAGAAACTTATTATTTACTAATAAAGATTACTCTAATTCTGCTTATTGGGATTTCAACATCAATAACACCATTGATTGTATTATTGAAGCTCAATTAGATCCGAATAGCTCAGCCTCTGGTTGTGCAGTATTATTGGTAGGATTTAGACAGTAATTAATTGAAATGAAATTTTAAAGGCATTGTTTGTAGAAATAATGCCTTTTTTTGTATCTTAAACTCCAAAATTTATACAACTAAAAAATGAGTGAAAGAATATTAAAGGCATTAATGCAATTGTTTTCTATTGTTTCAGAAGCTGAAGAACTATCTGACAATAGTCGAAAAATTGTTGAGTCATTCTTAAATCAACAATTGCCACAACAATTAGTATACCATTACTTAAAGTTGTATGATGAATTTATTGAAGCTAAAAACAAAAAATCTGAAGGCGATAAAAAAAGAAAACGTACTTCGGTAAATTCAGTAAAAGTTCTTTTAATCTGTACACAGATAAATGAAGAACTTGCTCAAAAACAGAAAATAATTGTACTTATTCGTTTAATCGAATTTATTTTCGCCAATAAAAAACCATCAGAACAAGAACTAGAATTTGTAAATACCGTTTCTGAAACCTTTAACATTCCTAATGAAGAATTTAAATTATGTTTAGATTTTGTTCAAAATGAATTAGACCAAAAAATTGATTCTGCGAATGTTCTTGTAATTAACAACAACAAAGAGAATACTCTTTCAAAAAGCAAACACATCTATTCAGAAGGGTTGCTTGGAGAATTAAGAATTATTAAAATTGAGACCGTAAATATGTTCTTTGTTCGCTATTTTGGAAATAGTGAGCTTTATTTAAACGGTATTTTAATTACCAAAAATCGATCTCATATTTTAAGTCAAGGTTCGTCTATTCGTAGCTCAAGAGTACAACCTATTTACTATAGCGACATTATTAGTTCGTTTTTTAAAGATGATAATGCTGAAAAAGTTGTCTTCAATGTTGAAGGATTAACCTATAAATTTAAAGGTGGAAACTATGGAATGCACCATTTCAGTTTTTCAGAAGAATCTGGAAGAATGGTTGGAATTATGGGGGCAAGTGGAGCTGGAAAATCAACACTTCTTAATTTATTAAATGGAACCTACATACCTACCACGGGTAAAATCACAATAAATGGTGTAGACATACACAAAGAACCAGATAAAATTGAAGGTGTTATTGGTTATGTATCACAAGATGACCTACTAATTGAAGAATTAACTGTTTTCCAAAACTTATATTACAACGCTAAACTTTGTTTTGATAATCTTAATGAATCACAAATTAACAAACGTGTTCTGGATGTACTTCAAAGTATTGGTCTATTAGAAGCAAAAGACTTAAAAGTAGGAAGTCCTATTGATAAAACCATTAGTGGTGGTCAAAGAAAAAGGTTAAACATAGCTCTTGAATTAATTAGAGAACCTGCTGTTCTTTTTGTTGATGAACCTACTTCGGGTCTCTCGTCTAGAGATTCTGAAAACATTATGGATTTACTTAAAGAGCTTGCGTTAAAAGGAAAGTTAATCTTTGTGGTTATCCATCAACCTTCTTCTGATATCTTTAAAATGTTTGATAACTTATTGATATTAGATACAGGTGGATATCCTATTTATAATGGAAATCCTGTTGATGCAGTTGTTTATTTTAAAGAACTTGTACATCATGTTAATAGTAGTGAGAGTGAATGTATTACTTGCGGTAATGTAAATTCTGAACAAATATTCAACATTATAGAATCAAGAGTTGTAGATGAATATGGTAACCCTACTCTAAATAGAAAAATATCACCAAAAGAATGGTATCAAAATTATTTAGATAAAATTGAAAAAGGCACCAACACTTTTAAAAGGCTAACCGAAAAACCGAACATTACTTTTAGTATTCCGAATAAACTCAAACAGTTTAATGTATTCATTACCAGAGATGTATTATCTAAATTAACGAATAAGCAGTATATGCTTATAAACTTTTTAGAAGCACCAGTTTTAGCGTTTATACTCTCATTTTTGGTTAGGTATTATAATGCCGATGCAAATAATGAATTAGGTTATATTTTTAGAGAAAATGAAAATTTACCAGCTTATATTTTTATGTCGGTAATTGTGGCACTATTTATTGGTTTAACCGTTAGTGCCGAAGAAATTATTAGAGATCAAAAGATTAGAAAACGTGAGAAGTTCTTGAATTTAAGTAAAAGCAGTTATTTGTTTTCTAAAATATCAATCATGTTTATTATTTCTGCCATACAAACTATGTCGTTTATATTGGTTGGAAATACAATTTTAGGTATTGAAGGAATGAATCTTACCTACTGGTTAGTTTTATTCTCAACAGCTTGTTTTGCCAATATGTTAGGATTAAATATTTCATCTAGTTTTAATTCAGCAGTAACTATTTATATCTTAATTCCTTTTCTTGTTATACCTCAATTATTGCTAAGTGGTGTTATCGTTAAATTTGACAAATTAAATCCAAGCATTACACTTCAAGATAAAGTTCCTGTTGTTGGCGAAGTAATGGCATCTAGATGGGCTTATGAAGCCTTAGCAGTTCATCAATTTAAAGACAATAAGTTTGAAAAACAATTTTACAATCTAGATAAAGAACTTAAAAACGTTGAATTCAAGAAAAACTTTTGGTTAGCTAAATTAAGAGAGAAATTAAGTAGTTCTCAAAACTATATTAATGATGAAACTAAGAAAGAAGAAATCATTAACAATTTTGAGCTTCTTAGAAATGAAATTAGCAAAGAACTCAGAAATAATAGTGATGTTAAGTTTGCAGATCTAGACAAACTTTACATTGATAAAGTTGATTTAACTGTATTCAAAAACGCTAAGAATTATCTTTTTGAATTAAATAACTATTATCTACAGAAATACAAAAAAGCAAATAATGATAGAGATGATTTAGCATCTAAATTAAATAAAGATAAAGAAGCTCGTGATTTGTTTATTGCTATGAAGGACAAATATACAAATGATGCTTTATCTGACTTTGTGAAGGATAAAAATGAAATGAATAAAATTATTGAACTAGATAATCATTTAATACAAAAAGCAGACCCTATCTATTTAAGTCCTGAAAATTTAAGAGCTCATTTTTATGCTCCAGAAAAGAAAATATTTGGATTCTATGTCGATACTTATTGGGTGAATATTCTAGTTATTTGGTTTATGTCTTTAGTATTAGGAATTACTTTGTATTTTGATGTGTTAAAAAACATCATCAACGGCTTAGGAAAGATTAAATTAAAGCGTAAAAATAAATAATTATTCATCAAACATTTTAAGCTTTTTATCGTAGACACAAAATAGCCATTACTTAAGCTATTATTAGTTCAATGATTCGTAAAATACTCTTCTTTTTACCTACACAGCTTTTTTTAATTAGTCTTAAAAGAAACCACATCATTTTATTATTTTGGGCAGTTTTGTTTGGTATTGTGGGAGAAGTTTTATTTACCAAGTATGGTATTCCCTACCTTTTCTTAGCTCCTGAGTATTTAAATGAAGTAAGTTTTTGGTCTTATTTTATTATAGGATTCTCAATAGGTGGTTTTGTAATGGCTTTTAATATTACAGGTTATGTGATTAATAGCTCAAAGTTCCCTTTCATTGCCACTTTAAAATATCCTTTTTTAAGATATTGCATCAACAACTCCTTACTTCCTCTTGTTTTTGTTTTATTTTACTCTTATAAAATTGCTAATTTTCTTTACATCAAAGAATCTACTATCATCTCCGATATCATTATTTATATATCCGGAATGTTATTGGGATATACTATTTTTGTCACTTTTTCACTAACCTATTTCTTTTCAACCAATAAAAACATTTTTAAAATTTTAGGAATTGATGATGGTCAAGTTAACCACAACGTCAACTCGCTATTATTAAAAGATAAAAGTTGGTATTCTTTTTTTAAAGCAAAACCCAAATGGCATGTCGAACACTATCTTCACTCCCCATTCAAATCAAGGGTAGCTCGAGATATATCTCACTACGATACTGATATGCTTAAATCCATTTTTAAGCAAAACAAAATAAATGCAACCATATTTGAATTAGCTGTTTTTTTAACTTTTATTGGTTTAGGATTTTTAAGTGAACGATCATTATTTATTATCCCAGCTGGTGCCAGTATAGTATTATTATTTACTACCATTTTAATATTATTTAGTGCTGTGCATACTTGGCTAAAAGGGTGGACCAATATTGCTTTTATTGGGCTTTTTATTTTAATCAACTTTCTATCAAAGCAACAAGCATTTAGCTATACAAATATGGCTTATGGGTTAAATTATAAATCAAATAAAGCTCCTTACTCTAATAAAATTTTAGATAATTTAAAATTTAATACCAATAATTATGAAAATGATTTTAAACATGAAGTTAAAATCTTAAATCGATGGAAGTCGAAAATAGAAACTACCAATAAACCTAAACTCATATTTATAAATACAAGTGGAGGCGGCTCTCGTTCTTCTTTATGGACTTTTTATACTCTTCAATATTTAGATAGTCTGTTAAATCAAAAAGTATTTCAACAAACTCATTTAATCACAGGTTCTTCTGGGGGAATGTTAGGCGCAGCATTTTATAGAGAGTTGTATTTAAAATCTCAACAAAATATTCTCTCCCCATCTATTTATGATAAAAAATATCGACAAATTATTTCAAACGATTTGCTTAATCCCATTGCTTTTTATATGGCTACGAATGATTTTTTTATTCGAAATAAAAAATATTATTACAACGGTCATACTTATATAAAGGACAGAGGTTATGCATTTGAACATCAACTTTCGGTTAATACTGACAACATTTTCGATAAAGATTTAAATTCATACTTTATACCTGAGAATGAAGCTGCAATCCCTATCATGATTTTCAGTCCTACAATCATTAATGATGGTAGAAGGCTATTAATTTCTTCACAACCCATTTCTTATCTAAGCAATAATATTCCTGTCAACAATACCTATAGCCAACCTATCACAGAAAATGTTGAGTTTAGCCGATTATTTAAAAATCAAGCTGCTCAGAATATCAAATTTAGTAGTGTTTTAAGAATGAGTGCCACATTCCCTTATATTATGCCCAGTGTTTCGTTACCTACCGAACCTCAAATAAACGTTTTAGATGCAGGAATGAGAGATAATTATGGTGCTTTAACCACTTTTAAACACATACATACTTTTAGAGATTGGATTAATCAAAACACAAGTGGTGTTATTATTTTAACAATAAGAGATAAACCTAAAAGTTTAAACATTAAAAGCAATCCTCTAAGTTCTATTATTGAATCTATTAGCACGCCAATTGGAAGTTTGTATGGCAACTTATTTACCATACAAGATTACAACTTAGATGATATGATGCAATACCTTAGTTCAGATTTATCTCAACCAATCGATATTATAGATTTTGAACTAGAAAGCAACAACGATCAAATTTCTTTAAGTTGGCATCTTACAAAAAGAGAAAAAGGAAACGTTCTCAAATCTATGTACTCAAAAAACAATCAAAAATCGGTAGTAAGATTACAAAAATTACTAGAGAATTAAAATTCCATTAATTCCAATAATGCTTCTTCAAATCTAGATTTTGGCAAAAAGTTTTGTTCAAGCTGATTAATAAATGGAACTGCTGTATCTAAACTCGCAACTCTTTTAACAGGGGCATCTAGATATCTAAAACAATTTTCTGTAATTAAAGCACTTAATTCGCCACCTATTCCATTAAACATAGTAGCTTCATGTAAAATAATCACTCTATTTGTCTTTTTTACAGAATTAAAAATAGTTTCAGTATCAAGAGGTACCAAGGTTCTTAAATCAACTAAATCAGCATTAATATCTGGATTTTTATCTAAGATTTCCAGTGCCCAATGCACTCCCATTCCATAAGTAACGATAGTAATGTCTTCACCTTCTCTTATTAATTTTGCCTTTCCTAATTCTAATGTATAATAATCATCCGGAATTTCTTGAGTAATACTTCTATACAAAGCTTTATGTTCAAAGAAAATTACAGGGTTTGGATCTTCAAATGAAGCGGTCAATAGACCTTTTGCATCGTATGGAAAAGCAGGATAAACAACTTTAAGTCCGGGAGTATGAGTAAACCATGTTTCATTACATTGTGAATGAAAAGGACCTGCAGCTACTCCTCCACCTGTAGGCATCCTTACAACCACATCTGCATTTTGTCCCCAACGATAATGGATTTTAGCTAAATTATTACAAATCTGAGTGATTCCTTCGCTTACAAAATCAGCAAACTGCATTTCTACCATTGCTTTATCTCCATTTATTGCCAATCCTAATCCGGCACCTAAAATGGCAGACTCACAAAGTGGAGTGTTTCTTACTCTATCTTTCCCAAATAAATCAACAAATCCTTCTGTTACTTTAAAAACACCACCATAGTCAGCAATATCTTGTCCCATTAGAACTAAATTATGGTGTTTTTCCATGCTTTGTTTCAATCCATCTGAAACAGCATCAATTAATCTTTTTTCAGTCTTAGCTTCAGTTTTAGGTTTTGTTTCAGAAAAATCAAAAGGAGCATACATATCAGCTAATTCTGTTTCAGTATTTGCTGAAATCGGTTCTTCTGCGTAGGCTCTCTCTAATTCATCATTTATCTCTATTTTTATTGAAGATTTTATTTCTTCAATCATCTCATTATTCAAAACACCTTCAGACAATAAATACTCCTCATAATTGGTTGTTGGATCTTTTTTAGCCCATTCATCCATCAACTCTTGAGGAACATATTTAGTTCCTGACGCTTCTTCATGTCCTCTCATTCTGAATGTTAAACACTCAACTAATACTGGTCTTGGTTTTTTACGAATTGATTCCGCTATTTGACTGATTTTATGATAAACATCTAAAATATCATTTCCTTCTACTAATTCAGTTTCCATTCCATACCCAATTCCTTTATCAATGAAATTTTTACATCTAAATTGCTCACTTGATGGAGTAGATAATCCATAACCATTATTCTCAACCACAAATATCACAGGTAATTGCCATACAGCGGCTGTATTAAGAGCCTCATGAAAATCTCCTTCACTAGCCCCTCCATCACCGGTAAAAACCAAAGTAGCTTTTTGTTCTTTTCTTAATAAATTACTAAGTGCTATTCCATCTGCAACTCCTAACTGTGGTCCTAAATGAGAAATCATTCCCACTATTTTATATTCATTGGTTCCAAAATGAAAAGAACGGTCTCTTCCTTTGGTAAAACCACTCATTTTACCTTGAAATTGTGCAAAAAGTCTATGTAATGGAATGTTTCTAGAAGTAAATACTCCTAAGTTTCTATGCATTGGCAAAATATATTCATCCTCTTTTAAAGCTAATACTGCACCCACAGAAACGGCTTCTTGTCCAATTCCTGAAAACCATTTACTAATTCTACCTTGGCGAAGTAAGACTAACATTTTCTCCTCAATCAACCTTGGTTTTATTAATGCCTTGTATAAATCTAATAATTCAGAATCAGAATATTTTCTTCTATTATATTTTATTGCCATAACATAGTTCTTTAAGCCGACAAATTTAAACGAATTTAGTTAACTTTGAATGTAGATGAATACTTAAATCTTTTTATCTTGAAAACTCAAGAAATAATAGTCATTTTAATAATTATTGCAGCTACTGTTTATTTGTTTATAAAACTTAAAAACAAAAGTGGGCAGCACAATTGCGATAAATGTGGTTTTAATGAAAATTTAGATTCTAAAAAATGACATTTCCTAAATGATGAATTTCTCTCTTTTATTACTTTTATTTAAACGAATTGGCATAGCTTTTCTCATTTTTAGTTTATGTCGTTTTCTTTTTTACATTTTCCACCTTCATTTATTTTCGGGGAATTTTCCTTTTTCAGCATTTATTTATGGAATAAGATTTGACTGGGTGGCTATTAGTTACCTTTTATCTCCATTTATTTTGTTGTCTATTATTCCTCTTCCTGTTGGATTAAAACAAAGCAAATTCTATAAAGATATACTGAAGTATTTGTTTATCATAGGCATTTCCTTGGGTATCGTTTTTAACCTTATTGATTTAGGCTACTATCAATATTCATTAAAAAGAACTACTGCTGATATTTTTACTTTTTTAGGAACAGGTAACGATGTTTGGAAGTTATTGCCAAAATATATTGTAGATTTTTGGTATGCCTTTCTATTCTTAGCTCTACTTATTTATCTATCTCATTTTCTTTATAAAAAAAGTAGCTCCAACTCAACTGAAAATTATAAGAATAAAAAGCAATTTTATTTGAGTAATTTATTACTCATCGTTGTTACACTTTTATTCACCATTTTAGGGTTTAGAGGCGGAACTCAATTAAAACCGTTAGACATAATAAATGCAGCTAATTACACTACACCAAAATATGTCCCCATTGTTTTAAACACCCCTTTTTGTATTATAAAAACAGTAATGAATGATGAAGTTCCAAGAATTACATTTTTTACAGATAAACAAGAATTGAAAAATATTTATTCACCTGAAATATCAATAAATGGGTCAGGAATATTCAAAGACAAAAATGTAGTTTTAATCATTTTAGAAAGTTTTGCCAAAGAATATATCGGTTATCTAAATAATGGAACCGGCTTCACTCCTTTTTTAGATTCGCTTTCAACTAAAAGTTACATTTTCACAAATGCTTATGCTAGTGGTACTCGCTCTATTGAAGCATTACCATCTATTTATGCCGGAATTCCTAATTTAACTAACACTCCTTTTATTATCTCAAATTTTTCAAGCAACCACATTGATGCTTTGCCTCAAATTATGAAAAATCATGGTTACCTAACTTCTTTTTATCATGGAGGTGCAAATGGCACCATGGGATTTAATGGGTTTGCTAAAATTTCGGGAATAGAGAATTATTTTGGTTTGGATGAATACCCAAATGCTAAAAAAGATTATGATGGAAATTGGGGAGTTTTTGACGAGCCTTATTTACAATATTTTGCAAATCAATTGAGTACTAAAAAAGAACCTTTTTTTAGTACTATTTTCACTTTATCATCACATCATCCTTACAAGTTGCCTAAAGAATTTGAGGATAGATTTCCTGAAGGAAACTTACCCATTCACAAAACGATTGGTTATACAGATTATGCATTACAACAATTTTTTAAAACAGCAAAAAATCAAGCTTGGTTTAATAATACTATATTTTTGATAACTGCCGACCATTCTTCCCATTCTATTAAACCTGAAAATACTACCATTATTGGTAATCTGGCAATTCCAATTTTGGTATATGACCCAAGTCAATTACTTGTTGGGACAAACAATGAATACTTTCAACAATTAGATATTACTCCAACTCTTTTAAATTGGTTAGGAATAAACACAAATATTGTATCTTTTGGAAATGATATTTCAAATATAGAAAGACATTTAATTGGTTTCACTCGAAACACCTATTATTACCTTGAAGATAATTTATTATTACTTTTTGATGGTGAAAAAAGTATTGCATTTTACAATTACACAGAAGATAAGCTATTGTTAAACAACTTATTAAACTCAGAAAGTCACTTAACCACTCAAATGCAACATGAATTGAAATTGAAAGCAATTATGCAGCAATATAATAATCGATTAATTGACAACAATTTATCTTCCCTAAATAATAAATGAGTAAAAAAGATAAAATATTGTTTATCGTAAATCCTATTTCAGGAACAGGAAAGCAAAAAAATATTGAGCATTTAATCAATTCAGCTATTGATAATTCCAAATTTGAGGTAAATATTAAATATACAGAATTTGCAGGTCATGCTCAAACTATTGTAAAAAATGAACATCCTCATTTTGATATTATTGTAGCTGTTGGAGGGGATGGTTCTGTTCATGAGGTTGGGACAAGCTTAATTAATACCAATACAACTTTAGGTATTATTCCTGCGGGATCTGGAAACGGGCTGGCAAGACATTTAAAAATACCCATGAACATTACAAAAGCTCTTTCTTTTATTAATAGCATTTCGTCATCTAACTATAAAAAAATAGATACCATAAAATTGAATGATGATTATTTTTTAGGAACAGCTGGAATTGGATTTGATGCTCATATAGGTTGGAAATTTGCAACCGCACCAAAACGTGGTTTTTGGTCTTACATCAAGATTACTTTTAAGGAGTTTTTTTCTTACCAAGAGCAAAGTTATCAACTAACTGTAGATGATAAAAAACATGAATTAACAGCTCTTCTCATCACCATTGCTAATTCAAACCAGTATGGAAATAATGCTTTTATTTCACCAAACTCTAAGTTAGATGATGGTTATTTTAGGGTTATTGCTCTTAAAAAGTTTCCTCTTTTTTATGCCCCACTCCTAGTTTATCAACTTTTCACAAAAAAAATAACTCAAAGTAGATTTATTACTGAACTTAAAGGAAAAAAGTTAACATTTTCTCCTCCTTCTCCTGAAATGCATCTTGATGGCGAACCAATACGTATTGAAAAAGAAATAAATATTGAAGTTTTACCTCAATCATTAAACATAATTAGTAATGAGTAAAAAAAATAAAAACCGAATCAATGTAGTCTATTCAACTGATCCTAATTTTAGCTATGAAGAAGAATTGGATGAAAAAGAAACCATAGAAAATAATCATCAAGAATTAAAAGTTTTTATTGACAGGAAACAACGTAAAGGAAAATCCGTAACAATAATATCAGGTTTTATTGGAACAAGTGATGATTTGAATGAGTTGGCTAAAACATTAAAATCAAAATGTGGTGTTGGTGGAAGTTGTAAAGAAGGTGAAATAATTATTCAAGGTGAATTAAAAGACAAGGTTTTTGACTTGTTGATAAGTTTAGGATATAGTAAAACGAAAAAAATAGGTGGTTAATTAAAAAGTTTTTATTTTTCAATACCACTACATACAAATAAACATTATTTGATATACAGGACATTAAATATTCTACTTAGTCTTTGTTTAATTTTATTTATACAATTAAACCATACTCTATATGCTCAAAACTTTGATTTTAAGTACTATAATGTTGATGATGGTTTACCTCAATCACAAGTAAATAGTATTATACAAGATTCTAGAGGATATTTATGGATGGCGACTGCCGGTGGTGGCATTTGTCAGTTTGATGGAGTAAATTTTACTCAATACACTGAAAAAAATGGATTATCGGGAGATATAATTTCATCCATAACAGAAGATTTAGAAGGAAATATATGGGCAACATCTTCTTTAAATGGAATTTCAAAATACAATGGAAGAAAATTTATTAATTATACCACACAAGATGGGTTAATTAGTAATGATGCAAATACTTTTCTATATACTGACAATACAAATCGAATATGGATTGGTAGCAATTATGGTCTTTGTGTTTACGAAAATGGAAGTTTTAAAAAATTTCAACACATATCTTTTTTAAATAACCCTATCCATCAAATCTACCAAGACTCTAAAAATGATATTTGGGTATCAACTGAAAATGGACTCATTTATCTTACAGAAAGAGACACTATTCAATTAACTACTACTTATGGACTTCCATCAAATAATATTAAATGTATAAGAGAAGATGAGGATGGTAATTATTTAATTGGAACTTTAAATAAAGGAGCAATAAAATTACTTTCCGGAAGCATAGACCCTCAATTAAATTTAGAATTTGAAGCCATTGATATTCCTAAACATGTAACCATTAATGATATATTAATAGATCGAGACAAAGATATTTGGTTTGCCACCCAAGAAAATGGAATCTTTCTGCAACACCCTGATAAAAGCATTATAAACATTACGAAGAGTAATGGATTAAAGAACAACCACATCATTACTATTTATCAAGACAGAACAGGTAATATTTGGTTTGGTTCTGCAGGTAGTGGTTTGGTTAAATTAGGCACTAAAGCCTTTACTTATTTTGACAATATAGAAGGGTTAAATTCTCCTTCCATTTTTAGTATTACTGAAGATAACCATAAAAATATATGGATTACTACCATTGATGATGGAATTTATAAGTATGACTTTAAAAGCGTAACTCATTACAATATAAATAATAGCATTCCCGGCAATATCATTCGTTCATCTACAAGAGACCATGAAGGGAATTTATGGTTTGCTTCAAATAATGGATTACTAAAATACAGTAATGGAAAATTTACAACCTACACTACGGCAAATGGCTTGCCTTCAAATAGTGTACGAACTGTTTTTATCGACAGTAAAAATCAGCTTTGGATTGGAATGAATGGAAATGGTTTGGTAAAATATCATAATAATAAATTTACAACCTATAATCAAGAAAATAAAAATTTACCTCACAACCATGTTCACTCTTTATTTGAAGACTCAAAAGGAAATTTATGGATAGGTACCGGAAATGGAGCAGTAAAATATTCAAATGGTGTGTTTTATGATTATTCCAGCTCCAAAGGATTTTGCAATTTATACATTGGAAGCATAACCGAAGATAAAAATGGAAATATTTGGTTTGGTACTGATCGATGTGTGGTAAGATATGATGGTGTTGATTTTAAACCCCTTACTATTAATGATGGAATTTCTTCTAATGTAATTTATCTTTTACATAGTGATCGACATGGTAATGTATGGGTTGGAACCAATAAAGGAATTGATAAAATTATTCTAAATAGCTATGGACAAATAAATAAAATTAAACATTATAGTGCCCCTGAAGGTTTTAGAGGGATTGAATGTAATAGCAGGGCTATTTATGAAGATACAAAAGGAAATCTTTGGATAGGAACAGTAAATGGATTAATTAAATACAGCCCAAAAGAAGATAAATCTAACGTTTACGAACCTGTTATTCATTTAAACAATGTTAAATTGTTTTTTAATGAGATTAATTGGTCAAACTATTCTAAGAATTTTAAGCCATGGAATAATGTTCCTGATGATGTTGTTTTTGATTACAATGAAAACCATTTAACCTTCGAATTTTCAGGTATTAACCTATCTCATCCTGAATATATTCAATATAGTTTTAAATTAGACCCTTTAGACAATGAATGGTTTGCTGATACCAAAAAAAATTCGGCCACCTATTCTAATTTACCTCCCGGAGATTATGTGTTTAATGTAAAAGCAAGAAACAACGAAGGTATTTGGACTCAAGAAGCTGCAGTTTTTAAATTTAGAATAACGGCTCCTTTTTGGAAAACTTGGTGGTTTTATGTGGTTTGTGCTTTAGTTTTAATTTATATTTTATTCAAAATAAGTTCATACAAAGAAAAACAACAAATAAAAATTAGTAGAGAACTAGAAAAGAAAGTGAGAGAACGTACTTTACTAATTGAAAAGCAACGTGATGAAAAGGAGGTTTTATTGAAAGAAATTCATCATCGAGTAAAAAACAACTTACAGGTGATTAATAGTTTGTTAAGCATTCAATCCAGTTATACCAGTGACCCAAAATCTTTAGCTCTATTTGATGAAGCTAAAAACCGAATCCGTTCGATGGCATTAATACATGAAAAAATGTATCAAACCGGTGATTTGGCACACATCGATTTCCAAGATTACATCATGGCACTAACAAATGATTTAATTAGTACTTACTCCATTAATTGCGACATCTTTTTAGATATAAAAATAGATGAAGTTAAATTTGATATAGATACCATTATACCTCTTGGGCTTTTACTTAACGAAATTATTTCTAACACTTTAAAGTATGCTTTTGTAGGTAGAAAAAAAGGACAAATTACCATCCATTTACATCAAAATGAAGATAATTCTTTTGAACTTATTGCTGGAGATAATGGAATTGGTATGGAAATAACTTTAGAAGAAGAATCAAATTCATTAGGTTTAGAATTAATAAAAATCTTTACCGAGCAACTAGATGGAGAAATAGAAATCCTTGATAAAGAAGGAACATTGTATAAAATTAATTTTAAACCAAGAAAACCATAGTTTAACAGTCTGTTGTTTATAAACTCCCCAAATTTTCATTAATTCTAAACGTTATTAAAGCATCTTTACAGTTAAAAAAGACAGCTTTAATGATAAATTCTAAATCCTTTTTTCCCTTTTTATTATTAGTCTTTAATTCTTTTCTAACTGCTCAAAATAAGAGCGATTATAATTCTATTTTTCAAAATTTAAGGGAGGATAACTACAATAAAACATTGTTCAGTAAATCATCTCTTAACATCAATGAATTAAAGAGGAATAATCAAATTACCAATTTAAAAATTGATTCATTAAATGGAGATTCAATTTTAAATTTGATTGAAAATGAAATTCCTCTTAACTACTCAAATCAAGTAGAGAAATATATTCAGCTTTATGATAAAGGATTAAATGGTACATTTTTAAATTACTTAATCAACTATTATGCTCCAGAAGTTAAATCTCAATTAATTTCTAAACGTTTACCTGAAGAATTGTTTTTGTTACCAGCTGTATGTTCCGGGTATAGTCCCAATTCAATTAATACAAACAGTGGAACAGGCTTTTGGCAGTTAAATTATCCTCAAGCATTAAAATATGGATTAATGGTAAATGAATGGATTGATGAACGAAAAGACATTAAAAAATCAACTTTTGCAGCTTTGTCTTATCTTTCTGATTTATATGAAAAGTATAATAATTGGGAATTAGCTCTTGCTGCTTATTCGTGTGGACCATCTACTATCAATAATTTATTAAAACGAAATCATGCTAAAAGCTATTCAGAAATTTACCCTTATTTACCTGAAGCTACATGCGACATTGTTCCTGCTTTTACTGCCATGATATTTACCTATTCTCAAGATAATAGCAATGGAAATAAAATTGAACCCAAATTAGAAACTGATACTTTTTATCTAGAACACTCTTTACAATTTAAAGCCATTGAAGATGTAACAAATATCAATTCTAAAGAATTAGCTTTTTACAATCCTGTTTTAAATAAAGAAGTTTTTCCCACTCATTACCAAGCTGTTTTCCCAAAAAGTAAAATGGATAAATTCTATCAATTATGTGACAGCATTTACTATTATCAAGATTCTGTTTTGTTAAAACCTATTGAAAAAGAAACTCAAGTTGTAAGCAATATTCCAAAAAATGGTGAACCTGTTGTATATAAAGTAAAATCAGGTGATGTATTAGGTCTAATTGCTGAAAGACATGGGGTTCGTGTAAATCAAATACAAGATTGGAACAATTTAAATGGCACTAGAATTAATGTTGGTCAAGAGTTATTGATTTATTCCGGAAAAACTAGTTCAAATCATTCTTCTATAAACAATTCACCTGAAGAAGAAGACGAAAAACCGATTCCTTCGGCAAAAAACGAATCAAACGACAATTACATTACCTATACTGTTAAGACTGGCGACAATCTTTGGTTGATTGCTAAAAATTTCCCGGGTATTTCTGCTCAAAACATTATGGATTTAAATGGAATTGATGAAAATTTAAGTGTAGGACAAGTTTTAAAAATTAAATTGAAATAGTGAACAACGAAAAACAGATAAAGCCATTTTTTACGCTGCTATTTACATTAATAGTAATGTGTATTTTATGTGTTATCATGTTTGTTTTTCCTTCTGACGGGTTGAAACTTGGAGCTACTACCATTCAATTTCCTACTTTCAACGATTTCTTTATTCCTCAAAATGCTATTACTGATAGTTTGGAAAGTCTCGAAAAAGACATGGAAGAATTGTTTGATTCAACAGTTGTAATGAGTGAAATAGATTCTGCCATCATCAAACATAAATTAGATTCATTAAACAAATTCAGAAAGAGTATTCAGTTGGAAGATAATGCCAAACCTGCCTTACATCGTTTTTTTGATGCTTTAGATAATGCTAAAAACAAAAAAGTAAGAATTATGCATTATGGCGATTCTCAAATCGAAGCCGACAGAATTACCTCTTACTTCAGAAACGAACTACAAGTTAAATTTGGCGGTAATGGTGTAGGACTATTCGATGTTAATCAAGTTGCTCCAAAAATGAGTGTAAATATTGAATTTTCAGAAAATTGGCTGCGCTTTTCAGGCTTTGGTAAAAAAGATTCTAGCATTACTCACAATAAATATGGGCCATTAATGGCTTTTAGTCGTTACTCCCCTATTCCTTCTTCATCAATTATTCCTGATTCAATCCAACACAACGCTTGGATTACTTTAAGAAAACCAAAAGCTTCTTACGGTAAAACCAAAACATACAGCTTATTAAAAATCTTTTTAAGCAATCATTATAAACCCATTCATTATGATATTGTTGCAGATGGTAACATACTAAAATCCGGAACCATTGCAGCTAATACTCCTTTCCAAGTATTAGAAACAAGTTTTGCAAATACCCCCGAAGAAATTTCTATTATGTTTAGCGGTGCTGATAGTCCTGATATTTATGGTATTTCATTGGAAGGACATTCAGGTGTAGTGGTTGATAATATACCTTTAAGAGGTTCTTCTGGAACCTTGTTTACCAAACAAAATCAAACTTTATTAAGTAATTCTTTCGCCAACCTATCTCCAAATCTTATTATTCTTGAATTTGGAGGAAATGTCGTTCCTTATGTAAAAGACGAACAAGGTTGTATAGATTTTGGAAACTGGTTTAAATCTCAAATCTACTTTTTGAAAAAACTCAACCCAAATGCTGCTTTTATTGTAATCGGTCCTGGAGACATGTCTATCAAAGAAAAAACAGATTATGTCACTTATCCTTTATTGGAAAATGTAAGAGATGCCTTAAAAGATGCTGCACTGTCAACCGGTTGTCTGTTTTGGGACATGTATGAAGTAATGGGTGGGAAAAACTCTATGCCTACATGGGTAGAAGCCGATCCTCCTTTGGCTGCATCTGATTATATTCATTTTAGTCCAAAAGGAGCTAAGAAAATTGCGGAAGAGTTTACCAAAAAACTCCTAAAAATGTACGATGAATATAAAAATCCTGCAAAAGCAAAAGAAGTAGTAACCATTGAAAAAACTGATACCATTGTTGCTGATGAACTATAAAAACATTTACATATTATTTATTTTAACTCTTATCGGATTTTCATCTAAAAGTCAATCCAATCCTCAATTGATTACCGATTATGATTTTGTGACTTTCGATTCCAATTTCATACATTTTTATAGTGATAGCGCTAATTACAACCGATTATTCAGCAAATTAGATTCTTTAATTTTTGAAGGCGAAGGAAAAATCAACCTTATGCAAATTGGTGGTTCTCACATTCAGGCAGATATTTGGTCGGATCAAATGCGAAAAAATTTCCAAAACCTCTCACCTAACTTAAATGGTGGTCGTGGTTTTTTATTCCCCTACAAATTGGCTAAAACCAACAATCCTTATTATTACAAAGTAACTTATACCGGAGAATGGGAAGGCTACAGAAACTCAGTGAGCAAACATCATTCTAAATGGGGTGTTTCAGGCATTACAGCAACGACTAAAGATAGTGTTTCGAGTTTTAAAATTGTTTTTAGAGGCGATAACACACCTTATTATGACTTTAATAGTATCAAAGTATTTCACGATTTAGATTCCACTAGTTTTTGCTTGGAGTTGATTTCTGACACCTGTGCTTATATCGAGGTAAACCACGAAATTGGCTATACCGAATTTAAGTTCGATACTTACCAAGATTCGTTAGAGTTTAGCATTTACAAAACCGATTCTAACCAAACTCATTTTAATTTATACGGTTTAAGTTTAGATAATGACGACAATGGAATTGTTTACAACTCGATTGGTGTGAACGGAGCCAGCACTGCCAGTTATTTGCGTTGCGAAATGTTTAGCCAACATTTACAAGCTATTAATCCAGATTTGGTGATTTTTTGTATAGGAATTAACGATGCTTACGACCCAGATTTTTGTCCGTATTGCTACGAAGAAAACTACGATACTTTGGTTAGCTGGATTCGTTCTGTAAACCCTAATTGTCAATTTTTATTTGTTACCAACAACGATAGTTATTACAAACGCCGCTACCCCAACAAAAGAGTTTTTGAAGCTAAAGAAGTGATGATGAATCTGGCAAAAAAATACAATTCTGGAATGTGGGACATGTTTGAAGTAATGGGTGGTTTAGGTTCTATTAAAACATGGGAGCGCAATGCTTTTGCTAAAAGGGATAAAATACACTTAACAAGTGATGGCTATAAACTAATGGGTGACTTAATGTTTGCGGCATTAATGAAAGAATATGAAAAACATCTTAAAATGATGAATAATGAATGATGAATTAAGAGTTTTTCAACTTTATAAACTTTATGAACTCAATTAAAGCAGTAATATACGATATGGACGGAGTAATCATCAACTCCGAGCCCTTATGGAGAGAAGCAGAAATACTGACTTTTAAAACCGTTGGTTTGCATTTTACAGAAGACATGTGCCGAGAAACCATGGGGATGCGTTTGTATGAAGTGGTAGAATATTGGTACGACAAATTAGGATGGGAAGGCAAATCATTACAGCAAATTGAAGAAGAATTATTAACCACAGTTACTCAATTAATCATTGAAAAAGGGACAGCCATTGAAGGAGTTTATGAATCGTTGGAGTTTTTTAAACAAAAAGGATACAAATTGGCGTTGGCTTCGTCATCGGCAATGAGTTTAATAAAAACCGTGTTGGAAAAATTAAAGCTGAACGATTATTTTGAAGTGGTGAATTCTGCGGAAAATTTAGACTTCGGCAAACCTCACCCCATGATTTTTATCAATACAGCAAAAGATTTAGGTGTGAAACCTGTTAACTGTTTAGTGATTGAAGATTCATTCAATGGTTTGTTGGCTGCCAAGGCTGCCTTAATGAGAACCATCGTGGTGCCTGAAGAAGAAAATTGGAACAACCCCAATTTTAACATTGCTGATTACAACTTAACGAGTTTAACACAAATTATTGATTTGAAAATTTGAAGATGCAAAACTTTCAACTTTATAAACTTTATACTTTATGAACTGGTCTGAGTGGTTGAGTTGGTTTTTTAGTGCCGAAAATCTAAAAAGCATCTTTTTTTACAACAATGATGCACCGCTTATTTTTACCCAATTTTTCTTTTGGGCATTTTTTGCGGTGGTGCTCCTCTTCTACTCGGTGGTTTACAAAAAACCTAAGCTAAGAAATGCTTATTTGTTTTTGGTGAGTTTGTTCTTTTACTACAAAACAAGTGGATTGTTCATTAGTATTTTACTATTCTCTACACTTTCCGATTACATTATTGGGAAGCTCATTTACAGTTCATCCAAAAAAGCTACGAAACAAATCTTTGTCGCCACCAGTGTGATGATTAACCTGTTTGTACTTTGTTATTTTAAGTACGCTTATTTCTTTACCGACGCTTACAATTCCTTGTTTCAAACCGATGTGCATGTGTTTAACCACTTTGCACAGTTCACCAACAACCTGGCAGGTACTCACTTTGATGTGGATTCCATTCTGCTACCCGTGGGGATATCCTTTTACACCTTCCAAACCATTAGTTATTCGGTAGACATTTACCGAGAACAAATAAAACCGGTGAACAACATAATGGATTTTGGTTTTTATGTTTCCTTCTTTCCGCAGTTGGTGGCAGGACCAATTGTAAGAGCTTCAGAGTTTATTCCTCAGTTATACCAAAAATATAGTTTAACGCAATACGATTTTGGCTTGTCCTTGTTCTGGATATTAAAAGGATTGATTAAAAAAGTAGTGATTGGCGATTACATTGCTGTAAATTTTATCGACCGTATATTTGATGCACCCACCATGTACACAGGTTTTGAAAACCTGATGGCATTGTACGGTTATTCTTTGCAAGTGTATGCCGATTTCTCGGGATATACCGACATTGCCATTGGTATTGCTTTACTGATGGGCTTTACGCTTCCTACCAACTTTAACTCTCCTTACAAAGCCAAAAATGTGGGAGAATTTTGGAAACGTTGGCACATGAGTCTTTCTACTTGGTTGCGCGATTATTTATACATTCCGTTGGGTGGTAACCGTGGTGGAAGCATTGGAACCTGGATAAGCGCTTTGGTAATTGGAGGTTTTATTGTATTGCTTTCGGGTAAAATGATAGTGTTGTACATTTTCATTTGGCTCATTATCTGTTTGGTTTTCTTAGCAGTATGGATTAAAAAATTCAGAGCGTGGCTGACTACCAACATCAACTTACTCATTACCATGTTGCTGGGTGGATTGTGGCACGGAGCTAGTTGGCAATTTGTTATTTGGGGTGGATTAAACGGCTTAGGATTAATGGTATATAAACTATGGCGAAAAATTAGCCCTTACGAAAAGTACAACAACTGGTTGGCAGTGTCTTTTAAGGTATTTATCACCCTTAATTTTATTACCCTTACCCGTATTTGGTTCCGTGCCGAAAGCATGGAAACCACCGAGCAAATCATCCATCAAATTGGGAACAATTTTAGTGCAGGGTTAATCCCTGATATTTTGGTTTCTTACAGCAATGTGTTTATCGTAATGTTGATAGGTTACATCATCCATTGGTTGCCTGTTAAAACCAAAGATTGGTACCGCGAAACCTTTATTAAACTACCCGTTGCTGTAAAAATAGGCATAGCCGTGGTAGCTGTTTTTGGAGTGTACCAAGCCATGAGCTCCGAACTACAAGCCTTTATTTATTTCCAGTTTTAAAAAGATATTTTCGTTAAGTTTGTTAAGCGCCTTTTATAACCCTATTTTAGGTGATAAAGGCTTATTTTAGATTACAAAATAATAGAAAATAATACTTTTTACACATACACGTACGTTGTGCTTAATTTAGGAAATGAAGAAATCATTTATAGAATCTAAAAGGTTTAACTTATTAATAGTTGTTATAAGTCTATCATTATTTATTACTTCATTGACTCAGAATGCCTACACTATATCAGATTATAATGGGGACTCAACTTTAAAATCAATTGAAGTATTCTTAATGGGTAGTACTGCAATTTTGGGTGGTGGACTTTTTGAATGGATTATATGGTTAGCAAATCCTGTTTACTCTATTTCATTAATCTTATTTATAATAACAAATAGAAACCCAATTATTTTAAGTTTAATTGCAGGTATTTTAAGTCTAGTATTCTCAAGTTGGACTGAAATTCTTGCAGCAGAAAATGGTAGAACCGCTACCATACTTTACCATCATTCAGGCTATTGGATTTGGACAAGCGCTATTTGGATTTTGACTATTGGAATATTAATAAAAATGAAAACAAAATAAAACACTAAGCACAACAATGGCTAAAAAACATAGGGGTTTAATCCCTAGTTTGAAACTTGCGATTTCTAACTTTGTTTCTCGTCCTGCGGACGGAAACGCGTTCCGAAATCCCTACGTTTCTTAGCCGGAACCGTTCAACACCTTTTACTTAGAAATTCAACATCCAAAAAATATAAATAGAAAATGCCACTTACTCCACAACTAAGCGCTTTAGAAAAAGCGATAGAAAACAAAGACAAAATCAACACCTCTGTTTCTGAAAAAGGTGTGGCTTGGCACATCCTCCATTCTTTAAAAGTAATTAACCTTACTTGCAACACTTTAATCAACTCCAACCCCGACGATTATAAATGGAAGTTTAATAAATTACGTTTGTTTATTTTTACCAAAGGTTCCATTCCCCGAGGGAAAGGAAAAGCACCCAAAGCTGTTGTTCCACCGGAAAACATCCACCCTAACGACATTCAACAAGAATTAGAAAAAGCGCATCAGCTTTTACAACAAGTCAATCAATTACCGACCAAAAGCAATTTCAATCATCCCTTGTTTGGCATGTTGCACCGAAAAAAAGCACTTCGTTTTCTGGAAATGCACACCCAACACCATTTACACATTATTGATGATATTATCCGTTCTTAAAACCAGATAAAAACCTTTAATTCACTATCTTTGAAAGAAGCAAGCAAATTGGTTTCTTTTGAAAAAACTACAACTCCTTCTATTTCTATTCTTGTGTTGGGCAAACCAATCATTGTGGGCTCAAAAAGATAATTTTTACATCGTCGACACCACCCTTTTTCATCAACTTACCAATTGGGAAAGGGTTATGCTCGATACTTTTTTAGTAAAAATACACGAAGCCAAAGTAGATACCGAAAAAGTAGAACTCATCAACGAAATGTACTCGGGCATGAACGACAACGATGTTTGGGTACTTTACCTCGAGCACCTCAACAGCATTTTAGAATCGAACAACATTGAACAAAACTACCCCTATTTTTACCTCGACAACAAAGGGAAATACTACAACGACCTTGGCTACTACTATAAATTTAAAGGACTGATTTTTAAAGCCATCGACAACTATAAAAAAGCGCTTACCTTAAGAGAAAAACAAGGCATCAATACCAGAATTGCCACTACCTTGATTAACATTGGTTCGCTTTACCTTACCCAAGACGACTATGAAAAAGCCCTCGAAAACTTTGATCGCGGTTACGAGTTAATGACTCTCGAAAAAGATACCATTGGAATGGCAACGGCACTTCATAACATGGGCAGCATTTACAATAGTTTAGGAAACTATGAGTTGGCAATTGAAAAATACAAAGCCTCTTCCAAACTTAATCTAGCCATTAACAACGAGCGCACTTTGGGCGGAAATTATAACAGTTTAGGAACGGTTTACCTCAACTTAAATCAAGAAGATTCGGCTTTTTATTACCTTTTTAAAGGATTGGAAGAACGTCGAAAGTTCAATAACATCCTAGCCATTACCAATTCTATGAACGCAATTGGTAACGCTTATTTTAGAGTTGGAAATATTGAAAAAGCAAAAGTTTATGCCGATTCTGCTTTTCAACTGGCTGAAGAAATTAAGTACAACGAATACCGTATGAACTCTTCTTATCTTCAATACAAGGTAAACAAGCAAAAAGGCAACTGGAAAAGAGCCTTGGATATGTTTGAAATTTATTTTGCCACCAGCGACAGTATTAAAAATGATGCAACACAAAAAGCAGCATTTCAGCAACAAGCGCAATATGAATATGAAAAGCAAAAAGCCATTGATGATGCACAACACGAAAAGCAAATTGCCATTGAGCAAGAAGCCAAAGAAAAACAACAGATTATTATTTATGCAACAGCAGGAGGTTTAGGTTTAGTGGCTGTTTTCCTATTTTTTGTATTTAACCGCCTGCAAGTTACCCGTAAGCAAAAAGCTGTGATTGAAGAGCAAAAAACAGAAGTAGAAAAAGCACACCACGAGCTGGAAGAAAAAAATCAGGAAATATTAGATTCCATTGCTTATGCCAAGCGTATTCAATCTGCTATTTTGCCTCCTACTAAACTGGTAAAAGAATACTTACCTCATTCTTTTATCCTCTACAAACCAAAGGACATTGTTGCCGGAGATTTTTATTGGATGGAAACCATTACACCCTCCTCACGTCATTCCGTGCTTGACACGGAATCTGCCAATACTAATGAGATCCCGCATCAACCCTTCGACTCCGCTCAGGATGACACTGTGCGGGATAATGGACTTATTCTTTTCGCCGCTGCCGACTGTACCGGTCATGGAGTACCGGGAGCGATGGTAAGCGTGGTTTGTAACAACGGTTTAAATCGTTCGGTACGCGAGCATGGCTTAACCGACCCCGGAAAAATATTGGATAAAACCAGAGAAATTGTCATTGCTGAGTTTGAAAAAAGCGAAGAAGAAGTAAAAGATGGAATGGATATAGCATTATGTAGTTTAAAGTTTATGGCTAACCGCAATCCGTCACCAGCTAACAGTCAACAGTCAACCGAAAGCCGTCAACTGGTAGCTATACTAGAATATGCAGGAGCTAATAATCCATTGTGGGTAATTCGTCCTCTACGTCATTCCGTGCTTGACACGGAATCTTCCAATAACCAAGAGATTGCTGGTCGAGCCAGCAATGACGAATTTGAGCTAATTGAAATAAAAGCCGACAAACAACCCATTGGTAAATATGCCGAACCTAAACCCTACACCACTCACACTATTGAACTCCAAAAAGGAGATAGCATCTATATTTTCTCCGATGGTTATGTAGACCAGTTTGGAGGAGAAAAAGGCAAAAAATTTAAAGCCAAAGCTTTTAGAGAGTTACTGTTAAGCATACAACAAGAAAACATGGAAACTCAAAGAGAACTAATCGATAAGGCTTTTGAAGATTGGAAAGGAAACCTCGAACAAATAGATGATGTCTGTGTAATTGGATTGAGAATATAACTTTATTCTTTTAAGCTAACCCCATTATGCTTATTTTTGAGATGAAGTTGGAATCTTCATTTAAAAAATGAAAAACTTAAAACAAGTAAAAAAACTAAATGAATTAGCTTCTACTGCCATTTGTGGTAATGACATTAGTTCTTCCTGTTTATATGTTTCCGCTTTAGCTATTATTTATGCAGGACAATATGCATGGTTATCGTTATTAACCGTAGGTGCTGTACTTTTTCTTTTTCGTAAAATATATGGTGAAGTAGTTGGAGCCTTACCACTCAACGGAGGGGCTTACAATGCCTTGCTAAATACTACGAGCAAGTCAATGGCTTCTTTAGCTGCCTCACTTACATTGCTTTCATACATGGCTACAGCGGTAATTTCTGGAAGTGAGGCCATGCATTATGCGCATAGTTTAATTCATTCTTTACCCATTATTATTGCAACCATTACACTTTTAGCCATTTTTATGGGGCTAAGTATTATTGGTATTGGCGAATCTTCTAAAGTAGCTATTTTCATCTTTATTTTTCACCTTACATCTTTGGTTATTTTGGCACTCTTTTGTGGTATTTACTTTTTTTCTAATGGATTTGATGTGCTTAGTAATAACTTTAGCATAGAACCCGAAGGTGGCATGCTAACAGCTTTATTTTTTGGTTTTGCAGCTGCTATGTTAGGAATAAGTGGTTTTGAAAGTTCAGCTAACTTTGTAGAAGAGCAGGAAAAAGGTGTTTTTAGAAAAACACTTAGAAACATGTGGATTATAGTAACCGTTTTCAACCCTTTAATGGCATTTTTAGCTTTAGCAATCATTCCAATGGAAACTGTCAACGAAAATAAAGAAGCACTTTTATCATATATGGGTAATCTTTCGGGTGGAAGTTGGCTATCTTATTTAATTTCTATTGATGCAGCCCTGGTATTGAGTGGTGCTGTATTAACATCATTTGTTGGGGTTAGTGGATTAATTGAACGAATGACCTTGGATAGAATTTTACCACAGTTTTTATTAAAAAGAAACAAACGTGGGAGCACTTATCGTATTTCCATTGCATTTTTCTTGTTGTGTGTTTCCATTCTTCTGATTACCGAAGGTGAATTAGGAGCTCTTGCGGGAGTTTATACCATTGCATTTTTGTCGGTAATGGCTTTATTTGGAATTGGTAATGTTTTACTTAAAATTAGGCGTTCTAAACTTCCTCGTCCTGAAACTTCCTCATGGTTATCATTAATTATTGCAATTGGAGCTGTTATAATTGCTGTAATTGGTAATGCTTTACTTAACCCGGCATATTTAGGTGTATTTTTCAAATACCTCATACCTACAATTTTAGTGGTGATGATAATGTTAAACAGAATTGTAATTCTTAAAGTCATTCTAAAGATTATTCAATATTTGTTTAAACCCATTCAGCGACTGGTGGTTAAAACCAACAATTCTATTCTTCAATTGATAGATGATATTAATTCTCAAGAGTTTGTATTCTTTACTAAAGATGATGACGTAGCTACTTTGAATAAGGTAATGTTTTACATTAAGCAAAATGAACACACTAAAAAGTTAAAAATAGTAACCATTCTTAAACCTGGAGAAAAGTCTGTACCCCAACTTATTTCAGATATAGAAGTATTAGATAGAGAATATCCTAATATTAAAATAGAATTTATTCAAATGGATGGAGAATTTGGTCCTCAACTTATCAATAAACTTTCTAAAGAATGGAATATACCGGTTAACTTTATGTTTATTGGGTCTCCCGGCGACCATTTCCCTTATAGAATAGAACAACTGGGCGGAGTTAGATTAATTATCTAATTATTGCTTGTACAAGTTTATCGTTCGAATCCTACGTTTTGTAGTCCCCTTCAAATTATAAAGCAAGTTAAAAAAGTGAATCTATTTTATCTTATTCTTAATTAATCTACCACGTTATTCCATCCGAATTGTTCTACATATTTTACCAAGTTTTTAGGACGATAGTCTGCATTTTGTTCATAGCGTTGTTTTACACTGATATGAATTGGAGTATCGGGTAATATTTTACGTTCGTGTTTTCCCAATAATTTATAATGCTTTTTATATTCATTGTTCTGAGCTGCTAAAGCATTCAATTGAACTTGCGAAATGTGTGACTGAAACTCCAACCCTTTCCCCTCAGCTTGATTTTTCATCCATAACATGGGTATATCACTTAAGGTAAAACCATTGGTGTCGGGAGCATAACTTCCACCCACATCAGAATGAACACCTGCAAACCAAACTTGTTGTAAATCTACTTTTTTCTCCGAATCTTGTTGCCATATAGTTGGTTCAAAATCTTTTCTTAACTCATCTATTGATAATGCATGTCGTGCTGTTTTAATAATAGACCCAATTTTTTGGTCATGAAACAAATGTTTTTCTTTAATAAAACCAAATATACTAGTTGGTAAACCTAAAGCACCCACTGTATCCCATACTCCTACGAAATGAACAGGAACTTTGTCACTTACTGAATATTTAGCTCTATAAGCTACCGAAAACTCACCACTCGGTTTTTCTTTAGGGTTTTTATACAATTCATAAGCTTCATTAATTCTATTGGCGTGTTTTTTATGAAGAATACTACAATTATTCATAAACCCCGCTAAACTTCTTACTGTATAAGCTCCTCGACTAAATCCAAAGAAATAAAGCTCATCTCCAACTTCGTAATTATGTACAATAAAACGATAGGCATCTTTAATGTTTTTATCCAATCCGGCACCAAAAGCTCCACCCGAAAGTCCATCATGGTATGAGCCTATTCCCCAGTCATAAAAAACCACTTGGGCTGTCCCGTTTGAGTCAACAGGCTTAACAGCTCTAGAAAATTTAAGCACATTAGTAGGAAAATCTTCATCTATTTTTTCTTCAGGCTTATTCCAAGTCCCATCCGAACATATAACGATACGTTTCATTTTTATAAGTTTTTATACCGTTAATAAAATTGCATAAAAATTTCCCTTTTTCAAAACATCCAAATGCACTTTTATTTCGTTTTTAATTATGAACCACAAAAACTAATAGCCATGAAGAACGAAAACAACAAATCTCCTTTTACAGTTTATTTTTTAAGTAACTCTGGGAACAGCTATTTAGCAGAATACATCGACACAGAATTGTATTATGAAAGTTTTGATATTAGTTTCGAAGAATTTGATGCCGAAAAAGTAAAAATTAAAAAACCTGCGGCTATCGTAGTCGATTTATATTTTACAGATATCTCTTGTGAAAAGATTATTACTACACTAATAGAATCTTTTAAAGACGAACAAATCTACTTTCTATCTCCGGAGTTTGCTGTTCACAATCATATTTTTAAAAACAGAAAACAACCCAACCATTTCTTTTCGAGCTTTAGTGTAGATATCATTCAACACATCTCTAATTTAATAGACGGAAGAGAAAATAATAATCGTGATATCTCCGAAGCTAGTTAATAGCATTTTTAGGCTTATTAATAGCATCGTAAATGGCTTTTTGAATATCTGTTCTAATATTCATTTTTAACAGCTTCTTGTTCTCAGCATCCGGATATGTTCGGTTAGATAGAAAAACATAAACAACACCCGTATCTGGATCTACCCAAGCCATTGTACCTGTAAATCCGGAATGCCCAAAACTATTTTGAGATATCCCATCACAGGTAGGTCCACCAAACCCTTGTAAAAAAGGTTTATCAAAACCGGCAGCTCTTCTGTTTTCTTTTCCTTCGTCGCAAAACTGACACTTTGTATATTCATTTAATGTTGTATCTTTTATAAACAACTCTCCGGCATAAGTTCCTTTATTCAAATACATCTGCATTAGTTTTGCTAAGTCGTTGGCATTTGAAAATAAACCGGCATGACCTCCAACACCGCCCAACATTGCTGCTCCTGGATCGTGAACATCACCATGAATAATTTGTTTTCTGAATATTTTATCGTTTTCAGTTGGTGGAATTCTATCTAAAGAAAATTGCTTACGAGGTAGATAACCTGTAGTGGTCATTCCCAATTGATTATAAACACATTTCACATAATTATCTAAACTCTGACCCGACTGTTTTTCTACAATCTTTTGCATAAAATAATAGCCTATGTCGCTATACTTATATTCTTTTTCTTTGATAGGCCCTTTTAAAATTCTTTTGTAAATAATATCCGGATAAAACTGGTTAATGTAAATATTATTCGCAACTCTAAACGGGTAGAAATTAGATGAATCTTTACTATAAATAATAGGATCTAATTCATTGTTTCTTATAGTTTTTAAATAAAATGGAACCCAGGCTTGCAATCCGGCTTGATGTGCTAAAATTTCTCTTAATTTCAAATTGAAATAATCAGAAGTATCAGGAATTAAATCCGATAAATAATCACACAAATTTTTATCTAAACTAAATCTATTTTCATCTTGCAACTGCATCAATGCCAATAAACTTGCAGAAATTTTTGTTACCGATGCCAAATCATAGATATCAGAATTTTGTACTGTTATTAAGCTATCGTAAGTATGATACCCAAAGGATTTATTATAAAAAACTTTACCATCTTTAGCTGCAAAAACCTGACAGCCGGGATAAGCGCCTTCTTTTATTCCATTTAAAGCAATACTATCAATTTTAAATAAATCTTTCTCGTCAATACTCAATTCTTCAGGCTCAACATAAGCAAATCTCCCATTTGGTTCTAGAACTATTCCTGTTCCTGCTTTGTATTTCTTTGATACGGTAACAGGCAACTTACCATTAGCCCCAATTCCTCCAAAAACTAATTCGGCAGCGGCTAAATGAGTATACTTGTTATTCTGATATGCTTCAATTAACACATCTACTTCTTCAGCACCTTTCCATCCAATTAAGCTATAAGGATTCATAAAATCGATCAATACCACCTTCATATCTAGTTGATTAAAAGCCTCAATCAATTCTTTTGTTTTATTGTCAATTTTATAACTTTTCCAAGGATTTTTATCTGAGTTATGTAATGAAACTAAAACCGTATTGTAATTTCTCATGGTTTCTAACCAGGTCACATAATTATCTTCTGTAATTTCTTTTGCATTAAAACTTTCTACATCGTCATACAAACCCAATGATGACTGAAATACTTCATAATCACCATCACCAATAGCTAAAGAAGCTATTCTAAGCGTATCCAGCCTTTGTAAAGGAATCAAATCATTTTCGTTTCTTAAAACAGTTAATGCTTTTTCAAACAACCTTTTATTTAAGAGTTGATATTCTTTTTTATTTAAATCTTTTGAAAGACCCTCTAGCTTAATCTGAGTATCTTTGCTAAGCCCTGCCCACTCTTTTGCTGTCAATATTTTCAAACACCTTCTATTTATTTCACTTTCTGATATTTCATTATTTTCAACAGCTTGTTTGATTTGCTCTATCGCTGTTCGTACATCTTCAGAAAAAAGCAACACATCATTACCTGCCAATAAAGCCTTTACATCTACAATTCCGGGTTCAAAATACTTACTCACACCTTTCATGTTTAATGCATCAGTAAATATCAATCCCTTAAATCCTAAACTATCTTGTAATAAATGGGTCACTACGTTTTTAGATAAGGTGGTAGCTGTATTTGGAGTATTTTCATAAGTTGGAATGTACAAATGCGCCACCATCATACTTGCTAATTCATTCTCAATTAACTGTTTAAAAGGATACAACTCAATTGAATCCATTCGTTCTTTAGAATGATTGATAACAGGTAAAGATTTATGAGAATCAGCGTCAGTATCACCATGACCTGGAAAATGTTTTGCATTAGCCAACACATTTACCGATTGCATGCCTTTCATGTAGGAAATTCCTTTTTGAGCTACATTAAACTTATTCTCCCCAAAAGAACGGGCATTAATAATTGGATTCTTGGGATTTACATTCACATCTACAACCGGCGCAAAATTCACTTGAATCCCGAGTCGTTTACACTGTTCTCCAATCTGAATTCCCATATCATAAATCAACTGATTATCTTGAATAGCCCCCAATGTCATTTGCCATGGGTATTTAATCGTACTATCTAAACGCATTGCTAAGCCCCATTCACCATCTATAGAAACCATTAATGGTACTTTTGACAATTCTTGATACTTGTTATAAAGTTGTGCTTGTCTTATTGGTCCTCCTTGCATAAAAATCAAACCACCAATATTGTATTTCTTTACTAACTCTTCAATTTCTTTTTCATGGACACTATCCTTATTAGAATAAGCAGCCACCATCAACATTTGGGCAATTTTTTCTTCTAAGGTTAATGTTTGCAAAACAGAATCAGCCCAATTAGATGCTACTTTGTAAAATGGAGGATCATTTTCTTTTTTTTGAGAAACTCCATTAATTAAAGGAGCAATAAAGGCATTTGAAATAACAAATACTACAACCAATACAATTCCTGCTATCTTCTTCATTCTAATTATAAAATCAAACCTTAAAATTAACCTTAAATATAGGCCAAATATTGCACCAACCAAGCTGTTAT
The DNA here is from genome assembly GCA_020635825.1 of Flavobacteriales bacterium. Taxonomy (GTDB): domain Bacteria; phylum Bacteroidota; class Bacteroidia; order Flavobacteriales_E; family Vicingaceae; genus Vicingus. The sequence continues at coordinate 257,861 of JACJZA010000007.1, forward strand.
CAACAAATCATTTTTTATATCTCTACTGTTTAAAACTAGTTATTAAAGTTTTCAACAAAGCCCTTATTTTCTTACTGATTTGAACTACTTTTGGCAGCGAATTTCAAACCTCAAAAACAATAAAAATGCCATCAATTAGTGAATTAGAAAAAATTGCTTCACAAGTAAGAAGAGACATAGTAAGAATGGTTCATGCCGTTAATTCAGGTCACCCGGGAGGCTCATTAGGTTGTACTGATTATTTTGTAGCGCTGTACTTCGAAATTATGAAACACACTCCTCAACCATTTAATATGGATGGCAAAAATCAAGATCTTTTCTTCTTGTCAAATGGACACATTTCTCCGGTTTTTTACAGTACTCTGGCTCGCTCTGGTTATTTCCCAATTGATGAGCTATCTACATTTAGAAAAATCAACTCTAGATTACAAGGACACCCAACTACTCATGAAGGTCTACCTGGAATTAGAATGGCTAGTGGCTCACTTGGACAAGGTTTATCTAACGCAATAGGAGCAGCATTAACCAAAAAATTAAACAATGATGACACCATTGTTTATTCTCTTCACGGTGATGGTGAAATTCAAGAAGGACAGATTTGGGAAGCTGCTATGTTTGCTGCTCATAATAAAGTTGACAATCTAATTTCTACCATCGACTACAATCAAAAACAAATTGATGGAGACATTAAAGATGTGTTAGATTTAGGGGATATTAAAGCAAAATGGCAAGCTTTTGGATGGGATGTAATGGAAATGAATGGCAACAACATGGAAAACGTTGTAAACACATTAAATGAAGCTAAAACACACTTAGGCAAAGGAAAACCCGTTATGATTATCATGAACACTGAAATGGGGTATGGCGTAGATTTTATGATGGGAACTCATAAATGGCACGGTGTTGCCCCAAATGATGAGCAACTAGCAAACGCTCTTGGTCAACTAGAAGAAACTTTGGGTGATTACTAAAAGCTCTTTCTGTTGCCTATAATAGCAACCGAAACATGAATTTATTCAGAAAACATATCAAACATTTTTTAATAGCTATTAGTCTACTTTTAGCTACTACTTCTTTCGCTCAATCTCAACAAAAAACAAGAATACTTTTTGTTTTAGATGGTTCTCAAAGCATGTTGGGACGCTGGGGAGAAGAGCAAAAAATAAAAGTTGCCACTAGATTATTGAGCAACTTAATGGATAGCTTACAAAAAATAGACAACCTTGAAGTAGCACTAAGGGTTTATGGTCACCAATTTTCAGTTGCTGCTGGAAATAGAAGCTGTGAAGACACTAAGCTGGAAGTTCCTTTCAGTGGAAACAACTATTCAAAAATAAAAAGTGCCCTGTATGATATTCGACCACAAGGTACTACCCCCATCGCTTATTCATTAGAACAAACCAAAAACGATTTTCCTGCTTGTTCAAATTGCAAAAACATTATCATTCTAATTACAGATGGAATTGAAGAATGTGATGGTGATCCTTGCGCCGTTGCTCGTGCTTTACAAAAAAACAGAGTTACCTTAAAGCCTTTTGTTATAGGTATGGGCTTAGATTTAGAAACCATAGATGCTTTTAAATGTGTAGGTAGTTTCTTTGAAGCCAAAGATGCGGAATCCTTTCAAAATGTTTTGCAGGTTGTCATCTCTCAGGTAATGAACAATACAACAGTTCAAGTCAACTTAATTGATGCTAATGGAGAACCTACTGAAACTGATGTCAACATGACTTTTTATGACCATCATTCAAAAGCCATTCAATATAATTTCATTCACACTTTTAACAGCTATGGAGTTCCAGATACGGTTCCTATTGACCCTTCATTGAAATACGATTTAGTTGTTCACACATTGCCTGAGGTAAGAAAAAATGACATTAAAATCATCCCTGGCAAACACAATATTATTGCAGTTGATGCACCACAAGGAATGTTAAAACTAGAAATGAGTGGATTGAATGAATATGATGATTTAAAATGCTTAGTGAAAAAAAATGGCGATTTAAATATCTTTCATGTTCAGAATTTCGATGAAACCACCAAATATATTGTTGGAGATTATGATTTAGAAATATTAACCCTTCCTAGAACAAAAGTCAGTAAGGTAAATATTGCTCAAAGCCACACTACTAAAGTTTTTATTCCAGACCCAGGCATTGTCACCATATTTTTACCTGCAAAAGGAGTCACCAGCATTTTTGTAGAAGAAAACAACGAATTAAAATGGGTTTACAACCTTTCAGAAAACACCACTCGAGAAACCATTGTTCTACAACCCGGAAAATATAGAGTGGTAAACAGAGGACTTAACAGCAATAAAGTTATTTATACAAAAGAAAAATCATTCACTATCACATCAGGAACATCAGTTCAAATAAAATTTTAATTGACAAATGAAAAAGTACACCTACACAGAAAAAAAAGATACTCGCTCAGGTTTTGGCGACGGTTTAACTGAATTAGGCAGAGAAAACCCAAATGTGGTTGCTTTGTGTGCTGATTTAACCGGCTCATTAAAAATGAATCAATTTGAAAAAGAAAATCCAGAACGTTTTTTCCAAGTAGGAATTGCTGAAGCCAACATGATTGGTATAGCCGCAGGTATGACTATTGGGGGAAAAATACCTTTTACCGGAACTTTTGCCAACTTCTCGACAGGACGTGTTTACGACCAAATTAGACAGGCTGTAGCTTACTCAGATAAAAATGTAAAAATATGTGCATCACATGCCGGATTAACTTTAGGTGAAGATGGTGCTACCCACCAAATATTAGAAGATATTGGTTTAATGAAAATGTTACCTGGAATGACTGTAATCAATCCTTGCGACTACAATCAAACCAAAGCAGCCACCAAAGCCATTGCAAACCATGAAGGACCTGTTTATTTACGCTTTGGAAGGCCTGCTGTCCCTGTTTTTATGAATGAAGAATTTGTAATTGGCAAGGCTATTGTATTAAACGAAGGAAGCGATGTTACGATTTTTGCAACGGGTCATTTAGTATGGGAAGCCATACAAGCAGGCGAACAATTAGCAGAAAAAGGAATCAGTGCTGAAATAATAAATATTCACACCATTAAACCTTTAGACGAAAATGCAGTCTTAACATCAGCAAACAAAACAAAATGTATTGTAACAGCTGAAGAACACATGTTAAATGGCGGGTTGGGTGATAGTATTGCGCAACTGATTTCAAGAAACAACCCAATGCCAATTGAATATGTAGGTGTAAATGATAGTTTTGGAGAAAGTGGAACTCCAAGTCAATTAATGGAAAAATATGGCTTAACTGCAGCTAACATTGTTAAGGCAGCAGAAAAAGCAATTTCCAGGAAAGTATAAGTTAACTTAACTTCAACAAAAAATCCACTAGCCATTTGTTAGTGGATTTTTTTATATATGAACAATTATAATGACAAAGAATTAATGCAAATGTTTCGTGAGGAAAATTCACGCAACTATGCCTTTAGTTTAATTGTTCAGCAATTCCAAGAAAGACTTTATTGGCACATTCGCCGAATGGTAATAAATCATGACGATGCTGATGATATTACTCAAAATACTTTTATTAAAGCTTGGAAAGGGTTAGATAATTTTAAAGAAGATGCTCAATTATTTACCTGGCTATATAGAATTGCCACCAATGAGAGCATTACATTTTTGAACAAAAAGAGAAAACTCTTGTTTATCCCTATTAAAGATATTGAGAAAGACCTATCAAACCAACTTGAAGATGACGAATATTTTACCGGAGATGAAATTCAACTTAAACTTCAAAAAGCATTACTAACCTTACCTGAAAAACAACGCTTGGTTTTTAATATGAAATATTTTGATGAGTTAAAGTATGAAGAAATGGCTGAGATTTTGAATACATCAGTAGGAGCGCTAAAAGCTTCTTATCATCATGCAGTAAAAAAAATTGATACTTTTTTAAGAGAAGATTAAACCTTTTATAAAATATAAAGTCAAAACACTGAAATGCAAAACAAGAATCACACATCGGAAAACGAGAAAAATTTTTACGATTTTTTAGATAAAATAGAAAATACCACTCCTTTTTCTACTCCTAAAAACTATTTTAAAGAATTACATCAAGTAATTAATAATAAAAAACTGAATAACAATAATTTAAAATTTAATTTTGACATTTTGTCACCCCATATTTACATGCCCATTCTAAGCATTTTGATTGTTACTGCTGTTTATTTTTCATTCACTAAAAATACTACCCCTAAAGAATTTACAAATGAAGAAATAAGTCTAATTGTGATGAATGAAAAAATCGATGAATTTGATGAGGACTTAATTTTTGAAGTATATTCAGAAACTGCATTTGAAACAGAACCAATAACAGATGATGAAATCATCGAATATTTAATAGAAAACAACATTAATATTAACTCAATTATTGAAGAATTATGAAAACAAAAAATCTTTTAACTGTTGTATTTATTACTTTATTGAGTACAACTACCCTACTTGCTCAAAATCAACATCCAAAAGGAAAGAAAGAGCACAAATTTGATAAAGAGAAGTTTCAAACCATGAAAATAGCTTATCTAACTGAAAAACTTTCATTAACATCAGCAGAAGCTGAAAAATTTTGGCCTATTTATAATGAATACTCAGATAAAAAAGCAAGCCTTTTTAAAGAAATGAGACAAGGTAAAAAAGAAAATGCTGAAGCAATTGAAATGACAGATGAAGAAATTGAAAAAGCCATCAATCAACGCATTGAAAACAAACAAAAAGAATTAGACCTTGAAAAACAGTACATAGGCAAGTTTAAAGATGTTTTACCTATCAAAAAAGTAGGTCAATTATATAAAGCGGAAGATAATTTTAAAAAGGATTTACTTAGAAAAATGAGAGATGATTCACCAAGATTTACCAAACCGGAAACACCTCCAACTCCACCCTCACCAAACAAATAAACAAATGCAATAAAAAGAAAAACCCAGCTCAGCTGGGTTTTTCTTTTTATCTTAAACGATCGGCTGCTCTCACCAACTTATCATCTTTTTTAATAAACCGAATAGCTAAATAAGTCAACAACAAAGATAATACAGGAATAAAACAACCTATTTCAAACCCTACCAACACATCATTTTCATTAGGTCCGATAGCTGCCTTTGCAACATCCACATACATCATTAAAGCTACCACCTGCAATGTAATCAACAAAATATTCAACTTTAATAACTTCATTTGTAATTGACGATTTTTATACAAAAAGATAACAATCAATGTTACAATCATAATTACACCTTCTAAAACTCCTACTCCCATATTTCCGGAAACTACACTGGTAACATCTTTTGAAAGAACCACTTTATAAGCACTCATTACATATGTTGCCTCATAAGCAGTAAAACCCAATACCGGAACAAAAGAAAATAAAACTCCCAATAAAATAACCCCTATTAAAAACAATGTTTGAACTCGTTGAATCATAATCAATTTATTTTCGTCAAAGATAAGGATGTTTAACAATTTATTGTTTATTAATTGGCAATACTAAATGTGTTCATCTTCTATTCGTTATTAATTTTGCTATATGTGGTCAAAAATTCCAAACTGGTTAAAAAACAAATATGCCATTACCATGGCAGTATTTATTGTTTGGTTGGCTTTTTTTGATCAAAACAACTTTTTGGTACAATACGATTTTAAAAAAGAATTAAAATCACTTAAACAAGACCAAAAATTCTACCTAGAAGAGATTGAAAAAACCAAAATTGAGCTAGAAGACTTAACAACCAACCCTGTTACCCTTGAGAAATTTGCCAGAGAAAAGTACTTGATGAAAAAAGACAACGAAGAAATTTTTGTTTTCGAAGCTGAAAAAGAATAAGATAATCGTTTTTTATTTCCTTTATTTTTCATTGATTTAACTACCTTTGTTTATGCACAAAGAATAAACTTATGAGCTTATTTCAAGATTTTCAATCAATCTCTTTAGAAGAATGGAAAAACAAAATCATTAATGATATTAAAGGGAAGGATTATCAAGATACTTTAGTTTGGGAAACTGAAGAAGGATTCAATGTTCAACCGGTTTACAATAAAGAATCTTTAATTGATAATAAATCAAAAGAGTATCTTTTAAATAAAACTTCTTCCGAGTGGGAAATTAGAGAACAAATTGAGGTTACAGACATAGACAAAGCCAATAGAAAAGCCATCAAAGCTTTACAGGGAGGAGCAAATAGTCTTCAGTTTAATGGAAACATTTCCTCTTTTGAGGATATGAAAGCTTTATTGAATGAGATAATGATAGAAATCATTCACATTCACTTTTACAATTCAAATGCTATTCAAACAGCTGACTTTCTAAATCAAATTATTAAAGAAAGAAACTTAAATAAATCAGAAATCAAAGCTTCTGTTTCTTATGATTATTTAGGCGAACTCCTTATCTCTGGAGCTTGGCATAAAAATGAACAAACTGATTTTGATACTGTTTATCAATTCATAAAAAACAGTCCTTTTAGCAACATCACTATTAACGGACATTATTACTCCAATGCCGGAGCAAATAATTCACAAGAAATAGCTTATGCTTTTTCTCAAGCAGTTGAATACATTGACCAACTTACTGAGAGAGGAATGACTGCTGAAGATGTAATTTCAAAAATCGATTTTAATTTTGGAATTAATTCTAACTATTTTTTTGAAATAACAAAAATAAGAGCAGCTAAAATAGTATGGGAAATGATTGCTGAAAGTTATGATGTATGTATTTCCAAAACCAATATCCATTGCCAAACATCGTGCTATAATCTAGCAACACAAGACTCTTATACCAACTTGCTTAGAACCACAACTGAAGCAATGTCTGCCATTATTGGAGGGTGTAATAGTTTAAGTCTAACTCCTTTTAATGACATTTATGAAAGTTCTTCTGATTTTTCATCTAGGATTGCCCGAAACATTCAAATCATTTTAAAAGAAGAATCATTTTTAGACAAAGTAAATGATGTTGCCAAAGGCTCCTATTACATCGAAACTTTAACTGACGAGATGGTTGAACAAACCCTAAAACTTTTTAAAGAAATAGAAATTAAAGGTGGTTTTTTAACCAATATCAAAAATAGAAACATTCAAACTACAGTTAAAACGACTAATAAAACTAAGCTAAAAAAATACCAAGAAGGTAAAAAAACACTTTTAGGAGTGAATAAATACCCGAACAAAATGGAAAAAGAAAAACATCAATTTATACAAACACAAAAAATAAGAGGGAATGAGGTTGAAATTCTTGAACAAGTGAATATTTCTGAAAAAATAAAAAGAATCAACTACCACTAATGCCTAATAATTACGAGGTCATAAAATCCGTTCCATTTGATTATGGATTAATTGAATTAAGAAGTGACAACATTATCACTTTTGAACCAGTAGATGGTTTTAGCACTTTTACCATTCCCCAATTAAAAGTAATGTTAGAAATATTGTTGGATATTTCTGAAGGAATTCCAAGACCTTATTTTTCTGATAATAGAAATTTAAAATCTCTAGGAACAGAAGAACGAGTTTATATTAATGAGCACATGCATAAATTTACCAGTGCTTTTGCTATGACAGAAAACTCAGCAATTACTCGTTTTATTACACATACATTTATGCAATTAAATAGACCTCCATTTCCCGTAAAAATGTTTAAAACAAAAGATGAAGCTATTTTATGGCTTAGAACTTTTAATAATTAAAATATGAAACCTGATTTTTCATTATTAACATACAAAAAAGCCAACAAACAAGATTCAAGTGCTAACTCTAAGAAAGAAACTTGGATAACCTCAGAGCAAATTGAAGTAAAAAATCATTTCACAAAATCTGATGTTGAAAATTTAGAGCATTTAAACTTTGTTGCCGGTATTGCTCCTAATCTTCGTGGACCTTATTCCACCATGTATGTTATGCGTCCTTGGACCATCCGTCAATATGCCGGATTTAGTACTGCCGAAGAATCCAATGCTTTTTACCGAAGAAATTTAGCTGCCGGACAAAAAGGATTGTCTGTAGCTTTTGACTTAGCTACGCATCGTGGCTACGATTCTGACCATCCTCGAGTAGTTGGAGATGTCGGAAAAGCTGGTGTAGCTATTGACTCGGTGGAAGATATGAAAATATTGTTCGACCAAATTCCTTTAGACCAAATGTCAGTTTCTATGACCATGAACGGAGCTGTTATTCCTATTATGGCTTTTTACATTGTAGCGGGATTAGAACAAGGAGTGAAGACAGAACAACTTTCAGGCACCATTCAAAATGATATTTTAAAAGAATTTATGGTGAGGAATACTTACATCTATCCTCCTCAACCATCCATGAATATTATTGCTGATATTTTCGAATACACGTCGCAAAATATGCCCAAGTTTAACTCTATCAGTATTTCGGGCTACCACATGCAAGAAGCGGGAGCTACGGCTGATATAGAATTAGCTTACACACTTGCTGATGGACTAGAGTATTTACGTACCGGAGTTAACTCAGGAATGGATATTGACACTTTTGCTCCTCGCCTTTCCTTTTTCTGGGCCATAGGAATGAACCATTTTATGGAAATTGCCAAAATGCGAGCAGCCAGAATGTTATGGGCTAAAATGGTGAAACAATTCAATCCTAAAAACGAAAAATCATTGGCATTAAGAACACATTGTCAAACAAGTGGATGGAGTTTAACTGAGCAAGATCCTTTTAACAATGTGGCTCGCACCTGTATTGAAGCAATGGCGGCAGCTTTAGGAGGAACACAATCTTTACATACCAATGCTTTGGATGAAGCCATTGCATTACCAACTGACTTCTCAGCGCGTATTGCTCGTAACACACAAATATACATCCAAGAAGAAACCGAAATTTGTAGAACGGTTGACCCTTGGGGAGGTTCTTATTACGTAGAATGGTTAACCAATGAAATTGCAGAAAAAGCCTGGAAATTAATTGAAGAAGTAGAAGAACTAGGTGGAATGGCAAAAGCCATCGAAAAAGGAGTCCCTAAATTAAGAATTGAGGAAGCCGCAGCTCGTCGTCAGGCAAAAATTGATTCAGGAAAAGAAATTATTGTCGGAGTTAACGAATATAAAGTTGAAAGCGAAGAGCAAATTGATATTTTAGATGTAGACAACCAAAAAGTAAGACTGAGTCAAATAGAACGATTGAATCAAATTAAATCAACCAGAAATAAAGATAAAGTAAAAGCAGCATTAAAAAATTTAACGGAAATTGCACGCTCAGGAAATGGAAATTTATTGGCTGCAGCGGTTGAAGCAGCCAAAGAAAGAGCTACCTTAGGAGAAATTTCTGATGCCATGGAAGAAATTTTTGGGCGCTATCAGGCTCAAATTCGTTCTGTAAGTGGTGTTTATAGTTCAGAAGCTATGAATGATATAGATTTTATAAAAGCCAAAGAATTAAGCGACCGCTTTGCTGAATTGGAAGGTCGTCGTCCCCGTATCATGGTCGCTAAAATGGGACAAGATGGTCATGACCGTGGTGCGAAAGTGATTTCAACTTCGTTTGCTGATATCGGTTTTGATGTAGACATCGGACCATTATTTCAAACTCCGGAAGAAGCTGCTAAACAAGCCGTAGAAAATGATGTACACATTTTAGGTGTTTCATCTTTAGCGGCAGGCCACAAGACATTGGTTCCTCAAGTGATAGAAGAATTAAAAAAATTAGGCAGAGAAGACATCATGGTAATTGTGGGTGGAGTAATTCCTCAACAAGACTATGATTACTTGTTTGATGCAGGAGCCGTGGGAGTTTTTGGTCCCGGTACCAAAATCAGTAAAGCAGCTATTGAAATTTTAGAAATGATGATAGAAAGCTATTCTGAGTAAAATGAAAAGAATAAACCCACTTTTTTATATATGCTTTGTGTTTACTTTCTTTAGTTGCAAGGAAGAACATGTTGAAAAAATAGAAGTGCAAACCGAAGTCAGAGATACAACACAAGATCCTTACACCCTAAAAGGTGAACATCATTTTTTACATGGATATACTGCTACCAATAAAGACAACAGTGTAAATGTGGTAGTAGAAATTCCAACAGGAACAGTTGATAAATGGGAAGTAGGAAAAAATTCCGGACACATGAATTGGCAACAATTGGAAGATGGTCCGCGCAGAGTAAAATACTTGGGTTACCCGGGTAACTATGGAATGATACCACAAACTTATTTACCAAAAGAATTGGGAGGCGATGGCGATCCATTAGATGTAATTGTATTAGGTCCTGCTGTGGAAAGAGGAAGCATTGTAGAATGTAAAATTATTGGTGTTTTAGAATTACTAGACCGTGGTGAACAAGACGACAAATTAATAGCTGTAATGAAAGACACTCCATTTTATGAAATGGAAAACATAACCGAATTGAACGAACATTTTAAAGGAGCTATGGAAATCATCACACTTTGGTTTGCGAATTATAAAGGTCCGGGTAAAATGGAAATCCAAAAAGTATCAGAAAAAGAAAGAGCTTTGGAAATTTTAGATGCCGCCATGAAAGCTTACCAAGAAGCGAATTAGCAATGAAAAAAAGAAGCTCAAGGATAATTGGAATCATTTTATTGTTTACCGCAATAGGCCTAGCCAATTGCCGACAAGAAAAAATGTTCTTCCACCCCACTCCATTGCCTGCTGATTTTGAATTTGAGTTTAAAAATGAGTTTACCGAATACAACATTCCTTTAGGTGACGATGTAACAGTAAATGGTTTGTTATTTAAAGCCGAAAAAACGAAAGGATTAGTCTTTTACCTACACGGAAATGCAGGTGCATTGAATAGCTGGGGAGAAATTGCGGACTTCTACACCCAAAACAATTACGACATTTTTATCTTGGATTACCGTGGTTTTGGCAAAAGCGAAGGACGTATTGAAAATGAAAAACAATTTTTAAACGATGTGCAAATTGTGTACGATAGTTTAAAAACCAATTATCTAGAAGAAAACATTGTGGTAATTGGTTATTCGATTGGGACTTGCCCTGCTACTTATATTGCCGCCAAAAACAACCCTAAGCAATTGGTATTAAAAGCACCTTATTACAGCATGGTAAATTTAGTACACCATTATTATTGGATAGTACCCGGATGGATGGTAAAATACAAACTACCTACCAACGAATACATACAAGAAGTAAAAGCACCGATTACCATTTTTCATGGAACGGAAGACAAAATAATACCCGTTGAATCTTCTTATAAACTCAAAGAATACCTAAAGCCAACCACTGATACCTTAATTGTGGTAGAAAGTAAAACCCACCATGGGGTTGGAAATTGGGAAGAGTATAAAAGTGAACTATCGAATATTCTAAGGTAATTTAGATATTATTTTATAATGTAAATAAACAGAACTCACCCATATTATACTTAGACAAAAAATTTAACATGCTTAATTATATACTCCCTAAAAGATTAATTAAATCCGAACCTAGTAAACTAAAAAAAGGCTTTCGAGTTAATTGGAAAAAAATGACTAGTGATTCTCTTTTAATTTTACATCAAGGAGCAATAGAAAGAGTTCAAGATACGATAAAAGATCACTATGAAATTTCTCGAAAATATTTTTCTTTACTTGTTATAATACTTTCTATTTCTTCTGCTCTATGTGTATTTCTATTCGAAAATGAATCTGAAAAATTTGGACTTAAAATTATTGCTACTATTGCTGTTTTTATGTGTGCTTTTATAATATTAATAATAGCGCAAAATATTCGTCCTATTAAATTTATGCCTCCTGGAAGAGTTCCTTACAAAGCTATAACAAAAGATACATTTGAAAATAACAATCTGGATGAAATTGATATCAAGAAATATTTACTATATCAAGAATTATTAGAATGTCAATTCAAGATAGATATAAATCAATATTATAATACAAAACGATTAGATGCTATGGACTTTATAATACGATTTATGATTATCTGTTTTATAGTTCTAGTTGTATTGTTATTGATAACAAACAACTTTATTTAATTTCCATCGGATCCTGACCTCCCTTAATGATAGGGTCATCCGATTCAAAATTAATACTATTATCTTCTTCTGTTTCTTCATCTGGATCTGAATAGTGGTATTTTTTCATCTGTATTATTTTATAATAATAAAAATACTAAAATTTGTTCAATTATCAATTCATCCTTTCAACTGAGTCATCCAGCTATCTTTTAATGGCTGAGTCCAAATGGTATCGAATTCTTTTTTAGAAGTAATCATGTTGTTAAACACCTGAGTATCGTCAGTCATTTCTCCTTTTTCAATTAAACCGGCAACATCGTTCATTTTTACCACTACAGGTTTTCCGTCTTTTAGGTAAGAAAGGTTCATTCTGTTTAAGAATTCAGTTTCCAGTTCTTGCTCCAATTCTTTCATTAATCGTACCGAAGCATCTTGTGCTCTTCCGCACATGTTATCACCTTGTTCATCCACAAAAAACACCACAAACAAGTTGTGTAACACATCAAAATCGGCTTTTAATAAACTTCCATGCGATTCCCAATTTTGGATAAACTCATCAATTCTCACTTTTAAAAAGTTGATTTCGTCTTCATCTAATAAGTTACCTGCTTGGTAAATCCAAACCTTTGCATTATCAGGATATGTTTTGTATTCTGCGTTCATTTTTTTTGTTTTTTTGTGTCCTTCCCGGACTATTTTATCCTTTGTCACACTGAGTTTATCGAAGTGTTGTCAAAGGATTAATCCGGGATCTGTTTTTACTTTCATAAAGATTCTTCACTTCATTTTGTTAATCCTTCAATAAACTCAGGATGACAAAATATTGTTCAGAATGACACTCTTTTTCTCTCCCCTTCGTGGAGATTAAGAAGGACTTATAAATCGTTTGCTTGAGCAATCAACTCAGCCAAGTCAAATACTTTTACTTCGTGTTCTTTTTCTTTTAGTTTCACTCCATCAGTCATCATCGTCATACAGAAAGGACAACCAGTTGCAATTACATCCGGTTGAACTCCAATAGCTTCTTCAGTACGTGCGATGTTCACTTCTTTATCACCTTTTTCAGCTTCTTTAAACATTTGTGCTCCACCAGCTCCACAACAAAACCCTTTCGATTTGCAACGTTTCATTTCCACTAATTCAGCGTCTAATTTTTCAATCAACTCACGAGGCGCTTCGTACACATCATTAGCTCTACCTAAATAACAAGGGTCGTGGAAAGTAATTCGTTTTCCTTTAAACGAACCACCTTGAATGGTTAGTTTTCCATCGTTTATCAATTCCTGAATAAACTCTGAGTGGTGTTTTACTTCATAATTCCCACCCAACTCAGGATATTCATTTTTTAGCGTATTAAAACAATGTGGACAAGTAGTTACAATACGTTTTACTTCGTAAGCATTTAATACTTGTATGTTTCCCATTGCCGACATTTGAAACAAAAACTCGTTTCCGGCACGTTTTGCAGGATCTCCGGTACAACTTTCTTCTGTTCCTAATACTGCAAAATTAACTCCTACGTGATTTAATATCTTCACAAAAGCACGAGTAATCTTTTTTGCTCTGTCGTCAAAACTTCCGGCACATCCTACCCAAAACAAAACGTCAGGTTGTTGTCCCGAAGCCATTAATTCTGCCATGGTTGGCACTTTTAATTCGCTCATAGTTTATTTTTTAAATACCTCCACTTGGGCAGGTCTAACTTCTAAATCAGTAAATTTCCCTTCATAACGAGTCGCTCTCACAATGTGATTATCAATCCAATGATAATTTCCACCTCTTGGTTTTCCCATCATCATTCCATGGTATTTAAATCCATGTCTATTCAACCACTCTTCAGTTACTTTTCTGTGTTCTTCCGTTCTAGAAGTGAAAAAAGTAATAATATGCCCTTCATCGTACCATTTATTGATGGTTTCTAAAGCCCCATCATAAATTTTTGCTGTTGCCATTCTTTCAGGCTCTTCATTTGGAATATCATCACAGATTGTTCCATCAATATCAATTAAAAAATTTTTTACCTCTTCAGGTAAAACCGGGCTAATTTTTTGCCCATCAACAATTTTTTCTTCTAACTTATTGCTCATTCTTCCAATTTAAGCGGTCAGCTTGTGCAAACTGCCAAGGTGCACCATTATTTTCAATGTTTGTAAAAATGCCCGTCCATTCAGCCGGAGCTTTTGATTCTTCCATGATTAAATATCTACGTAAATCAACAATTACAGATAATGGGTCGTTGTTTACCGGACATGCTTCCGTACAAGCATTACAACTGGTACAAGCTAACAATTCTTCTTCAGTAATGTAGTCTCTTAATAATGATTTTCCATCATTAAAATCTTTTCCATTTTTATCAATTCCTTTACCAACTTCCTCCAATCTATCTCTAGTATCCATCATTATTTTACGAGGAGATAGTTTTTTCCCGGTTCCATTTGCCGGACAAACATCTGTACATCTACCACACTCTGTACAAGTATAACTATCCATCAACTGTTTCCAGGTTAAATCAGTTACATCTTTAGCACCAAATCTTTGTGGTTCCCCTTGTGGCTCAGGTGGAGCTGCATAAGGGTCAGCAGATGGGTCAAACATTAATTCCACTTCTTTTTTTACTGCTTCCATGTTATCTAATTGTCCTTTTGGACTTAGTTTAGAATAAAATACATTTGGAAATGCTAATATGATATGGAAATGCTTAGAATAAGGTAAATAATTTAAAAAGGCAAAAATTCCGATGATATGAAACCACCACAATCCTCTTTCTAGTATAATTAAACTTCCTTCAGACATTCCTCCCATCATTTTCATAAAAACACTACTTATAGGAAATGAACCAACTTGGGTATAATGTTCGGCTCCTAAAACCTGTAATTGAGCATCTGCAGCATTCATTAATAAAAATGCACCCATCAACATTATTTCTGTAATCAATATTAAGTTGGCATCCGATTTTGGCCAAGAAGTCATTTCAGAATTGTGAAAACGCTTTAATCTTAAAACATTTCTTCTAATTAAAAAGATTGCACAAGCTACCAAAACTGCTAATGCTAAGTATTCAAAAGCTGAAATTAATCCATAATAGATACTACCAAGTGGAGCAAACAAACGATGCTTTCCTGTAATTCCATCCAATACTATTTCTAGTACCTCAATATTAATAATGATGAAACCTAAATAAACTACAATGTGTAACAATCCCGCTACAGGACGAACTACCATTTTAGATTGACCTAAAGCTACTCTTGCCATCAATGAAAATCGTTCATTTTTTCTATCAGAACGATCTAAATCACGTCCTAATTTTATATTTCGGACAATGGTTTTTACATTTTTTGCAAATAATAAAGATGCTGCTATCAGCAATACAATAAAAACGATGGATGAAATCATCTTGTTTATTTAAAGTTTAGTCTTTGTCTTTTCTACCAAATAATGAAAAATGAACATAACGTTTTGGATGTTCTTTCATATCAATCATTAGTTTGTCCATATTTTTAGAGGTTGACTCTAAATTATAATATAAACTATCGTTATTAACCAACAAACCTAAGGAACCTTCTCCTTTGTTTATTTTTTCCATTACTTCGGACATTTGTTGGAAAGTAGCCTCTGCTTTTTTCATGGTTTCTGCCATTTCTAAAGCTGCTAAAGAATCACTGAAAGTTTTTAAGTTTTTTAATGTTGGTCGCATAGACTTTACCGTAGCATCCATAGTAGTTGCTACTTCATGATACGCAACAATAGTCGTGTTAAGGTTAGTTAGAATTTCAGATATTTTTCGTTTGTTTCTATCATTAAACACATCATCTAAATCTTGTATCACCAATTTTAAATCGGCCATGGTTGAATCCATTCCGGTTAAAAAATTCTCTGCTTTTTCTTTAATAGGAAGTAATTGCTCACCTACATCGTCAAACATTGATTTTTCTAGATCAGCTATTAAAGTGTCTCCCGATTGTAGCTCGGTAGCACTATTCCCAACTTTTAATGCAATAGCCTTAGAGCCTAGAAAGTCCATACTTATTAAACTAGCAATAGAATTATTGGGAATTAAAAAGTCATTTTCTGTAATTAATAACTCAACTACTACTTTCCCTGTTTGGTCGTGATGAAAATAAATTGATTCCACCACTCCAACCTGAAAACCATTGATTAAAATAGGAGATGATTTAGCTAATCCAGCTACAGAAGGGTAAACAGTATAAACTGTTTTACTTTTATATAAAAGATTAGTTCCTTTTAAGAAGTTGTACCCCCATACCAACAATGCAATTGCAAACATTGATACTACTCCAACCTTAACTTCTTTAGTGATTTTCATTTAATGTCTCTTTTTGCAAATATCGTGAAACGAATCTATATGACAAAAAAATGATTGGGTATTCATCACTTAGTTTTCTTGCAATTTAATTGCCTCACTAATTGGTATTCTAACTCCATTTTTGAAAGCTACAATAAAAGCATCTGTAAATCCTTTTTCTTTCATTTGTAGTTGCACTCTATTTGCATCATTCATGTTTTTTTCATTCCCCACCGTATATCTATATAATCCACCAGCTTCATAAAGACCAACATTTTCTATTCCATTAAAATTTTCAGGTTTCAATTCTGTTTTTATAGAAGATGTAGCGATTTGCACTTTAAACACAACACCCTCTTCTTTTTCTTCATCTTTCTTTTTGTCTTTTTTTGGTTTTTTATCTTCTACTACTGGTTTTTCTTCATCTTTTTTAATTTCTTCAATCACTTTTGGCTCTTCAGGTACCGCAATTTTCTTTTCTAATTCATTTTTATATTCTTTAAATGCCCTATAAATAGCTGAAGCCATATAATCTTGACCAATTTCTGAATTCAAAAATTTCTCTTCTTCAATATTTGTTAAAAATCCGGTTTCAATTAAAACACTCGGCATAGAAGTTTGATGTAACACTAAAAAGCCGGCTTGTTTAACTCCTCTGTTTTTTCTCCCCACTCTTTCTGTAAATTGAGTTTGTATTTTGGATGCCAACAACAAACTCTGATCTAAATATGCACTTTGCATTAAAGTCATTGTAATATATGACTCAGGTGAATTAGGGTCGAAATTTTCATATTTCGATTGGTAATCATCCTCCAGTAAGATAGAAGAATTTTCCCTTTGTGCTACTTTTAAATTGGCTTCTGTTTTATGAAGTCCCATTACAAAAGTTTCTGTTCCTAGAGCTCCTTTATTATCATTTGCATTGGCATGAATACAAATAAATAAATCTGCTTTTGCTTTGTTAGCAATTCTTGCCCTTTCTATTAACTCAATAAAAACATCCGTTTTTCTTGTATAGATTACTTCAACATCAGGAAAATTTTCTTCAATGTATTTTCCGAGCTTAAGGGCAATAGCTAAAGCCACATTCTTCTCACTTGAATTGGCTCCTTGACAGCCTCCATCATGTCCTCCATGACCAGCATCAATCACCACTGTTTTTACTCCAAAAAAATCATTTTCATCTAAAGGAAATTCTCCTGCAAAAAGATTATAAAAGGAAAAGGCAAGAAAAAAACAAATTACACGTTTAATCAATCCTATAAAATTCATGTTGTTGCTTACTAACATACGGTCAAATTTATTTTTTTAATTTTGAGCCCTTTAAAAGAAGGAACTATTTTATCACAATAAAAATGTTAATAATTCTTATCTCATTACTGTTACAATTTATTAATAGATAAGAATTTAGCCTATCATGAAAAACAATATTTGTACCAATATATTATTTGTGTTTTTCAAGATAGTATTGACATTATTTTTTGTTAGTCCACATACTTTATTTTCTCAGGAAAATAAAAGCGATTCTACAGTTCAAATTTTAAGTATAGATTCCTTTATATCAAAGGATGCTCTTGAATCGAAAGTAAAATACAAAGCCACCGATTCCATTCGTTTTGATTTGAAAAATCAAAAAATTTATCTTTTTGGAAATTCAGAAATATATTACCAAGACATAGAGTTAAAAGCAGAAGAAATTGAATCGGATTTAGATTCAAACATGGTAACTGCCCGAGGCAAAAAAGATTCTACTGACAAATATTTTGGAGAACCTATTTTTAAACAAGCTGCAAAAGAATTCAATGCACATGAAATTAAATACAATTTTGAAACTAAAAAGGGTTTAATTTCTGACGTTAAAACACAAGAAGGCGATGGCTACATTCATGGACAAAAAATTTACAAAGAACCTGATAATGTTTTATACATTAAAAATGGAAAATATACTACTTGCAACTTAGCAGAGCCTCATTATCATTTTGGTGCTAATAAGCTAAAAATTATTCCTAATGATAAAATTATAACAGGTCCAGCTGATTTATTTATTGAAAATGCTCCTACACCATTAGCTATTCCTTTTGGTTTTTTCCCAAATACCGACAAACAAAAATCAGGCTTAGTAATCCCTGCTCCGGGAGAAAGTCAACAATTTGGATTTTTCCTAATTAATGGTGGTTATTATTTATATATAAATGAGCATTTGGATGCACAACTAACAGGAGATTTTTACTCAAAAGGAAGTTGGGGAACTCGTTTTACATCCAATTACAAAAACCGTTATCATTTTAATGGGCAGTTAAATGTAAATTATTCCGATTTTAAAAACAGTGAAAAAGAATTACCTGATTTTAGTGAGAAAAAAGACTTTTTTGTTCGTTGGACACATACCCAAGATCCAAAAGCAAGACCAAATAGCAGCTTTAATGCAAACGTAAATTTTGGTACTACTACTAACTTTACCAACAACTACAATTCAAGCTCTAATGATTACCTTTCTAATAGTTTTAACTCTAGTGTTGCTTATTCTAGACGATTTGGGAATAGTCCATTCTCATTAAATCTAAACGCATCGCATAGTCAGAATAGTTTATCAAAATTGATTACTGTTAGATTGCCTGATGTAGGTTTTAATATGGCGAGAATCTATCCTTTTAAACCTAAAAACAAAGCCGGTAGTCAAAAGTTTTATGAGAAAATTGGTTTGAGTTATAATATGAATGCTAGAAATGAAGTAACAGCTTTAGATTCATTGTACAACATTAATGAGCCACAATATTTAACTCAACGTTTTAAAAACGGAATGAAACATACTATCCCATTAAATACTTCTATTAAAATGTTTAAGTATTTTAGTTTAACTCCAGCGTTTAACTATTCCGAAATATGGTACATTAAAACTATTAATAGACAATGGAGTGACACATCAAATAGTCTTCTAACCGACACACTTAATGGTTTTGCAAGAGGTAATTCCTATAATATGTCAGCAAACATGACAACCAAGCTTTATGGAATGTACTCTTTTAGAGGACAAAAAATCAAAGCCCTCCGACATGTTATTACCCCAAGCATTGGAGTGAATTATATTCCTGAAAACAATAGTGGATTACGAAGCTATATTGACGGGAATAACGAAAAACAAGAGTATTCCATTTTTCAGGATGGGATTTATGGCACTTCTCATACAACTGAAGCAGGATATGTGAACATGAGTTTATTGCAGAATTTCGAAATGAAAGTTCGCAACAAAAAAGATACTATCAACCCAATTACTAAAATTACATTATTAGAAAACTTAGGACTTTCTACTAACTATAATATGCTCGCAGATTCTTTTAACTGGAGTAATATATCTGTTACAGCAAGAACCTATATTTTAAAGTTTTTAAATTTAAACTTTAATGGAAGTATTGATCCTTATGCATTAGATACAAGTGGAAGGAGAATTAATAAATCTCATTTAAGTGAAACCGGATATATTGGAAGATTAACCAATGCTAACATTGCTCTAAATTTTTCGTTGAGAAGTAAAACACAAAACAAACAAACAAAAACCAGCAAGTTTGGCACAGAAGAAGAACTGGCTTATATTAATGCCAATTTAGATGACTATATTGACTTTGATATTCCATGGACACTTAATATTGGGTATAATGTAAACTACAGCAAACCTGCTTTTAACGATTCTGAAAACATCATTCAAACTTTTAATTTTGCAGGAGATATGAGTTTGACAAAAAAATGGAAAATTGGATTTAATTCAGGATATGATTTTCAAAATCACAAATACACCTATACTACCATAAATTTTTATAGAGATTTACATTGCTGGGAAATGAGTTTACAATGGATTCCTTTTGGAGTTCGCCAAAGCTATTTGTTTACCATCAAGGTTAAATCTTCAATTTTACAGGATTTAAAACTAACCAGAAGAAATATTCCAAGTGTTTTCTAATACTTCTCTCTTAATTTTTCAAACACTTTAACTACCGCTGGGCATATTTCGGTGTTTTTCATTGACAAGTCCAAGATTTGATAGAACCTTTTTCGATTGGTATGGGGATATTCACGACAAGCCGTTGGCCTACTTTCATAGACCATACAATAATTTTCATAATCCAAAAAAGGACAAGGAGCCTCATTTAATACATAATCTCCCACTTCATCAATATGTAAATATTGTTCAATAAAAACAGAAGGTTTTATTTTTAAATACTTGGACAACCTATCTATATCTCTATCATTAAAAATTGGGCTGGTAGTTTTGCAGCAATTGGCACATTCTAGGCATTCAATACTTTCAAAAACAGCAATATGAGCAGAATGCGCATTGTCATCAAGATTTTTAGGTTTAGTTTTTTTTAGCTTCTTGGTTAAAGACAGGTTGTCGCCTTTTTGTTTTTCTCCAATTAATAAGATCTTTTTCAATTCCTCTTTCATAATTGCTCTTTTATCGCTCTTGTCATTTCTCTTTTTCCAGGTGGCCCCGGTAAAGTTTCAACCACAAATCCAACTTCTTTTAAATTTCTTTTCACTTGTCCTTTTGCACAATAGGTGACTAAAATTCCATCGGAATTAAGTAATGAAAACATCTTTTCAAAAATTGATTTTTCCCACATTTCTTTTTGAGCCCTCGGCCCAAAGGCATCATAAAAAATAACATCAAATTTTCTGTCTGTTTCATAACCTTGTATTCTATCATGAACTTTAGTCAATTTAAAATATGCTGAAAGTTGATGGTTTTCACCCCAACTTATTTCATGAATTTTCAAAAAATCCTCCTTTTCTATTCCATTTATTTCCTGTGCATAATTCAACTTTTCTATAATTTCTAATGAAATAGGAAAAGATTCTATTGTATGATAATTTATTTCTACTTGATTTTTCTCTGCATACAATTTTGTTAAAATTGTATTTAAACCCGTTCCAAAACCTACCTCAAAAACAGAAAACTTTTTCAAACCTTTAAAATACTCTAACCCGTTATTTATAAAAACATGTTTAGCTTCCTGCACTGCTCCATGAATAGAATGATAGGTTTCATCTAATTCAGGAACATACAAAGTATGTGAACCATCAGAAGTATTTTTTATATGTAAACTCTTTAACATTTTATGATTTTCGTCATATATAATTATTTATATATGTGTAAATTTGTACAAATTTAAATGATTATGGTAACGCAAACAGATTTAGATAGAAGTATTTCATTTGATGAATATTTTGATTTAGTGAAAAATTTAGCAGAAACTGGTAGAACAACCGGTGACGATCAAAGCAAAAACATGATAGATTACACTAAATTAAATTTTTCTAGAATGAAAAGGGTTTTGAAAACAACACAAGCCTCAACCCTACTAAAAGAAACTATTAATTGTTTAAATGATCAATTGACATGGTTAGTTTTGGCTGAAAGCTGGTGTGGAGATGCTGCTCAAAACATTCCTATTTTTGCTAAAATGTCAGAATTCAATCCAAATATAAATTTACGTATCATCTTAAGAGATGAAAACCCTGAATTAATGGATAGGTATTTGACAAATGGAGGCAAATCTATTCCCAAATTAATTTGTTTAGATAAAGAGTTAAACGAAATTGGTACTTGGGGGCCACGCCCTCAATTTTTACAAAATTGGCTTTATCAAGAAAAAGAAACCCCAACCATGGAAATGTCAAAACTAAAAGAACAGTTCCAAGTTTGGTATACTAAAGATAAAGGAGAAACTCTTCAAACCGAAATGATTCATTTAATGAAAAGGTGGTTAAATAAAGAATGTATGTCATTATAAATCGTTTTCTTTCGATTTATAATGATAAGTTATTTGAATCTCTTTATTTTTATTTTGGTCTAGTTTCCAATATTGGTTTTCATCTTCATTATCATCCTCGTCCTCCCAGTCATACACTTTTTTTTGAGGGCCATGTTTCCTATAGTAAAATGCCAAAATAGCTCCGGAAAAGAATCCCCAAAAATGCGATTCGTATGAAATGTTTAATTTGATTGGAAAAATCCCCCAAACCATCCCTCCATATATCAAAACAACAAAGAACGATAATGCAATCAATTGCTTATTCATTCTTATAAAACCACTCAACATTAAAAAAGAAAACAATCCATACACCAAACCACTTGCACCAATATGATAGGCTTCTCTTGCAGAAATCCAAGTCCAAAAACCTGTCATTAAAACTATCCAAACAGTAATTTTTAAAGCCACTTCTTTGTAAAAATAAAAAAGCGCTGTTCCGAGTATTAAAAGAGGTATCGAATTATTAAATAAGTGATTAAAATCTCCATGTATGAAAACCGAAAAAATAATTCCTCTAAGGTTTTTAAGTCTGAGAGGAAATATGCCAAATTGCTGCCAATTTAGCTGAAGTGTATATTGTAATAAATGAACAATATTTATGATTGCGACCAATAATACTGGATATATAAGCGCATTTATTAGTTTATTTTTTTCTACACTCTTCAAGATGTTATACTAATTTCCAAAACTGTGCCACAGTAATTTTGTCAGTTTGTTAATTTCTGTTAAGAAATTTTTTATGTGAAAAAAGTTAATTATTTTTGAATAAATTGATTTAAAATGAAAACACAAGCCATCATATTAGTTTTACTGTTTAGCTTAATTTCAATTCATGGATTTTCGGCTAAAACTAATGGTTCTGAACAACAAGAGACTAAAAAACCCACAAAAACAAAATATGATTTTAATATTTTTAAAATGTTTTCAATTGAATCTACTCAACCTTCGCCGATTGATTCAACGAAATTAAAATCTAACAATCCTTACAAAAGAAAATTAGATTAGTTATTTCATTCCTCTCTGCTTCTTTATATTCTCAAAAGCTTCCTGAACTTTTTGGAACTTTTCTTTAGCTCCTTTCTGAAACTCTTCTCCTAAATGACTTACTTTGTCAGGATGATATTTTACAGCCATTCGTCTATATGCTTTTTTCACTTCATCATCACTAGCAGATTTATCTATTTCTAAAATTTTATAATCACCATCTGTTTCTTTAAAAAACATAGCTTTTATAGACAAATAGTCATTAGTTCTAATACCTAAATAACTAGCAATTTGATTAATCACATTGAGTTCAGAATCGTCTATTTTCCCATCAACAATAGCAACTCCAAACAACAAGTGAATTAATTGTAACCTTGCCGGATACATTGTATAATTCTTAATCTGCAAACATACATCATGGAGTGGAATATCTTTTTTCAAAATTTCCCTCAAGGCTAATAAATGTTGTTGAGTTTGCTCTGAACCAAATTGTTTTAAAAAATACCTTTTAACATAATCCAGTTCAGATTTAACTACTTTTCCATCAGCTTTCATTACAGCTGCAATCAAAACCAATAAGCTCAATCCAAAATCACCTGGTTGCGTTCTTTTATATCTCTGATAAGTAGTTCCAGCCCCGTCATCACCTCCAATTGCTGCATCAATTGCCGAACCAAAAGCAAATCCAACCAAAGCTCCAATTGGACCTCCAAAAGCCCAACCTAAACCACCGCCTACCCATTTTCCAAATTTTGCCATTTATTACTTTTTTTGTTCAAAGATAATAATACCTATTTCATGTTAAATTTATTTTTTTAATTAACAAAAATTTTAAACCTTCGCAGGTTCAAATATGTCAAACATTTTTCCATATGAAATAATTCTACCAGCGATTAAAAGTGGCACTGTTTATTCTTTTATTACTGATAGTGGAGTAAATTATGAGGTGCGATTTGGCAGGAAACAAGACAATATTTTAAATGCTACTATTGTATTTGGTGTAACCAATGAAGAATACGAAGGTGAAGAATATAGCATTACCAACAAAGGAGAAGTTTATAGAGTAATGGCAACCATTGTGGAAGTTGTTCGTTTATACAAAAATGAACACCCAAATGTAAATTCATATGAATTTACGGGAGAGCAAAGCGAAAAAGAAAAAAGTAAAAATAAAAATGTTCGTTTAAAATTATATGCACGTTATATACCATTAGTATTTAACGAGGATTGGCAAACAATTTTTAGTGATGAAAAAACAATTATTAAAAGACTTAAATAAATGTTAAAATATGGTGTGTTAATTTTTGTTAAAAAAGCAACATTTTGAATTTATTTACGTTAATGAGTTTATAAAATAGTGACAAAAATTCCAGATTAATTTTTAGCATGATTTTTGATATAAGAAGATTAACATAAAATTTATACAGATATAAAATCACAACATGAGACAATTAAAAATTACACAACAAATTACCAAGAGAGAAAGCAAATCCCTTGAAAAATACCTTCAAGAGGTATCTAGAGAGGGAATGATTACTGCTGATGAGGAGGTAGAATTAGCTCAAAAAATTAAGGAGGGTGATGATGTAGCTCTAAATAAATTAGTTAGAGCTAACTTACGTTTCGTAATTAGTGTGGCTAAACAATACCAAAATACTGGCTTAACTTTAGAAGATTTAATTAACGAAGGCAATTTAGGATTAATTGAAGCTGCAAAAAGATATGACCACACCAAAGGGTTTAAGTTTATTTCTTATGCTGTTTGGTGGATTAGACAAAGTATTTTAAAAGCTGCAGCTGATAACTCTAGAACTATTCGATTACCTCATAATAGATTAGGTGAAATTCAAAAAATCAATAAGGCTTCAAGTGAGTTTGAACAAACGATGGAGCGTGAGCCTACAGATGAAGAATTGGCAGAATTATTAGATATGGACTTGGAAAAAGTTCAGAACTCAAGAAAAATGTCAAAAAAACAAGCATCTCTTGATGCACCAATGGCAAACGATGAGGATAATAATAGTTTGATTAGCGTTATAGAGAGTGAAGGCACTCCCGCACCAAGTGATTCATTAATTCACGAATCATTGTCTACTGATATTGAAAGAACTCTTTCCTATCTAAAGGGTATGGAAGCTGAAGTAATTAGATTATTCTATGGTTTAAGTGGAAGAAAAGAAATGACTTTAGAGGAAATTGGAAACCACTTTGGATTAACAAGAGAAAGAATTAGACAAATTAAAGAAAGAGGTTTAAGGAGAATGAGAAGATTATCAAGAACAAATAATCTTCAGACTTATCTTTAGTCTTTAAATTTTCAATAACTTTAAGCCACGTTTAACACGTGGCTTTTTTTTGACTAATACTTAATTATGAAAAAAATACTTACTCTTTTATTTCTTGTATTCTTCCACTTTTTTACTCAAGCCCAAAATCACACCTATGATTATGGTAAAGTGAAATTAGGTTTTAATGTCGGTGGAACTTTTCAATCTACAGATATCTCTACAAAATTATTTGGTCTAGGATTTGGTTCAACACTTGAGTGGGCTATTCATGAAAACTCATACAGCATTTTTGGATTTTCTATACGTGGTAGATATTTACATGCAAATGTTTATGGAAATGAATATAATTTACATACTCAACCTATTTCTAATTTTTCGATAAACGGGATTGATAACTCAAATTTAGATTATTCAAATAGTCCTTTATATATAAACAACAAAACTATTTTAGATGAATTGTCGCTAGAGGCAATGTTAAAATTTAATAAACTATATTATCAAAAAGGAATTCTTTTTTATTTATTTCTTGGGGCAGGAGCAACAGGTTATGAAACTCTAACTAATCAATTAGACGAATCTGGCTTGATGTACGATTACTCAGCAATTAATGCTTCAACAAAAAAAGAAGTAATAAACCAATTAAAAGACTTAAGAGATAACTCATATGAAACCGGTTTTACAGGACCTAATTTAAAAAGTTGGGTATTTACACCTACAGTTGGGTTGGGTTTAGGATATAGAGTTGCACCTATTTTAACAATTGTATTTGAACATAAAATTTCTTTACCACAAACTGATTATTTTGATGGTCAATTGTATCATCCCGAAAAAGACCCTGCTTTTATTAAAGATATTTACCACTATACTTCCCTTGGTTTTAGATTTAATATTGTAAGAAAACATCATGTAGAAACTGAACCTGAGACATTACCTACTGCCCCAACGACTTATGTTCCCACTACAACACCGACAAATAATCCTCCAACAACTACCCCTCCAGTTGCACCAACTCCAACTGGTACACCTACACCTACACCTACACCTACACCTACCTCCCCTATAACAGAACCTCCGGTAACCGTACCTACAACTCCAATCACATTTACAGAACCAAAACCTACCCCTCCTATTGTATCTATTATTACTCCAACTATTACAACATTTACTAATAATTGTTCTGTAAAAATTGAAATTAAAATTGAGCATATTAATAATGAAAAGAATATTCAATTTTATCAGAATAATGAACTTGTACCTTCTTACTTGTATTATTTCCAATCTGGAGTATTACATTCAACTATAAATCTTAATGATGGGTTAAATATTTTTAAAGTAATTGCCCGAAATGAAAATGGCAAAGATGAAAAGGAGCTAAAACTAACTTGTCAAACAGATAAAACAATAACAATTTGCCATAATAATAATGATGGCACAAAATCTTCTATTCAAATAAAAGAATCAGAATGGTTACAACATCAAAATCATGGGGATGTAAAAGGTTTCTGCCCTTCCAATAGAAAATACATTGATATTTGCCATATAGACTCTAAAACAGGGGTGAAAACCAAGATTTCCATTCCAGAAAAAGATTGGTCTCAACATCAAGCACATGGTGATAACTTAGGTGATTGTGCCTTAGATATCAGTACTAAACAAATTCAAATTTGCCATACTGACCCAGTATCAGGACAAAAATCAAACCTACTTATTAATGAAGGAGATTGGTTCGCTCATGCGACTCATGGCGATACTAGAGGTCTTTGTCCTAGAGAAATTAAATACATTGATATTTGCCATATTGATGCTAAAACAGGGGTAAAAACCAAAATTTCCATTCCAGAAAATGAGTGGATTCAACATCAAGCACATGGTGATAATTTAGGTGATTGTGCCTTAGATATCAGTACTAAACAAATTCAAATTTGCCATACTGACCCAGCTTCAGGACAAAAATCAAACCTGCTTATTAATGAAGGAGATTGGTTCGCTCATGCGGCTCATGGCGATGCTAAAGGTCTTTGTCCCAGAGAAATTAAATACATTGATATTTGCCATATTGATGCTAAAACAGGGGTAAAAACCAAAATTTCCATTCCAGAAAATGAGTGGATTCAACATCAAGCACATGGTGATAACTTAGGTGATTGTGCCTTAGATATCAGTACTAAACAAATTCAAATTTGCCATACTGACCCAGCTTCAGGACAAAAATCAAACCTGCTTATTAATGAAGGAGATTGGTTCGCTCATGCGGCTCATGGCGATGCTAAAGGTCTTTGTCCTAGAGAAATTAAATACATTGACATCTGCCATATTGATAATAAAACAAAGTCAAAATCAAAAATCTCAATACCTGAAAGTGAATGGGGAAAACATAAATTACATGGTGATAATATGGGTGACTGTTTTGAAGATGAAAAAATCACTATTTGCCACAAAGGACAAGAAGGGATATTAAAAACTATAGAAATCCCTTCATCACAATGGCCTAATCATGCTGCTCATGGTGATAAAATAGGAAGTTGTGATGAAAACCTGATTAGTATTTGCCACATAAATCAAAATTCAGGAGAATTAGAACAAATTGAAATTCCCCAAGATCAATGGACTCAACATCAAAACCATGGAGATATTATTGGCTCTTGTAGTAATATAGATCAAACCATCATAACAATTTGCCATCAAAAGCAAAATTCAGATGAAACGATTACTAAGCAAATTCCTAAATATCTATGGAATTACCATCTATCACATGGTGATAAAATGGGTAGTTGCGAAGAAAATGAAACTAATGAGTCAGAAAAAATTACAATTTGCCATTATCCTCCTGGCAATTCTGGAAATCCTCAAACTTTAATAATTCCTCAATCAGCTTGGACTGCTCACCAAGCACATGGAGATTCTATGGGGAAATGCCAAGAAATAGAAGAGCAAAAAATTACAATTTGCCATATTCCTCCGGGAAATAATAAGAACCCTCAAACAATAGAAATTCCTCAATCTGCATGGCCCGCTCATCAAGCACATGGAGATTCCATAGGTGAGTGTGATAGCAATAAAGGAGGAAAAAATAATATCAAACCAAAAAATGGAAAAATTAACTAAGGATTTTTGGACTACCAAATATCAAGTAAATGATATTGGCTGGGATATTGGAGAAGTTTCTACTCCGCTTAAGAAATATTTTGACCAACTAACGAATAAAAACCTTAAAATTTTAATTCCTGGTTGTGGCAACGCTTATGAAGCTGAATACTTATTTAATCATGGGTTTAAAAACATTACCCTTATCGATTTTTCTAAAATCGCACTTGATAATTTTTCAAATAGGACACCTGAATTTCCAAAAAATCAATTAATAAATGATGACTTTTTCTCACATTATAATACATATGATTTAATTGTTGAACAAACTTTTTTTTGTGCAATCAATCCGGAATTAAGGAAGGAGTATGCAAAAAAAATGCACCAACTTTTAAATAAAAATGGACGATTGGTTGGTTTATTGTTTAATATTGAACTTAATAAAGACAAACCTCCTTTTGGCGGAAACAAGAAAGAATATATAACCTACTTTGAGCCCTACTTCAATATTGAAATTATGGAAATCGCCAATAATTCAATTATTCCAAGAAGTAATACTGAATTATTCATTAAACTAATCAAAAAATAATGCGAATTAGTTTAAGTATAATTTTTAGCATTCTCTTTTCTTTCTCTTCAGTTGCTCAAAATAATTTTGAGGATAAAGTCGAGGAATTTTATTGTAACTCAGGAATAGAAATAGATTCTTGTACTTATACCCCACTTTATTTAGAATTAATGAAATGGATAAATGCTCCTTATAAATATGCTGGTAATTCTCTTTCGGGTATAGATTGTTCTGGTTTAGTTAAAAATATTTATAAAAGTGTATTTAATGTAATTGTTTTAGGTAGTTCTAATAACATTTATAATCAAGTCATTGCTATTGATAATATTAACGACCTTGTCGAAGGTGATTTAGTTTTTTTTAAAATTGCTAAAAATCGAATTTCACACATTGGTATTTATTTAACAAATGGTTTTTTTATCCATTCCTCTGTAAAAAAAGGTGTTACAGTAAGCAATCTTAATGAAGAATACTATCAAAAGTATTTTTATTCGGGAGGAAGAATTGAATAGTATGTTTGAAAATCTAAAAGTTTTAGAATTAGCCAGTGTATTGGCCGGACCAGATGTGGGAATGTTTTTTGCAGAACAAGGAGCTAAAGTGATAAAGGTAGAAAACAAGCTGACTAATGGTGATGTTACTCGACAATGGAAATTAGGTTCTGAAAATCAAGAAAATGCTGTTTCAGCTTATTATTCATCTGTTAATTGGAATAAACAAATATTATTTTATGATTTAACCAATTATGATGATAAAAATGAAGTTTATGAATTAGTGAAAACAGCTGATGTAATTATTGTGAATTTTAAGCCTGGTGATGCAGAAAAGCTGGGAATGGATTATGAAACTCTAAAATCCTTTAACTCAAAAGTAATTTATGGAGAAATAAATGGTTATGGAGAAAAGAGTAAACGTTCTGCTTATGATGTAGTTCTTCAGGCTGAAACCGGATTTATGTCAATTAACGGGACTAATGAAAGTGGTCCTATTAAATTACCCATTGCATTAATAGATGTTATAGCTGCTCATCAGTTAAAAGAAGGATTATTGATGGCTATGCTAAAAAAAGAAAAAACCGGATTAGGCTCAAAAGTTGAAGTTTCTCTATACGATTCTGCATTATCTTCTTTAAAAAATCAAGCAACCAATTGGTTAATGAATCAACAAGTACCCAAACCAATGGGTTCTCTCCATCCCAACATTTCTCCTTACGGAGAAACTTTTACCACAAAAGACAATAAACAAGTGGTACTTGCCATTGGGAACAATAAACAATTTAATACACTTCTTAAAATATTAGATGCTTCCCATTTAATAAACGACCAGAGATTTTCATCTAACCAACTTAGGGTTAAAAACAGAAAAGCACTTGATAATGAACTTCAACCTTTATTTTTAAGAGAAATTAGAGAAGAATTAATGAAACAATTTATACAGGAAAATGTTCCGGTTGGCGCATTAAATTCTATTGATGAAGTATTTGAAAATGAAGACGCTAAAAAATTAATTTTAGAAGAAAAAATTGAGGGTATCCAAACAAAAAGAGTAAAAACTTCTGTTTTTAAGATTACTTAACCTTATCGATAAATCCTTTTATTTTTTTTAACAACTTCTCTGATTCTTTTTCTGATAAATCTATGGCAAAAGGAATTAATAAATGATTTGAAAAAAAAGAAAGTGTATATTTATTTATATTCCAGTATGATGAATACATAGCTTTTAAAAAGGGATTGTCATCATTTTTAAATTTGCCTAAGTCATTTATTTCGTTCAAATTGAATTTTTGGGTAATTCCTCTTTTACCAATTTCTTTAACTAAAATCAACTCATTTTGATTAATTACAATAAGCTCTCTCCCTTTATTTCTCCATCTATAAGCATAAATTACTTTAAACTCAAAAAACAACCAAAATGCCATGTAAACAGCAAAAAATATTTTTGATGATTGATCATAATTTCCAAAAAACTGAGTAAAAATCAACACCCCACAAATAGAAAACAAAACAATCCAAAGCAAAAGCATTTTTTGTTTCTTTTCATCCTTTAAGGCTTTAATTATAACCTCCAGTTCACTATCTTGTTCTCTGTATTCAATTCTATTTTTCATCACTTTACTTTAATAATACAAATTTAGAACTCTTTCATTAATTAGGCATTATCTTTGTTTCTCTGTTGCTAAATAATTATTTTAGTAAAAATTTTAAATTCTTATGAAAAACTACATTTTAATTTTATCCTTAACTATTTCTAGCACTCTAAATTTATTTGCTCAAGATGATAAAAAAATTGATGAACTTGTCTTTTTATATGTTGATGAAAAGTACGACAAAGTAGTTGATAAATCTATCTCATTGGCTGATAATGATAATTATAAAAAACACCCTCTTCCTTATCTTTATGCTGCTATGGGTTATTATCAAATGTCTCGAAGACCTGATAAATTTCCTATTGCTAAAGGAGAAGAATACCAACAACCATTAAAAGCTTCTCAAAAATACACCTATAAATTTGTCAAAAAAGATAAAAACAATGAATACTCAGGAGATTATAAAGAGTTTTTTGACTTGTTGGCAGATACTTCAAATAAATTGAGTCAACATTATTTTTTGACCGAAGATTATAGAAAAGCAGCCAGTAATTATAAATATGCTTACCGTGCACTTCCTAATGACCCAATTTTACAATTATGGGAAGGCATTTGTGAAGTAAAATCGCAAAATACTGCCGAAGGTGATAAAAATATTTTAGAAGCATTAGATAAAATTGACGAGAATTTTACTCCTTCAGATGTTACTTCTGGAGTTTTAGCACATGGAATGTTATTGGTTGAGGAATACCTATCACAAAAAGGAGATGCTTCTAACGCTAACAAAGCTAAAAAACTTGTGGATGTATTTAAAAAATATGATCCGGACGAATTAGACAAACAAAAAATGGAGGAAAGAAAAGCTAAGGCTAAAGAAGATGATAAGATTATGCGTAAATTCTATTCAGAGGACGAAGAAGATGAAGAAGTTGAAGAATAGCTAAACTTTTGATAATTCTTTAACAATATTTTCAATTTGAGGTATTAGTAATTCCTTTTCGTTGTTGTAGATGAAATAATTACAATACCTCTTTTTTTCTTCATCACTCATCTGGTTATTTATTCTCCTCTCAATTTCTTCTGAAGAAATCAAATCTCTTTTAACAACTCTTTTTATACGTGATTCCTTATCAGCAATGACAAGAATAAGTTTATCTAAATTTTGATAACTACCTGATTCTATTAAAATTGCAGCCTCTTTTAGTAATATCCTCTTTGATTGATGCAATTCAATCCATTTTTCAAATTCACCCCCTACTTTAGGGTGAACAATTAAATTTAACTGCTTTAATAATGAAGGATATTTAAACACTTCATTGGCTACTAATCGAGAATTATATTTACCATCTTTATATACTTCTATTCCAAATAAACGAATCAACTCATTTTTAACTTCAATATCAGTATTAATAATAGATTTAGCAATTACATCTGAATTGAATACAGGAATTTTATATGCTTGAAAAATTTTAGCTACAGTAGATTTCCCACTTCCAATGCCACCAGTTAAACCTACAAGTAGTGGTTTTTTATTTTCTTTTAATAATGTATTCAACTTTAGATGGTTTTATGCTCAACGAAGTAAGATTTGATGGGTATTTTTCAAGGTTTACTTTTAATTTGTTATATCTATCATTCATCTTATTATAATCTACAGAAACAATAAATTTTGAAGGAATAATAGTAGATAATTTACCTAAAGGAACCATAAACTTTATTTCAACTGAACCTGGAATAGCTTTTAATTCAATACTGTCCGGTACATTTTTATAAGATATAGGAATATGAATAGATGATTCTGTATATTTTTCAACTGGAATATGAATCAACACTTTATTAGGATCAAAAGATAGTTTTTGTGATTGATGAATGTCATTAAATTCTGATATTAAAGTCACAGACTCATCCAATTGTTCATATTTAATTTCTTTAGTAAAAACTTGAGTGATTGAATCTATAATTGATTTTGGTCCCGACACATTTACAACAGCTGGCTTTACACTTACTTTTCCTTCTATTTGAAATTGTTTTTCAAACCCAAGTTGTAATAGAGGTATAATCTCTATCATTTTTTCAGCTTTCTTATCCAATAAAACATCAACTGATTTTGGAAATATTTCATTTACTTCAATTTGGTTGCCCAACTGTGTAAACCAAAAGTTTTTATAATCATCAAAATTTATCTTGAGCCTTTTCAAGTCATTTTCATAATTATTTTGAACTGAAACTTGAGATAAATCAATCAACAATGGTTTAGAACTGTAACTTAATTTACAAGATAATAAATCAAAACCAATACCCGAAACTTTTAAGTTTAACTTCTCAGGTAAATCGGTAACAATAACAAGGTCTTTTGGATTATTATAGTACTTTATTTTAAACTCATATTGGGTGGTATAAACATTTCCTAATGCATTTAAAATCCAAAAAAAAATGGTTAATCCCAAACAGCTTAAAAACACGTAAAGCTTCTTATTTCTAGAAGCTTTACGTACATTTTGTTTAATACTATGAAAAAACCTTTTCAAAATAAGGGATTATTTTTTCTCCATTTCTTCACCTGAAAATTCTTGAGCAATTGCAGATTTTTCTATTTTCAATCTGTTTCCGCCTTCTACTTCAATTGTAACCGTATTTTCTTGAATTTCAGCTATCTTCCCATGAATCCCGCCAATGGTTACAATATTATCTCCTTTTTTTAGAGCTTCTCTAAATTTCTTCTGTTCCTTTTGTTTTTTTACTTGAGGACGAATCATAAAAAAGTAAAAAACAACGAATATCAATCCAAACATTAATAATGTCTGAAGACCTCCTCCTCCTTTTCCTCCTTCGGCAGGAGCCATTAATAAAATTCCTAAAATGTTCATTTCTTTATATTTAATTATTTTTAATTATTCTGTTGGATCCCCTGCAACTGTTCCTTCAGGAACAATTACTTCACCTTTTAAAGCCAATACCTTTGTATTAGGAATAGTATTCGCAACTAAAGTAATGGTTTTGTTTTGTATTCCTTGTTTTCCACTAGAGTTAAATGTAACACTAATTGTCCCTTCTGCTCCAGGTTTAATAGGTTCTTTAGGCCATTCAGGAACTGTACAACCACAACTTCCTTGTGCAGAAGAAATAATCAAATCTCTTTTACCTACATTTCTAAACTTAAAGGTTGATGATACAGTTTCTCCCTGTGTTATTTTTCCAAAATCTATAACTTCCTCCACAAATTCAAAGAAAGGCATTTCATCCTTATCCATTGTATCGGCAGAAGCAGTATTTGGATTTCCTATTAGATCTGTAGTAATTTCTACTTCATTTTCATTTGAAGTATTACATGCAAATAAAACTAAAATTGAAAAAAGCCCAATAAGATTTTTCATAATTTCTCTTTTAAAATTTAGGGCAAATATACTATTGAAGAACTTCTTAAAAATAATGGAAGGCATTTTTATTTAAAAAATTAGCTTCTATATATTTTTTCAATCAGATGTTTATACTTTTCAATAATAAATTTTCTTTTGAGTTTTAAGGTTGGAGTTAATTCTCCCGTTTCAATTCCCCATTGTGTAGTAACTAGTTCAAACTTTTTTACTTGTTCGTAAGAAGCAAAAGATTTATTGAGTTCCTCTACCTCTTGAGTAATTCTATTAATTACTTCTTCATTTTTGATTAAAGCATCATTATCAGATAAAGCAATACCTTTACGTTCAGCCCAATTTTTTAGAAATTCATAATCCGGCTGTATAATAGCAGAGGGGTGTTTTTCTCCTTCACCAACTACCATTACTTGTTCTATAAATCTTGATTCTTTAAATTTATTTTCCATTACCTGGGGAGCAATGTATTTACCTCCTGATGTTTTAAAAATTTCTTTTTTTCTATCGGTAATTTTTAAAAACCCATCCACAAATTCACCAATATCTCCGGTATGGAAATAACCATCTTTATCTATTGCTTCGGCTGTAAGTTCGGGTAAGTTGTAATATCCTTTCATGATACTAGGACCTTTTACAATTATTTCACCATCTTCAGCAATTTTCACATCTAAATTCTCTAACGGTTTTCCAATGGTTCCAATCATTCTACCATTGGGTTGTAATGAATTTACTCCAATTACGGGAGAAGTTTCTGTTAATCCATATCCTTCTAATACCGGAATTTGAGCTGCTGAAAAAACCCTTGCTAAACGTGGCTGTAGTGCTGCTCCACCAGATACAATTGCTAAAACATTATTTCCTAGTGCTTCTCTCCATTTCGAGAAAATAATTTTATTTGCCAGTTTAAGTTGAAAATTATACCATCCACCCATATTTATATTAGGGTCATATTTCAAACCTAATTCTAAAGCCCAGAAAAACAAAGCTTTTTTTATACCTGTTAACTCACTTCCTTTAGCTACAATTTTATCGTACACTTTTTCTAATAATCTTGGAACGGTTGCAAAGAAATGAGGTTGGATCTCTTTTAAATTATCTGCAATCGTTTCAAGTGATTCGGCATAATAAATGGATACACTCTTATAAATGTATAAGTAATCCAACATACGCTCAAAAACATGACACAATGGCAAAAAACTCAATGATTTTAAATTATCACCCAATGGTAATCGATGAGAAGAGGCGATTACATTCGTAATTAAGTTTTCATGAGTTAACATTACCCCTTTAGGATTACCTGTAGTTCCTGAGGTGTAAATAAGCGTAGCTGTATCTGTATATTGTATATTATTTTTTAAATCGCTTATATTACCATCATATTCATCAGTTAATAGCTCTTTATAATGAGTACAACCAGAAATATTTTCATAAGTAAAAATTGATTCTAAAGATTTTATCTGATTTCTGACTGATTGAATTTTATCAAAAACTTCTGGGTCGGATAAAAAGACAAATTTAGCACCACAGTCATTTAAAATATATAAATAATCTTCAGCATTAATATTAGAATAAATGGGAACATTAATTGCTCCTATTTGTTGAATAGCCAAATCTGTTAAATGCCACTCTATTCTGTTATTAGCTATTACAGCAACCCTATCACCATGTTTTACTCCTAACTTTAATAAACCTTTACTTAATCGAATAGATTTTTCTACAAACTCTTGTGATGATAGAGAAACCCATTTACCATTTTCTTTTTGAGAAAAAGCATCTTTTTTAGGATTATTATTTAATTGGAAATAATAAAAATCGGCTAATGACTTTAAAGAATTTTCTGACATAGTTATATCATTTAATTAGCTACTCCATTTATGTATTTATCTTGACCAATAGCTGCACCATTTTTATCAAATTTTTTCCATATTCCACTTCGTTCATAATCAAATAAAGCTTTATTATATTTTACTTGACCTTGCTCTTTAATTTGTCCATTATCATGATAATATGTTTGGAGATAAATCAATTTTTTCTTGTCTTGCAATTCTAATACGTTTTCAGGTGTACCAGTCTTATAATAATTAGCTTTTTTGATGTAGTACTGGAAAGATTTATCGTATTCTTCTTCAAATTCTATCATTCCATTTGGGTAATAATCCACCCACTTTAATGCTTCATTTTCGATATATTGAATATCAGATTTCATGGTTCCATCTTTATAGAATAAAGTCATCTTACTTTTTTTGATGTCAGTCATTCTAAAATTTCTTTCCATATTACCATTTGGATAGTAGTTTTTGTAAACTTTCAGTTGACCATCAACATAAAATCCTTTATGTAACAGTTCACCAGTTGTGTAATAATCTTCTAAAAAACCATTGGCAGCATAACCATTAGCATCTAAACGAGTAGATTTATCACCCAACATCATATTTAAGGGTTCATATTTGATTATACCATAAACCGAATCGATTATTTCTTCAGGTTTATAAGTATCATGATACAATTCCTTTCTTGTTAAATCGTTTTGAGCAGATGTAACAATTGAAATAAAAATAAATAATGGTAAAGTCAATAATCTCATAGCGATAAATATAATTATTCTTTTGAAAAATTGATAGTAGTTTTTGCAATTTTTATATTTAAAAAACCAAATATCATTGTCATTAATGGGCTTATTAAATTAAAGAAACAATACATAAAATAATCACCTGTGGCAATACCTAATACTCCTGAGTGATAAGCACCACAAGTATTCCATGGAATGAGTGCAGAAGTTACAGTTCCTGAATCTTCTAAAGTTCTACTTAGTACTTTTGGATGCAAACCTCTCTCTTTAAACTCTTCTGCAAACATTTTTCCGGGTACAACAATAGCCAAATACTGATCGGAAGCTGTAACATTAAAAACTACACATGAAGAGGCTGTTGTAGCAATTAAAGAGCCATCTGTTTTAGCTAATTTAATAATGCTTTGTGTTAAACGTTTTAACATTCCTGTTTTATCCATTACTCCTCCAAAAATCATTGCACAAACAATTAACCATATTGTATTTAACATTCCACTCATACCTCCTGAAGAAAGCAATTCATTAATCAATTCGTTTTCTGTTACAAAAGCAACATCGGTTGTCATGGCATCAATAATTGCTTGATAGGATGAAACCAAGAAATTTTTCGTCTCTCCCCCAATTTCTGTAATTAATTGAGGCTGAAAAACTACGGCAAACACTCCTCCTAAAATACTTCCTGCTAATAATGCCGGAATTGCAGGAACTTTTTTCACAATTAAAACAATTACCAATATAGGAACGATAAACAGCCATGGTGATATATTAAATTTAGAAGCTATAGCATTTTGAAGAACATCCACCTGAGAAACTTGATCCCCCGTGTTATATGAAAAACCAATAATCAAAAAAATGAGTAAAGTGATTAAAATAGAGGGAACTGTTGTATAGGTCATGTATTTAATATGAGTAATTAAATCGGTTCCTGCCATGGCAGGGGCTAAATTAGTAGTATCGGACAATGGCGACATTTTATCTCCAAAATAAGCCCCGGAAATAATAGCTCCGGCAATAATAGGCTCATTAATTCCCAATGCTTTTCCAATACCTAATAAAGCGATACCGACTGTTGCAACGGTTGACCATGAGCTACCAGTAGCTAAAGAAACAATGGAACTGATTAAGCAAGTAGCGAAAAGAAAAATGGTAGGATTTAAAATATCCAAACCATAATAAATCATTGCAGGAACTACTCCACTCAACAACCAGGTACCAGCCAAAGAACCTATTAATAAAAGTATAATAATAGCAGGTAAAGCAGAACTTATACTTTGAGTAATTCCTTCCAATATGTCATTCCATTTATAGCCATTAAACAAAGCAATAATAGCCGCAACACCTCCTGAAATTAACAAAGCCAATTGATTGGCTCCCGACAAAGCATTATCTCCGTAAACCACCAATACATTTATTGCTAATAAACCCACCAATACTAATATTGGTATTAACGATTGAAATAATGACGGTATTTTTTTATTCTCCATACTAAAGTATTAATCAACAATAGCTTGTAAATATATAAAGCCATTTTCTTCCATTCTAATTTTTATTAGGGTTGTTATTAACAAGTTTTAAAAGAATCCATCTTTTATATTTTGTTCAAAACCTGTTAGTATTCCTTTTTTTTATTTATTCTATCATTTTTATTTAAAAAGTAATTTTATAATCCCTTAATAAAAAAACAAAACTACCGTGTTTTTAATTTTTGATACCGAAACAACAGGATTACCAAAAAACTACAATGCACCTGTCTCCGATTCTGATAATTGGCCAAGAATGGTTCAATTAGCATGGCAATTACATGACTTTGACGGAAAACTCATTACCAATAAAAACTTTATTGTAAAACCTGATGGATTTGATATTCCTATTGGTGTTTCTAACATACATGGTATTACCACCGAAAGAGCATTAAGGGATGGTGAAGATTTATCATTTGTTCTAAAAGAATTTTTAAGCGATTTAAATAAAACATCCTACAATGTTGGACACAACATTGAATTTGACATTAAAATTGTTGGTGCCGAATTTTTCAGATTAGGTATTGAAAACCCAATTGAAGAGATAGCAATCATCGACACCATGAAATCGAGTGTTGATTATTGTGCCATTCCCGGAGGAAAAGGCGGTGGTTTTAAATACCCTTCATTAACCGATTTACACACCAAACTCTTTGGAGAAGCGTTTGCCGATGCACATGATGCTGCTTATGATGTGGATGCAACTGCAAAATGCTTTTTTGGTCTTTTAAAAAACCGTGTTATTCAACCAAAAGAAGTAGAAAACTTCGATTTGGTTGACTATGAAGCTCCTGAATTGGAAGAAGCCAATTTTGAAGATCTTAAAAAACAACAACAGGCACAAGAAATTGATCTCAACAAAGGGACCAAAATCACTAGCGAGTTAACAGACATTCCTTTTACCCATCTACACAATCATTCTGAATTTTCTATTCTTCAATCAACAACAAAAGTTAGTGGATTGGTTGCTAAAGCGAAAGAATTAGGCATGTCTGCTATTGCTTTAACAGACCATGGCAACATGATGGCAACATTTCACTTTGTTAGAGACGCTTTAGCTGCTAATATTAAACCTATTGTTGGCTGTGAATTTTACCTTTGTCACGACAGAAAAGATAAATCCTATAAAGATGACGGCTTCCAAACGGTTGTTTTAGCAAAAAACAAAAAAGGTTATCACAATCTTGCCAAACTAGCATCTTATGCCAACATTGAAGGTTTTTACTATGTTCCTAGAATAGACAAAGAAATACTACTAGAATATAAAGATGAATTAATAGCATTAACTGGTGGATTATGGGGTGAAATTCCAAATAAAATTCTTTTTGAAGGAAAACAACAAGCTGAAGAAGCATTTATATGGTGGAAAGAAAATTTTGGTGAAGATTTTTATGTAGAAATCAACCGACATGGAATTCCTGAACAAAATGCAGTAAATGAAGTTTTATTAGAGTTTGCTAAAAAGTACAATGTTAAAATTATTGCAGCCAATAACACCTATTATATTAATAAAGAAAATGCCGAGTCACAAGATATTTTACTTTGTATAAAAGATGGTAAGCCACTAAATCAACCTAAAAAATATATAGGTGCAAAAGGTCGTGAATTTCGATTTGGTTTTCCAAATGATGAGTTTTATGTGAAATCTGCAGATGAAATGAAACAGCTTTTTGCTGATTTACCTGAAGCAATTATCAATACCCAAGAAATTGTAGACAAAGTTGAACCTTTTGAATTAGCTAGAGATGTACTTCTTCCCAAATTTGATATTCCCGATGAATTTAAAGACCCAAGGGATGAAGAAAACCCTACCCTTAAAAATGGTGAAAATAACTACTTAAGACACATCACTTATGAAGGTGCTAAAAAAAGATATGGAGAAATTACAGATGAAATTAAAGAACGATTAGATTTTGAATTAGAAGTCATCAAAAAAACAGGATATCCTGGTTATTTCTTAATTGTAGAAGATTTTATTCGTGAAGCAAGAAACATGGGGGTATCTGTTGGCCCTGGTAGAGGTTCTGCTGCTGGTTCTGCAGTAGCCTATTGTACAGGAATTACTAATATTGATCCTATAAAATATGACTTACTTTTTGAGCGTTTTCTTAATCCTGATCGTATTTCAATGCCTGATATTGATATTGATTTTGATGATGATGGAAGACAAAAAGTAATTGATTATGTAATAAAAAAATACGGTTCTAATCAGGTAGCACAAATCATTACCTACGGAACCATGGCTGCCAAATCTTCCATAAGAGATACTGCTAGAGTACTTGAATTACCACTTTCAGATGCAGACAGAATAGCTAAGCTAATTCCAGATATAAAACTTAGTAAGCTTTTTGGTTTAGACGAAAATGCTCTTGAAGAAAAACTAGGAAGAAGAGAAGACCTTGAAAGAGCTCACATGCTTAAAGAAATTGCAAATGGAGCAAACTTAGAAGCAAAAACTGTTAACCAAGCTCGTATGGTTGAAGGTTCTGTTCGTAATACAGGAATCCACGCTTGTGGCGTGATAATTACTCCCGATGACATTACCAATTATGTTCCTGTAGCATTGGCAAAAGATTCTGACATGACATGTACCCAGTTTGATAACTCAGTTGCTGAAAATGCCGGGTTATTAAAAATGGACTTTTTAGGTTTAAAAACTTTAACCTTAATAAAAGATGCTTGTCAAATTATTAAAGACCGACATGGTATAGAATTAGATCCTGAAAATTTTGACATAGAAGACGAAAAAACATATGAACTTTTTCAGCGTGGAGATACAGTTGGTATATTCCAATATGAATCTCCCGGAATGCAAAAGCACATGCGATCTTTAAAACCCACTGTTTTTGCCGACCTTATTGCAATGAATGCACTATATCGTCCCGGACCAATGGAATACATCCCTTCGTTTATCAAACGTAAACATGGTGATGAAGAAGTAGTGTACGACCTTCCAGAAATGGAAGAATATTTAAGTGAAACATACGGTATTACTGTTTATCAGGAGCAGGTAATGTTGCTTTCTCAAAAGCTAGCCAATTTTACTAAAGGTGAAGCCGATGTTTTGCGTAAAGCAATGGGAAAAAAACAAAAAGCTGTACTTGACAAGATGAAGCCCCAATTTGTTGAACAAGCAAAAGAGAATGGCCATCCTGAAGAAGTTTTGGAAAAAATATGGAAAGATTGGGAAGCCTTTGCTGCCTATGCTTTTAACAAATCTCACTCTACTTGTTACGCATGGATCGCTTATCAAACTGCATTTTTAAAAGCACACTACCCTGCTGAGTATATGGCATCAGTATTAAGTAACAACATGAATGACATTAAGTCTGTTACTTTTTTTATGGATGAATGCAGAAGAATGGGTATACCGGTTTTAGGTCCGGATATCAATGAATCGGTTTATAAATTTACCGTAAATAAAAAAGGTGAAATCCGATTTGGTTTAGGAGCAATGAAAGGTGTAGGTGGAAAAGCAGTAGAATGTATCATTGAAGAACGTCAAAAAAATGGAAATTATACCTCCATTTTTGACATGGTAAAACGAATAGATTTAAGATCTGCCAATAAAAAAACTATTGAAAGTTTAGCGCTTGGTGGTGCTTTTGATTCTTTTGAAGGGACTCACCGTGCTCAATACTTTACAGAACAAGATGGAGGTGGAATTTTCCTTGAAAAAATAATTAAATATGGAAACAAATTTCAAGAGAATGAAAATTCTACTCAAGTATCCATGTTTGACATGCTGGAAGGCGATGCTGCTGTAGAAATGCAAGAACCACCATTACCTATTTGTCCTGAATGGGGAACATTAGAAAAATTAAATAAAGAAAGAGAGGTAGTTGGAATTTTTATTTCAGGTCATCCTTTAGATGATTTTAAATTAGAAATAAAATCATTTACTAAAGGAACTTTAGCTCATATTAAAGACGACCTTCAAAAAATTAAAGGTGCACAATTGGCATTGGCAGGAATTTGTACCGGAGCCCAAGAGCGCATGACAAAGAATAATAATCCTTTTGGAATTTTACAATTTGAAGATTACAATGATGCTCATGAATTTTTAGTTTTTGGTGAAGATTATATTAAATTCAGACCTTATTTTATTTCTGGTCAATTTTTATACATACAAGGTAGTGTTCAACCCAGAAAATGGAGTAAAGACCCTAATGACTTAGAATTTAAAGTAACGAATATTGAACTTCTCTCTGAATTGCGAAATAAACGAGCTAAGGGAATTACTTTAAATATCAATAATGAAGACTTGTCAGAAGAATTAATTTTAGAGATTGATTCTTTGATTAATTCTCATGTGGGAAACTACACTTTAGGTATTAATTTATTTGATGAACACGAAGGTGTGGTTGGAATCCAATCAAGAAATAAAAAAATTGAACTTTCAAACGAGTTTATTAGTAACTTAGAAAAGTTAAAAGTAATAAAGTATCAAATTGTATAATACTGACATCTTGTCTTACTTTTAAGTAATGGTTTGATGTTTGAAAACATAAAAACAAAAACAAATATTAACATATTAAATAAAGATTAAAATGGCTTTAGAATTAACAGACTTAAATTTTGATGAAAATGTAATGAATAGCGACAAACCAGTATTAGTAGATTTTTGGGCTACTTGGTGTGGTCCATGTAGAATGGTAGGTCCTATTGTTGAAGAATTAGCAAACGATTATGAAGGAAAAGCGGTAGTTGGTAAAGTAGATGTAGATAACAATCCTGAAGTTGCACAAAAATTCGGAATCAGAAATATTCCTACTTTATTATTTATTAAAGGTGGAGAAGTGGTTGACAAACAAGTTGGTGCAGTATCGAAAGATGTTTTAGCACAAAAATTAGATGCAATTTTATAATATAGACTATTTTACAAAAAAAATCCCGAGCAATTTACTCGGGATTTTTTTATATCTATATAATTAATAATTTTTAAGCATATCTCTGTATTCCATCAAATCCTGTCTGTTAGTAGGATTTTTAGCATCCAACATTAAAGATAATAAATAATCTAAGCTACTTTTTTTATTTTCAAAATCTTCCATATCCATATCATTCTCTATTTCTTCTCCTTCTACAACTGCTTCATCTGCAGGAATAGGAATATTAAATGTCCCTGTATTTTCAATATGTTCGTAGGTTAATCGAATTACTTTTGTTAAAGTTGGATCTTCTTCGGCCAACGCATAAGGACGTAACTCTTGCAAACCTTTCACTAGTTTTTCGGCTACAATTCCTGATTTTGCCAATTCTTTTTGTAATCCAACAATCAATTTATTTGCTTCAATACTTTGCATGTCAATGTTTATTTTAATAAGGTTTACAAAATTAAATATAAAAAAGAATTTATCTCTTCATTATCGAATAAAACTTGACAAATAAAGTAATTTTAACTCATGAATAAAAATAACAATATGCTGACTTCTACCCTCAACATTAAACACCCAATAATTATGGCGCCTATGTTTTTGGTGTCTAATTCTAAAATGTTGATTGCTGCTGCAGATGCTGGAATAACAGGATGTATACCAGCTCTTAACTACAGAACTATTGAAGAGTTTGAAATTGGATTAAGAGAATTAAAAGAAAAATGCAATGGTCCATTTGGAATTAATTTAATAGTAAACAAATCTAATTTCCTATATAAAGAGCAGTTAAAAGTA
The DNA here is from genome assembly GCA_020635825.1 of Flavobacteriales bacterium. GTDB lineage: Bacteria > Bacteroidota > Bacteroidia > Flavobacteriales_E > Vicingaceae > Vicingus. The sequence goes on from JACJZA010000007.1 coordinate 302,098, forward strand.
TGTTGTAAATACAAGGTAGATTACATTATAACTTCATTAGGGTCTCCTGAAGAAACTATTAAAGAAGCTCATAAAGTGGGAACTAAAGTATTTTGTGATGTAACAGATTTAGACTATGCAAAAAAAGTAGAGAAATTAGGAGCGGACGCTTTGATTGCTGTTAATAAAGAAGCTGGTGGACATGCTGGAAATCTTTCTTATAAAGAATTAATTCCTTTACTAACAAAAAACTGTCAAATTCCTGTCATCTCCGCCGGAGGTGTTGGTAATCATCAACAAATGCAAGAAATCTTATCTTTAGGTGCCGCAGGGGTTTCTGTTGGTAGTCTTTTTATTGCTTCAGAAGAAAGTGAAGTTTCACAAGAATACAAAGAAGCATGTGTGAATTTTGGAGCTAAAGACGTTGTATTTACTACTAAACTGTCAGGTACCCCTTGTACTGTAATTAATACCCCTTATGTTAAAAAAATTGGTACTAAACAAACATTTTTAGAGCGTATTTTAAATAAAAACAAACGACTAAAAAAATGGTTCAAAGCTTTCACCTTTTACAAAGGAATGAAAAGTTTACAAAAAGCGGCTTTTAGTGCAACCTATAAAACTGTATGGTGTGCAGGTCCAAGTATTGAATATGTGAAAGAAATTAGACCTATTAAAGAAATCGTCAAATCTTTGACCAATGAATGATAAGGAATTATTGAAAAAAATAAAGTGGCAACTGTTTCTTTTAGGAAGATTTAAAATTCCAATGATAGGCTATACAGGGTTAAAGTTAGTCGATTTAGATGAAACTAAATCTGTTGTCAAAGTTCGGCTTAAAAGAAGAACTAAAAATCATCTAAACTCTATGTATTTTGGCGCGTTAGCTGTGGGTGCTGATGTATCAGGAGGAATACATGCTTTTTATTTTGCCAACAAGTACAACAAAAAAGTTTCTTTTGCTTTTAAGGCTATGGAATGCGAATTTATAAAAAGAGCTGAATCTGATTGTACATTTATTTGCAACGATGGTGTTTTAGTTGAAAAATCCATCTTAAGATCTATAGAAACCGGAGAAAGAATTAATGAAAAAACATTTGTAAACGTTTATGATTCTCAAAATGAATTAGTGGCTAAATTTAAATTGACCATTTCTGTAAAATGCAAGTAAGTTTTTAATTATCAACATTTTTTTTATTTTTATTCACAAGAGGCAACGAATTTATTCTTTATTCGTCATCTTTATGTTTTAGTTATATAAGTACTAACAAACTATAATTACTGTTAAATATTAAACAATTTGTTATTTTTTAATCTATGAAAAATATTTTATTTATTTTACTTATTTCCCTTACTACAAAAGGGTTTTCTCAAGACAAAAATTTCGTTTATCAAGGAAAAACTATTGAACTAGAAGACAAAATGATAGAACATTTTGATGCTGAGTACATAGGTTTTCTTAAAGAAAATAATATTGATTTATTACTTTATTTAAATTTCTTTTCTACTCAATCTTATAGAATTGAAGATATTGGAGTAAAAAAACAAGTAAATCAATTTCCTAGTATTTTTTCATTAAAAAAGAAATCAAAATCTAATGCGAATAATTACATTTTAGGTAATTCTGACTCCTTTAACATCTTAGCCTACGAAGTAAATCTTAAAGACGAACAACAAGTTTTTGTAGAAAGCAACAGCTCAAAAGCATTAATTGTATTACCAAAAAAAGTTTTTATGGAGAAATACAATGATTACAAAAATTCATTAAAATAATTCAAAAAAGACAAACTACAACTATACATTATGTTTAAGAAAATTACACTAGGTTTTATATTTATTTCTTTAATAAATATTGTTAATGCTCAAACCTATAATTTAAATGCCAATCTTGGAACTATAACAACTTGTTCAGGAACTTTCAGAGATGGGGCTGGAAGTTATTCCAATAATTCTAATTATACTGTAACCTTTTGTTCTGGTAGTTCCTCAATAATTCAAGTGGATTTTTCTTCTTTTGCTCTTGAAAACGGTTATGATTTTTTAAATGTTTATGATGGTAATTCAACCGGAGCTCCTCAAATAGATGCTATTACTGGTAATCAGGGAGCATTTTCAATGCAATCAACAGGATCATGTATAACTTTTCAATTTACATCCGATTTTAGTTCTGTTGCAGCCGGATGGGTTGCTACTATCTCATGTATCACACCTTGCTCACCTCCAACTGCAGCTGGAGTTAGTACAAATCAATCTTCGCCTATTAAAGTATGTACAGGAGAAAATATTAATTTTAGTGGTGCAGGATCAACTGCAGCCGGAGGTTTTTCAATAAGCAGTTATACATGGGATTTTGCTGATGGAAGTACTGGAAACGGTGTAAATACTTCTCACTCCTATTCTACTCCTGGAGAATACATTGTGCAATTAGAAGTTGAAGACAACAATAACTGTACTAACAATAATTTTATAGACTTAGTGGTACAAGTAGGAACTGAGCCAACTTTTGTTGGAACAACCCCAAATCAAACAACTTGTGCGGGACAAACAGTATGTTTAGATGGTGTAGTAAACCCAACCCCATGGGTTGAAATACCCACTACTTCAGTAGCTGGAACAACCACTTTACCCGATGGTTCGGGAATTTGTTATGATGCTCCTTTAACTTTTACTGAATTTACACCTGGATCCACAATTACAAACGCTGGGCAAATCGATGATATTTTCGCAAACATGGAACATACATGGGCTGGAGATTTAACTATTGATTTAGAGTGTCCTAATGGTCAAAGTGTTGGAGTTTTCAATTCTGATGGAACATGGAATACAACAAACATTTCATCCGAAAATTTTGGTAATCCAGGTGCTGGTGTTGGTTATGATTATACTTGGACCAACTCAGGAACAGGACAAACTATGGATGCTTGGGCTGGCGCTAATGGTGCTGCTACTACTATTCCTGCTGGTACTTATGCATCTGAAGAACCATTCTCGAATTTAGTAGGTTGCCCATTAAACGGTGTGTGGACTTTAAAAATTTGTGACACTCACTCAATTGATGATGGAACTGTATTTTCTTGGGGTATTACTTTTGATCCTTCTTTATATGCTGGTTTAGGTGGATTTACACCAACATTTAATGCTAATTGTGGTGGAACTACATGGTCTGGGAATAATGCTGCTAGTAACTCTGCAATAACTAGTACAAGCGCTAATTGTAACCAAGTATGTGTAACCCCTCCTTCTTCAGGTACTTATAGTTATACATTTAGCGGTACTGATGATTTTGGATGTTCTTTTGATACAGTAATTACTGTTACAGCTACAGCTGGTGCAATAGCTAATGCTGGAAATGACATTTCTTACTGTTCAGGTCTATCAGGAACAATCGGTTCTCCTGCTGTTGGCGGCGTTACTTATTCATGGTCACCTACAACTGGATTAAGTAGTGGTACTGCTGCTAATCCAACTGTAACTCTTACAAATCTTACTGGTTCACCAATAACTACTACTTATATATTAACTACTTCTGCTTCTGGTTGTGTAGACACTGATACTGTTAATGTTACTGTAAATCCTCAGCCTGTTGCAAATTTCACTCAACCTACAGCACAATGTTTAACAGGTAATTCATTCTCTTTCAATAATACAAGTACAAATGCAACAAGCTACAATTGGAATTTTGGTGATGGAAATACTTCTACAGCTGTAAATCCAACTCATAGTTATGGAACATCTGGAACGTTTACAGTTACATTAACTGCAACTAACGGAACATGTACTGATGATATAACGCTTAATATTGTAGTAAACCCTATGCCTGTTCCTACTGCTACAGCAGATAGTGTTAACTGTAATGGAGGTTCTACAGGTTCAGCAACAGTAACTGGAGTTGTTAATAGTCCTGGTGGATTTAATTATTCATGGAACAGTGCACCAGTCCAAAACACTCAGACTGCAACTGGATTACCTGCTGGAACATACACAGTAACTGTTACAGATCAAAACACTACTTGTCAAGGACAAACAACTGCAACTGTCTTTGAACCACCTGTTTTATCCGCTACTGAAAGTCATGTTAACCCAACATGTGCTCAAGGAACAAATGGTAGTGCTACTGCTAACCCAACAGGTGGAACTACTAACTATTCATATTCATGGAATACAACTCCTGTTCAAAATACACAAACAGCAACAGGTTTATCTGCAGGCAGCTACACATGCACCATTACAGATTATAATGGTTGTACCACTACTACCAATGCTGTATTAGTAGATCCTGCCGGAATGGTATTATCGACTTCAATGACTCAAGCAAATTGTGGAGCATCAGATGGTTCAGCAACTGTAAATGTTACATCTGGAGGAAGTGGTAACTTTAGTTATTCATGGAATACAACTCCTGTTCAAAATACACAAACAGCTTCTGGAATTCCGGCTGGTACTTATATCGCAACTGTTACAGACATTACTGCAGGATGTATTTCAACAGATACAATAATTGTTACTACAACCGTAGGACTAACTGCAAATGCTACATTTATTGCTGATGCTTTATGTAATGGTTCTTCAAACGGTTTAGCTTATGCTTTCCCAACTGGAGGTACTCCAGGTTATTCATATTCATGGAATGATCCTTCTACTTCAACAAACGATACTTTAATGGCTGCTGCAGGAACATATACTGTTACCATTACAGATACAGTCGGATGTCAGGGAACAGCAAATGTTACTATTGGTGAACCTGCAACTGTTGTTGCATCAATTACTACTTCAAATAACGAAACATGTAATGGTTCTTCTGATGGTTCTGCTACAGCTGGCGGTGCTGGAGGAGACAACAACTTCAACTACTCATGGAATACTACCCCTGTTCAAAATACACAAACAGCTACAGGTCTAGCTCCAGGAACATACATTGTTACTGTGACCGATGGCAATAGTTGTTCTGATACTGCTAGTGTAGTAATCAACCCTGGTCCATCAATGGTCGCATCACATACTCAGTCTAATGTATCATGTTTTGGTGGAAGTAATGGAGGTATCAACGAAACAATAACTGGAGCACCTGGTGTAATTACCTACAACTGGATGCCTGGAGCTATTACCTCTGAAGATCCTGTTGGATTAACTGCTGGTACTTACATTTTAACAGCAACTAGCGCGGGATGTCAAGTAAATGATACAGTAGTAATTACAGAGCCTACTCAATTGGTTGCAGTAATTGATTCAAGTTTTGATGTAACTTGTAATGGTGATACCGATGGATCTGCTTATGCATCAGCTTCAGGTGGAACTGGTGGTACATATACCTATTTATGGAATGACCCCACATCACAAACTACTCCAAATGCCATCAATCTTGGTTTTGGTAATTATACTTTAACTGTTACCGATTCCAATTCGTGTCAAACTACTGTGAATGTAAGTATAAATGAACCTCCTGCTCTTACAGCAAATTCAGGAAGTTTTGATGCTTATTGTGGTGTAGCTCAAGGTACTGCATGGATTCTACCAACAAATGGTACTGCTCCTTATACTTTTGCATGGGATTCAGCAGCAGCCCCTTTAGGTATAAATGATACTTTATACAATGTTTACCCTGGTTCTTATAACATTCAAATTCAAGATGCTAATTCTTGTAAGTATAATGGTACAGTAATCGTAAATGCTGCACCCGGAGGAACTGCATCTATTTCAACTTTTACAGATGTAAGTTGTAATGGAGGAAATAATGGTACAGCCACTGTTTCGATCAGTAATGCATTCCCTGGATATACTTATTTGTGGGATGCAGCTGCAGGAAACCAGACAAGCAACCCTGCTACAGGTCTTTCTGCAGGCACCTATGATATTAGTGTTACTGATACATTTGGGTGTGTTATGACTACAAATGTTACCATTGGAGAGCCGACTCCTCTTACCGTTAATTTAACAGCTTATAATAAAATTTGTTATAACTCATGTGATGCTTCTGTTGACGCATTCCCAAGTGGTGGTAATTCTTCTTATTCATGGAGCTGGAATGATCCATCTTCTCAAATAACACAATTAGCAACTGGTTTATGTCCTGGAATGGTTTCGGTTACAATTACTGACAGTAAAGGTTGTACTGTAACTGATAGTGTAATGATTAATAATCCTCCACAAATAGTTTTAAATTCATCTTTTACCGCTGCAAGCTGTAACCAAGCAGATGGTAGTGCTTACGTTGAAATTCTTGCTAATGCAATTGCACCTTATTCTTTTGTATGGAGTGATGGTTCTGGTCCTATTGGAACAGACAGCACATTAATTAATGTGGTTTCAGGAACTTATTTTGCCACTGTTACTGATTCTTTAGGTTGTAGTGTTACCGATACTGTTACTATTCCGAATTTATCTGCACCTGTTATTGATTCTACAGTAATAACACACGTTTCATGTTTTGGAGGTAATACCGGATCGGTTGAAGTGTTTGTTTCCGGTGGTGGATTTCCTTACACTTATTCTTGGAATCCAAGTGGGCAAATAACACCTCTTGCCTCTAATTTAACTGCAGGAGGTTATACAGTTAATGTAACAGATACCAATGGTTGTGTTGTTTCTACATCTGTTACTGTTAATGAGCCTGATGATTTAATATTAACAACAGGAGGTCTTAATCCTACATGTTTTGGTTATAGTGATGGAAATGCGTGGGTAAATGCCAATGGAGGAACTATGCCTTACTCCTATTCATGGAATACTACACCAATTCAAACTAACGATACTGCATATAATTTACCAGCAAATCCATTAGGCTATACCGTAACAGTTACTGATACCAATGGATGTTTTACCACTGCTTCTGTACCATTAACAGATCCGGCACTTTTTACCATTAATATTTCAAGTACTGATGTTTCATGTTTTGGAGGTAATGACGGTTCAGCAACTGTTTCTGAAAATAATGGTTTTGCACCTTACATTTATCTTTGGGATGATCCTTCTGCTCAAAGTACTCAAACTGCTTCAGGGTTAGTTGCAAACACTTATAATGTTCAAGTAACCGATGATGATGGTTGTATTGCTAATGGTTCAATTGTTATTAATGAACCAAATGAATTAATTCTTACTGAAGATACCGTTATTAATGTAAGTTGTAATGGATTATCAGATGGTTTTGCAGCTGTTAACGTTGTTGGTGGTTCAGGAGCTTATTCATTTACTTGGGATTTAGGTGGAACTATCGTTGATACTATCCAAAATCCTAACAGTCTTGCTGCAGGTAACTATTTAGTTACTGTAACTGACACGAACGGTTGTAATGACCAAATATTTATTAATGTGACAGAACCAAATCCATTAAATGCTACATTCTCAACAGTTGATGTGTTATGTGCTGGAGACAATTCTGGATTAGCTTTTGTTAATGCAAATGGAGGAACTGCTCCATATACTTATCAATGGAATGACGTAGCATTACAACAAACCGATACAGCATTTAATTTAACTGCTGGAACTTACCAAGTAACTGTGACCGACTCTAATAATTGTGACACTACTTTAACCAATATTATTATCAATCAACCTACTCCAATAGTATTTAACTCTACCACTTCTTCTCCTTCTACTTGTGGAAGTGATAATGGAGAGGCTGCTGTGACAATTGGTGGCGGATCACCTCCTTTTAATTTTTCTTGGAATGATCCAGCGAACCAATCTACAGCCGTTGCTACTAATTTATTTGCTGGTAACTATACTGTAATAGTTACCGATACAAATGGTTGTCAAGATTCTACTAATGTCAATGTAAATAATTTAGGTAGTCCAACTGTTACTATTCCAACATCTACAAATGTAAGTTGTAATGGGGCTTCTGATGGAACAGCAACTGCAAACGTTATTGGTGGATTTGCTCCGTATTCTTATTTATGGTCTAATGGAGACACTACTTTAACAGCTTCTAATTTAGATGCCTTAACATATAGTATTACAGTTACCGATAGTAATGGCTGTACAGCTTCTGAATCAGTTACTATACAACAAGCTAACGCTTTAGCTGTAGTTATTGGTACTCCAACTAATGTGAGTTGTAATGGAGGTAATGATGGTTCTGCTTATACAATAGTAGCTGGAGGAATTGCCCCATATACTTACTTATGGTCAGATATAGCAGCACAATCAACAGATACAGCTTCTAACTTAGCAGCTGGAACTTATTTTGTGACTGTAGCTGATAGTAATAATTGTTTAGCTTATGATACTGTTACGATTACAGAGCCTCAACCTTTATCAATTACTTTAGATTCTCTTAAAAATGCTAACTGTGCAGGCTTAAGTGATGGTTATATTGATATTTCTGTTTCGGGTGGTACATTACCCTACGTGACTTATGCATGGACACCTAATATAAGTACCGGCTCTACTGCTTCCGGATTAGCTGCAGGAAATTATGCTGTTGTAGTTACTGATAATAAAGGTTGTACAATTAATGATAATTTCAATATTAATGAACCTGCTCCTCTTGTAATAACTACTGATAGTGTTCCATCCACTTGTGGATCTAACAATGGTAGTGCAACTGTAACAACTACAAATGGAGGAACATCTCCTTATAATTATTCATGGAATGATCCTGCGAATCAACAAACCATTACTGCAACTGGTTTAGGCGAAAACACTTATACAGTTACTGTGACAGATGCTAATAACTGCCAAGTTCAAGATGATATTACTGTAACAGATAATCCAGGACCAATTATTGATTCTGTAACAACTACTAATCCTCTATGTAATGGTGATAATAATGGAAGTGCTCAAGTTTATGTTTCTGGAAATGGACCATTCACTTATACTTGGACTCCAAGTGGACAAACTACTGCTATTGCTTCAGGTTTAACTGCAGGAGTATATTCAGTTGAAGTAAAAGATGTAAACTTATGTTCTTCAACAATTGGTGGAATTACATTATCACAACCAGAACCATTAACAGCAAATATAACTATGCCCGCAACAGCTTGTTATGGTCAGGTAGTTCAGTTCTTTGGTGTAGGTGCCGGAGGAACCCCATTTGCTGCTCCTCAACCTGCTTACGATGTCATTTGGTTAGCTCCTTTCAACACGACAGGACAAGGACCATTTTTAGATACTATTGAATCAAACTTTACCTATAATATTGTGGTACAAGATGCAAATGGTTGTATCGCTACTCATAATGAAAGTATTACAGTAGGAGCTCCTTTAAACATTACTGCTACTGATGATGTTGTTTGTTTAGGAGATACCGCCAATGTTTCTGCAAATGCTTCGGGTGGATTATTAGGTGCAACTTATGAATACAATTGGTTGGTATATGATTCTTTAACCGGAAATACAATTACTCCTGTTGGTGTTTCAAATCCAACTACCGGAAATTCTATTAATCTTTATACTACCGATACAACTGATTATATTGTATATGTTTCTGATGGATGTAGTAGAAATGATACTGTAGGGTTTACAGTTTCAGTTAAAGACACGGCCATTGTTTCATTTAACTCTTCTAATGGAGGTTGTCCAATCCCCTATTGGTCAGTTGGATTTGAAGTATTTAATGACAATTGGAATTCTACTTTTGCTTGGGATTTTGATGGAAATGGAACTACCGATTTAACGAGTACTCTTGATTCTGTTTCTCATCCTTATTACAACTCAGGTACCTATGATGTGAATTTAATTGTAACTACCGAGAATGGATGTGTTTCTCATTTTACAAATTATAATGAAGTAACTATTTATCAGGTTCCAATTGCTAACTTCTCTTCAGACCCAGAATCAGTTACAATTTTAAACCCTACTTATGAGTTTACTGACTTATCAATAGGGAATATTAATAATTGGAACTGGAATTTTGGTGATTTCACATCAGAATCAATTCAAAACCCTGAGCACACTTACCAAGATACTGGTTTCTATGCTGTAACTTTAATTGTTTCTAATGGATTTTGTGAGGATACAATTACAAAATTTGTTCAAGTGAAACCAGATTTCTTCTTTGCGATTCCTAACACCTTTACCCCTGATGGAGATGGTCTCAATGAACTATTTATGCCAGGAAGTTTAGTAGGTGTTTCTGAAGAGGATTATACATTTACTGTTTGGGATAGATGGGGTGAGAAAATATGGGAAGGTCATGATTTAGAGGATGGATGGGATGGTACAGCAAAAGGTGGTTCTGAAATTGTTCAAACAGGTGTATATGTTTGGAAAATAAAATTAAAAGGTATAGATGGATTAATGAGAGACTATATAGGTCATGTAAACGTCCTTAAATAGAACAATTTTAAATTAATAAAAGCCACTAAATAGTGGCTTTTATTTTTTGTAATAATTGCTAAGTTTACACTTTCTTAATTACATCACTTATGAATATCCAAAAAGAACTTTTAGAAAGAAGCAACAATCAATGTGAGCTTTGTGGGAACAGTCAAAATTTAACTGTTTATTTAGTTCCTCCTACAAAAAATGAAACTGTAGAAGATTCCATTTTGGTTTGCGATACCTGTAAAACTCAAATTGAAAATGCAGAGCAAACAGATGCTAACCATTGGAGATGTTTAAATGACAGTATGTGGAGTGAAATAAACGCAGTTAAAGTAGTTGCTTGGCGTATGCTTAACAGATTAAGAAAAGAAGGTTGGCCTCAAGATTTATTAGACATGATGTATATGGAAGATGATATACTCGCTTGGGCTAAGGCAGGAGCGGATGTTGCTGAGGAAGATAAAGTAATACACAAAGATAGTAATGGAGCTGTTTTACAAGCTGGTGACAGTGTGGTTTTAATAAAAGACTTGAACGTAAAAGGAGCCAACTTTACAGCTAAAAGAGGAACCGCAGTTCGAAATATTTCCTTGGTACATGATAATGCTGAACAAATAGAAGGGAAAGTAGAAGGACAACAAATTGTGATTTTGACTCAGTTTGTAAAGAAATCTTAATTAGAATAAAATATAAATAAAAAAGCCCGAACAATGTTCGGGCTTTTTTATTTAAAGATGATTAATCTTATTCAAATACTTCATCCCCTACTTTACTGTTCACTTCAATCGAAGTTACTTCCATGTCTAAAGTTTGTGGACCAAAGCTTTGGGTAATTTTATGAGCAAATTTCATCCCATTTACTTCTTTATAATCTTCAAATAAAGAAGTAATTACAATACTTCCTCCCATTTCCGGGCTATCTTTTACTTGCATTGTTTTTACCGGTAATCCGGTAGCTACATTATACCACTCTGTTTCTTTGCTTCCAGAAGGAGTTGTTTTCTCAATTTTATATGCTTCCACTCCATCCAAATTATCTATTCCTAACAAGTTGTAAGTGTTTTTAGTATCTTCTTTTGTATCTCCAAACATTTCAGCACTTGCTTTCATATCTTCCAACTCATCACCTTCTAGGGTTTTATTTCCTTGCATTCCACTTACTTTTGCTTCAGTACCATTATAAGTCTGTTTTTGGATAACCATTGTTCCCATAGACATTACCATTGCAAATTTGTTTGGTGCTTTTTGGTAACGAGAAACACTAATGGTTTGCCCTTGGATAGAAGCATTCATTTTAACCGTAATGTCTTTAATTTTTTTCAACTTCTTATCTAATCCTTTTCCTTTAGGCATACCATATTTAGCCTCAACTGCTTTATCCATTACTGTTTTAGCTGTTACGCCATCCGGAGCAGGTTTTAGTGATTCTACAAAATCGTTTCCGTAATAATCATAAAAATCAACTTTATTATCTGCTGAGAATTTGGCTACTTTTTCAGCCTGTTCTTTATCTCCAACTATTAATATATGAGCATTTTCAGGCTTAATGTATTTTTCAGCCATTGCTTTAATATCTTCTATCGTTACAGCATTTAAATTTTTAAGATAATTAGCATAATAATCTGCTGGTAGCTTATATTTCTCAGTACTGATTGCAAATCTTGCAATGGTTTGAGGATCTTGTAAAGTGTAAGCAAATGTACCTGTCATGTAATTTTTAACTCCATCTAATTCTTCTTGAGTTACCTTTTCAGCTACCATTCTTTTCAACTCATTCATAAATTCTGTTACGGCACTATCAGTTACTTCATTTCTAACTTTTGCACTAGCATTAAAACTACCTACTAATTCATCTGGAGAAATACTTGAATAAGCGCCATAAGTGTATCCATGTCCTTCACGTAAATTCATGAATAAACGTGCGGTAGAACCTCCACCTAAAATGGAATTCATCACTTTTGCTTTAATTACATCAGGGCTATTCTGTTTTAAGTTGATAGGATAAGTAATGTTAATTAAAGACTGAGTAGCACCTTCCTTATGAACAAAAGCCACTTTTGTTTTTTCAGGAGCCATTGGGGTTTTATACTTATTTACAGGAACTTCGGCTTTTTGCCATTTAGCAAAATACTTTTCAATTAGTGGTTTTGCTTCTTTTACTGTAATATCACCTACAACTGCTAAATAAGCAACATTGGGCTTAAAATAAGTATTGTAATATTCCTTACATTTATCTAAAGTGTATGCTTCTACCGTTTCTTCGGTAGTAATTTCACCATAAGGATGATTTTTACCATAAAGCAACACTGATTTTACGTTTCCTGCAATTGCATCTGGATTATCTTTTGAAGTTTGTAGACCAGAAAGCACTTGCTTTTTAATTTTATCTAATTCTTCCTGTTTAAAATCAGCATTCATTAATACATCAGACATGATGTCTAATAGTTTTTCTTGATGTTTTTTCAAAGAAGCAGCATATATACCTGAAGAATAAGTATTCAAATCAGCACCGATAAAATCTATTTCTTTATTTAATTCATCTTTTGTACGGTTTTTTGTTCCTGTGCTTAACAATTCACCCATGGCAGCTGTATAACCTACCATATCACCTTCCATTATCGGATCAACGTCTAGCGACAAAGAGAAAGCAACTTTAGGTAATTTATGATTTTCAACCACAAACACTTTTAAGCCATTTTCAAGAGTAAAAGATTCTGTTTTACCTATCTTAATTTCAGGAGCAGCCCCAGGTCCTGGTCTTTTGCTTCTGTCTAATTTTTGTGCATAGGCAGCAGTTGAAAAAATCAATGCTACACTAATTATTGAGAATATTTTTTTCATTTCTATCTTTTTTATCTTATGATAATTTATTTTCTTGAATTTATTTTTGTTCAGACTTAGGTAAATAATGTAATACCACTCTATTGTCTTTTCTGAAATATTCATTAGCCACACGCTTAATATCTTCACGTGTAACTTTCATGTATCTATCAATTTCAGTATTGATAAGATTTGCATCTCCATAGTAAACAAAGTAATTAGCTAACGATTCAGCAATACCTTCCACTTTTGAGTTTTGAGAAATCATATCATTTTCAATCTGATTTTTTAATTTTTGGAATTCTTCTTCACTAATCAACTCTGTCTGAACTTTTTCTACCTCTTTATCAATAGATGCTTCTAATTCATCGATAGAAACTCCCATATTGGTAATTCCAAACATTAAAGCCATTCCTGGGTCTTCTGTTGGGAAAGGAAATGCTCCCACAAATAAAGCTTTTTGTTGCTCATCAACAATGCTTTTTTGCATACGAGAACTTTTTCCTTGAGATAAAATTTGAGCCAACATACTTACTGCATAAGAATCAGCAGATCCTTGAGCAGGAGTATGATACCCCATCATTACACCAGGTAATTGAATATTATCATAAACTGTATCTCTGATTTCTTCATGTTTAATTGGTTCCACTACTTTTGGACGATTCATTTCTTTAGTACCCACAGGTATATCAGAAAAGTATTTATCTATCCACTTTTTTAATTCAGCTTTATTAAAATCTCCGGCAATCGAAAGAGTTGCATTATTAGGAACATAATATGTTTTATAAAACTCTCTAAACTCATCAATTTTAGCTGCATTTAAGTGTTCTAAAGAACCAATTGGCACCCATTGATAAGGATGTTCTGTAAATGCTCTTTTAAACATTTCTGGCAAGAAAGTGCCATAAGGCTGGTTATCATATCGTTGTCTGTATTCTTCTTTTACAACCTCTCTTTGAGTTTCTACACCTGTTTCGTCAATCTTAGAATGTAACATTCTTTCAGATTCTAACCACAAACCTAATTCTAATTGATTTGATGGTAAAATCTCGAAATAAAATGTTCTATCAAAAGAAGTATTAGCATTCAATATACCTCCATTACTTTGAACCAATTTCATATATTCACCTCTTTCTATATTTTCTGATCCTTCAAACAATAAGTGTTCAAAAAAATGGGCAAAACCTGTTCTTTCCGGATCTTCGTTTTTTGAACCTACATGATATAAGACTGTAACTGCAACAATTGGAGTAGAATGGTCTTCATGTAAAATGACATTTAATCCATTTTTAAGTTTGTATTGCTCAAACTCAATTTTGTTTTGTGCCTGTATACTTATCAAACTAACGCAAAGTGCTACCGACATTAAAAATCTTTTCATATGTGTAATTTTTATCTAATTAAATAAATCTTTACGAATGTAGCCAAATTAAAATGGCATCCAAAACTTAACTACACCAATGGCAAAATATTTATGTAAATGGAAAATTCAACCTTACATTTAGCAATAAATAAGAAAAATATTGGTTTATAGCTTGAACATTTTAGCTACTTTTGAAATCCTTATAAATTTTGACTACGCTACTAAAGTGAGTTTTAAACACGTTTTATATATTCTTTTTTTTGTTTTGGGAACTAGCACTATCTGGGCTCAAAATACAGCAATATTAAAAGGTCAACTTACTGACAACAACAAACCAATTGAAGGTGCAAGCATTGCCGTTGTTGGTAGTACTAAAGGTGTAACATCTGACAAAAATGGCTATTTTAAATTAATAATTCCTGCCGAAAAAGATGTGATGGTTGGCATTACTTTTATTGGTTATCATTCTGTTCAGGAAAAATTCAATCTTAAAACGAATGAAAGTTTTACTTACAATGTAACTCTAAAAAAATCAACAACCACCATTAGTGAATTTGAGTTTCAAGAAGAAAAAAACAGAGGTGGAACGATGGTTAAAATTCAACCCAATTTAGCTTCAGGTTTTACAAGTTCATCGGGTAGTTTTGAAGCTATATTAAAAACTCTCCCGGGTGTTTCTTCCAATAACGAATTGAGTTCTCAGTATTCTGTTAGAGGTGGAAATTACGATGAAAACCTTATTTATGTGAATGATATTGAGATTTTTCGTCCATTTTTAATCCGTAGTGGACAACAAGAAGGATTAAGTTTCATCAATTCTGACATGGTTGAGAGTGTAGAATTCTCTGCCGGTGGTTTTGATGCTAAATACGGGGATAAAATGTCATCAGTCTTAGATATACAATACAAAGAGCCTGATGATTTTGAAGGTTCAGCCACACTAAGTCTACAAGGTGTACTATTTAATTTTGGAGGGTCTAGTAAAAACCATCGCTTTACCTATCTTAATGGTTTTCGTTACAAAACCAATAAATATGTTTTACAAAGCTTAGATACAGATGGAGACTACCGCCCATCTTTTTATGATGTTCAAACCTATTTAACTTACGATATATCTGAAAAATGGGAAATTGGCTTCCTAGGTAATGTCGCTCGTAACAAGTATTATTTTATTCCGGGAACCCGTGAAACAGATTTCGGAACCATAAATGAAGCACTCCAACTTACTGTTTATTTTGATGGACAAGAAGTTGACCAATACCAAACTTATTTTGGTGCAATCACTAATACTTTTAGACCTAAAGCAAATACAGAACTAAAACTAATTACTTCTGCCTATCGCGATTTAGAAGATGAAAAATATGATATTGAAGGAGGTTATCGTATTGATGAATTAGAGCGCGATTTAAGTAAAGATAACTTTGGAGATGTTAAATACAATCGAGGAATAGGCACTTTCCTTGACCACGCCAGAAATCAATTAGATGCCACTGTTTTTAATGTAGAACACAAAGGGAGAAGCATTAAAGAAAAACACATTACACATTGGGGAGTAAAATACCAACACGAATTTATAAAAGATAAAATAAGTGAATGGGGAATTATTGATTCAACAGGTTATCTTACCCCTCACCCATCGGATTCTGTTGGATACACTAACCCCGAAGCTCAAGCAAATCAGCTTTTAGAATTAAATTATTTACTTAAATCGAAAGTTGAATTAAATAGCAATCGTTATTCTGCTTACATTCAAAGAGATTGGAGATGGGAAAAAGATACTGTAAAATATACTTTTACATTAGGAACAAGAGGAAATTATTGGGATTTAAACCGTGAATTCCTTTTTAGCCCTAGAGGTTCTTTTTCTATTCAACCTAATTGGAAACACGATTATTTATTTAGAATTTCAGGAGGAGTATATTACCAACCTCCATTTTACCGTGAAATGAGATTTTTTGATGGAAGTATTAATAAAGAAATTAAATCTCAACGTTCTTATCAAGCTGTTTTAGGAGCTGACCACAATTTTAAAGCTTGGAATCGTCCTTTTAAATTTGTGGCTGAACTATACTATAAACATATGGAAAATGTAATTCCTTATGAGCTGGATAATGTAAGAATAAGATACTATGCCAAAAACAATGCAAAAGCATATGCAATTGGTTCAGATTTTAAAATTAATGGTGAGTTTGTTAAAGGTGTTGAATCATGGTTTAGTTTATCTGTAATGAAAACCCAAGAAGATATTTTAGATGATTTTTACTATGACTATTATAACAGTGATGGCGAAAAAATTATTTCAGGCTATAGTGTAAATGATATTGCTGTTGATAGTGTTAGAATTGAGCCCGGTTACATACCTCGACCAACCGATCAAAGAGTTAATTTCTCTCTTTATTTTCAGGATTACCTACCAAAATTACCTAGTTTAAAAATGCACATTGCACTATATTATGGAATGGGGCTTCCATTTGGACCAAACAATAAACATGAACGATATCAACAAACATTTAGAATGCCTGCTTACCGAAGAGTAGATTTAGGGTTTTCTTATGTAATTAAAGATGAAAGAAAAGAAAGTAAAAATGGGATGCTTAGAAACCTTAAAAATGCTTGGATAAGTGTCGAAGTATTTAATTTACTTCAAATTAACAATGTAATTTCTTATTTGTGGGTAGAAGATGTGACCGGTAGAAATTATGCTGTTCCTAATTATCTTACTTCTCGTCAATTGAATGTTAAACTTCATGTTGACTTCTAAGCAATCTCTTGTAAGTATAATAATGCCAGTAAAAAATGCATCTGCATTTTTACATCAAACTATAGATTCTATTATAAACCAAACCTACTCAAATTGGGAATTGATTGCTATTAATGACCATTCCTCAGATGATAGCTTGGAAACATTAAATATCTATTCTAACAAATGTCCCAACATTATAGTTTTAAAGAATCAAGGAAATGGGATTATTGATGCGCTTAAAACAGGCTACAACAATTCGAATGGTCAATTTATTACTCGAATGGATGCAGATGATTTAATGAGTCATAACAAGTTGGAATTAATGGTAAATGCTTTAAAAAATGGAAAAGGAAATATTGTTACTGGTTTAGTCAAATACTTTTCAGAAGGTGAATTAGGAAATGGATACAAGAACTATGAAAAATGGTTAAATGGATTAACCCTATCGAATCAAAATTATTCAGAAATATATAAAGAATGTTCTATTCCTTCACCCTGCTGGCTGGTTTGGAAAGAAGATTTTGACCTTTGTGGTGGATTTAATTCTAATACTTATCCTGAAGAT
>JACJZA010000008.1 GCA_020635825.1 Flavobacteriales bacterium
TGTATTCCAGAAGTGGAGTTACTAAATCCTTCATTACAACAAACATATTCAGTTTATGATAAAGATTTGGAAGGATGGGAAGATTGGTTAAGTAAAAATTGTAAAAATGAATTTGAAGAAGTAAGATTAAAAATTGATAATATAATTATCTATTCACTTCCTCAGTTTTCTACATACCTCATAAATATTGATTGTGATGAAATAAAAAATAAAGAAGAAGTAGAGGTAACAAATATTACCGATAAGGAAAAGATAGAGAAATTTATTAGTGTTTTTAGATATGACAATTTAGTTAAAGACACTATAGTAAGAATTCTAGATGCAAGGCTTTTAATTGAGTATAAAGTTGGAGACATAATTATAAAATCTATATGTTGGAGTCCAGTTGGAAGAATAAAGTATGAAGGAGCAAAACCAATATATTTATATAATAAAAGAGTAGAAGATTTTTTACTTGAAGAAAAATTGATAATTAAAATAGAGTATTAATAGGAAAGTTTTAGATGTTATCTAAAATCAATGGTAACAGGTAAAGTAAATAATACTGAAACATTTTTGTCATCGCATGAACCAGAAATCCATTTTACATTGTCTATAATCTCTAATATTTGATTGGCTATTACATCTCCACATTGGTCCCTTACTATTCTTTTTCCAGTTAGTTTGCCATCTGGATTTACAATAAATGCAACAATGAATTTACTACTATAACAATCTTTGTTTTGAGATTTTATATTGGTAAACAATTCTTTAAATAAAACTTCCATACCACCGTCAACTTCTGGCATTTTGTCTACAAATGTGAAAACCTTATTATGTGTTAAAGTATCAATTATAGAAGGACATCCATCATTATCGGTTTGCCCAAACCCAGTTTGAGCGGCAACCAAAACAATCAATATGGCAAGGAGGTTTTTCATTTTAGAGATTTGTGAATCCAAATTGAAATTTCTTTTGCAAGTAATTTACATTTTTTATCTTCTTCAAAGTCACAATTTGGACATAATCTTGGAACAATGAATAAGTCCAATTTTTCAAAAGAAGAAATTATAAAAGGTCCAGATGTATTAAAATTCTTACAAGATGAATTAATATCCTGTTGGTGATGTTCATAATTAAATAATGAATCTTTTAAAACTTCATTTTTATAAACCATTAACTCAACGAATCGAGTTTCATTAGTGAATGTTATTAGCCCAACTTGATTTTTGTCGTAAAAAGATTTAAAGTCATTTTTAAGTGATAGTTCCATCTTCCAACCTTTAGGACATTCAAATGAATTTATCAACTCATGAAGTATGGTTTTATCTTCTTGCCCAAACCCAGTTTGAGCAGCAATCAAAATAATCAATATGAGGACGAGGTTTTTCATTATTTATTTTGAAGCTTAATTAATGCCTTTAGTTCATCAATTTTATTACTTGGGTACTTTTCATCTGGTTTTATTTCAGAAGCTTTTTTATAATATTCAAGTGCCTTTTGATATTCTTTATTAAAAAATAAGTTATCTGCACTTTTTATAAGTTCAGAGTAACTATAACTGGTTGGATTATCTTTTTTTAACTTAAGTTCTTTGGCTTCAATCTCTTTTTGCTTATGTGCGTTGATACTATCTATTAGCTCAGTACCATATTTACTAATAAACTCTTTTTCTGAAATTTTCACATTAGATTCATTATAATATTCAGAGACAATTAATATTATTAAATTTTCCACACCATCAGAATCAGTATATTTTTGAGGAGAGTTATATTCAATATATTTAAGTGTACCATTACCCCAATATACCTTAGTGGTATCTTTAGTTTGCCCAAAGCCAGTTTGAGCAACAATCAAAACAATCAATATGGCAAGTAGGTTTTTCATTTTTATTTAATCAAGAGTTTGAACTGTAGGGCTTTTCGTCTTGTTACAGTTTTTGGTAGCTACCATTCTACCTCTTAATTTTCTGTGGCATCCAGTTGCAATTAGTAGACTAGTTACTAATAAAAGAGAAACAGGTTTCAGAAAAGGAATTTTTCTATTGTTAGAGGTTGCTAACTTTTGATAAAGAAATACTATGCTATCTTTCCAATTATCAAATGGATTTTTAAGCTGATGAGCATAGAAATTTCCACAAGTATGTGTTTCCTTTATAGAATTTAATTGATTAGTTAGTTCATCAGTATTCATTTTTGAAAAATCATGAACTACTTGATTACAATCCGAACAATGTCTTCCATTATCCATAGGAGTCATGTCACTCCATTTTTTTGGACATTTAAAACTAAGTTCAGTCAACTGATTATTATTCCTTGAATTCATTATACTAAATTAACGAATAATCTAAACTTTTAATATTTTGAGTACTTTTAGAATTAATCCTAATTGGTAAATCAAAATGGATTTGAACAAAGTGAAGTTATTTTTATAAAAAAACTAACCATATAAAAAGAAAAAGCAAATTATTAAACAATAATGAGTCTCTTATCTTTTTAAGATGTACATTTATATTATAAATTATAAAAACTAGATAACATGAATATGAAGAAGTTAGTTGTAGTGAGTATTGTATTAATTACAATAATGTTTAGTTGTAGTAAAGATGAAGATTCTACACCTGAACCAACAGCCCCGGTAGTATCCACTGGAGGGGGAGGAGGAAGTACTACAAGTTATCCTTCTCCATGTACAGCTACACTTACAAATAATGAAGCAGTGTGTACCCCTAATGTTTTTACTGGTTTATCAACACTTACTTTAACTGCTGTATTATCTAATGACTCAAAAGAAGTAAATGCAGATGTGGTAGGGACTTTCCCTGTAGGAGGAGATATGGATATAAAATTAGGTAGCGTAATATCAGCCGGTGAATTTCCATTAGAACAAAATCCATTTCCAGATGCGGGAAAAGCACTATTAACTTTTATTCCTAATTTGGGAAACAACTTTTTATCTACAAGTGGAACTCTTTATATTTCAGAAACTTCAACGCAATGGATATTAGAATGGTGTGATGTAAATTGTAATTCAAGTAGTACATCAACATCCTGCACAGGAAGAATGGTTGTAGATAAATAATATTATAATTTAATAGCAATAAACATGACTACAACAATAAAAAAAATATTTGTATTAAGTTTAGTATTAACTACAATAATGTCTAGTTGTAGTAAAGATGAGGATTCTACACCCGATTCAACAGTTTCGGTAGTATCAAATCCAACTGGAGGAACTGGAGGAACAATACCTACATCAGACTATTATTTCAGAATAAATGTGGACGGAACAGAAGTGTTATTTCAATCGGGGATAAATAACTATGCTAGTGCTGCTGGCGAGAGTGGAGGATCAGCTACAGCTGGATATCGTGAAGAACAAAGTTCACAATTACAACAAGTATTTAGTAGTACTAATATAGGTGGTTATACAGTAGTAAAAGTTCTTGCTACTCAACCCACCCAATGCTCTGATTTATCTTCAATCTTTAATATAGGAGTTCAACCATTTGGGAGTACAATTAATGAAACAAACGGTGTAGTTGTTTTTTATGTAGATGGCAGTGGAGTTTATTGGTCAACGGATTTAGGGGTAGGCACTCAAACAGGGAGTAATTTTGAGATAACAGAACTTTCAACTAATAGTGGGATAGAATCTGAAAAAATTACAAAAGCGATATTTAACTGTACTTTGTATGATGGTAATGGAAATTCTAAAACTGTTACAAACGGTTTAATAAGAAGTTTTAGTTTACAATGTGGAGGACTTTAAAGTTGATTCATTTAGTGCTATGAAAACAGAAGAAAATACTACCGATAATGGGCATGGATTAGGCTGGGCACGTTTGTATAAAAAATATGGATGGCATTTTTCTTAGTTGCTATTTACTAGCTACAGCTTCTATTTATTTAGCATTTTTGGATAATTAATTATCATGCAATAGTTTTCTAGTATTTAAGGCAGCTTTAATTTTTTCATCAGTCAATTCATCAAGTAAAGCTTGGATCTCACTTGCTGAATTAAAAACTATTCCAAACCCTGTATGAGTTTCAGATTTATTGTACTCATTATGAATCTTTCCAGTTGATATTCTTAATAAATATTCTAGATTTTCTTCATTATTCTTTTGTAAAATCCATGTTAGTTTAATTTTATCACTTATTAGCCACCTTCCTCCATACCTAAAACGTATTTCAGTTTCAAAAGCTATCTCGAGTGGTTCAAGTCTTTCTGTTTGAGTACTTTGTTTAATTCTTTCCATCCATTCTTCATACTTTTGTTTTGCCTCTATTAGAGCTTTGACAAATTCATGATGTTGATTGTTTCCTAATTGAATATACCCTTGATTATTAAAAATATCGTATGACATAAGTGCTATGGTAATCACATAATTTTCATTATTTCCACGTATTTCCAAATCATATGTTTTTCCATTATAAGAAATATTGTATGAAGAGAATTTTGTCTTATAATAAGACTGAGAATAAGAAAGGTGATTTATAATAAAAAGAGATGTTACGAAAACAATTTTATTTATATTAAACACTATCATATATGAGTTTATTATTATGCTAAAGTAACCAATTTTAGGTTATGATAGTGATGAGGAGATTCCTCAATAGCTCGCTTTTGATGTTATGGTTGGAGTTATATAGTAAGAGTTATGCCTTGGAGTGGACCAATAGAGTGGGGAGGATTACATTTCTTTTGAAGGAACTCCTAAAGGTATTTTTGGTTTATGAATGTTTAAATCATCAAAGTAGAAGACCCCTCCACTTGGACCATCTAGTAACAAAGTAGATTTTTCTTGTTTGTTGATTGAATATTCATAATCTGTACATCTTTTTAAGAGTATAAAATTTCCACAACCTTTAAAATCAAATTTTTCAGAATTGCATTTTCGAACAACAAAATAATAATAGCCAGTATGATTGTTATTATTCATTTCACTAACTTTTTTCTTTATTTTCTTTAATTCCTCATCATTTTTTTTGAGCAGTTTATAGTATTCCACCCAACTCTCTTTACAAGTAGCACTATTATTTAAACTATCATTTAACCGTTCCTTTTCGAGTTCAATATTTTCTTTTTTTCTGAGTTCATCAAGAATATTAATTGGTTTTAATTTGATTTTAGGAATAGAATCTTGACCAAAACCAGTTTGAGTAATCAATAATACAATCAATGTGGCAAGGAGGTTTTTCATTTTATAGTTATCCAGCATGCCAAATGTGGCATAATTTGTATGTATTTCCAATTTTACAGAAGTTAAAAAACCTATTTGCTTCAAATTCATCATCTCCAATATCAGTACCGATTCTAAATCCATCTACATGTTTTGAATCGAGATTATAAATAATATCTAATTGTTCAATATTTTGATTAAGTAATTGAGTAATAACGGATTTTGTAAATATTTGATTAAAACCAACTTTAAAGTGTTCTTTCGTTAACAACTCACCTTCCTTTTTTAACCCTAAAACAAAACCCCATTCTCCTGTTAAGGGGAATGACATTAATGATAATGTGCTGTCAATATTTTTATTTCTTAATTGAGTTTTGAAGTTACCCCAACATTCTTTAAGAATTTCCTTTTCATTTACTTCTATAGAATCCCATGCAATTAATTGAATGTTGAAATTCTTATTAGAAACAATATTAGATTCTTTATTTAAATCTAGTATCTCTCCAGTTTCGGTAATTTCTATTGAAGAATAATATTTATATTCTAATAATTCAAAGTCTTCAAAAGTTTCACCATCATTAAATTGTCCTTCCTCATTCAAAAACTCAATAGGGACAGACTGAATAAATTCAGTTATTTCGATAATATAATCATCTTTTAATTTATATTCTTTCCATGAATAATTTGGAATTGATAAATCATGGTCGCAATTCTCAGCAATAACTATAGATTGTAACTTTTTATTGTATTTATGAGTAGCTAAATATGTGTTAGAACAAACACCACCAATTGATTCATAAATACAATAACTAATTGAATCATTTAATTCAATAAACTTGACGATTGATTGATATTGTATCCATTCATTATTAATTATCGAGTCTGGATATAATAAAGTTAGCCATTTTGGATATTGAATTTTATTACCTTCAGAAGCAATAATATCAGTTTCAACTAAACTAACTTGACTATTGGCATTATCACTACATCCAACAGCAACCAACAAAATAATCAATATGACAAGGAGATTTTTCATTATTTAAATTTAACAATAAATCGTTAAGCAATTAAATAGTCTAAGATCAATTTTAATTTATCGCCAAAATATTGTGTTTTGCAGAAATACATTCTATTTTTGCGCTGCGTTAATAAACCCAAAAATATGCGTTTACCAATTTTAGTACTTTTTGTTGCATTTTGCACTTCGGTTTTTGCTCAAGAAGTAAACCCTAAAGAAGCTTCAGAGCGTTTTAACGATGGTAATTTTATGGCTGCCTTAGCCGATTATCTCGATTTATTGCAAGACGACCCTAAAAACGTAAAATACAATTACCGTATTGGTGTTTGTTATTTAAATACCAATATTGATAAAGCCAAAGCGGTTCCTTTTTTAGAAAAAGCAGTTCAATCAGAAGAAGTTGATCCCAACGCATATTATTTATTGGGTAGAGCTTATCATTTTGCTTATCGTTTTAAAGAAGCCATTGAAATGTACCGCAAGTTTAAATCGATGAACAAAGGGAGTGAAGAAAATTTAATTGATGTAAACAAGCAAATAGAGTATTGCTACAATGCCATGGAGTTAATAAAATTCCCATTGGATGTTAGCTTTGAAAATTTAGGAGAAAACATCAATTCTAAATACAAAGATTACTATCCATTTGTTCCTAAAAATGAGTCATTTATTATTTTCAACTCAAAAAGGGATGATGGAAGTGAGAAAATGATTACCGGAAATTATCATTCAGAAATTTACATTTCTCAGGTGAAAAATGGAGCATTTACCAAAGCCAGAAAATTAGACCAAAACATTAATACGTTAAATGGTTCTGAGGAAATCGTTGGGATGTCTGCCGAAGGTGATATTTTACTTTTATATTTTGAAAACAGTGCTTATTATGGTGATTTATTTATTGCTGAGTTTGAAAACAACGAAGTAAAAAATGTAGAAAAATTACCTAAAGTAATTAACAGTAAAAACCACGAAATTGCAGCAAGTATTACTAAAAATGGAGATGCCATTTATTTTGCCAGCGACCGTGAAGGTGGTTATGGAGGGGTAGATTTATATGTGTCGAGAAAATTACCAAATGGAGAATGGGGACCTGCTCAAAACTTAGGACCATCAGTAAATACCTCTTTTGATGAAGATTTTCCAAATATTACTTCTGATGGGAGAACGCTTTATTTTAGCTCTAAAGGCCATACCAGTATGGGGGGCTATGATATTTTTAAAGCCACTTGGGATCAAGTAAAAAGAAATTTTAGTGATGTAAAAAATGTTGGTTATCCTTTAAATACTCCTGAAGACAATACTAATTATCGTGAGTCGGAGAGTGGAAGAACAGGATATATTTCAGCTATTCGTGCAGGTGGTTCGGGTGATTACGATTTGTATGGAGTTACTTTTAATGAGGTAGACCCGGAATACACGGTGATTAAAGGTTATGTAACTCCGGGTGATACTGCCGAGATCATCAAAGATGTGTTTATTTCTGTGTTAGATTTACAAACAGATGAGTTGTACGGTACTTATTTAACCAATCCTATTTCAGGGCGTTACATTATGATTTTACCGGTGGGTAAATACAATATGATGGTTGAAGTTCCTGGGTATGAAATCTATACTGAGGATATTGAAATTCTTGGAAAAAGTGATTTCCGTAGTTTGATTAAAAAAGACATTCAACTAAAACCTGAATAGTTAATCTTCTAAAACAATTTCTTGTTTTAATCCTAATCCGTTTTTTAAATGTTGATTTAAGAAATGGGATGTGTCTGTAGTAATCTCAGCAGAATAAATATATCCTGAATATGGCAATGGTTTTACTTTGATGATTTCTTCATTTGAATTGACAATCTGTTTCATTCGCTCATCATAAGCTTTGGAATATTGATAATGATAAAAGAAAGTGATGAGAACGAAAATGAAAATTCCTTTTAGATGGAGGTATAAAAATGGAGTAATATTCATTTGGAAACTTGAGTTTCCCAAAAGAAAAAAGAATCGAACCAAAGTAAAACAAATGATAATAGAAGAAGCTGTGGTGGCTCTATTTGGTGCTAAACCACCTAGGGGATAAATCACTAAAAATTGATTTATGATAACGACCGAAAAAATCAGTAGTACTGAATAAATAACTTCTTTTTTAAGCTGAAATGATTGAGTGTTGTTAGTTTGTTTTCCTAACCAATAAAAGGGAACAGAAAGAAAAATAGCAGGAAGAAATGTTTTGTAAAAATCGAAGAATAGAAATTTTGTACTTCCATATCCAGTATAAAGAATCAAATTAATGAAGCTTAACCCTGGAGTGATTTCATCTCTATGTTGGGTACCTGAACTCATGAAATCTATTGATAGTGAAAGAAATATGAGCATTGTTCCAAGAATGAATTTCTTTTCTTTCTTTTTGTAGAACAAGAATCCTGAGGATATTATAGTAATGATAGCTAGAGGTTCATTCGATCCACCCAAATAAATACAACTAATAGCTAATAGAAGGTAATTTAAAATAGAAATATTCTCTTTAAAAAAAATACTGAAAGCAAACAAAAGGGCAGCAATACTCCATAAATAAACTACAGAAGAAGTATGCCAAAACCAAGTGCTAGATGGTTCCACACAACAAAAGAAGAAAATCATCATGAAAACTCCGCTAAAAATCAATTGCATAGATTTGCTAAGTTCTGTTTTGAATTGAACTAAAATGGTTTTCAAAAACGACCAAAAACTTAAAAACAGAATTGCGAAACTAATGAGATTTAAAACAAATAAACTTTTTATAAATCTAAAACTCAATAACTGTACAAAATTACTGGTCCACCTGCCATGCCATTTATAGTATAGCTGTTGGTAGAGTTCAGAAAATGATTTTGTTTTTAGTTCTCCAATAAAATAAAAATCATCAGCCGAAAAGCGATTAAACCAAGCAGTAACCACTAAAAACAAAGTAAAAAGTATTACTGAAGTAGTTAAAAGATATGTTGATTTAATTTTTATCATTTAATTAATAAAAAACAGATTCCGCTATTCAGCGGAATTAGTTAGAACATCGTTCAAAACGCTCATATTTATATGACCGTGCTGAAAGTGTCTCACTAAGTTATTAAACATTATTAACAAGGCTTTAATTTAAATGAATTTTCTGCGAATTTTGGTTGATTAATTAATTGAACTCATGCAGCAATACTTAGATTTATTAGACCATGTTTTAACCAATGGTGTTCAAAAAGGTGACAGAACAGGAACAGGAACCATCAGTTGTTTTGGTTACCAAATGCGATTTGATTTAAACGAAGGGTTTCCTTGTTTAACAACCAAAAAACTCCATTTAAAATCAATCATTCATGAGTTGTTGTGGTTCATTAATGGTGATACCAATATTAAATATTTACAAGAAAATGGTGTAAAAATTTGGGATGGATGGGCAAATGAAAATGGTGATTTAGGTCCTGTTTACGGTCATCAATGGAGAAACTGGAACAGTGAAGGAATAGATCAATTATCTGATGTAATTGAACAAATTAAAACAAATCCTAATAGTAGAAGATTAATGGTTTCTGCGTGGAACCCAAGTGTAATGCCAGATACCACTGTCTCATTTGCTGAAAATGTAGCCAATAATAAAGCGGCTTTGCCTCCATGTCATGCTTTTTTCCAGTTTTATGTAACCGAAGGAAAGTTATCATGTCAATTGTACCAAAGAAGTGCTGATACCTTTTTAGGAGTTCCATTTAATATTGCATCTTATGCTTTATTAACGATGATGGTAGCACAGGTTTGTAACTTAGAATACGGAGAGTTTATACATACTTTTGGTGATGTACACTTGTACAATAATCATATTGAGCAAGCACAATTGCAATTGACTCGTGAACCTAGAAAATTACCTCAAATGAAAATAAATCCTGATGTAAAGAGTATTTTCGATTTTAAGTTTGAAGATTTTGAGTTGGTAAATTACGACCCACATCCACACATAAAAGCGGCGGTTTCTTTGTAATGGAAAAATTAAACTTACCTCAATATCCTATTAAAATTAAGAAGGAAGGAGGGAAGGAATTTATTTTTGACAGCATCAGAAAAAAATATTTGGTGTTAACCCCTGAAGAATGGGTGCGTCAGAATTTTATTCAATACTTAATTCATGATAAAAAATATCCTGCGAGTTTAATTGCGATTGAAAAAGGATTAAAACTAAATGAGTTGCAAAAAAGGGCTGATGCATTATTTTATAAAGACTCAAAACCTTATGTATTAATTGAATTTAAGGCTCCAAATGTTAAAGTTACTCAAGAAACTTTTGAGCAAATAGCTAGATACAATATGGTTTTTAAAGTTCCTTACTTAATTGTGAGCAATGGAATTAATCACTATTGTTGTCAAATTGATTTTGAAACTAACAGCTTTGAGTTTTTGAACGAGATTCCTAAATACGTTGAATTATAGTGATTTAAGCCAATTTTCAGCTTCTGTATTATCGGTAAACATTTTTAATGGGAACTTAGGATTATCAATTTTAATAAGAATATTAGCAATTCTTTTAATGTGGTCTTTTCTGGTAATAACAGCCATGCCATTGCAATGTATCTCGCCTAATTGTTTAATCATTTTTCGGGCTTCATTGTTCATTGATTTTTCTTCAGTAGGGTCTATTAACATCAACATTTTTTTCCCATTTGCTATTAATGAAATTTCATGGAATACACTTTCAACTCCTTCTTTAGTAACATCACCTCTACTATAAACACGTATGATATCATCCCCAACTATAGTAATTCTATGGTTATCAGCTTCTATTGTTTTAATTACTGCCACCTTTTAAATTTAATTTTTGTAATGATACAAATTATAATCGAAGTTAAGAATACATGTATTCTTAAAGTTTAGTACATTTATGTCTATGAGAAGTATATTTTTTGGTTTTTTATATTGTTGTTTATCAGTGTTATGGGCACAAGAAGCTAAAATCAATTTTGCATTGAGGGCAGCAATTAATCAAGCTCAACCTAATCAAAAAATAGCAGTTTTTGTTAGAGGAAATACATTTCAAATTAAAGAAGAAATAAAAAGAATAGGTGGGATTTCTAAATTAAGCATGACCAATATAGTTCAGGCTGAAATTCCTGCTTCTCAATTAAAAGAATTTTCTAAAAAAAACTTTGTTGAATATATCGAATATAGTATTGGTAAAGGACAGCTTTTAAGTGATACTATGTTGATTCATAATAATGTTGTTCCTGTTCATCAAGGTATTTCACCATTGTATACCGGTTATACCGGAAAAAATGTGTTGATGGGAATTATAGACACAGGTTTGGATATCGACCATCCTGATTTTAAAGATACTTTGGGAAATACTAGAATCTTAAAAATTTGGGATCAATATGAAACAGATGATGGTTCTAGTGGGTATGGTTATGGTAAAGTTTGGGATTCTACTTCTATCAACAATGCTTCTTGTACCCATTTTGACCATAATGGTGTAGACCATGGTACCCATGTAGCAGGTATCGCTTGTGGAAATGGTTTGGCAGTAAATGATTATGCTGGTGTAGCACCAGAAGCTAGTATCATTGCTGTTGCCAGTAATGAAGGAGTTAGTAATTGGCTTTCTACAGTAGTAGATGCTACAAAATACATTTATGATGAGGCAGAAAATTACAACATGCCATGTGTTATTAATATTTCAATGGGTGACTATTTAGGTTCTCACGATGGAACAGATGCTGCATCACTATTAATAGATAGTTTAATGAACTATAAACCCGGTAGAGCATTTGTTGCGGCTGCTGGTAATGCCGGAGATTTTAATTCATATAAATGGCATTTAGAACATCAAATTAGTTCCGATACAACATTTACCTGGTTTAAATATAAATCTAATTCGGCACTAGGATATGGAGCTGTTTTTTATGAGTTGTGGGCTGATACTGCTGATTTTAATAATGTGCAATTTGCTGTGGGAGCTAATTTGCCTTCTGGAACTTATGAAGAAAGGGGAACAACAGTTTATCACAATATTCAAAACATAATAGGATTACAAACAGATACAATCAGAAATGATTCCAATCAAATTTTGGGAATTGTAGATTTTTATTCCGAATTACAAGGCGATAAATATTTAATGCAAGTCCATATGCAAGAACCTGATTCCAATCAATTATTGTTTAGTTTAAAAACAACTGGTAATGGGAAGATCGATGTTTGGACGATGGGGGCATTTGGGTTGTCAGATATGGTGTATTCACCTTTACCTTTAAATACTATTTTACCTGAGATAGACCATTATGTTTTGCCAGACCAATACAAAACAATGGTGAGTAGTTTTCAAAATCATCCTTCAGTAATAGCAGTTGCAAATTTTTCTAATAGAGCACAGTATTATGATATTGATACTATATTAAGAAGTACTGGAAGAATACCTGGAGAAATAGGTCCTTCTAGCAGTTGGGGACCCAATAGAAGGGGATATCAAAAACCTGATATAGCCGCAACAGGTGATTGGACCATAGGTCCGGTTGGAGCAGATTGTATTGCTGCTAATTTAGGTCCCGGAAACAGAGAACGAATTGCAAAAGGTGGTATGCATCGTACTAATGGAGGTACTTCTATGGCTTCTCCTGTAGTGGCTGGTGTTGCAGCATTGTATTTAGAGAAATG
Source organism: Flavobacteriales bacterium (assembly GCA_020635825.1). Taxonomy (GTDB): domain Bacteria; phylum Bacteroidota; class Bacteroidia; order Flavobacteriales_E; family Vicingaceae; genus Vicingus. Next base: position 12,828 of record JACJZA010000008.1, read on the forward strand.
TCCTAAAGCTATTGCAAGTGAGATTAAAAACGCAATATTATCAACAGCGAAACAAGACACATTTACATTGGGTGTTCCTAATTACCGATATGGTTATGGAAAAGTAGATGCTTTTGCAGCTTTAAATACATCTAATTTTATGGTTAGTTTAGGAAGCGATATGCAAGTTTGTGATGGTGATTCAGTTGAATTAACAGCAGGTGTTTTTAACAGTTATTTATGGTCAAACAACGATACCACTTCTAGTATTTATATAGATACAACTAGTTCAAATTATGTTGAAGTAGAAAATAATAGTGGTTGTAAATCTTTAAGCGATACAGTGAATGTAGTTTGGCATCCTTTACCAAATAAACCTGTAGTTACTGTATTTGGAAATGACACTCTTATGTACTCAACTAACTTAGATTTACAATGGTATTATAATACTTCAATTTTGAGTGGTGAAAATGATACCATTTTAGTTGCTCAAAATAATGGCGATTACTTTGTTCAAGTGATTGATAGCTTTGGATGTACAAACTATTCAGATACGGTATCGGTGGTTACAGTTTATCATCACGAACTGACTTTGCCACAAGGTTTATCTTTTTACCCTAATCCCTCAAAAGGACAATTCAATATTCAATTACCTGATGTAAATACCTTTCAACAAATAGTTGTAATTGATATACAAGGAAAAGAATTGATTAAAAAAGAGGTGAGGAATTTAAAACAAATAACAATTGATGCATCTTTCTTGCCGAATGGGATTTACTATATACAGTTTGTTTCTGTTGAAAACATGTATCTTGATAAATTGATTTTATCCCGTTAATCAAAAGCATTAAAATAATAAAAAAACATTTGATTATTTTAGAGTGATGAAAAATAGAACACTTTTTATTTTCTTATTATTTGTTTTTCCTATCATTGGTAATGCTAAAATTCAAGATGAATTTTTACCTAAAACCATTGTTTTTAAGGTAAAAGAAGACTATCGAAAGTATTGTTTAAAAAATGAAATTGCCTATTCAGAGTTTATAAATTTTTCCAATCAAATTGGTCTATCTTCAATAGAAAAAATCTTTCCCAACAAAGAAAAACCACAAAGGGAAAATCAAACGGATTTATCATTAATCTATCAACTATCTTATCAAAATGAGATGCTTGAACAAAAGGTAATCACTCAATTATATAATTTAGGAATGGTGGAATATGCCGAATTGTATATTATCCCTCAATTAGTTTATACACCAAGTGATACTGATGCTGTCAATACCTCAAGAAATTGGCATTTAACAATGATTAATGCTTTTCAAGCTTGGGACGTAAATAAAGGAGATACCAATGTGATAATTGGAATTACCGATACCGGTTGGGATCCAACCCATATAGATTTATTGGGAAATTGTAAAAAAAATTATGCAGACCCAATTAATGGAACCGATGATGATGGAGATGGTTACATCGATAATTTTATGGGTTGGGATATGGGAGATAATGATAATGATGCAACATATACCAGTAATCATGGCTCGCATGTTGCAGGGTTGGCTGCTGCCGTAACCGATAATGTTGCAGGTGTGGCAAGTATTGGATTTAATTCTAAGTTTTTACCCATAAAAATTTCTGATAATACTGGAGCTTTAACTAAAGCATATCAAGGTGTGGTTTATGCTGCCGACCACGGATGTTTTATTATCAATTGTTCTTGGGGAAGTTACACTCCGGGTTATTTTCAACGTGATGTTATCAATTATGCAATTAATGATAAAGGATGTTTAGTGATTGGTGCTTGTGGCAATGATAACGGTGAAGATATTTTTTATCCTGCTGCTTACGATGGAGTTTTAACGGTGGCAGCATCAGAACAAAGTGATTTAAAAAAGAACAATTCAAACTATGGTTATTATGTAGATATTTCTGCACCAGGAGAGTTTATGTGGAGTACTATTTCTATGGCTTCAGGAGGTTATGGAATAAATGGTGGTACTTCTATGGCTGCACCTGTAGTAGCTGGAGCTGCAGCTTTGGTAAAAGCACAATTTCCAAGTTATACCAATCAGCAAGTTGCTGCTCAATTAGAAGCTACTGCTTTTAATTTTTATCCAAACAATCCATTGTATATCGATAAATTAGGTAGTGGAAGATTAGATGCTTTTGCTGCATTAACTAATACTAGTTCTCAATTTATTGAATTAATTCAAAAAACAATAACAGATCAAAATGATCAAATTTTTGAAGGAGGAGATACTTTAAATATTGTTGGAGATTTTATGAATTACCTTGATCCTTTAAATGGGTTAACAGCTACTCTTTCCAGTGCATCTCCTTATGTAAATGTTTTTGATGCTTCTACCAATTTACCTAATCTAAATACCTTACAATCAGCACAAAATAATGCAGATGCTTTTAAAATAGAAATATTAAATGGAGCAGGATTGAATGAAGAGATTTTGTTTCAAATAACCATTAGCAATGGCAGTTATACCAAAAATGAATTTTTCAGTATAATCATCAATCCCGATTATATCAATGTGGAGGAAAATTTGGTGTCTACTACCATTACAAGTAAAGGTAAAATAGGATATAACGACGATAATAATGCTGTTGGCTTAGGGTTTTATTATAGAGATGAACAATTATTATACGAAGCCGGATTAATGGTTGGAGATGCAGTTACTAGAGTTGCCGACTGTGTTAGAGCTGTAAGCTCTATTGATCATGATTTTACCTCTTTGTTGAATGTAAAATTTAATCCCCCTTATGTTTCTGCTCTTGATTTAATTGGAACGATGAAAGATATTAACTTGGGGATGGAATTAACCATCGAACAGAAAACTTATGCTTACCCTACATCACCTGATGACAAATATGTGATTGTACTTTATAAAATTGAAAATACCAATACCGTTCCATTAAATAATATTTTTTTAGGAATTTTTGCTGATTGGGACATTCAAGATCCCTATAAAAATAAAGCAGGATTTGATGCTTCCAGAAATATGGGCTATGTGTATTCTTTAGAACAAGACACGGTTTATGCAGCAATTAAATTACTTTCTTCTGCATCGGCTTTTAATTATAGTTTAGATAATATTACCGGCGGAGGAGGTGGAGTAGATATTTCAGCAAACAATTATACTACTGCCGAAAAGTATCAAACCCTATCAACTAATAGAATGAGTGCAGGAGCTCCAAATGGTCAGGATGTGGCACATGTGGTGAGTTCAGGAAGTTTTACCCTTAATCCCGGAGAAGCGGAAACTATTGCCTTTGCAATCATTGCAGGTGATAGTTTAACAGACATACAAACAAGCGCTGATGCTGCTCAAACGAAGTACAATGTAATAGGTGTAGAGGAAATAAATAGTGAAAATAATTTTGTGATATACCCAAATCCAACTAAAGGTTTGATAAACATAATAGGCGATGAGAAAGTCAAAAGCATTACTATTAGAAATATTTTGGGTGAAAACATATTGCAAACGAAACAACAAGAAATAGAATTAAGCTCTTACCCTAATGGAGTTTATTTTATAGAAATTGAAAGCGATAATGAAAGGTCAATCAAAAAGGTATTAAAGACAAAATAACTTTACCTTAAGTTGTACTTTGTTTTTATTTCATCGATGTGACTTTCAAATTTCAAATGTTTGCTAATAGTTTCAATATATCTGTCCACATCAAAAGTAATAGGGTATAGCATTTTAGCCAATTCAAATTTTGTTTCTTCAAATTCGAATAATGGAAATAATAGATTGATTTGAATGCTTGTTAAACAACTATTTTGTAAAGTTTCTTTGGTTATTGCTAATTTATCATCTTCTAAGTTTTCATTAGAAATAGCTAATCTCAAAGCATTAAATTCTTCATCTTTTATAGGGTAAGGACACCCAACTTTACCTTCATAATCTGGCATTTGGTAATGGTCTTTAATGGCTGAGCTATCTTTTTTAGTTGAATCAATCAATGTTGCAACAGGTCGAGGTGGACGCTGCCATCCTCCTTCACAAACTACTAAATATTGATTTGGGTCAGGTGTGTCGTCTAATGTTGGATATATTTTTTTCAAGTGAATTCCTTTCTTATCAATTTCGTAGAAATGAGTAAATCCTGCATCTAATAAAAAAAGAGTTTGCCTTAATTCAGTACTGTCATTTTTAAATTTTATTCGAGCTAAATATTTGTTATTGGCTGGTAATCCGGTCAATTTAATATTGTTGACAAAAACCGTATTCTGAATTTCAGCACTTAATGAAGAAGTAAAATAGACAGATGTATCAGCACTCTTAAATATTACAGAGCATGTTTGAGCTTTGGAAAAACCAATAATCAAAAGAGAGATACTAAATATTAAACTTCTTATCATTTCTTTTTAGCTAAAGAGTTCATTAAACTTAAAGGTTTCTTTTAAACGAACGCCTTTTTCAGTATGTTGTACTATGCAACATTCATTTACATGGTCGTGTTCAAAAAACAAAATGTATTCTTTGTCAGCAGCATTTTTCAAAAATTGTGCCTTTTCATCAAGTGTTAATAGTGGTCGAGTATCATAGCCCATTACATAAGGTACAGGAATATGTCCAACAGAAGGAAGTAAGTCTGCCATAAACACAATGGTTTTACCTTGGTATTGAATATGAGGAATCATTTGAGCATCAGTATGCCCATTTACCATTAAAATATCAAAATAGTTAAATCCTTCTTTATCAATAAATTTGAGTTGGTCTAGCTCAATCATCGGAATAATATTTTCTTTGAGAAAGGAAGCTTTTTCACGAGCATTAGGTTCGGTTGCCCATTTCCAATGCATGCTATTAGTCCAGTAATTGGCATTTTTAAAAGTAGCTTCAAATTTTGTTCGGTCAGCATTCCATTTTATTCCACCACCACAATGGTCAAAATGTAAATGGGTTAAAAATACATCGGTTACATCATCAGGATGAAAACCTAATTTTTTGATATTTCCTTCTAAACTATCATCACCAAATAAGTAGTAATAACTAAAAAACTTATCATCTTGTTTATTACCAATGCCATTGTCAATTAGAATTAATTTATCTCCATCTTCAATCAACATGCAGCGCATACTCCAGCTGCACATATTGTTTTCATCAGCTGGATTGGTTTTTTGCCAAATAGTTTTAGGAACCACACCAAACATGGCTCCGCCATCTAATTTAAAATTTCCGGTATTTAATGGATAAATTTTCATATCGTTAATTTATAATAACACAATACTGTTGACAATTCCAAAGATAAGAAAGTAGCCATAACTTTAATTTAAATAAGTTTATAATCAGATAAACGATTGTTATGAGAGTACATTTTATAGCTATTGGCGGAAGTGCCATGCATAATTTAGCAATTGCATTGCATAAAAAAGGATTTAAGGTGACTGGTTCTGATGATGAGATTTTTGAACCAAGTAAAAGTAGAATTGCTAAATATGGCTTGTTACCAGAACAGTTTGGATGGTTCCCAGAAAAAATAAGCAAAGATTTAGATGCTATTATTTTGGGTATGCATGCCAGAGCTGATAATCCTGAGTTATTAAAAGCACAAGAAATGGGAGTAAAAGTGTATTCTTACCCTGAATATATTTATGAGCAATCTAAAAATAAAACAAGAGTAGTAATAGGAGGGAGCCATGGAAAAACATCCATTACTTCTATGATATTACATGTTTTGGGAAAGCTTAATATCGATTTTGATTACATGGTAGGAGCTCAATTAAAAGGCTTTGATACCATGGTGAAAATCACGGATGCTAAATTGATTATTTTAGAAGGTGATGAATATTTATCATCACCAATTGACCGAAGACCTAAATTTCATTTGTACCACCCTAATATAGCTTTGATAAGTGGAATTGCTTGGGATCACATCAATGTATTTCCAACTTTTGAAAATTATGTGGAGCAATTTTCAACCTTTGTTTCTTTAATAGAAAAAAATGGAGCTTTGATATATTGTAAAGCTGATCCTGAGGTTAACAAAGTTGCTTTGATGACTCCAAATCCTGATATTGATAGAATTGGTTATCAAACGCCAGAAAATGTAATAGAAAATGGAGTCACTTCCATTTTGGTTCATGGAAATAAAATTCCACTAGAAGTTTTTGGCGACCATAATTTACAGAACATAGAAGGAGCACGATTGGTTTGTAATCAGTTAAAAATTTCTGATGAACAGTTTTATGAAGCCATTCAGGATTTTAAAGGAGCTGCTAAAAGATTGGAATTAATTGCCAAAAATGATAAAACGGCTGTTTATAAGGATTTTGCACATTCACCATCTAAATTAAAAGCAACTACTCAAGCTGTAAAAAGACAATACAAAGACCGACGGTTAATTGCTTGTATGGAATTACACACTTTTAGTAGCTTAAATAAAGATTTTTTAGAGCAATATAGAGGAAGTATGGCTGAAGCCGATGAAGCTTATGTGTATTATAGCAATCATACCATAGAACATAAAAAATTAGCAGCTATTACACCAGAAGAAGTAAAAGCTGCTTTTGGTTCTGAAAATGTAACTATATATAATAATTCGGATGAATTATTTAAAATGTTAGATAATAAAGATTGGGACAATAAAGTATTGCTATTAATGAGCTCAGGTAATTTTGATGGAGTTAATTTAGATGATTTTGGAAAAAGAGTTATTAAATAAAGATGAATTTCCTGAAAGTGTTGAGTTTGATTTACTAAAAACACCTTCTAAGTTAGAGTTAATAATAACATTTTTAATATTTATTGGAGCATTCATATTGTTCTTCTATGCTTGGATTCAGATATATGAATTTTTTAATATCCCATTCAACGAAATAACGGCTAAAATTGTTGGTTTTTTGTTCGTTCCTTTGATGCTATTTATTGAAAAACAACATGATAGAAGAGTTAGGAGTCGTGTTGTAGGTAAAATATTTTTTGGAATTTCGAATATAAAAATAGAGTCAAAAGAAAGCTTATTTTTAAGTTATAAAAATTTAAAAATGATATGGATAAATCCTGCATTTAATACTGTTAATAATAGTAATAGAGAGTATTTTATTGATTGTTTTGAAACAATTAATATTAGAGTAATTGATGAAAATGGAAAAAGAAATGATTATCATATAAATAATCATTCAAACAATCCTAATGGAATTATAGCATCAAATTATATCAAGAATGTAAAAAATAAATATCACTTCTTTAAAATCCATTTTCATGAGCAGAAAAGATTTTCAAAAAAAGAATATGAAAAAACACTTAAGAGGTATTCAATAATGCAAAATAGTATTAGAAATAGGAGAAAATAAAGAAAAGGCGAGTAGATACTCGCCTTTTCTTTTACACTAACTAAACTAATTGTATTTACATCCCCGCTTCTCTTTCTTCTTTAATTTTTTTATCGGCAATTTGGTTTCCAACAAATAATCCTGCTCCACCACAAATGAATATCATAGCAAAATATAAAGCTTCATTGTCTATAGAAGTGTAAGAATCTAAAACACTAGCCACAAAAAGTCCAATACCAACTCCAACAGCCATTAACGCAAATTTAATGGCGCCTCCCGGTTTGTGGGGTTTTTGCATTTTACTAATGTCCATTCCTTTTTCAATCATCTTAATTTTTTCAAGATGCTCCAATCTTCTTATTATTACAACCATGGCAAATGCTCCTAATGTTATAATAATTGGAATTGATACTGCTATTACTTCTCTCATAATTTCTAATTTTTTGGTTTCTGTATTCTTTGACACAGGTTTGTTTTGATATGTTACAAAAAATGAAAAAAATATTTTTTAAAAATTGTTGTAACGTTTTTTGACTTGTATGTGTCTTATTTAATAGATTTAGAAAACTTGAAAGATTCAGATCTAATATTAGGACTTATAAATAAGCAAACATCAGCTATTAATTATTTTGTAAATAATTACCAGAAGTTTGTATATGTTCTTTGTGTAAGGATGTTAAACAATGTTGAAGTAGCAGAAGAAATTACACAAGATGTTTTGATAAAATGTATTGAAAAGATTGAGCAATTTAAAGGGGATTCAAAGCTCAAAACATGGGTTTATACTGTAGCAAAAAGAGAGACCTTAAATTATTTAAGAATTAATAAGATAGAAACAACCGAGCTATCAGATGTAATTTCTAATAAAATACAAAATGATGATTCTTTTGATGGAAATGAATTAAGTACTGTGTTGAACTATTATTTCAAAAAATTACCCTTTGATGCGAAAGAAATGTTGACTCTTTTTTATTTAGAAGAAATGTCATTAAAAGAAATTGCGGAAACTACTCAACTTTCAGAGAGTAATGTAAGAGTGAAATTATATAGAGCTAGAGAGAGTTTTAAGTCTGTATTAACAGAAAAAGATGTAACTTTAATTAACCAACTACGTCATGGATAAACATTTAACCGAAATAGAAGTATTTGAATATGCTAATCAATTAATTACTGATGAGCAGTTACTTCATTCATTACAAAATCATGTATCTGCTTGTAGTGATTGTAAAGTAAAAGTTGAAACTGAAAAATTATTTTCACTTGAAATCAAAAAATCTATGCAGGTTAAAAAGCAAGTAGATTTAAGTGAAAAAATAGCAAATTACTTTGCTCAAGATACCCCAAATTTTATAGGTCTAGATACCAAAGGAGTTATTTACGTAATTTTGTTTTTGTCAGTTTTAATGATGCTTTCACAAGTAATAGAAATTGAAATTAAAACAATTCAAATCAGCTATCTAAATGTAATTTTTTCTTCTATTGTGGGTTTGTTATTTATCGAGTTGGTTTGGAAATATAGGAAGTACAAGAAAAACCATCCTACTGTTTAAACCCGGGCATTTTTTTCATTAAGAAGGCAAAAACAACTGAATTAAACAATCCCATAAAAACCAATCCCATCATAGTGGTCATTGCTTGAAAATAAGGACCCAACATTAAATTCATACCATACATCTGATTCGATAAATAAGCCAATGCAGCTTCTTTTCCTTCGGTTTTAAGTTTATGAGTGGTTTCTTCCATAGCAGCTTGCAAAATAGGTTCCTTTTTTAACTCAAAAAAGTGAGTATCAATTTTTGCATAATATACATAAGTAATCACAGCTACTATAATAGCAAAAAAAGAAGCGGTACGAGCACCTGCTTTAAAATCCTGGCCAAAGGATGGTTTTTGTTCTGCATTTATTTTATTGCTTCTTATTCCAAAAAATACGGCAGTTAACAATATCAACATATAGATATAGCGAATGTATGTTTCCATATCTCCATGTTGTGCATTCATAGAAAAGATAATAAGCTTAACTATTAAAGCAACTACAGCAAAAGTTACTGCAACTTGAAAAGGGTTTTTGAACATTTATAAGAAGTTTTAAATTTTAAGTTGTAAGTGTTAAACTCTTATAATTCAACACTTACAACTCAACATTTTTATTATCCATTCATCGAAGCTAAGAACTCTTCGTTGTTTACAGTTTGATTCATTCTATCTCTTAAGAATTCCATTGCTTCTACTGGGTTCATGTCGGCAATGTAGTTTCTTAAAATCCACATACGTTGAGTAATGTTATCACCAAGTAATAGGTCTTCTCTACGAGTACTTGACGAAACAATATCAATAGCAGGGTAAATTCTTCTGTTCGAAATTTTTCTATCCAACTGAAGTTCCATGTTACCGGTTCCTTTAAATTCTTCGAAGATAACCTCATCCATTTTAGAACCTGTTTCAGTTAATGCAGTTGCAATAATGGTTAATGAACCTCCATTTTCAATTTTACGAGCCGCACCAAAGAATCTTTTTGGTTTGTGTAAAGCATTAGCATCTACACCACCCGATAATACTTTACCAGAAGAAGGAGAAACAGTATTATAAGCTCTAGCTAAACGAGTAATCGAATCTAAAAGAATAACTACATCATGTCCACATTCTACCATTCTTTTTGCTTTTTCTAAAACTAAGTTGGCCAATTTTACATGTTTTTCAGCAGGTTCATCAAATGTAGAAGCAACCACTTCAGCATCTACACTACGTGCCATGTCGGTAACCTCTTCAGGTCTTTCATCGATTAATAAAATCAATAAATAAACTTCCGGATGATTTTCTGCTATTGCATTGGCAACATCTTTTAATAAGGTTGTTTTACCTGTTTTAGGTTGTGCTACTATCATACCTCTTTGTCCTTTACCAATTGGAGTAAATAAATCTACCACTCTGGTTGATAAAGAAGATTTAGCATGACCGGTTAAGTTTAATTTTTCTTTTGGGAAAATTGGAGTTAAGTAATCAAAAGGAACACGATCTCTAACCACACTTGGTTCTCTATTGTTGATGGCTTCCACTTTAATTAAAGGAAAATATTTTTCACCTTCTTTTGGAGGACGAATTCCGCCTCTTACCGTATCTCCGGTTTTTAACCCAAATAATTTTATTTGAGATTGAGAAACATAAATATCATCAGGAGAATTTAAGTAATTATAATCTGATGAGCGTAAAAAACCATAACCATCAGGCATAATTTCTAAAACACCTTCACTCACTACAATTCCATCAAAGTTGTATAATGATTCCTGTTCAGGTTTTGGTTGAGATGGTTGAGGTCTTCTTTCTCTGTTTTCGTATTGTTGTCCTCTGTTCTCATTTTGAGGTTTTGTATTGGTATTCTCTGTGTTAACAGGAGCTTCTTTTCTTTCCTGTGGTTTTTCAGAAATGGGAGAAGGGGTTTCTTCTCTTCTAGGAGCTGGTTTTTCCTCTTGCTTAAATAAATCGGGTTTAGAATTAGGATTTTCAGGAGTACTAATTCTTTTTCTTTTTGGCTTATTAGAGTTATTTGAGGCTCCGTTTGAGGAAGCAATCGGTTGTTTTTTAACCATGGGCTTAGCTTCCTGTTTTTTAGGGGGATTAATTGCCTGTTGATCTAAAATTTGATAAACTAATTCTTCTTTTTTTAACTTTTCAAACTTTTTTAAGCCTACTTCTTTTGCAATATCTCGCAGCTCTCCTACAAGTTTCTTGTTCAATTCAATAATGTCGTACATGAAATAATTTTATGGTATTTTAATAAATATCAGATTGATAATACTATTTTAAATATAGATGGTAATTACAGAAATTACACGTTGATTATTTTATATTAATTAAGATGTTCCTTGATTAAAATTTTGTCAAGAGATTGACACTACAATTATACGAAATAAATTAAACAATCAAAGAGAAGAGAAAAAAATCTTGTTAAATTGTTTTAACACCAAAAAGTTTGCATAACCAACCTAAGTGACCGGTATGAGTGCTTTCATGTCGGATGGCGTGCTTAATAATGGCTCTAACACTGTCTTCTCCACCAAAATTAATTCCATTAGTGGTTGGTTTAGCTAAATCTTCTTCGGATAATGTTTTTACATAACTAATTGCTGTCTCATGTACTTTTTTAAACATTTCTAAAACCTCTTCAAAAGGCGGGCAATCTTCTTTTTTAGGGATTTCAGAGCCTAAACCAAATTGACGAGCCCAAGGAATTTTCACTCTTTCACCACCCGTACATACCAATAACAACCAGTTTTCAGAAACAGTAATGTGAGCAACTAACCATAATATACTATTTAATTTTTTTCCTTCTACTTCAAAAACTTTATGTACATCTTGTCCTTCTAGTTTTTTTAAATAAAATTTGGTTAAGTCTCTGCTCATTTCAAGCATTTCTACCAATACTTCGGTTTCTGTTTTTGCCATTTTAGTTGATGAATTGTTTTGTATTAAACTCATTATAATTTTTTCTCCAATCAAGAGCCGCTTTTAAATAAATGTGTTCTAATAGAGGTTTGTCATCTGTTAAGATAAAAGCATTTTTTAAATTTAATTGATTTTTATTGATCGATAAAGAATCACTATTCTTTTTTATAAAAGAATTTGGACTATTAATAAACAATAAGTTTCGATAACTTTCTTCTCCAGGAGTACCTAGTAAATTAATGGAATAACCACATTTATCTAAAGTTTTATAAATAGACCTTGCTCCCAATCCTTTTTCTCCATTAATATATCCATAAAAATTGACGATTAATAAGCCGTTAGGATTGAGTATTTCTTTAATTTCATTGAAAGCCTCTTGGGTCATTAAATGAATAGGTGGTGTCTCACTGTGGTATAAATCGTATATAATAATATCATATTTTCTATCGGAAATATTAAGGTAGTGCCTTGCATCATCAACAACTACTTTTACATCAGAGTCAATTTCAAAATATTCTTTGGCTATTTTTTCTATTCTACTATCGATTTCAACTACATCCACATTTAGGTTGTTGTTAATTAGTTGTTTATAGAGTGTTCCTCCACCCAAACCTAATAGTAAAGTTTTATCCCCATTTTTATAGAAATTAATTTTCTCCATTAAAATATCCACATAGTCCCAATAACTTTTGTTTGGATTTTTTTTATCCATAATGGTCTGAGAAATATTATTAACAAGGAGTTCTCTATATTCCTTTTCTTGATTGGTTTCGGGGTCAAAATGGAAACGATCAATGACTTTGATTTCTCCTAAAATACCATCTGATTGATAAATAGTAGTTAGTTTTTTTTCGTAAAAATTATAGCTTAAACATCCAAGTATTAATATAAATGAAACAGGTGTTTTAAAAGAGCGATTTTTTACAAACAAAAATACACTGTACCCTAAAACTAAAATTCCATAACCATAAAGTGTAAGAGTTATTCCAAATTTTGGTAAAGTATAAAACCCAACAACAAAAGTGGTAATAATTCCTCCAAATGTGGAAATTGCATAAGTTGTTCCACTGCTTTTTCCAGAATCTTTTGCTTGGTTTGTTAGATAATTTATAATGAGAGGAGAAATACTTCCAAATAAAAAAAGAGGAATAAACATAAAGCTTAAAAGGGAAATTATTGACCCAATAGCTAGGTTTAAATTAATGGTAATGGGCAATATAAAATCACTAATAATAGGTGATGCAGTTAAATAAAAACCACCCAAAAGCATTGCCCAGAAAAGAATGGTTATCTTATTGTTTTTACTTGATAAGTATCCACCAAAATAGTAACCACTCATTAATGCAGTAAGAGTAACCCCTAAAACCGAAGCCCATACATATATAGATGTACCAAAAAAAGGGGAAAGCATTTTTGCGCTACATAACTCTAAACACATTACGGCTCCACCTTCAATAAAAGCAAGTATGTATATAAGGTATTTATTAAGATTTTTCATGGACTAATTTTTCATAGTCTAATATTAATAAATAATAGGTAAATACACCAATCATATATAATCCTGCAGTAATTAAGAACACATAAACATACTGCAATCCTGTTTGTCTTAGTATTTGAAAAATAATTGAGCTAATAAACCAACTTCCAGACCATACAGCGCTAGTTAATGCACTCATCATTTCTCGGTTTCGTTCACCAACGTATTTCATAACCAAATCAGAAGTCATGGGACCAGCCATGTTCATTAAAGGTTGTCTTATAACGTAAGCAGCCATGGCAATGTATAATGCAAAGGTATAGGGGATTAATTCGGTTAATGCTAATATAATGAGAGCAATTATTGCAATACTTTGAGTTAGAGGAATAGCACGTTTGTAACCTAGTTTATTTTTAATAATAGGAACATACATCACCATAAAAAAGACGATTAATGTGGCAAAAGAGCTTAGAATGGCAAATTGGTCGGAATCTAAACCATGAATTTTAAAAAAGAAAAGTCCAATAAATGGGATGGTTAGACCTGCTCCAATAGCAATTAATAGGGTAGGGACTAAAGCTTTAATGATAATAAACCAATCAAAGTCTTTTAAATTGAGTCGCTTTGTTTTTAATTCAGGAACATTTTCTTTGTGTTTGATATTAAATACGAAAATGGCACTTGTAAACCCAATCAAAGAAATGATTTGAAGTATCAATTTTTCATTAAAAAGCTGAGGGTTAATGGCATTCAATAGAAAAATAATTGAACCACTAAATATTCCCGCAACACTCCATGTAGAATAGCTTAATGTAATCGCTTCGGTATGTGTTTCAGTTTTTGCATTTCTAAGAATATAAGGCAGGGCAGGAATTTGTATGCCTGTAAAACTAATTCCCCAAAAGAACAAACATGTATATAAAAGTAAGTCATTTTGATGGCTGATGGCTTCTAAGATGATAAGAGATAGAATAGGAGTGGCAATAGAAGAAATATAAAAAAGAGGTTTTATTTTTCGACCTTTAATGATTAATCCCAAAGGGAATGCAAACAATAAAACTCCTAAAAAACGAAAGGAGACAAAAGAAGCACTTTCGTGGTCTTTATAGCCTACTTTTTCCATGTAGATTAACATGATTGCCATAAATGCAGCATTAATCATTTGTAGGAAAAATTCGGCAACTATAAACTTAATAATGTGTGCTTCAAGTTTTTGGTAATATTTTATAAAAGAGAAAAGTCTCAAACGATTGAATAATTATTAAAATCAAATCCATTTAAAAGGGCTGCGGTTTTCATACGTTTTTTCCCGGCAAGGTGTAATTCTAATATTTTTATAAAGCCACCGTTAACAGCTATTTGCAATTCATTTTTGCTTTGTAAAATAGTTCCAATCGAAAAATTGTGATTTTCAATTTGCTTTTCAGTACGGTAAATTTTACAAGAAATAATTTCGTTGGTTTCTTTATTTTTAAACTCTGTCCATGCAGTAGGGTATGGGCTCAATCCTCTCACCAAATTATGAATGTCATCAATCGATTTTGTCCAATCAATTTTGCAATCTGGTTTAAAAATTTTAAATGCTTCTTTTAAAATTTGAGTATCATTTTGAGCCTGAGTACTTATCAAATCACTTTCAATATTTTGTACGGTTTTTAATACCAATTTTGAACCTACATCCATTAATCTATCGTGCAATTCTCCGGCAGTTTCATTTTCATTAATACTTACTTTTTCTTGATCAATAATATCTCCTGTATCGATTTTATGTTGTAAAAAGAAGGTAGTAACACCGGTTTCTTTTTCACCATTCATAATCGCCCAATTAATAGGAGCTGCACCCCTGTATTGCGGGAGTAAGGAAGCGTGTAAATTAAAAGTTCCTAATTCCGGCATGTTCCAAACTACTTCCGGTAACATTCTAAAGGCTACAACTATTTGAAGGTTAGCATTTAATTCTTTTAATTCAGATACAAATCCTTCAGCTTTCAAATTAGTAGGTTGTAAAACTTTTAATTTTTGAGCAATTGCATATTTTTTTACGGCCGATTCTGATAGTTTTTGACCTCTCCCAGCAGGTTTGTCTGGCGCGGTGATTACTCCAACAATGTTGTACTTGTTTTCAACGAGTATTTTTAATGATTGCACCGCAAAATCAGGGGTGCCCATAAAAATTATTCTTAAATCTTTTTTCATAGTACAAAATTAGAATTAAGAACTTAGATTTAATCTATTCTATTCCAAATGTCAAGATATATCTTCCATTCTTCTCCTTCTTTTCTCCAAATAATTACATATTTACCTTTCCAAGAAGTAGTTGTTCCATTCGCCAATAAAGTTGTTCCTTCATAATAACCATAATCATAAGCATGGTCATCTAAGATTTTAATTTCTATAGGAGAAATGACATGTCTGATAATTTTAATGTCGTCTTGAACAATCCATTTTTTTTCAATGTTTTCGGTTCCTTCAATGATGTCTGAACCACTAGGGAAAATTTTACCGCTAGAAGAATAGCATTCTGATAGCTTTTTGTATTGTCCACTCATATAGAAATGAGAAAAGCTATCAATATTAGTGAGAATAATGTCGATGTCTTTTTGGCTTCCTTGATACTTTTGAGCTTTAGTGCTAAGATTTAAAACTAAAGCTACACTCAGAAAGGCAAAGAATCGAAAGAAGCTATTCATAAAAACTAATTAACGGTCACTGAATCAACTGAAAGATTCTCTATTTCTGTATGAATTGAGCTTAATGTTTTTTTTACAATCTCAATTTCTTTTAAAATATCAGCTTTAGTGCCTTCAAATGAATCTTTTAAACTATTAAATAAGTTTTGATAGTAATTATTACCTTCCTGAAGATTATGAATGAATGTTTCTAAGTATTTCTTTTGTTTTACTGAAAGGTTGTTTTTAGTTTCCTCAATGCTGTTGTTGAGGTAATCTATATACATCCCCATTTCTTTAATAAACATATGAGGTCGATAAGTATCATTCAAAAGGCTAATTTTTCCATAGATATGATCTACCATCTCATGTAATGTAGATTTTTTTGAAAAATAAGCCATGTTAGGTCCGGGACAGACAGCTATTCCTTTTCCATCTGATTTTTTAAGTAAATCATTTTCACTGTAAGCGGTCATTACTAAGCCTGCACACAAGCATGATTTAGTGGTTACTTTATCGTAAGCTTTTTGATATTCTTCTTCTGTAAGATTTTGGTCTTCTATTTCCTTAATCTTAAGTTTTTGATATTGGCGAGAAGCTAAACAAATTGGCGTATCAGTAAATTCAGTATTGTAAAGTTTTAAAAACTGACTAGGACAAGGACTTCCTGGTTTTCCTGCAGCTATTTTTTTCTCTTTTTCTATATCTTTTGTATTTCCTTTTACTGTGTTAAAAGGTACACCTATAGGAGAAATATCACTTAAATATAAATCTTCTTCATTAGCGTTACTTAATAAGTTAAAAGTTTCGCTATCTATGTTAATTGCTTCAGGTACTAATAAAAATGGAGTTCCCCATCCTACCTTATCTATTTTATAATAATTCAATAGGAAATCATGTTCTTCGTTAGTTCCAATCCCACCTTGGGCGGTAACATACAATTTTAAAGGTTTAGATAGTTTTTTTCTGCCCATTCCTTCCAAAGCATCATTTAAAACTGAATGAACTTGTTCAATTAATTCGTTTTTATGCTGTTTAAATTCTTCTAAAATAGGTCCCATTAAAAAACCATCAGTTGCAAAAGCATGTCCTCCACAATTCAATCCTGATTCCACTCTATATTCTGTAACCCAAATCCCTTTTTTTGCTAAGAATTTTCCTTGCACTAAAGCTGAGCGATAATCACTTACTTTTAGAATTACTTTTTTCTCTAATTGTTCGTTTTCGTCTGGAAAAAAAACATCGAAATTAGAGATATAGGAGTAAAGTCTTGGGTTTAATCCGGCAGATAAAACAACACCAGAAGTAAGATTGCTGTTGGCAAAACCTCTTAATCCAGAATGTGCATCATTCATTTCTTGAGGTAACTTTTCTCCATCTTTAGAGTAGTTGTCCTTATCAAGTTTGGTCATAATGTTTACCTCAATATCACCAGCAATAATGTTATTTCTCAGCCACTCTTGTTTTTCAGATTTTATCTTTTCATTCTTTTCATCTAACATCATCAAATACTCTTTTTTTAATGAAGAGTATTCAGGTAACATTTCAAAATACTTGCTTATTTCACTCCCTTTTTTAAAAGGACTGCTTTTAAGTTCATTAAATTTATTCTGAACTAATTGGTTAATCAAATTTAAATATGCGGTAATTCTTTTAGCTCTACCATCTTTTTCTTCTCTAGTAATTGCTATAAAAGGAAGATTAAACTTTTTACAATAAAACTCACGCATACGTTCCAAAAGCCAATCATCACCAAGTGAAAGAACCGAAGTAATTCCATAAGGTGCTACTTTTAAAGGAGTGTCTATGGTAAATCCGATTCCCATTACTGGGATATGAAAAGTATGTGGATTGGTCATATTTTACTAATGAAAATTAAGAAATGTACATTTATACAAAACTTGAATACAAAAATAAGTAAAAAGGGAGAGTAAAACCAATGATAGATATACAAATATGAGTAATAAAGCAATTAGTATTTTGCAGTTACATTAAATCCCAAGCTTACGGCACCAATTTTTTTCCAATTACCTTGGCTGGTATGTCTAGATATAATAGGACTGCCTAAAAGTCCAACGGAAAAATATAATCCGTTTTCACCTAAATTTTCAATCCACTCTAACGAAACAAAAAAATCATCTTCCATAATAATATCATACTTAGAAAGGTCAACAATTAATTTGCCTTCTTTTATATTGCTGGTTACAATAATATTCTGGTTGTTAATTCTCTGATTTGGCATCCCATCTTTTAGGTCGTAAAAATTTAATCTGAATTTTAAAGAATCATATTTATTGGAAGCAATACTGGCACAAAACTGTTTAATATAGGTAGGACTTCTTTTAATTTTTATCACAATCCCAACTTCATTACCTAGTTCGTTAGAAGAAAAACCTCCTGTCATTGTTTTAGATTCCGTAGTATTACCTAATATTTTTTCTTTTAATTCTCTTCCTGAGATTACAACTTCTTTAAGTTCCATTGTTTTAGGAACTAGAACTATTTCAGGAGTTTTAGAAATAATTTTTTTAAAATCAGATACAATAAAGGTTAAGCTCTCATACCCTATCATCGACATTTTTAATGTATCGTTATTATTGGCTTCAGGTAATTTAATTTCAAAATCTCCATTCATATCAGAAACGGTTCCAATATTTTTACCAACTACACCAATATTTACATAAGCCAGAGGTTCTTTGGTAGTTTTATCTTTTAAGTTTCCTTTAAAACTATTCTGACCAAATGTTACTAAGGAAAATAAAATGAAAACAGAAAGAAGGGAAAAAGATTTCATATTAGATATTCTTTACATCAGAAGTTTTAAGCCAACCAACGTTTCCGTTTGGTAGTTTTATTTTGGTCCAGTCTTTTAATGTTTCCAGAATACCAATTTTTGTTCCTTCATGAAGTGTGAAAAGTTTTTCGCTTGTTTCATTAGGTTCACTTTTAACGGTTACTGTTTCTGTAAAAATAATAGCTTCAGCAGATTTTTCGTGATAAGATTTACTTTGATTGGCCATTAACCAACAGAAAAGAGAGAAAACAAAAAAGAACAAGCCTCCATAAAACCCTGATTTTTTTATTAAAACTTGATTAGAGATTAAATAGCTGATGAATAAAAACAAAGCAAGAATAATTAATCCAACTGTATAATACGCCCAAGAATTAGTGGTTCTAGATGTAACAAGTTGATTCCATGTGTTTTCAATAAATAAAATCGGTGCTTCTTCTATTTTATCAATGGTTTTAGTATTCGCAATTTTTAAATTGAATATAGCATCTTCATGGTCAGGTTGAAGTTTTAAAGCTTTTTCATAATTTAAAATTGCATCAGGAATTTGATTGGTTTTGTAGTATGCATTTCCTAGATTGTAATAAATATCAGCAGAAAGCATATCATTATTAATCAGATTCTCATAAATCTCTATTGCTTCGCTGTATTTTTTTTGAGCATAGAGCTCATTTGCTTTTTGATAGTCAGTATTTGGATCAGCAACTGAAGTAGCAAAAGTTGATGAAACCGAAAGTAATAATATTAAAATCAGATTCTTCATTTCTTAGCCTCCTCTTCAATTTGATTAATAATTTTTTCAGCTTTAGAAAAGATTTCCTGCTCAGAAACAGAAATAGGTGCAAAGCGAGCCATATCACACATTTCGAGTGTATCGATAAGCGATGAAGTAGTAGCTTCACTAATTTTTATATGATTTAATTTTTGAGCAATATTTTCTTTATTCAATTCTGATAATTTGATGTGTAGTTTATCACTCACATATCCAAAAAGAGCTCGTGAAATGTTTTCGTAAAACTCTTTTTGTTGATGATTGTCAAGGCTTTTTTTAGCAACAGAAAGATGTTTGCTTGCAACTTTACTCGCTTTTCTACTTTTAATGCCAACCACATCTTGTTGAGCTATTCGTATTTTATTTCTAAAAATTAATGTAAGGAGAAATAAAATTGGAGCAATAAGAATTAATAAGTAAAATAACCAGCTACCATAAAAATCTCTAGTACTATGAGTAACAGTAATTGGAGAAACATGGATGTATCGAATGTCACTACCTAAAATTTCAACATCTTCTTTGTTTACTCCCGAATAGGTAATATTACCGGCATCTCCGCCTTCTCCTTTCTCTACATTAATCGTAAAAGAATCTGATTTTATAGTTTTATATGTTTTACTTGAAGGATCGAAATAGCTAAATTCAACAGGGTCGATTGTGAAATTACCAGCATGGCGAGGAATAATTAAATAATCATATTCTCTAGAACCAGCAACACCGGCATGAGAAGTTTTAATGTTATCATTAACCTTTGGATCGTAGGTCTCAAAATCATCAGGAAATTTTATTACTAGTTCATCTACAAGTGGAATATTTCCCTTACCCGATATTTTAATTTTTAAATTAATAGCCTCATTTGCTTTTACAGAAGTAGAAGAAATGTTAGAAGTCATTTCCAATTGTCCAACGGCACCATTAAAGCTTTCCGGTTTCCCACCATCAGGATGAGGAAGAACTTTAATTTTTATTGGTTTGCTTTTTAAGGAGTATTCAGCATTTTCTACTCTTCCAAAAAATTGATCGAAAACACTACCTCCACCTGAGGAAACTCTTCTGGGTACAATAAAATTCATTTCCAATGGGTCAATTTCTAGATTTCCTGCACGTTGAGGAAATAAAACTATTTTACGGATGGTAGCAACATGCCATCTATATCCTCCTATCACTTCTTGACTCCATTGGGTTTGTCCTAAATCAATCTCTTGACTCCAAAAACCGTTTAAAGCTGCATTTTTAACCAAATCGCTACCTGTAACATTTACCTTTGTGTATAACTGGTAGGTGGCAATTAATTGTTCTCCTTGATAAACAGTAGTTTTATTTACACTGGCTTTAATAAACAAATCATTCGATACATCTTCTTGAGAAACATTACTCTTTTTGTTACTAGTAGATGAATTTGGTTGTTGAACAT
Organism: Flavobacteriales bacterium; assembly: GCA_020635825.1. Taxonomy (GTDB): domain Bacteria; phylum Bacteroidota; class Bacteroidia; order Flavobacteriales_E; family Vicingaceae; genus Vicingus. Next base: position 33,664 of record JACJZA010000008.1, read on the forward strand.
TAGCTCCTTTTTTTACACTTATGGTCAGAGAATTTGAGTTGTAAGCTTTTCCTTGATAGGCACAAACAGCAGGACTTAGGGTGAATTCACCTTCTTTTACAGCCATTAAAATATAACTGTAAGTGATTTTTGCAGTCATGTTTCCATTAACCCACGACATATTGGTGGATTGATTGGGACCGGACAATACTCTAAAATCAGATAGGTTAGGGGCTTTAAAATTCGAAAATTGGTCGTTGGCAGTAAATTCTATTTGAAATCTATCTCCGGTAGAAACTTCTGTATGACTGGCAGAAGCAATAAGTTTAAAATCTTGAGCAAATGAATGAAAGACTGTAAATATTACAGCAACTAACACTAGGATATGTTTTAAAAATTTCATTTCGTTTGCAAAATAATCAAATTCTTACCAGTCTTTTTCAATGTTTACTTTTTGACCCTTTTCTTTTTTCTTATTCACTTTTGCTTGAACCTTTTTTTCCTGATTATTTAAGGCATCTAACATTCGTTGAGCATCTTCTTTTGATAATTGGCTAGGTTGAGGTTGCTGGTCTTTATTTTCTTGTTCTTTTTTATCCTGATTCTCTTGATTTTGTTTGTCTTTATTTTCCTGATTATCCTTATTCTGTTCTTTTTGGTCCTGATTTTCCTTGTTGTCTTTATTCTCTTGATTTTCTTTATTTTGTTCGTCTTTGTTTTTATCTTGGTTTTGTTGCTGTTGCTGTTGCTGTTGCAATTTCTTTTTCGCGTAAGCTAAATTATATCTCGTTTCATCGTCTTTAGGATTTAACTTTAGAGCTTGTTTGTAGGCATTTATACTTTCTTCATACTTCTGTGATTCAAGTAATGAATTTCCAATATTATGATATGAACTGGCTTTTAATTCATCATCATTGGAATGTTCTATTACTTTTTGAAATTGTTGAGCTGCTTCAGCATATTTTTTTTGTTTATACAAAGCATCACCTAAGTTAAATTCAGCTTTGGTAGATTGACTGTTTTTTAATAAAGCATTGTTATAACTTTCTGCAGCTTCATCAAATTTTTGTTCTTCATACAATTGATTTCCTTTACGGATGTACTTTTTTTCTTCTTGTCCGTAAGCTGACAAACAAGTAAAAATGGTTAATATGTAAAAAATATATTTGGTCATTTTTTTACATCAAACAAATTTATTTTATCCAGTTTGCTACTTTTTCTATTAGAGATAAAGAATTCAACTATCAACAATAATAAAGCAATAATCAAGAAAGGTTGAAAACGATCTTCATAGTCTCTATATGATTTACTATCGAATTCTTTTTTCTCCATTTTGTTGATTTCATTCATTATAATTCCTAAACCTGCATTAGCATTGGTAGCTCTTACATATGTTCCTTCACCAGCCGCGGCAATTTGTTTCAACATGTTTTCATCCAATTTAGAAACAACTGTATTTTGAGAGTTATCAGTTCTAAATCCAACTTGTTTTCCATTTCTGTAAACCGGAATTGGAGCTCCATTTTCTGAACCCATACCAATGGTGTGAACAGTAACCTCCATTTCGGCTGCAGCAGCAGAAGATTGAACAGCATCATCTTCATGGTTTTCTCCATCGGTAATTACAATAATGGCTTTACTGGTTGCATTTTCAAAATCGAAACTTTGCATTGCTAAATCAATGGCTGAACCAATTGCAGTTCCCTGAGTAGGGACAATGTCAGTTCCTATCGTTTCTAAGAATAATTTAGCAGATGAATAATCAGTTGTAATAGGCAACTGAACATAAGCCTCACCTGCAAAAACTATCATTCCTAAACGGTCGTTGTGTAATTTTTCAATCAATTGATAAATAGCTCTTTTGGCTCTTTCTAATCTGTTGGGAGATAAATCTTCTGCTAACATACTGTTACTTACATCCAGTGCAATCATTAAATCAACCCCTTCTCTTTTTACTTCTTCTAATTTGGTTCCATATTGGAGATTGGCAATTCCCAACAAAAGAGAAATCATCGCTAAACTGTACAATACAAATTTTAAAACAGGTAATTTCTTGGCTACATTAGGCATTAAACGTTTTACAATATCATTGCTACTAAATTGTTTTAGTTTGCGTTTTTTCCAGTTTTGAATGAACAAAAATACCAATACAATTAGCGGAATAACTATCGCTAATGCCCATAAAGCCATATGATGTTCGAATCTAAACAACGCTTTTAAATATTAAATTTTTAATTAAAAATTCAAGTAGTAATAAAATAGCTGCCAAACTAGCAAAAGGCCAAAAATGCTCTGATTTCTTTTTATAATCAGTTACATTAATTTTAGACTTTTCTAATTGGTCTATTTCTTTGTAAATGTTCTCTAACTTGTTTTTATCTGTAGCTCGGAAATATTGTCCATCAGCCATTTGCGCTATTTCTTTTAGTGTTTTTTCATCAATTCTTACCGGTACCATTTGGTATTGAATTCTTCCAAACTGATCTTGAAATGGCATGCGCGCTTCCCCTTCAGAACCCACACCAACCGTATAAACTCTAATTCCGAACTCTCTGGCAATTTCTGCAGCAGTAATGGGAGGGATAGAACCTGCATTGTTAGCTCCATCGGTTAATAATATTACTACTTTACTTTTTGCTTCACTGTCTTTTAATCGGTTGACTGCTGTTGCTAAGCCCATTCCAATGGCCGTTCCATCTTCAATCATTCCATTTTGGATGTCATCAAATAAGTTTAATAAAACATCATGGTCACTAGTTAAAGGGCATTGAGTAAAACTTTCTCCTCCATAAATGACCAATCCAATTCTGTCATGTGGACGTTCGGAAATAAATTCCATAGCCACTTCTTTAGATGCTTCCAATCGGTTAGGTCTGAAATCTTCAGCCAACATACTTCCAGAAATATCAAGTGCAATAATTATATCGATTCCTTCGGTGGTCACATTTTGCCAGCTTAATGAAGTTTGAGGACGAGCAATAGCAGTTATTAATGATGCTAACCCTAAACATCTTAATACAATGGCACTGTGGCGATAAAAAGTAGATTTAAAAAATGAAAAACTATGTAATGAAGAAATTTTAAATGTCCCTTGTAATTTGTTATTTCTCCAAATGTAGTAAGCAATCATTAAAGGAATGATAGCCAAAGCCCAAAAGAACTCCGGATTTGCAAATGATATGTCATTCCAATTAATTAGCATCTTTTGCAGCTTCTATATTTTCTATTTTAGTGGCATTTACAAACTCAATAGCATTGTTAATACTCATTTCGTTTTCATTGGCTAAAGGTTGTTCTTTAGCAAACTTTACTAAGTCAGCAAGTGTTAAGGTTTGTGTTAACTTGTTCATTAACACAGGAGAAATATTTTGAAGGCGTAAACCGTGCATAATTTCTGAAGTAGTTTCTTCTAGTGCATTTACTTGGTAACGATTTTCAATGTATTCTCTTAGTATTTCAGAAATATGAGAATGATAAGCTTTTACTTTTCCACTTTGCCATAGTTTATCCGACTTGACTTTTTCTAGTTTTTCAAGAGCAATTATATGAATAGGAATATCAGGAATAATTACTTCTGGTTCTTCTTTTGGTTTACGGTTTTTCAGGTATTTAATTAAGAAGAAAATACCAATACCTAAAACCAAAATAGCAATCATCCACCACCAGTTATCTTTTAGCCAATCCACTATTGAGAAAGGTTCACTGATAGGTTGTTTGATGTCAAAAATGGCTTTGGTGGTATCTACTTCCATTGTTTGAACTTCAATTAAAATGGGTTCTGTTTCAACCGTATCAGCATTGATAATAAACTTAAAAGGGGGAATGGCATAATAGCCTGAATCGAAAGATGTAATAGTAATTTTTTGTTGTTTAACAAAAGCATAAGGGTCATTTTTATCAGGAATAATAGTATCAACAACTGATTTGCTGACAATTTCTACAAACTCGTTAATGGTATCATAAAGAGTAGGAAATATAATGTTTACTTCCCCTTCATCAACTCGATAATTGGCCTTTAAAATAATGTTGATTTGTTCTCCAATTAAAATAGAATTGGTGTCAGGAGTAGCCTCAACAGAATAAGTTTGAGCATTTGTATTTAAAATACTGAAAAGAGCAATAAGTATGTACAATAGTTTTTTCATTAATGTTCTCTTCGTTTAAACAAGTTCATTAAAGGCTTTACATAATTATGGTCAGTAGCTATTTCTGCCACATCAACTCCAGATTTTCTGAACGTATTACTTAATTCATCTTTTCTTCTCAGCGCATTTGCTTTGTAATCAATTCGCACTTTTTTATCAGAAGTATTAACCCATTTTATTTCGTTGGTTTCAGCATCCAGCAGAGGAACTAAACCTAAATCGGGTAATTCTTGCTCAGCTATATCGTAAAGATGAAGTGCTACCATATCATGTTTTTTATTGGCAATTTTTAAAGCATCTTCAAAATTACTGTCAACAAAATCGGAAATAATAAAAGCAGTAGAACGTTTTTTAATCACATTGGTAAAATATTTCAAGGCTCCAGTAATGTCAGTTCCTTTACTTTCAGGTTTAAAGTCAATTAAATCTCTAATAATCATTAAAATATGACTTCTTCCTTTTTTTGGTGGGATAAATTTTTCAATTTTATCAGAAAAGAAAATTACCCCAACTTTGTCGTTGTTTTGAATAGCAGAAAAAGCCAAAACAGCACATAATTCGGTAGCTAGTTCTTGTTTGCTTTTTTGTTGAGTTCCAAATTCTTTAGAACCACTCACATCCACTAAAAGCATAACGGTTAACTCTCTTTCTTCTTCAAAAACTTTTACATAAGGGTGGTTGAATCTAGCAGTAACATTCCAGTCAATGGTTCTAATCTCATCACCATGCTGATATTCTCTAACCTCACTAAAAGCCATACCTCTTCCTTTAAAAGCAGAATGATATTCACCAGAAAAGATTTGATTACTCAAACCTCTGGTTTTGATTTCTATCTTTCTTACTTTTTTTAGTAATTCTGAGGTATTTTGATTACTTGCCATTTGTGAAATACTTAGAATTGATTAAGGTATCTCAACGTTATTTAAAATACCATTAATGATTTCTTCTGTTGTGATGTTTTCTGCTTCAGCTTCGTAGCTCAAACCAATACGGTGTCTTAATACATCATGACAAACAGCTCTTACATCTTCAGGAATTACATAACCTCTTCGTTTAATAAAAGCATACGCTTTTGAAGCCAATGCTAAACTAATACTTGCTCTTGGAGAAGCCCCAAAGTTGATGAGGTTTTTGTAATCAGCCAGATTGTAATCTTCAGGAGTACGAGTAGCATTTACAATGTCAACAATGTATTGTTCTATTTTTTCATCCATGTAAACATCTCTAACTACTTCTCTGGCTTTAATAATGTCTTCTGGTTTTAACACGCAATTTGGAGTAGGGAAGCCACCTTTTGAAATGTTATTACGGATAATGATTTTTTCTTCGTCTTTTTTAGGATAACCCAACACTACTTTAAGCATAAATCTATCTACTTGTGCTTCTGGTAGAGGATAAGTACCTTCTTGTTCTACAGGGTTTTGAGTAGCTAAAACTAAAAATGGTTCGGGTAATTTAAAAGTATTTTCGCCAATAGTAATTTGTCGTTCTTGCATGGCTTCTAATAAAGCACTTTGAACTTTTGCAGGAGCACGGTTAATCTCATCGGCTAATACAAAGTTAGCGAAGATAGGACCTTTTTTTACTGTAAATTCTTCTTGTTTTTGGTTGTATATCATAGTCCCGATAACATCGGCAGGTAATAAATCGGGAGTAAACTGAACCCTACTAAATTTAGCATCGATGGTTTTTGCCAAAGTGTTAATGGCTAATGTTTTTGCCAAACCGGGAACACCTTCTAAAAGGATGTGCCCGTTTGATAATAAACCAATGAGTAATCGTTCGGTCATGTGTTTTTGCCCAATGATTACTTTGTCCATTTCCATGGTTAGTAAATCCACAAAAGCACTTTCTTTTTGAATTCTTTCGTTCAACGCTTTAATATCAACGTTTGATGATGAACCTGAACTTGCAGGAGCTTGCGTTGGTTGGTTTTCAAAATTTGTTTCTTCCATTTTTTATTGTTTTTGCACTATCAAAATTAAACACACCATCTTACTTGACCAACAATGAAAGCGTTCTCATTGTTAAAAAATGTTAAAGAAATTTTAACACTTTTCTGATGTGAATGGTCATATTTGTAAAGTACTAAAGTGAATAAAATATGAGTGATAAAGCATTAAAACTGCAAGAAGTTATAAACATGGTGGCAACTTTCCACGATGCATTTAAAATAGGTAACGAATACGAACCCAAAGGAAAGATTGATGAAAAAGATTATTTGTTGCGCTATAAATTGATGAGAGAAGAAAACGAAGAATATTTAGAGGCGGCTGAAAACGGTGATTTGGTAGAGGTAGCTGATGCTTTGGGTGATATGTTATACATTTTGTGTGGAACCATTTTAAAACATGGGCTGCAACATAAAATTGAAGAAGTATTTGAAGAAATACAACGAAGCAACATGAGTAAATTGGATGAAAACGGACAACCGATTTACCGTGAAGATGGAAAGGTGATGAAAAGCGAACTATACTTTAAACCGGATATTCATACAATATTAAAGGAGTGAGGTTACCGGTTAGTATATGATGCGTAGCATCCCGAAGGGTGCTATGATTTTATATACATTGTTAGCCACTGTTTTTTTAATATTTATCATCATCTTTCACTCTAATATTTGTTAAGTCAAGTAAGTATAAACAGGCTTTACTAAACTCCTTATTTGGTGAATTTGAGTGATGAGCTTTAAATGATTTGTACTTTTTTCTTTCTAAAGTCCAAGTTGCACCGTCTGTCATTGGTATATATTTTTCATTTGGCAAACTATCAAAATTTGATGCCTTTACAATTTCTTCGAACTCTATCCATTTTTTCAAATTTAGTTTTTTCTTACCTGATTTTTTCAAACCTTTTGGTTCATAGCCACCTGCACCTTTTCCAACTTTCCAATACAACATTATTTCATTCTCAACTTTCTCAATTCTAATTGCAATCGGGTGATGAAAACTTCTTAACCAAGTAAATCGATAAATGATTGAACTTTGCTGTAATTTCTTATTGTACAGACAATCTTCTTTTAGGTCACTAAGTTGAACTTGAAGCCATTTAGCTGTACCTTTCCCTGATTCAATTTCAAAGAGGTAGTCTGTTGAAAAATCACATTCCCAATTATTTGTTAGATTGGTGAAATAGTATGATGGAAAATAACATTGATTAAAGTCTCTTTGGGTGTCTTTTGGAATTGGTGTTTGGTCTCTCTGTTTTAAAAAGCATTCAAGTTGTCTTATTGGATAGTAAATAATATCTCTTTTTTCCTTTCTTAAATCCCAAACTTGGTACAAATAATTTAATGAACTATCTGCTGCATGTTCAAACGTTGACTTCTTTACAGGTTTTTCTTTAACAGCTGATATAGAATCAATTAATTCATCTCCAAAGTCAAAATTAAATCCCCAATCTTGCTCTTTCTCCAAAGGGAAAATAAAATCTTTATAATATGCTTCTGCCAACTTAAAAACTATTATTGAATCTTTGGGGCTGATTGCAAGAGCCTGTTTTAAATATTTTACTTTACGTCTATTGTATTCATCCTTATCTCTATAATCAAGTTCAAGAAACAATAATTCCGACCGCAAAAGATATGGTTCAGTTTTGTCTGGAAATTTGGTAGTCAAATTGTCAAAGTAGATGGAAACAGAATCAATTTTTCTGTCATCGTAGTATCTACAGATATATTCTGTAGCTCTAAAATTAAATGGATCTATCTCTTGTAATCTCTTTGCTTTTTCAATTTTGTCACCATATTTTTCAGAACTACTATACCACGACAAATCGTATTCAAGCTCTTGTATTGTCTGTCCAAAAAAGTTTGATGTCAATATCAAAAAGTAAATTAAGATTAGTCTATTAATCATTCTTGCGTTTTGTCTTTTAATAGTGGCTAACATGCGAACATGTATACCAATACATATTGCATTGTATCTATTCAAAAATAACCAATTATCCTTTTACTATATTACTGCTAGGTATTTGTATTTCGTACACAGCACCGTTTTGGTTGTAGTAGTTAAAATTTCCATCCAACTGTTCGGCTAAGGTTTCTATCAAATGCAATCCTAAAGAGCTAGAGTCGTCAATTTTAAAATTGTCAGGGAATCCTTTTCCGTTGTCTTTGTATTTTAACAAACAATAGTCGTTTTCAAGTTTAGTGAGCGTTAAATCAAATTGTTTTTCTATACCATTGCTATGGTTGTGCTTAAAAAAATTGGTAACAATTTCGTTAATAATCAATCCGGTTGGAATAGCGGTTTCAATGTCTAAACTTACTTTTTGCGGTATATCAATCCTAGCAGTGTATTCATCATCGCCATATAATTTACTAATGTTGTTAATAATTTCTTGTGTATAATCTACCAATTCAATGTCTTTAAAATTAGAAGTGCTGTACATTTTTTGGTGTACTAACGACATGGAGTGTACTCTGTTTTGCACTTCTTGCAATGCATTTTGTACTTCCGTATTGTTGAATTTAGAGAGTTGTAAGTTGATTAAGCTAATAATAACTTGTAAGTTGTTTTTTACCCGGTGATGGATTTCTTTTAACAGGATAACTTTTTCTTCGTTTTGTTGTTGTAAAATGTTCCGTTGTTCAGATAGTTTGGCAGTTCTTTGTTTTACAATTTCTTCTAAGTCTATTTTCCCTTTTTTTAGTTCTCTGGTATTTTGTTGTAATTCGCTTAAAGCTTTGTTTAAGTCGTTTTCATTTTTGGCATTTAAACGAATAATAAAAGTAATGAGAATAGCACTTACACTCATTAAACTGCTAATGTTGGCAATGCGTGCAATTTCATTCCACCAATGGTTGCTAAAATCAGGAGTATTAAAAAGGTGTAATTCGCCAATAATAATACAAGCTGCTACAAAAGGAACACCTGCTAATATTTGCCATCGTTCTTTTTGGTGGTCGAATAAAATTAAACATGAAGCAAAAATCAAAATGGATTGTATGTGGTATAGTGAAGAACCTCCCAATAAAAGAGTGGTGAGCACTCCCATAGAGTAGATAACCAATGTGTACAACCATTTTGAAGTATTGAATTTTTGTTTAGAGTTTAAGCTTAAACAAATTAGCAGTACTACACAAACAATTAAGAAAAGAAGTGATTGGGCACCAATAAAAGGCCACACAAATAATATCTGAAACAAGGTGGCAAAAAAACCAATAAACAAGACTTGATTAAAAAAGATGAGTCTTTTTTGTTGAGGACTATTAATGCTTTGAGTATCGTTAATCCCTAAGTGTGATATGGTGTGCCATAAATTTGCCAAAGAATCAAAAAGTAACTCTGATAAGTTTCAATTTTCTAAATTTAAGAAAATAAAAAAGTGGACAGCCATCACCATCCACTTTTTTAATATAGATAGGTATAGTTTACTGTTTTAATTTAGGGTCTAATGCATCTCTTAAACCTTCACCAATTAAGTTGTAAACGGTAATGGTAATAAATATCGCTGCTCCAGGGAACATCACTAACCACCAAGCCTCAAATTCCTGACGACCTAAACTTAATAAAGAACCCCAAGTTACAGCTTCATCTGGAACTCCAATTCCTAAGAACGAAAGCCCACTTTCAATTAATATAGCTGATGCAATACCGAAAGCAATAGACACAAATACAGGTGCTAAACCGTTTGGTAAAGCATGTTTAACCATGGTTCTTCTGTTGGAATAACCTAGAGCTTTTGCAGCTTGTAAATATTCCAGCTCTCTAATTTTTAAAAACTCTGCTCTTGTAAAACGAGCAATTCCTGTCCACGAAGTGATTCCGATAATTACCATTAAGATAGTTAAACTACGTTCTTTCATAATGGCAGAAATGGTAATGATTAACAATAACCTTGGCATTGAGTTTAATATCTCTATACTTCTAGAAACAATTGAATCGACAGGAACATTTGTATCTTTTCCTAAAAAGCCTGGTAATTTTAGTTTTCCAAACATGTTTAATAATAGGGTAACACCAACTAATAGAATTAAACTAATGGCTAATTGTAATAATCCTGAACCAATACCATTATTGAATCCTTCGGTAATAGATAAGCTTCTAGCAATAAATCCGTAGAAAAAACCAAGGATAACACCTAAAATGGTCATGTAATATCTAAATCGTGTAGCTACTAAGTTTTTATCACCAAAAAATCCGGCTAATGCACCTAAAGTAATTCCAATAATGGATGCAATTCCCATAGAGATAATTCCTACCAACAAAGATACTTTTGTTCCATGAATCAAACCAGAAGCGACATCACGTCCAATGGCATCTGTGCCTAAATGATGACGAAATTTACCTGGGGCAACAACTCTTTTTCCCTCAGGGTTTTTATAATATTGAACAGCCGATGGAGAAACATATTCTCTATTGTAACGGTCAGGTTTTTCGGGAGAATAAGGAATGGGAGCCCAAACTACACTTTCTAATTCTAATTGTTTCCAATCTGTGATGTCGAATTGTAATTTTTCCCAGTTGCCTGTATTAGGATTAATAGTAGAATCAACTTTAGCTGAGTTGAAATAAGTTTGAAATGCAGGATAAAAAGTTTTTCCTCTGTATTTTGCAAATAAAGGTTGGTCGTTAGCAATAAAGTGTGCACTTAAAGCAACTACTACCAATAATATTAAGATATAGAATGAAATAATAGAAGGTTTATTTTTCTTAAACTGCTTCCATGCATATTTTCTAAATGAAAAATCTTTTTCTTTTTGTGTTTTCTTATTATCTGACATAGTAAATAATTAAGAGTAAGAAATTCTTGGGTCAACTACGGCATATAAAATATCAGCCACTAAATAACCTACAACTGTTAAAAATCCTGAGATTGTAAATATTGATACAATCATAGGATAATCATAATTTAAAATAGCATTGAAAGTTTCTAATCCCATACCCGGAAGCGAGAAGATTACTTCAATAATTACAGAACCTCCAATAGCTACGGGGAATACGTTTGCAAAAACCGTAATAATTGGAAGTAGGGAGTTTCTTAAAGCATGTTTTAAAACAACTTTTTTCTCACCTAACCCTTTTGCACGAGCTGTTCTAATAAAATCTTGTCCCATTACGTCAATCATTCCAACACGCATAATTCTACTTAAAAAAGCAAATGAACTATAAGTATAAGTAATTAAAGGTAACACCATGTATGGCCAGTGGTGAGCAATTTTCTTGAACATTCCCCAATCTTCACTGAATGTTGCCGGGTCTTGGAAACCAGATTCTGGGAACCATACATACATATCAGGATTTGCAAACATGTATAGTAAAAGCGTTCCAATAAAGAAAGAAGGCATAGAGTAGAGGATGAACAATAATACTGATGAACCCTTGTCAAAACCTGAATTCTTTTTATAAGCAGAATATATACCAATTGGAATACTTACCAAATAAGATAAAACAATAGATAGGAAAATGAATACAAAAGAAACGGTGAATTTCTTCCATATTTTAGCAGAAACAGGTTGGTTGTCTATATAAGATATTCCAAAATCACCTCTTAAAACCCCTTTCCTTTCTCCACCATCACCAAATAACCATCTATGATACTGGTTGTTTCCATACCAAATAATTTTCGGCACATAAGTTTTCCATGAAGAAGCATTTTCCTTTAAATAATTAAATGCAGTTTTTACACTTTCAAACTTTTCTTGAGATGGAGCAAGAAAACTATTTTCGGCATATCTTTTTTCAATGTCTAAAAGTTTGGATTCAATTATTTCTTGGTTATAAGATTCTAGTAAACTTAAAATATCAAAATTGGTGTTGTTTTTAGCCTCATTAATTTGATTTTTTGAATAAGAGCTAGAATAAATGGTGTCTGTATATGAAGAATCATCCATCATTTTTTCTTCTAATGTAAAAGTAGAAATGGATTGATAAATTTCGTCTGTATTTAGCTTTGAGGTTACTTCTAAAGCTTCATTTAAAGCAATGTAATAATTCTGAACAGCTTCCCAATTGCCATACTGACGAGTTAACTTTAATAAATTATCTTGTTGAGCTTTGTCTTCAACTTTGTATAAAGTATCAGGGTCAGCAAGTGTTCCTAAACTCAAATAAAAGATAGGCAAATCAAGACCTAAACGTTTTCTAATTTCTTGTTTTACTTTTTTGGTAGCTGATGATTGCTCACTGGCTGTCCCTTCTTTGTTGGCCGATTTCGATAATCTTTCAACAGGGTCTCCCGGTGCATTAATACTTATGACAAATGCCAGCAATGATATAATTATCAAAGTTGGAATGAATACAATAAGTCGTTTTAATATATACTTTAACATAAGTTAATTTTTCTTTATTCAGGTTTTAATGAATTACCTCCAAACTCTGGCTTGAGCAATAAATTATTTAAAGCAACCCCTGGTTTTTCATTATACATGTTAGCGTTATCAAATCTTTTGTGGATGGCAATTTTACGTTTTACACTATACATAAATACATAAGGTTGTTCATCGTAGATTTTTTTCTGTAAGGCTTTTAATGCATTAATGTGCTTGGTTTCATCAAGTGATGTATTCGCAAGATGAAGTAAAGAATCACTTTCTGCATCACCAAAACCGGTAAAGTTAGAACCTTTATTAGCCCATGATTCGGTATGCCAAAGTTGAACAGGGTCTGAATAACCTGCTGAACCACCCCAAGCTCCCATCATGGCATCAAATTTATGATCCATCGCGTTTTTATAAAATAAAGTAAAATCCATTGGGAAAGGCACGGCATCGATTCCAGCTTTGTACATTTCTTCTTTAATCATTAAAGCAGTTTCTTTGGTAGCAGCACTTCCACTCATGTAACTCAATTTGAAAGAAAATTGAAGTTTTTCTCCATTTACTACTTTGTCTCTAATGTTATCACCATCTGTATCTTTCCAACCTGCTTCATCTAATAATTGTTTTGCTTTTTCTAAATCAAAGTCAATTAGCTTTAAATCGTGGTTGTAAGATTTTTTTAATGGAGAAATATTGGCTATTTGTCTAATGGCTTTTCCTTGAACAATTACATCAATAATTTCATCCACCGGAACTAAGTGAGCAATTGCTCTTCTTACTTTTTTGTCGGTAAAATAAGGTTTAAACTCAACTCCATCGGGTTTCATATTTAAGCCAATGTAAGAGTAGGAATATTGGTCTAAGAAATCAGAATAATAGCTGTCATTAAAATAATCTAATTCCTGAAGCTTGATCAATTTAGTAGTTCCTAACCAAGTAGAAACATCTATTTGTTGATTTTTAATGGCTAAATAAGATGCAGCATCATCTTGAACAATTTTAAAGATGATTTTATCAGGAAAATTTTGCATTGCTAAATCATCTGTGTTAGTATCGCCGTACCAATCTTTCTTCTTTTCAAGAGTGATGTAGCTTCCTACAACAAACTCTGTAATTTGATAAGGTCCTAAACCAACTAGTTTTTCGGGTTTATAACTGTTATCACCGCTATTAAAACCATTAAACCAATTGGTTAATTCTTCTGAAGCTTGAAAGTTAGGGTCACTAATTTGCTCAAAGGTTAAATTATCAAGAACTCCTTTTGGATCCCAGTAAGATTTTTGTTGCATATATATTTCTACATAAATCTCCATGTTGGAAACATGTAAAGATTTAGCTCGCATGATAAACTTATTAGGATTTTCAGGATGTTTTCTTACTGATTCAATTACTGAAGTATAATTTCCTCTAACTTGAGTATTGTTGGTTAAAGGACACAATTGAATTTTTGTTGTAAAAATTACATCATCAACAGTAAATGGTGTTCCATCATTCCACTTGATACCCTCTTTTAGTTCGTATGTATATTCTAAACCGTCTTCCGAAACTTCAGGCATGGATTTAATAAGAAAAGGAACGATTTCCAGTTTTACTAAATCCATTTTCACAAGAGTTTGCTGAGTATAGTTGAAAATGTAAGTTCTATTTCCAGAGTTATCGTTGAAAGGGTGTAACCCGTCAGGGTTTGATGAAATATGAGCAATAACAGTATTGTGAGATAAATCTCTTTTTTTTACACAGGCAGCGATACTAAGAACAAAAATAGAAAGTAGAAGTACTTTAAATAGTTTCATTATTTTTTAAAATATAAGTGCTTTTTTACAAGACTTGCAAATATAATATTCCAAGTTGATTTTCAGAATGATTTTAGATAAATATTAGAAATAGTGGGATTAAAGCTTTTGAAGTTAAATTTAAACGGCATTTTTTTTAGTTTTTATTTCTCTATTTAAAATTGATTGTTACTTTTGCTGTCCTCATTCGGAAGGTTGGGTGAGTGGCTGAAACCAACAGTTTGCTAAACTGTCGAACGGGTAACTGTTCCGGGGGTTCGAATCCCCCACCTTCCGCTTCTTTTTTCAACATCACTTACTTATTATTTTTAACTTCGCAACTCATTTAGAAGTGATAATTTCTATGTGTCAATATTATTATGGAATTGAAAAGATTAAATAAAGCAATTGCTGAAACTGGGTACTGTTCTAGAAGGGAAGCAGATAAATTGATTGATGAAAGAAGAGTAAAAGTAAATGGAGTAATAGCTGAATTAGGTACAAAAGTTTCAGATAAGGATGAAATTAGTGTAAATGGAAAAGTAATTACCAAAGAAGTTGAAAATGTATATTTAGCTTTTAATAAACCTGTTGGGATTGTCTGCACTACAGATACTAGAGTTGAAAAAGATAATATTATTGATTTTATCAACTACCCTGAGAGAATTTTTCCAATAGGGAGATTGGATAAACCAAGTGAAGGGCTGATTTTCTTGACCAATGATGGAGATATTGTAAATAAAATTTTACGTTCTAGAAACAATCACGAAAAAGAATACATTGTTACAGTTCACAAAAAAATTACTTCAAAATTTATATCAGATATGAGTAATGGTGTACCAATTTTAGATACTGTTACCAAAAAATGTAAAGTAAAAAGAATAGATGATTTTACTTTTAATATTGTTTTAACTCAAGGGTTAAACAGACAAATTAGAAGAATGTGTGATTATTTAGGCTACAATGTGGTTACACTAAAAAGAGTTAGAATAATGAATGTTGGATTGGGAAACCTAAAAATTGGAGAATACAGACACTTAACTTCCCAAGAATTAGCTGAATTAAATAAATTGACTAAAGATTCGAACAAAACTTATATGGATAAGTAATTATACTTATAATTACACTTATTTGGATTAAAAATAAATTAAGTAAATGCGCATGTAAAATGAATTAAAGTATGTATATTTACGTACTAAATTCATTTATATGAACCGAAATTTACTTATTTTCCTAGTAATTATCAGTTGTATTTCCTCAAATTACTTAAGTGCTCAAATTACACCTCCTGCAGGTATTGGTAATAATATTATTCTTTGGTTAAGTCCTGATACAGCAGTTTATGAAAATCCAGGTGATCCCGCTGAAATTAATGATAGAGTGAGAGAGTGGCATGATATCAGTGGTGGAGGTTTTGTTTTTACGCCACCAACTAATCAAACAAGACCAAGGTATGTTCTTTTTCAGAATCAAAATTTTTTAAATTTTGTTGGAGGGGATTTTCTTCAAAATTCTGCTGTTGCCTCAATTATAAATGGCTTAGATGCTTTTTCAATTTATATCGAAATTAAATCGGATGATTTATCTACCGATCAAGGATTTTTAGATTGTGAAGATCCTGATGGTGCCGATGATATACTTTGTATGCGATATGATAGAGATGGCGCAAATACAGGAAGGTCAGATGTTATTAAATGTGGTATGCAAGGGAATAACGCCAATAATCAAATAGAATCACAATCTAATACACAAACCAACGGAAAACAAGTGTTAGCATTAACTTGGCAACAAGGAGAACAAATTAATCTTTATATTGATGGCGTTTTAAATGAATCTTCTGTTAATACTATAAATTCACCCATGAGTAATGTGCAGAAAATCATCATCGGAAAAGGGCCAAAAGATACAGGTGGAAGCGCTGGATGGGATGGAAGAATCGGAACAGTTATTTTTTATAATTATAAAATGTCAGAAGATACTGTTTCAATCATTTCCGGAGATATTAAATCTATTCAATCTGTTCAATCGGGCAATTGGAATAATAGTAGTACATGGGATTGTAATTGTACACCAGGAGCAAATGATTTCGTGAAAATTAATAATTTACATACTGTTACACTCAATAATAATCCAACAGTCTCCAATATTATTATTGACAACAATGGTGTTTTAAATCTTGGAAGTAATAGAACTTTAAGAATTCGTAGAAACTTAAATAACAAAGGGACAATTGTACCTAATGACAGTAGAGTAATTTTTCAAGGAACAACTAAACAGTTGATTAATGGAGGAGGAACTACTGACTTTTTTGATTTAACAATTAATAATGCTGCCGGTGTGGAAGTGGATGGTAGTCAAATCAATTTAACCGGTACATTAGATTTACGATCAGGTTGTTTCGAAACAGATGATAAATTATTATTGGTTTCAAATGCAAGTGGAACAGCTCGTATATCTGAAATTGATCCTTCTGCATGTATTACTGGCAATATTACTATGCAAAGATACATCGATGCAGGAGCTACTAATTGGCGTTTTTTAACCTCTCCTGTTTCAGGGGTCACATTAGCCGATTGGAATGATGATTTTATTACCAGTGGATTTATAGGTTCAGATTTCCCTAATTGGCCATCTGTTTCTAATCCTTGGCCATCTATTTATTTTTATGATGAAACCGCATCCGGAATTTTGGATAATGGTTATGTTGCTGCAACGAATATTTCAAATAGCATTGGAGTTGGTCAGGGGCTTTGGGTTTGGTCGGGTGATACCATTACGGGAACTCAACCTTTTACTGTTGATGTAACCGGACCACCTAATACAGGGAATATTTCTTTACCTGTAACTTATACATCATCAGGAGGGGCAGCAAATGATGGATGGAACATGGTTGGAAATCCTTATCCATGTACCATTAATTGGAACTCTGGAGGATGGACTAAGACCAATATTAATAATGCTATTTATATTTGGAATCCTGATAATGAACAATTTGCTTCTTATGTTTCAGGGGTTGGAACTAATGGTGGTTCAAGATTTATTGCATCATCGCAAGCTTTTTGGGTACAAGCAAATGGAAATTCGCCTCAATTACAAATTCAAGAATCATGTAAAAGAGACGCTGATCAAGCTTTTTTAAAACAAAATATTACTACTCAACAACTATTAAGAATGCAATTACAAGTTGGCGGAAATACTGATGAATCTGTTTTGAGATTTATTGAAGGAGCAACTTCTGATTTTGATGCTGATTTTGATGCAAGAAAAATGATTAGTGCAACTGCAAATATGCCATCCATTTCAATGGTTAATAATGCTGAAGAACTATCTGTTAATAGTTTTGAATTGGGAGAACAAGTTTCTATTCCTATTATGGTTAATTCTTCGGTTGGAGGTATGTCGGAATTGACTTTTGTTAAAGAAAATATGATTGACTTATCATGTGCTGTTTTAGAAGATTTGCAAACAGGAATAGTTACTGATGTAATAACAGAAGTTAATTACCAGTTTTATTTAAATGCAAATACTACAACTCCAAGATTTATGTTGCATATATGGAATAATAAACAAAAGCAAGTTGTTGAGCCTTCATGTTTTGAGTCTGAAGATGCACAAATAATTGCCACCGCTTCAGGAAATGGTTCATGGATTTATAATTGGAGTAATTCTTCAGGATTAATATTGTCAAGTACAGATACAAATAATACAAGTACTTTGGATAATCTTTCGGCTGGTACTTATTTTATTGAAATTATTGATCAGTCAAATACTTGTGCATCAACAATTGACACAATCGTGATTTTAAATCCTTTACCGGTTTCTGTAAATGGTAACATTAATCAACCAAGTTCTGGGCTTTCTTCAGATGGAGGAATTGATTTAGAAGTTACAGGAGGTACCGCACCATATAATTACTCTTGGTCAAATGGATTAAATACAGAAGATTTAGCAAATTTATCTGCTGGTATTTATGTAGTTTCAATTGAAGATGCTAATGGTTGTAAATATTCAGAAACATTTGTTTTGGATATACCTACCGGAATTAATAATGAATTTGTCGATGGTGAAATTAAAATCTATCCTAATCCAGCTAAGGAAGAAATTATGGTTTTTGTAAAAGATTTTCAAGGAATGGTTTTTACTGTAAAAAATATTAATGGTCAGGTTTTAATTTCAGAAAAACTTTTATCAAACCAACATCAAGTCTCATTAAATAATATTTCTGCAGGAATTTATTTCTATGAAATAAATGCTCAGGGTATTTCCTATAAAGGGAAGTTGGTAGTTACTCAATAGTTCATCATAAAAAATTACCGTTAATATAAAAGAACTACCAGTGGTGTAGTTCTTTTTAATTTTAAAAAAATGCTGTAACATTTAAATTGTTCTGGGCGTCCAATTAATAAAACAAGGACAATAACAACAATTTAAAATAATAGTATTATGAAAACGGTATTAGTAACATTAGCAATTTTAAGTTCTTCTATTCTTAGTCAAAGCTTTGCTAAAGGCGGTTTAAATCTTAATGAAGAATTAAAAAAAGTAGTAAAGTTTGAGAATTCTACTTTATCAATTAATAAGAATCAACCTGCTTTTGTAAAGGTGAGTTTTAAGATTGACAATTCAGGGAAAATAGAAATATTAGAAATGAATTATTCTGATGAAACAATAAAATCTAAATTGGTAGAAAAATTAGCTCAACTTGAAATAAAAATAGAACACAATTCTGAACATATTTACAATTACAACTTTATATTTAAAAAAGGTTAAAAATTCTTTCAATTGCTTTAAAAGACTCCTTTTGGAGTCTTTTTTATTTATTTTTGAATTATCTCTAATTATTTAATGATGAAGAAAATACTTGCCCTTATGTTGTTATTTGTAAATTTTTTTGTGAATGCACAACAAACCATTACAGATAGTATTTATTACGACGGAATTTATAGAAGCTATATACTTTATGTTCCTGCAAGTTATAATTCATCCATTTCAGTTCCTTTGGTTCTGAATTTTCATGGATATACCAGTAATTCAACAGCTCAAATGTATTATGGTGATTTTAGACCAATTGCTGATACGGCCAATTTTTTGGTGGTACACCCTATGGGTACTTTAGATGGGAGTAACCAACCTTATTGGAATGCTGATTGGGGTGGTACAGTAGATGATATTGGTTTTACGGCTGCTTTAATTGATACATTATCTATAGAATATAACATTAATCAGGAACGAGTATACAGTACAGGAATGTCAAATGGTGGTTTTATGAGTTACACATTAGCTTGTTCTTTAAGTAATAGAATAGCAGCTATTGCTTCAGTTACAGGTAGTATGAACATTACACAAACCTTTAATTGTAACCCTCAACATCCTACTCCTGTTATGGAAATTCATGGTACTGCTGATGCTACTGTTCCATACAATGGAAGTGCCGGTGTAGAACCAATTGCTGATGTTTTAAGTTATTGGGTAGGGTTTAATAATTGTAATTCAACAGCTATTTTTAATAATGTGCCCAATATTAATACAACTGATGGATGTACGGCAGAACATTATGTTTACAAAAATGGAAACAATGGAGTAGAGGTAGAGCATTATAAAATTATTAATGGAGAACATACTTGGCCTGGAGCGCCTGTTGTAACAGGAATAACTAATTACGATTTTAATGCCTCCGAAAAGATATGGCAGTTTTTTGCTCAGTATGATATTAATGGAAAAATTAATTCAACCGACATTAATAAGATTGAACCTAATCAGACATTTAATTTATATCCTAACCCCACAAATGGAGAGCTTAATATCTTATCGGATACTAAAATTGAGAAACTAGAAATTTTCGATGTCAATGGAAGAATTTTGAGAGAATTTAACAACTCATCTTCAATAGTTATCTCAGAATTAGAAAATGGAATTTATTGGTTAAAAATATATTCAGAAGGTAAAAATGAAGTTAAAAAGATAATAAAAAACTAAACCTCAATACCTATTACACACACATCATCAATTTGTTGAAGATTGCCTTTCCATTCATTAAAAAAATCATCAATAGCCTTCTTTTGATTTTCAATGGATTCTTTTGACGTGCTTAGTAATAATTCTTTAAAAGCCTTATACTTTAACTTTTTACTTTTCTCACCTCCAAATTGGTCAGCATAACCATCTGTAAACAAATAAAACTTTGTGGTAGTGATATCTTCTATTCTGTGGTTTGTAAAAGGTTGAGGACTTTCTGTGAAATTGATGGCTTGTCTATCAGATTTTATTTCTTTTACATCATTATCTTTTATCATTATTAGGTTGTTGTTCGCTCCAGCCCATTCAACAGTATTGGTGTCTTTATCAATCATTAGCAATGAAATATCCATTCCATCTCGAGAACCATAACTTTTAGATGTTTGTCCCAACTCTTTTATTACTTTTTCTCTTAGTTTGTTAAGAATTTCAGCAGGTGAAAGAATCTGTTCCTCTGAATTGATGGTGTTTAAAAAACTAATTCCCAACATACTCATTAAAGCTCCCGGAACTCCATGTCCTGTACAATCTGCTGCTGCAATATAGATAAGATTATCTTTTTTGTAAGTCCAATAAAAATCACCACTAACAATGTCTTTGGGTTTGAAAAAAATAAAGTGGTTAGGCATATTTTCGTCAACTTTTTCTTCATTTTGCAAAAGTGCTTGTTGTATCCGTTTTGCATATCTAACACTATCTGTAATATTAGTTAGAGCATCTTCCAGTTTATTACTTTTTTCTTCAATTTCAATTTTTTGTTGAGTTATTCTAATATTAGCTTTCTTTTTATCATTTAAGGATTTTAAAATAACAAGTGATAGAATGATTAACCCTAAAATTCCTCCTGCAAAAGAATATGAAATCATTTTTTGTTCTTTAATTTCCAATTCATGTTCATGGTCTTTTTTCATTTGAGCCATTTCAGATTCGTGCAATTTTTTTTCAAATTCGTATTGTAGGCCAACTTGTATAGTATTTCTGGTGTTTTCTTCATTTTCCAACGAATCGGTCATTTTACGATGTTCTACCAATAATTCATAAGCCTTTTCAAAGTTTTTTAAATCTCTATTTTGATAACTTAATGAAAGTGCAGTATTGGCAATTAACTTAGGAGCACCTATCTTTTTTGCCATGTTATATGATTTAACAAGATATTCTTCAGCAGATTTAAAATCATGTTTTAAACGATAGATGACACCTATACTGTTTTGCGTGTTAACAAGACCACTTTTATTATCTAATTCAATTTGAATTTTTTCTGCCATGAAGAGGTATTCAAGAGAAGTATCATATTCTTTTAATTCTCGATAAATAGCAGCAATATTTATTAAACACTGTCCTATTCCCGGTTGGTCGTTAAATTTTTTACGAAGAGCTAAACTTTTAAAAAAGTAATCTTTTGCTTCTAAATATTTTTGTTTGGAGAAGAAAAGAGAACCCAAATTGTTGTATGATACTGCTAGGCTTTTTTCATCACCTGATTCTTCTTTTACTTTTAATCCCTTTTGATAATACTCCAATGCTTTATCAAAATTTTGTTGGTCGTGATACAAAAGTCCAATGTTGTTAAGACAGGAACCAATGCTTGCTTTATCATCAAGTTTTTCTAATAGTTTTAAACTTTTTATGTAACTGTCGATAGCTTTTTCTATTAGTCCTTGACTTTGAAAAATATAGCCAATATCATTATAAGCAATTGCCTCACGATTTTCTTCCCCTAATTCTTGAAATAATTTTACACTAATTAAGTATTCCTCTAAAGCTTTTTGATATTCTCCCAAATCTGTCAGTGAATACCCAATATTGTTATGTGCAATAGCAGTTCCTAATTTGTATTCTATGTTATTACTGAGATGTAAAGCTTCTTTTGAGTATTTTAAAGAAGTATTAAAATCGGTGGCAAAATATTGTTCACCTAACAAAAGCAGTGCGTCAATTTTTTCTTTACCCGTGGTAGTTTCTATAACTTGAGTTAAACTATCAATTTTTTCATTAGCATATATAAAGCTTGAAAAAAGCAATAAAACCCAAAAAACACCTTTTTTTAGCATAGCATACTAAGATATAAAAAATAGTTTGTTATTCTATTATTTTATGAATTACTACGTAAGTACCCATCCTGCTCTGAGCATAGGCAGGGTCCTCGTTACAATGATCCCACATACCATCTTTAATTTCCATTTCAACTGTAATCCCTTTATCAATATATTTTTCAAGTTCTTTTAAGGTGACTTTTCCTTCACAAATTTTAATAAAATAGTCTTGAATTGAACATCGTAGATAGAGCTCTTTATATTCGGTAATTTTTCCTCCTTTATTAATGAATTCTTTTTCTACAAGTTGACAAGTAGTGTATTTTGAGGGCTTTTTTTCAGATAAAGGTAAATCATTTGTTGTTTGAGTGTTTTTGCATGAGCTAACAATCAAAAAACTAATCAATAAAAAAAGAAAAAAAGGATTGCAATATGTTTTCATAAGAGAAAGTTAAAATATTTCACTAACTAATGAATCACCAAGTGGTGAAATAATTATTTAATTTAAATTCTTTTTCAAAAGTTTCTTCTTGAGGGAAAGAGTTTGTCAGGATATAAATTTCGGCTTCAATATGCCAATTATTATCTTGTTGTTTTTTCCCTTTAATAACTCCTTTAGTAATAGAACTTCCCTTTTCGTCATATAATCCACCTGAAAATTGATAGGAACATTTAATGTCTAGAACTTCTGTGCCTGAAATATAAAATGAATCATTGACTGTTGGGATGGTAAATGTTAATTCTGAAGTGCTTCCACTACATCCGACATTAGGTTCTGAATAATTAATAATAGAATGTATGAATTGAATAGAGTTTTCAATGTTCGTGTATTTGTATTCTATTTTAGAAGGCTTTTGGGTTTCTTTATCATAGCTTTGTTCATCAAGAATTTCTATATTAACAGAAGATATTGATTTTTTTAATATTATTTCGTTGTATTTACATTTTCCATTTTTATAAATAAATAATTCAAAATACCCATTTTTAGAACTACCAATATTAGGAATGTGATAAGTAGTGTCATTAATAAATTGTGCAGGAGGGTAATCTACTCCACCAATTACTGGGACAGATTCATCATAGAGTGTGGTAAAACAGCTACTGTCTTTATAGCAAATAGTGTAGCTTTCAAAAAATCCTTCGTTGATTTCTAGACCAACTTTCCAGCTGCTATCAGCAACAGAGTAAGATGGATATAAATGAGGAGTAATTGAATCAATTTCTACAAATACAGAATCTATAGTTGTTACTTCTGTTTCTATAGAATTTTCTATATTTTCATTAGTTGTACAGGCAAAAAATGAAAGAAATAATATTAAAAATAAAAAAAATCTCATTTTTAAAATTACTCATCAGTCTTAACAAAATGAATTGATTGACTGAATTCTGAACCGTTTAATTTTAAAATATAAAATCCATTTTTGAGTCCATCTAAAGGAATAGAAATTTGGTTAGAAAGATTAGATTTTACATCTTTAACTACAATTTTACCATTAACATCGAAAATTTCGATTTCAATGGATTTAGAAAGATGTTGGTTCATTTTAATATTCAAAATATCTTTTACAGGGTTTGGATATACCTGAAAAACAGATGAATTTAACTCGTTAATATTAGTTGCTAATATTTCAATTGTAGTACAGGTGGTGTCAATTCCAAACTGATTAAAAGCATACAAACAAACATTGTAAATACCGGGAGCATTAAATTCGTGAAGTGGGTTAATACTCGTATCAATAGGGGAGCCGTCATTAAAATCCCATAATCTATAAGTAGAATAAACAGACGTATCTTGAAAACGGTAAGCATTAGGGTTACCTTCCTGATTAACTAATAGTCTTGCATAAGGATTTATTGGTTCAACAACAACTTTACATATTAAGCTATTGTAATTGGGGAATACTACACTTCCTGAACCACTTGTAGAACCAGTACCGAGATGACCATAAGTATTTCTCCCAAAAGAGTATAAATTTCCATATATATCGGTTGCAAATGAATGCCAACTACCAGCATTCATTGTAACAAATTGAGCAATTGCATTTGTGCGAAATGGTTTATTCCTATCAAGAGTACTTACCCCAATTTGATTATACCCTGCTTCACCCCATCCCCATGAAGTTCCATCTCTTCTTATAGCAAGGGCATGCTCTCTTCCACACATAATATCAATAACACTATCTAGTTGAAATACTTTGGTTGGAATGTTTGTTTTAAAGATAGTAGAGTTTATTCCTAACTGACCATAATAATTGTATCCAAATGCCCATATGGTACTATCACCACTTAACACTAATGAAAAAGCAGCACCAGCTTCTACATTTGTAGCACCAAACAAAGTATCAATGATAAAAGGTAAGGTGCTATCGCTAACACTATCTGCTAAGGTAATTTGTCCATAGCTATTTGAACCCCATGCCCACACTGTACCATCAGATCTTAATGCCAAGCAATGTCCAGCTCCCGCTGCTACATCTACAATACTATCTAAACCGATAACTTGTTGAGGTAAATTTTGATCTATTTTATTGCCTATACCTAATTGACCACTACCATTATGACCCCATGCCCAAACAGTTCCGTTGGTCCGGATAGCCAAAACAAAATCACCTGCGCTATTTGATTCAATTACAATTACACTATCTAGGTTTAAAACAGGAGTAGGTGTATATACAAAATTTGTATTTGTACCATCACCAATTTGCCCATAAATTCCTTGCCCCCATGCCATAACAGTTCCATCTAATAATAAAATATAACTAGAATAATCACTCGCAGAAACCATTTTAACTTTTTGAGTTATACCGATAGGAGAATTTGGGTTTGGATGAGTTCCACTGTCCTTTGTTCCTATTCCTAATTGTGCTGAGTTGTTTTCACCAAATGTAGCAACAGTACTATCTTCACATAGTATAATAGAATGTCCATATCCTCCATCAATAAATTGTGAAAAAGCACTAATTGAGTATATAGAAAATATTAAAAAGGGCAACCAATTTTTCATAACTAAAATTTATTCTAAAGTAAGCTTTTTTAATGAGTAATTACCAATGACATTAGTACTAACAATAAGAAAAAAAGTGTTGCTGAGATAATGTAGCCAAGTAAAAGAAAAATCATCTTATAAAGAACCACCCATCCTTTTCTCTCATAGAATTTTTTGATTGCAAAAAACAAGTAAACTAGTACATATACTACTGAAAGAAGTATAGTAGTAATCAAAACTAGCCCAGAATCATCCTTAAAAGCAAACAAAATCAACTTATCTACAGTTAATAGGAGTATGATGAATGTGTTAAAATGTAAATTGAATACTAAATGCTTTATGTAATTGTATCTGTTTTTTACAAATGACCATTTGTAAAAAAGTGAAATAAAAGGGATAAATAGAATTAAAAATATTGAAAGTTGATTTAAAATGGTTTCTTTAAAACTATCACCGCTATTTTGAGCGATGATTGTCTTTTCTACAAAATATTGTTCTATCACATTTTCAGCACCAATTGAATCTTTCATAAAGGTGACAAACTCATTTTTATTTTTTAACTCTTTATATTTTTCAGCTGAAACCTCTACCTTTTTATCTTTGTAAGTAAAGTAAACCATTCCTTTGGATGCTTCTTTTTGGTGAGTGTTTTCATTAATAAAATTGCCAAGTGCAATGATGAAAAAAAAGAGTACACTAAAAGTAATATAAAGCCTAACAGGAGCAACAAAGCTTACTCTTTTACCATCAATAAATTCTTTACTTAAGTGACCGGGTTTAAAAATTAAACTTTTAAGAGTTTTAAAAAGTTTAGACTCTATATAGATATAGTTTTCTAAAAACTCTTCGAGTAAATATTTTAGATTCAAATGAGGAATGTTCTTTTGACCACAATTGGGGCAAAAGTGTTGATTTTCATTGATTTCTTGATGACAATTTTTACATTCCATAACATTACCATAATAGAAATTATTAAAGTTTTAAGCAACTAAATTTGAGAGAGATATAGAAAATAATAAGTATAAAAAAAGCTCACAAAAAGTGAGCTTTCTATTAAAGGTAAGCATTACAAATGCTTGGCGTGAATTTAACTTTTTTTGTAAGAAATAGGTAAAACCATTTTTACAGAAACATCCTTTCCGTCATGCTTACCTGGAGTCCAGTTAGGCATAGATTTAACCACTCTCATGGCTTCATTATCCAGATAAGTGTTTATTCCTTTTTCTAAATTTACTTTTTCCACTTTTCCTTTACTGTTTACCACAAATGATACAAATACTACTCCTTCAATATCTTTTGCCTCTTCGGGATATTTGAGAGAACTCCCCATAAACTCATATAGTTTTTCAATTCCACCTTTAAAATCAGGCATTTGATCCACCTTGTCGTACACCTTTTCTGTTTTTGCATCTTCTTGATGTACTGGTGTTTTTGCACTAACATTAATAGTACTGGTAGCAATAATTGATACACATGCTACAGGAATAATTAAAGCATACATAGCTGCTTTTAATTTTTGTTGTTTTTGTTTTTTCATCATCTTAATTCTTTTTTTGATTAATGGTTCATAATTAAAATTGTTTGCTAAATCGCTGCAATTCACACCAAGCAGCTGCGCAACAAGAACCTTTGAATAAGATTGAACATTATTTTTACTGGCAATACTATCCGCAATATATTCATGATTGGTTTTTACATCATTTTCGGCTAACCAAACTAAAGGGTTGAACCAAAAAAGTATTTTCATGAATTCATAAATTAAAATATCGATAGAATGACATTGTTTTACGTGTACAATTTCATGTGCTAGAATAATTGCTTTCTCATCTTCATCAAGATTGTTTGGGATGTGAACAAATCCAAAAAATGAAAAAGGATTGTAGTTACTTATTTTCCCTTGTTTAATCTTATTTACAATAACTAACATCTTTGCTATTTTAATGATAAACGCAACGAAGAAAAGGCTGCTAGTAGACAATAAAATAAAAGAAACATTTAATGAAAATCCTAACTCGATGTTGTTGGTCGAAACTTCAAACTGAGGAAGCAAAACCTGAAATTCTTGCGATGAAGAAAGGCTTGAAAAAGAAATAAAAGGCAATACAATTGATAAAGGAACAATTGCTAATAAGTAAAATCGATTGAGTTGTATAAAGGTGTTTTTTGCAAACAATGTTTTGTAAGCAAGATAAAACAACGAAAAAGCCAAAGTGCTTTTCAATAGATATGTCAATAATTCGTTATTCATCATTTTTTAAGTTTTTTAAAAGTTCATCTAGTTCGTTGATGTCTAGTTTTTTTTCTTTTACAAAAAAGCTCATCATTTTTTCTACAGAGTTTCCAAAATAGTTGCCTAGTAGAGAATCGGTTTTGTAAGTAGCATAATCTTCTTTGCTTACAATAGGGAAGTATTGATGCGTTTTACCAAATGCTTCGTAGCCCACAAATTCTTTTTTCTCCAGTATTCTTACTATGGTAGAAACTGTATTGTAAGCAGGTTGTGGTTCTGGTAAATGAGGAATAATTTCTTTAACGAAACATTTTTCTAAATTCCAGATTACCTGCATTATTTGTTCTTCGGCTTTAGTTAATTCTTGCATAGTACAAATATATAACTAAAAATTTAGTTATACAACTATTTATTTAGTTTAAGGTCTTTTTTTTATTCTTTTGTGAGAGTTGGGTTAGGGAAAGGTCTTTTATTGGTTATTGTGGGTTTGACTTGCTAATTGTTATTTTGATTAATCAGTTTGTCGTTAATGTAATCGATATCTTTTGTTATGTTGTTTTGAATCTCAGTAAAAGCTTCCGTGAAAGCATCAAGTGAAGCTTTTCTTCTTACATCTTCTCCATACCCCCAATACATTGCTAAATATGCAATTCCATTTCCTTTACCAAAGTAATTTTTAATGAAATTACCTTTGTTATCAATTATTGAGACATTGATTTCGAGTTCTGTAATAACTTCTCTTAATGGGAATCCAAAGAAATTAATGGTACATAAAGTCCAGATAGAAGCAAAAGTCCAAATCGCATTTTTCTTTTCCTTGTAACTAACTACACCAATCAATGCTTTTCCATATTCATTTGTTCTATTAGAATCACAAATTTGATCGTTTATAAATATTGAATATGATTTCAAAGCATCACCAACTCTAGCATCTTTTGTTTCAATATTAAAAGTATGTCGATGCCCCATATCTTCAATTTTAATTCCATTATAATAATCTTGAGTTGAAAGAACCCCATTTTCTTTTGTAATATATTGAGTAAAAGTTAAATCATCAGCCTCAGGAATTAAATACAATAATTTTTTTTCTGGTTTTTCGACTTTCAATAAAAAATCAGTTTTCTTTAGCGTCATACATGAACTAAAAAAAAGAATGAAAATCAATGTTAAGTATCTAATTGACATAAATATATTTGTATTGCAAAATTAAACCCTTACCCCAATTACGCAAACATCATCGAGTTGTTCTAAATCTCCTTTCCATTTTTCAAACATATCGTCGATTAGTTCTCGTTGCTTTTCTATTGGCTCATGTTGAATGGAAAGTAACAGTTTTTTAAAATTAGCTGCTTTAAATTTCTTTCCTTTTTCACCACCAAACTGGTCCGCAAAACCATCAGAGAAAATGTAAATTGTATCTCCTTCATTTAATTGTACTTTATGAGTGGTGTAGGGAAGAGGAGTGGTAAATTTCCCAATAGGCTGTTTGTCGGCTTTTATTTCTTCAATTTCTTCAGCATTTTTTCTAATAATCCAAAGCGGGTTGTTGGCTCCTGCATACTCTAGTATAGCTACCAGTTGACGGCTTTCGGTTGACTGTTGACTGTTAGCTGGTGACGGATTGCTGTTAGCCATAAACTTTAAACTACATAATGCGATGTCCATTCCATCTTTTACTTCTTCCTCACTTTTCTCAAATTCTTGAATTACAATTTCTCTGGTTTTATCCAATATTTTTCCTGGCTCTATTAAACCATGTTCCCTAACACTTCTATTCAAACCATTATTACAAATAACACTTACCATTGCACCCGGAACACCATGCCCGGTACAATCGGCAGCGGCAAAAAGTACCTTATTGTCTTTGTGTTCCAACCAATAAAAATCTCCGGCTACAATATCTTTTGGTTTGTATAAAATAAAGCTTTCTTGCAAATACTCTTTCACCACTTTTTGAGGTGGAAGGATAGCCGATTGAATTCGCTTAGCATAGCTAATACTGTCTAAAATTTCTTTGTTTTTTTCTTCTAATTCAGTGTGAGCTTCTTCAATCATGTTTTTTTGTTTACGAGTAACCTTTAATCGATTAAATACAAAAATTAAAAAAATAGCAAGGAAAACTAATCCTGTGGCTGTTGCATATGTAATGATTTGTTGTTTTTCTTTGGCTTCTTGTTCTACAGCCAATTGTTTTTCATGCTCAGCATCGTCTATTACTTTTTGCTTTTCGTATTGATATTCATATTCTTGACGCAACACATTTTTTTTATTTTCATCACTCATAGCGCTATCTCTGTAAGTAATGTATGTTTCGTGCATGTTTAAAGCAATGTTAAAATAGCCCAAAGCTTTATTACATTCATATAAAGTAAGTGCTGCTTCACCTATATCATGAACCAAACCTAATTCTGTTGCTATTTGGTAAGCTTTTTTACAATGTAGTATTGCTAAATCGTAATTGTGTTGTTTGTAATAAATTCTACCTATGTTGTTATGTGTGCCGGCAATTCCTTTTTGGTTGTTGGTTTCTTCAAAAATCAATAAGCCTTGTCTAAAATGCTCAATGGCTTCTTCTAACTGTCCCAAATCTTCTAGCACAGAACCAATGTTGTTTAAGGCTACTGCCATCCCTTTTTTATCATCTACTTCTTTTTTTATGGCCAAACTTTTCTGGTGAAATTCTAGCGCTTTACTATGGTTTCCTTTTTTACGGTAGATGTTTCCAATATTAGAATAGGTGCTTGAAATTCCCCATTGGTCGTTAATACTTTCTTTTAGTACTAGGCTTTTGTTGTAGTAAACCAAAGCAGTATCATATTCCTCCAGCTCTTTGTAAATTAATCCAAGGTTATTGAGCATTTGAGCTTGACCTTGTTTTTGTTCAATTTTTTCGTAGAGTGACAAACTCTGATGATAATACTTTACTGCCTCATAATAATTAGCTCTCATGTAAAAAGAAACCCCTTTGGTACCTGAAGCTATTGCCATGTGTTCGGTGTTGTTTTTTGCTTTGGCAAAATCGAAGTGTTCTTCAGCAATGTTAAAAGCAGAATCAGGATTTGAAAACAAAAACTGATTCCAAGAAATGATGTAAATAGCATTTAATCTTGAAGAATCGGGTTGAGTAGGCGATTGCCAAACCGTCCACAAGCTATCGAAATTGGTGTTTGACCAACCTAGCATCGGAAAGAGAAGAAGAAATGCAATCAACCATTTTCTCATTGTACTAAAATACAATTTATAACCATATGCTTCAAGAATATGTTTGAGTAGAATATTTGATTTCACTTGTCTTTAATTTCTATTAACAAAAGCTTCATTTTTTTCATCATAAAATAACATAATCCTAAGCTTCTCTTTAACTCTTTTTGATGTTGCCCAACTAACTTTGAATCAAAGAAAAAGAATGAGGTATAACTATCATAAAAAGTTAATGTATGATTATATGTACAGCACTGGTGGTGTTTTGCATCAAGAAGTTAAAGAAATCAAAACGTTGGAAAACCAAATCCATCGCTTCTCGCAAACGATTAAAACGCCGCAGCGAAAAATATCTTTTAGATTTTTATCAAACAGAATTTTTAGGAATTTAAAAAACACTTTACAATGAAAATTCATTTAATTATTATGCTTTTTTCCCTTCTTCCTACTATAGATACCCAAGCCCAAGAACCTCAATTAGTGATTAAAACCATTATGGCGAAAGGTTCTATTTCGGTTAACGAATTTGGTAACCAAGCCGATTGGATAGAAATTGAAAACACAAGCAATGAAGCGGTAGATTTAGGAACAGACAAGTGGTACATTTCTGACAACCCAAAAAGACCTAGAAAATACAAATTACCTAAAATGGTGATAGCACCCCAACAATCGATTATTGTGTGGTGCGACGATGAAGGAAGAGTAAAAAAAGAAATACATGCCAATTTTAAATTATCATCGAGTGGAGAAACCATTGTGTTGAGCTGTAAAAAAGACGATGAAATAAAGGTGATAGACTCTGTAAGCTACCAACCATCGGATATAGATGTGCAAATGGCTATTTGCCGTACCGAAAATGGCTTGGAGTACAAACAACTCCCCAATAAATAGTGAAGGTTATTTTTAATTATAGTTTAGTTTTGAAAGGCCTCAACGAAAGTTGAGGTTTTTTTATCTCAATAAAGTAACAAAGCCTTTTGCAGTCTCCCAATCGGAATTTACTTTTTTGTAGTTGACAATAAAGTAATAAGTGCCATCAGGGCAAACACTACCCGTATTGGTTCTACCATCCCAGCTGGCATTTACTTGATTAAATTCATAAATCATTTCCCCCCAGCGATTAAATATTTTACAATTTAAGTCAGTAACATTTTGGTTAGGAAAATAAAAAACATCATTAAAACCATCGTTGTTGGGTGAAAAAACATTGGGTATTTCTATGCTTGCTTCAATAATTGGGTTCGGTGTTGGAGGTGGCGGAGGAGGAGGCGGTGGTGGAACCACAGGACAATTACCCTCTAAAATACTTGCTGTGGTAGAATATTGACAACCATTTACATCTTTTACAGTAATGGTATATGTACCAGTATCTTGATTGGTAAATACATTACTACTCTGAAAAGCTCCACCAATGCTGTAAGTATAGGGTGCTTGACCACCATAATTATCGATGGTAATGGTACCTAAATTGCTTCCATCACAATTATCAGTAAAGTAAGGAGTAATACCCACTAGCTCACAAGCACCAGGTACTTGGCTGGGTTCTAATTGAATAAAAGTATTACTGTTAGTATAATTTGAAACATTTAACCATATTGTACCATAGCCTGAAGCCCATAAACTACCATCAGATTTTACAATATATGAAAAGGTTTCTCCAGCCATTATATCTATCACATCAGATGTAACAAATTGAGGTGTTGAATTATAAGGGTTTAAGGGGTCCCACTGTAGTCCAAATTGGCTGTCCCAATTATCACCCCAGGCGTAACAATTTTTATTTTCATCTAATGCTAAAAAGTGATAGCCATCATCGCAACCAGATATGGCTACTATATCAGATAAATTAGCCATTTTTATTGGGCTTGTATAATATGTTGAACCATCAGGATCTACACCCCAAAAATAAACATCACCATTTGCGGCTAAGGCTACGCTACCCATGGCATTGGATTTTATGTCAACTATTTTGGGAATTCCAGTAATTGCTTGAGGTGTTAGTACTTCTATAATACTATCACCTAAGCCTAAATAACCATAATAATAGTCAGTACCTACAACTTTTAATGTACTATCATTTAGTAAAATAATAGTCGAAGCTCCATTATTTGCAACTCTTACAGCATTACTAATGTTTTGCATTTTGATTGGAATTGAATCTGATGAAATATGTGTTCCATCACCGAATTGTCCTGATGAATTATCACCTATACTCCAAACAGTTCCATCATATTTCACAAAGCTAATTGTTACAGAACTGGCATCAAGGAATTTAACTCCATCTATTACCTTAATAGGGTAGCCTAAAATATTGCCACCCCAAGCCCAACCTGTACTGTCAGTTTTTATTGCTCCCATAATGTATCCTGTGCTATAATAAGTTACCCCTTCTGTATTAGGAATTGGTTGAGGGATAGAGTCTCCCCATACACTTATACCTAAACCAAGCTGATTGTATCCATTATCCCCCCATCCATATAATTGGGTTTCACCGGTACCACAAATATCTTGGCAAATGCTGTAAGCAGAGTAAGAACCAACGGTATAATTGGTAGGGTTGTACCATAATCGTCCACCAAAACCATCGCCCACCATACTGTTTTGGGCAAAAGAAAAATTGCTTGTTAAAAACAGTACTATAACAATATATAATTTATAAAATTTCATTCATAAAATTGATATACTGCAAATTACATCAATTATCACAAAATTGCAATAGTCATTTAGGGAAAGGTATTAAAAAGACAATAAATGAATTCTTAAGCAACCTTTTTTAAATAATATCGTTTGGCTTATGGTACATTTGCAAAATAAAATGAAAACAAGAAATTACATAGCAACACCAAACCCGATGGTAAAGTCGGATAGAGCAGTGGTGTGTAATAAAATACCAAGGGGTAATTGGTGAAAATTGATAACAACAATAAAATAGATACTTTACCCGGCCAATAAGCTGGGTTTTTTTTTGAATAATGGTTTTAAAATTAACTAGATCATATACTAATTCGTTTAAAGGTTTATCTACTCAAGTGTGGTGGCTGGCATTAATCACTTTTATTAATAGAGCCGGAACTATGGTAGTACCTTTTATGTCTTTGTACTTAACCGAGCATTTGCAGTTTTCGTTGGCAAATGTAGGTTGGGTTATGACTGCTTTTGGTTTGGGTTCGGTTGCCGGAGCATGGCTAGGAGGGAAGCTCACTAACAAATTTGGTTTTTACCAAGTAATGTTTTGGAGTTTGTTGCTGTCGGGCTTTATGTTTGTTGCTTTGCAGTACATTACTTCGCTCACTCATTTTTGCATGGCTATCTTTTTATTGCTGCTCGTTGCAGATACTTTTAGACCAGCATTGTTTGTGGCAGTTGCAGCTTATGCAAAACCGGAAAACAGAACCAGAGCAGTTACTTTAATTAGGTTAGCCATTAACCTTGGTTTTTCTTTTGGTCCGGCAGTGGGTGGTTTTATCATTCATAATTTAAGCTACAATGGCTTGTTTTGGATAGATGGTGTTACTTGTGTGTTGTCGGCATTGTTGTTTGTGTATGTTTTAAACGAGCGTAAAGGAAACAACAAGGTAAAAGAGGAGGAAGTAGGAGAAAAAGGTTCGCCATACAAGGATAAAGCGTACATCGTATTTGTAATTGCTTTATTATTGATTGGTTTTACATTTTTACAATACTTTTCTACCATTCCTTTGTATTATAAAGATGTACACCGACTTACTGAAGAGGAAATTGGTTGGCTAATGAGTATGAATGGATTTTTAATATTTCTGATAGAAATGCCTTTGGTAAGCTATTACGAAAGGCCACGCTTTAGTAAATACAGAATACTTGCAATTAGTACTCTGTTGTTTGCACTCAGCTTTTTTATACTCAACATGAGTAGCTGGCTAGGAGTTCTGGTAATAGGTATGGTTTTAATGACGGTGGGTGAAATGTTGAATTTCCCATTTTTAAACTCTTTTGCCATGAGCAGAGCAGCTAAATTCAACAACCAAGGGGAATACATGGCTTTGTTTACCATGACTTTTTCGGTGGCTCACATTTTCGCACACAATAGCGGAATGCAGCTCATCGATAATTTTGGTTACGAAATTACTTGGTACATTATGGGTGCCATGTTGTTGGTATCCATTGTGTTTTTGATACTGCTCCGAAATATGATTAGAAAAGAAGAACGAGGCGAATAGCCTCGTTCTTTATTTTTGTTTTCATTTTTTCATACCGAGTCCTTCGAATTCCTCAAGATAAACTCCACCGAGGTATCTTTTTAGTTAGTAGTTCCATAGTTAAAAGATTCCTCTGTTCCGTTGCACTCCAATCGGAATGACACCACTAATAACCCACCTTTATCCTTCGACAAGCTCAGGATGACAACCCTCCCAAGAGGAGACTTATTCCCCTCCTTTGGAGGGGTTAGGGGAGGCTTCTTACATATTTCTACGATACTGACCACCCACTTCAAATAAAGCATCCGTAATTTGACCTAAGCTACAATATTTGGTAGCTTCCATTAAGGTTTCAAACATGTTTTGGTTTTGTATGGCAGCATTTTGTACTTTGTTTAGTTCTTCTTGAGCTTTTCCTTCGTTTCCTTTGTGCAATTCGCCCAGCATACTTATTTGGTACTCTTTTTCTTCTTTGGTAGCTCTAATTACTTCTTTTGGGGTAACGGTTGGCGAACCTTTACTACTTAAGAAAGTATTTACCCCAATAATTGGGAACTCGCCATTGTGTTTTAAGGTTTCGTAATACAAGCTTTCTTCTTGTATTTTGCTACGTTGGTACATGGTTTCCATAGCACCTAACACGCCACCACGCTCAGTAATTCTATCAAACTCAGTTAATACCGCTTCTTCTACCAAGTCAGTTAATTCTTCAATGATAAATGCTCCTTGTATCGGGTTTTCGTTCTTTGCCAAGCCCAACTCACGGTTAATAATTAACTGTATCGCCATTGCTCTTCTTACCGATTCTTCGGTTGGAGTAGTTATGGCTTCATCGTAAGCATTGGTGTGTAATGAGTTACAGTTGTCGTAAATCGCATACAATGCTTGTAAAGTAGTTCTGATATCGTTAAAGTCAATCTCTTGTGCGTGTAAGCTTCGTCCACTTGTTTGGATGTGGTATTTTAACATTTGTGCTCTGGCATTGGCTCCGTATTTTTTAGCTAAGGCTTTAGCCCAAATTCTTCGAGCTACACGTCCAATTACGGCATATTCTGGGTCTATTCCATTACTAAAGAAGAACGATAGGTTAGGACCAAAAGCATTGATGTCCATTCCTCGGCTTAAGTAGTATTCTACATAAGTAAATCCATTCGCCAATGTTAATGCTAATTGTGTAATTGGGTTGGCACCGGCTTCAGCAATGTGGTAACCACTAATCGATACCGAGTAGAAGTTACGTACACCTTTATCAATAAAATACTCTTGTACATCACCCATTAAACGCAATGCAAACTCGGTAGAGAAAATACAGGTGTTTTGAGCTTGGTCTTCTTTTAAAATATCTGCTTGTACAGTTCCTCTAACTTTGGTTAAAGTATCTGCTTTAATTGTAGCGTATACATCAGCAGGTAAAACTTGGTCGCCGGTTACTCCTAATAAGAACAAACCTAAACCATCATTTCCTTCAGGAAGTTCTCCTTGGTAAGCAGGGCGTTTTACTCCCTTCGTTTTGTAAATTGCTTCAATCTTAGCTTCCACTTCTTTTTCTAAGCCATTTTCTTTAATGTATTTCTCACAGTTTTGGTCTATGGCAGCATTCATAAAAAAGCCTAACAACATTGGCGCAGGACCATTAATGGTCATACTTACCGAAGTGGCAGGGTGCGATAAATCAAAACCTGAGTATAACTTTTTAGCATCATCCAAACAACAAATAGAAACCCCTGAGTTACCAATTTTACCATAAATATCTGGTCGAACATCAGGATCGTTACCGTAAAGTGTTACCGAATCGAAAGCTGTACTTAAACGCTTGGCAGGCATTCCTAAACTTACGTAATGGAAACGTCTGTTGGTGCGTTCTGGTCCGCCTTCACCGGCAAACATTCTGGTTGGGTCTTCACCTTCACGTTTAAATGGGAACAATCCTGCTGTATAAGGAAATTCTCCAGGAACATTTTCTTGTAAACTCCAACGTAATACATCTCCCCATCCTTTGTATTTTGGTAAGGCTACTTTAGGTATTTGTGTGTGTGATAAACTTTCGGTATGTGTTTGTATGCTTAATTCTTTGTCTCTTACTTTAAAAGTATAAACAGGGTCTTTGTATTTTTTAATTTTGTCGTTCCAACTCTCAATAATGTTCCAGTTGTGTGGGTCAAAATCTAGTTTTATCTTATCAAATTGGGCAATTAATACTTTCAATACATCTTTAGTGTCATCCTGAGCTTGTCGAAGGATAGTTTCAGAATCAATATCGCCCTTCGATAAACTCAGGGTGACATTTCCTATTGTTTGAATAGTATTATGAATGGCAAACAATTTATCAGCAATTTCAACCTGTTCGTTTACCCATTTATCATAGCTTCTGTTGTTTTCAGAAATTTCAGATAAATAACGAGTTCTGCTAGGAGGAATTACAAAAACCTTTTCGCTCATTTCTTTGGTAATCTCGAAAGTCGATTTTAGTTCAGCTCCTGTTTTCTCCACCAATTTGTCCATAATCACTTTATACAAAGTGTTCATTCCAGGGTCATTAAACTGAGAAGCAATGGTTCCAAAAACAGGAACATCTTCATCAGCCATTTCAAAAGCATTGTGATTACGCTTGTATTGTTTTTTTACATCTCGTATCGCATCCAAAGCTCCTCGCTTATCGAATTTGTTTACAGCAACTACATCAGCAAAATCTAACATGTCAATTTTCTCTAACTGAGTAGCAGCCCCAAATTCCGGTGTCATTACATACAAGGAAACATCAGAATGATCCATAATTTCGGTATCTGATTGACCAATACCGGAAGTTTCTAAAATAATTAAATCATATTCAGCTGCCTTTAATATTTCTAATGCTTCTGCAACATGCTTACTCAAAGCCAAGTTACTTTGTCGAGTAGCCAACGAACGCATGTAAACACGGTTGTTTTTGATAGCGTTCATTCTAATTCTATCGCCCAATAATGCTCCGCCAGTTTTGCGTTTAGAAGGGTCAACAGAAACAATGGCTATATTTTTATCGGTAAAATCAATTAAGAATCTTCTTACCAATTCATCTACCAAAGAAGATTTTCCGGCACCACCAGTACCAGTAATTCCTAAAACAGGGGTAGAAACTTTTGAAGCTAACTCATGAACTTTGTCTAAGTCTACTTTGCTTTCTTCAGGAAAGTTTTCAGCTGCTGAAATTAATTTAGCAATTGATTTAACATCTTTTTCTTTTAGGTGATTTACTTCTCCATTTAAGTTGGCTCCTGTAGGGTAATCACATTTTTCAATCATGTCGTTAATCATTCCCTGCAATCCCATCTCACGGCCATCGTCAGGATGATAAATACGTGTAATTCCGTAATCCTGCAATTCTTTGATTTCTTCAGGTAAAATGGTTCCACCACCACCGGCAAATATTTTAATGTGCTCACAACCTTTCTCCTTCAACAAATCATACATGTATTTTAAATACTCAACGTGACCACCTTGGTAAGAAGTCATGGCAATTGCATTTGCATCTTCTTCGATAGCACAGTTTACTACTTCTTCAACACTTCTATCGTGTCCTAAATGAATTACTTCACAACCTGTTGCTTGAATAATTCTACGCATAATGTTAATCGCTGCATCATGGCCATCAAATAAGCTGGCTGCAGTTACTATTCTTACTTTATTTTTCGGAGTGTACTTTTCGATTGTTTCCATTTCATTCCTTGTATTAATCAAAGCGTAGCGAAGTTAATTAAAAAGGCTTATTTGTACAATAAGTTTCACACAAGGTTTAACTTGTAGATATAGTAATGTAAGAAATTGATAATTAAAAAAATAAATTGTTTTGGATTCATCTTTAATATTTATATATTAGTCTATAGTTATGCTTAATTTATCTTTAATAGAAACATCAATGGCTTTTATGCATGTGGAGGACGATATTTTATACATCACCCTTAAAGAGGATGCTGATTTGAAAGTAGAGAATATAGATGAAATGATTGATGCCAGAATAAGAATACAAAATGGAAAGAAAATGAAAGTAATAGCAGATATTCGAAATATATGGCAAGCTTCATTAAAAGCACGTAAACGGGCAGCTTCTTCTGAAATGCAAAGTCAAAATATAGCAATGGCTATTGTTACCGATTCTTTAGCTTCTAAATTACTAGCCAATTTTTTTATTAAAATTAACAAGCCAAGTTCCCCTACACGAATGTTTAATTCAAAAGAGGAAGGACTTTTATGGCTAAATACTATTGGTGTATAATGTCAGTTTCAACAAAAATAGAGACTTCCTATTCCATCATTGAGATAAAAGATGATATAGTTTATACCACCATTAAAGAGGGCGCAGAATTAGGTATTGAAGAGATAAAAGAAGGTATTAAAATTCGCAATGAGTTGCAGCATGGTAAACCAATGTTAACTTTTACAGATATCAGAAATGTTTATTCTATTACTAATGAAGCAAGAGAATTTGCAGCTAAAAGTAAAGAGAATGCAGTATTAATTATTGCAACAGCTATACTAACTGATTCACTTTCTACTAAAATGATGGCTAATTTTTTTATTAGATTTAGCAAACCTATTACGCCATATAAAGCTTTTAAAAATAAAGAAAAAGCTATCGAATGGTTAAAATCTTTTAAAAAAGATTAGTTTCTTCTCCAGAAGTAAGGAGTAAATAATATCGCAATGGTAAATAGCTCTAAACGTCCCATTAACATTAGAAAAGATAAAACCCATTTACTGGCATCGGGTAAATGAAAGAAACTCCCTGAAGGACCAATACTCGCAATACCAGGACCTACATTCCCAATTGAAGTCGCTGCTGCACTAATGGCTTCTAAAAAGTCAACCCCTAACCAAGTCATAACTATGGAGCCAATAACAAAGGTGGATAGATAAAAGAATACAAATGCTAAAAGGTTATAAATAATAGTAGGAGGAACCGTTTCTTTATTCAATGTTACAGGAATAACTGCATTAGGGTGTAATCTACGTTTAAATTCCAAATAACCATTTTTCATTAATAAAACAATACGGACTATTTTCATCCCACCACTGGTAGAACCAGCATTGGCACCTGTAAATAATAATAAGAAAAACAAGAAGGTTACAAAGGTTCCCCAAGTTGTAAAATCTGCAGTAGCATAACCTGTGGTAGTGATAATACTTACCACTTGAAATAAAACATCTCTAAAAGGTTTTTCAAAAGATTGGTTCGGGTAATAATGGTAAATTACGGGTAAAATAACTGCGACTAAAATAATAACGGCTCCCAGATACCATTTAAATTCATCATTATGCCAAAACTTTTTGAACTTAAACTTAAACCCAAAATATAGAAGTGTGAAGTTGGTTCCTGCTAAAAACATGAAGATAATAATGATGTAATCGACAATGGCAGAATCGAAATGAGCAACACTGGCTTGTTTGGTAGAAAATCCCCCTGTTGACATAGTCGTAAAAGCATGATTGATGGCGTCATAGAAGTCCATACCACCGGGATACATCAATAATATGGTTTGGAAAATGGTCAATGAAAAATAGATTAACCACAATCTTTTTGCTGTTTCCTTAATTCTGGGGTGTATTTTATCTTTAGTAGGTCCTGGAGCTTCAGAAGCAAATAATTCCATTCCACCAACACCTAAAAGTGGAAGAATAGCAATAGTTAAGACAATAATTCCCATTCCACCAATCCATTGGGTCATACTTCGCCAAAATAAAATTCCTTTAGGCAGCGCTTCTATATCATCTAAAATAGAAGCACCGGTAGTGGTTAATCCTGAAACGGTTTCGAAAAATGCATTGGAATAATTAGGAATTGCATTGGAAAGAACATAAGGCAATGAGCCAAACAAAGCCATCATTATCCAACCAATGGCAACTATTAAAAAACCTTCTCTTTTTTTTATCTCATCATTAGAATGGTCGCGTGTAAATATTTTTAAAAGTACTCCTACAGCTATAGTTATAGAAGAGGAAATAATGATAGGTTCTAGTGCTGTTCCATCAAAAAAATAGGAAATAGGAATAGAAAGCGACATTAAAACACCGGTAATGATGATTAAGCCACCGGTTACATTTGCAATTACTTTATGATTGATGAGACTTTTAGGCATTAATTAAAAAATTCTTCAATATCAGAAATGGCTTGATGATGAACAAAAACTACTGCTTTATCACCTTCTTGTAATTGGAAACCACCAAATGGAACAAACCCTTCATTGTTTCTAATTACACCTGCAATATTAGATGATTTAGGTAGTTTTAACTCTCTTAATGGTTTACTGGTAATTTTGGTGTTAGCTTTTACATCAAACTCAATCAGTTCAGCATCCAAACCATGTAAATTGGCGATGGCTTTAACTTCTCCTTTTCTTAAATATTTAAATATTTCGTTGGCAGCAATTATCTTTTTATTGATTAGAGTATCAATTCCAATGTTGTGAGAAAGATTAATGTAATCGATGTTTTCTACACGAGCAATGGTTTTTTTAACGCCATGAGATTTAGCCACCAACGAAGACATGATGTTGGTTTCCGAATCGGCAGTTAAAGAGATAAAAGCATCCATGTCTTCTAAATTTTCATCTTCTAATGCTGATACATTTCTTCCATCAACATTTAATACCAATGTTTTTTTTAAATGATTGGCAATGGTTTGAGCTCTATCTTTGTCTTTTTCAACTAAAGTGACGTTAAATTTTTTCTCTAATGCTTGAGCAGTTAGCACTCCCATGGGGCCACCACCCAAAATCATTACATTCTTTATTTCGTAACAAGATTGTCCACAGATTTTAATTACTTCTTCAATACATTCGGGAGCTGAAATGAAATAAACAATGTCGCCTTCCAATAAAACTGATTCAGCATTAATCATAAATGATTCATTCTGACGGAGTATGGCGATAGGTTTAAATTTATAGTTAGGATTTAAGTGCGATGTTTCTACAACAGACTTGTTTTTTAATGGTGAAGTAGGTGAAATCTGAATTCCAAAAGCAGTTAGTTTTCCTCCTTCAAACTCATGGTCATCTGTAAATGCCGATTGATTTATTAATCGAACAATCTCTTGAGATGCCAATTCTACGGGAGAAACAATATTGTCGATACCTAATTCTTGGAATAAAATACGAGATTCATTTCTTACGCTTTCAAAATTACTGATTCGAGCAATGGTTTTTTTTGCACCCAATTTCTTCCCTGTTATACAAATCAATAAATTGGTTTCCTCTGACGAAGTAGCGGCAATCAATAAATCGCAAGAACTAATGTTGTTGTTTTTAAGAAGTTGAATATTGGTCGCATCACCTTTTATTCCAAAAACGTCAATTTGAGATTGAACATAATTTAAACGTTCTTCATTGTCGTCAATAATGTAGAGGTCGTGTGACTCATCGGTCATCATTTTTGCCAAATGAAATCCAACCTCTCCAGCACCAGCAATAATTATTCGCATGCTTTAAATAAAGTTTGGGAACAAAATTAGGTTTATTTTTTTAGTCCTTAAACATTTTCACAAGGCTTTCTCCATTTGCTTTTTTATAGGCTCTAAACATCCCTGAGGTATTAAAAGGCATGGCAATGTTCCCATCTTTATCGATAGCAATTAAGCCTCCATCTCCACCAAATTCTTTCATTTTTTTATGTATTACAAAATCGCTTGCTTCTTTCAGGC
Organism: Flavobacteriales bacterium; assembly: GCA_020635825.1. Taxonomy (GTDB): domain Bacteria; phylum Bacteroidota; class Bacteroidia; order Flavobacteriales_E; family Vicingaceae; genus Vicingus. Next base: position 76,129 of record JACJZA010000008.1, read on the forward strand.
TCATACTCTTGTACTCCATTAACGCAGAAACATCATAGGCTACTACTTTGCGTATAAAATATTCGCCATGGCCGGTACATGAAACCCCACAAGTGTTATTGTTGGCGTAAGTTCCTGCGCCAATAATGGGCGAATCACCAATTCTTCCGTATTTTTTATTGGTCATGCCACCTGTAGATGTTGCAGCGGTAATATTCCCATTTTTATCGAGAGCAACAGCTCCAACGGTTCCGTATTTATAATCTTTATTTTGCTCATTATTTCCCTGGTCGGAGTCATGATCTAATTGCATTTTTTCACTTTCTTTAATCTTTTGTAAATGCTCATACCTTTTTTCATCATAAAAATAACTGCTGTCCACTATCTCCAACCCATTTTTCTTGGCAAATTCATCAGCTCCTTTTCCTGAAAGCATGACATGTTCCGATTTTTCCATCACCAATCGGGCAGCAGAAATTGGGTTTTTTATAGTTCTTACTCCGGAAACAGCTCCTGCATTTAATGTTTTTCCTTCCATCATGGAAGCATCCATTTCGTTGGTTCCCGAATTGGTAAATACTGCCCCTTTGCCGGCATTAAACAATGGAGAATCTTCCATTATTTTAATGGCAGCTTCCACAGCATCGATTGAAGAGCCTCCTTTTTCTAAAATTTCATAAGCGACATTGATGGCTTCACTCAATTTATTTTGATAGGCTTTTTCTTTTTCTTCGGTAAAATTTTCTTTTAAAATAGTTCCTGCACCTCCATGGATGGCGATGGCAAAATTTTGTGAAGTATTCATAGTATCTTGTGCATATGAGCCTAAACTCAATAAAAATAAATAGATAAAAATTTGAACTGATTTCATGATATAAATTTAAGAGAAATAGTTTGTTGATGGCAGTAAAAATTAAATCAATTACATTTGCTTTGTGAGTAAGCTAAATTATCTAATCAATTATGTGAATTATCGCAAAAAAGCAGTGAATCAACACGGTATTCACTCTCCTTTTTTGTTTGAATTGTACAATAATGTAATTGCTGATACCACTCCATTTTATTGTTTTGAAGACATAGAATCGATGCGGGCTAAATTGTTGTTAAGCCCATTGGAAGTTGAGATTAATGATTTTGGAGCCGGTTCTTCGATTAACAAAGCCAACAAAAGAAAAGTATCAGACATTGCTAAAAATACTTTAAAAACCAAAAAGTATGGACAGTTATTGTTTCGTTTGGTAAACCGATTTAAACCTCAAGAAGTGTTAGAATTAGGTACTTCTTTAGGCGTATCTACTATGTATTTGGCAGCATCCAACAGCAATACCAAAGTAATAACGGTTGAAGGCTGCCCTAATATTGCAAAAATTGCTCAAATTAATTTTGATAAGATTGGCTATTCAAACATTGAATTAGTGAACCAAACTTTTGATGATTTTTTAGAGGATTATTTGGCTAAAAAAGACCGATTAGATTTTGTTTTTTTTGATGGCAACCACACCAAAGAAGCGACACTAAGATATTTTAATTGGTGCGTAGAAAAAACAAATAACGATACTGTATTTGTGTTTGATGATATTTATTGGAGCGATGGAATGAAGGCGGCTTGGCAAGAAATTAAAACACACCCACAAATTACTACCACTGTTGATTTATTTGCTTTAGGCATCGTTTTCTTTAACAAAGATTTAAGTAAAGAAAACTTTGTGTTGAGGTTTTAGTCTTTCGTTTGACGACTACTCTATGTTTTCGTTTTGTTGAAACCAAATGTAGGATAATCAGCCAACATAATGAAATATAGAGATTGTTGGCAAATCGTTATTTTTTAATAATCTTCTTAGTAATAATATTTCCATCCACTTCTAACTTTAAGAAGTAAATACCGTTTGGAGCATCTATATCAATATTGATAAAGTTAGTTGAAGTGTAATTCTCGGATAAGATAACTTGACCTAAACTATTAGTTAAAGTTGCCTTAATACCTTGTTTAACTTTTCCTAAATCAATATTGAAAGAACTAGATGTTGGGTTGGGGTAAAAAGAGTATTCGGGCAGATTGTTTTCTTCCAATCCAACAGCGCAAGAAATAGTACAGCCAGTACTAAAGAAATGTTGAGGATCAATATTTGTTAAGTTTGTAGTTGCCCACGCAACATCATCAATCTCTATACACGTTAAATTAGGATTACCAACCATAGTTACATTAAAAGGTTGTAGATTAGTGGGATTACCATTTTTAAGGTTTAAACAAGTCAATTCGTTTTCAAACACATCTATTGTTTTTAGTGCTGGATTATTGGACAAATCCAACGAAGTTAGTTTCGACCTAAAAAAATTAACGTACTTCAAATTGGTATTTTGAGATAGATCGATAGATGTTATTGGATTATTGGTACAGCTAAGACTCAGCAACTCCGTGTTTTGTGTAAGGTCTAGCGTTGAAATTTGGTTATAATCTAAAAGTAAAGACCTTAACATTAGATTTTGAGTGAGGTCCAAATTAGGATGATTATTATCAGAAATCAGCGTCATTAATGCCGTGTTCTGAGTGAGGTTTAGAGATGTAATTTGGTTTTGACTACAGTCTAAAAAATTCAACAATACATTAGCAGTTACATCTAAATTTAAAAGCTGATTCCAGAATATAGATAGATAAGTTAGATTGCCATTTTGACTAAGATCTATTGCATTCAACTGATTACTATCACATTCTAACCTTTCTAAAACAGTATTTTGAGTTACATCTAAAGTAATTAATTGGTTGTATTCACACCACAATTCTTTTAAAGAAACATTTTGAATAACATTTAACCCTGTTAATGGATTTTTACTACAGTTTAACTTAATTAGATTTACATTCTGAGACACATCAATATTAAACAACTGATTGTTATTGCAATAAAACTCAGTTAATAAGACATTTGAATTTGTATTTATACTACTAAGTAAAGGGTTAAATTGAAGTTCTAAATAATCAAGGAGTACATTTTGATTAATGTTTAAACTAGTTAATTGAGTATTGTTACAAATTAAAGTTTCCAAAGCTGTATTTTGGCTCAAGTCTAAACTACCTTGAGTAATATCGCTACAGTTTAATGTAATTAATGATGTAAAATCCTCAATACCCGTTAGGTCACCAATCGACCATCCATAAACACTTAAATAGGTAAGCGCACTAATATTTGCAGTAGGAACACTTCCATCTGGCATGCCAGTATCAGCCCCCATTAATATTAGCAATTGCTCAAAATTAGCATCAGGTATAGCAGTTGTTTGTCCAATAGCTGTAGTACTCAATAATGTAATTGAGAATATGACAAAAAGTGTTCTCATTATATTTGTTCCATATGTTTGCAACGACCGTGTTGGTGCTGTTTTAATGGTACTTACACAAAGTGTCAAACTTAGCGTTTTTTAAGCTTAAAATCAAGCTTTGTTGGTAAGTATTAATAAAGCCTTATTGTTGTCATTTATTGTTGCAAAAAGGTAATTATTTCCACCGTCTTTTAAATTCAGTTTCTTTTTTATTTGTGCTACCGTTTCCGAAAAATTACGACAACTTACATTGGCTTTTTTGATGCCTAATTTTTTGAAAACTTTTGCTTGGTAAGGCAATACATTTTTTACCTCAAAAATTCTACCGGGAAAATCTTTTATCAAATCATCAGAAGTATATAAATGACTATTAGAAGCAATTTTTTTAAGCGTAAAATGTTGAGCAATACTTTTAAAAGCACCAGCTTTTAAAATAGGAGCATTGGGTTCGTACAAGTATTTTAAGGGTTCTGAAAATTCAACAATTGTGTTTTCTTCCTCTTTGTATGTAAAACTAAATTCTTGATTGTTTTTTGCCAAATTAATGGTATAAATATAAGAATTTGAGACATTTTTGTTACTAACTAAATAAAGCACTTCTTTACATTCGTTGTCTACTGAAATTACCCAAACTTCTGAAACATTTTTAAGTTCTTGAATGGTTTGTTTAATGTCTAAAATAGGGGAAGTTTTTATTAAAATTTGGTTGGCAATTTTTAAAATTTCATCTTGTAATTCTACAATGTTTGGAACACAATCGTTAAGCATAAAAACCTTTTGATTTTCGTTTCTTCTGCTGGGGTCGATATAAGCGAAATCAAAAGTAGTGATGTTGTTTTTTAAAAAATTTTCTGCCGATGTATTTACACATTCAATGTGGTGAGCATTTAAAGTATCGAAATTTTGGGTAACGATTTTAAATAATTCAGGATTGGGTTCAAGGTAAGTTACTTTTTTTAATTGTTTGGAAAAATAATAACTGTCAATTCCAAAACCACCTGTAAGGTCAATTAAACTACAAGATTCCGGTTCAAGTCCAGAATGACGAAGAATGGTTGATTTAAAAATGGCTGTTTGTTCGCTGCTACATTGTTCTATGGATAAGGAAACAGGATATACAATATTTTTGTTGGCAAAAAACTCAGGTAGTTTCTTTTCTGCTTTCTTCAATCCGTTGATTTGACTCAAAATAAATTCTTTGTCTAACTCAGAGTGTTTGCTTAATAATAAAGCAACTTCAGGAATGGGTTTAGAAAGGTGTTGTTGTATGAAAGATTGATTGTCCATTATTGAGTAAAAGCATAACTAATAATGTTGGCTCCCATTTGTAATGCTTTGGTTCTTTTTTCTTCCGAATCGTTATGAACTTCTGCGTCTTCCCAGCCGTCACCTAAATCACATTCAAAATCGTAAAAACAAACCAAACGGTCTTCGTAAAATATCCCAAAACCTTGTGGAGTTTTATCATCGTGCTCATGTATTTTAGGTAAACCATTGTTAAAATCATATTGTTGATGATAAATAGGGTGGGAGAAAGGTATCTCTACAAATTCAGCATCAGGAAAAACCAATTTCATTTGCGAACGAATAAACTTATCCATACCGTAGTTGTCAGAAATATGCAAAAAGCCACCTGAAATCAAATAGTTCCTGATGTTTTCAGCTTCATCTGGGTTAAAAATAATGTTTCCATGACCTGTTACATGTACAAAAGGATAGTTAAATATATCAGGACTGTTGGCCTCAACAATAGCTTGCTCTGGGTTGATATTAGTTGTTAGATTTTTATTACAAAATGTTATGAGATTTGGTAATGAAGTTTCTAAATTGGCATACCAATCGCCACCACCATTGTATTTCAATAATGCAATCTGGTAACTGTATTTTTGAGAAAAACACAGTTGATAGGCAAATAAGCCAACTAAAAGAAATGATATTTTCAACAACTTATTCATTCAATAAATTAATGGTGTGACAAGCAACCATTCCAGCTGTTTCAGTTCTTAGTCTACTAGCACCTAAAGATATCGGAGTAAAATTGTTTTTCATTGCTAACTCTACTTCTTGTTGACTAAAATCCCCTTCTGGCCCAATTAAAATGATACAATTCTGGGTTGTTTTGTAAACTTCTTTTAAATGTTTTTGCTCTTCTTGGTAACAATGAGCAATCATTTTATTTTCATCTTTAGCAGTTTGTTGAATAAAGTCCTTCAAACTAATTGCTTCGTTAATTTTGGGTAAAAAAGCTTTTAAAGATTGTTTCATGGCAGCGATGGCTCTTTTTTCCAGTCGGTCGGTTTTTAACACTTTTCTTTCTGAATGATCGCAAACAATTGGAGTGATTTCTGATATTCCAATTTCGGTAACTTTTTCTACAAACCATTCAATTCGGTCGGTGTTTTTTGTGGGAGCAATAGCAATATGAATGTAAGATTTAGGTTTTTCTTCTTTTTTTACTTGATTAATTTTTACTTCACACTTTTTAGGATGAGCATCAATTATCTCAGCTTCATAAAAATGTCCTTTTCCATCTATTAAATGGATAATGTCTTTTTGTCCCAATCTCAATACTTTGATAGCATGTTTAGACTCAGTTTCATCTAAAATAAAACTTTTGTCATTAGGGATAATATGGGCTGTGTAAAAAAGATTCATATCCTAAAAGCGAAGGTAATCATTTACAACAAAAAAGGAGTATCAAATTTGATACTCCTTTTTCGAAACTAATAAAAAGTATTAATGAAGTTCAATCTCAAAAGGCATTCTAGCCATAATTCCTGATTGTTGTTTAATAGAGTTTATCTTTTGATAATATCTAAAATCTTCTCCTAAAGTAGTGCTTAAAATTTTGGTCTCAACATTTTGAGTTAACCCTTCTAATAATTGCTCAAATGGGTCTTTACGTTTTGGATAATTCACCACTTTAAAGTTTTTTAATTTTGCCATGTCTTTAGCAACATCGATGGCTTTCTCCAATCCACCAATTTCATCTACCAATCCAATTTTTAGAGCATCAGCACCTGTCCAAACTCTTCCTTGCCCTATACTGTCCACTTGTTCTTTGGTCATTCCTCTACCTTCAGCTACTTTCCCAATAAAATCATCGTAGATTTTTTCTACACCAATTTGAATGATGTCTTTTTCATCACCAGTAAGAGGTCTGAAAATAGTCATAATGTCTGAATGTTTGTTAGTTTTAGCTCTATCGAAAGTAATTCCAAATTTGTTGGTAAATAAACCTTGGGCATTTGGTATTACACCAAATACACCAATTGAGCCTGTAATAGTTTTTTCACTGGCAATAATTTTATCAGCAGCACATGAAATATAATATCCACCACTCGCAGCTACATCCCCCATTGATACAATTACCGGTTTTGCTTGTTTAGCCAATACTACTTCTCTCCACATTACATCAGAAGCCAAAGCACTACCACCCGGAGAATTCACTCTTAAAACAATGGCTTTTACATTTTTATCTAAACGAGCTTCTCTAATGGCTTGCGAAATGGTTTCAGAACCCATTAGTTCATTTTTACTTTCACCACTTACAATTTCACCACTTGCATAAACTACCGCAATTTGGTTTTTAGATTTATTCATTTTTGCCTTATTCGCAACAGAAGTGCTATATTTCCCTAAAGTGATGTAATTAATATCGTCAATATCTTTAGCACCTAAACGATTTACTAATTCGGCTAAAATTTCGTCTTTATATTTTGCATCATCAATTAATCCATATTCTTTTGCCGATTTAGCATCTTGAATTTTCATTTCATCAGCTACTTCATTAAGGTGTGCAACAGTTACATTTCTAGATTTTGAAACATCATTGGTCATGCTACTCCATGCAGTATTTAGAATTAATTCTATTTGTTCTCTGTTAGAATCGCTCATTTTTTCTAAGATATAAGGCTCAACAGCACTTTTGAATTTTCCATGACGAATGATTTGCATTTCAACATCTAATTTTTCTAACATTTTCTTAAAGAACATTAATTCAGTTGATAAACCTCTATGCTCTACTAATCCAGCCGGATTTAAAAATACTTTGTCAGATGCAGAAGCTAAATAATAACTTCCCTGAGTGTATAATTCTGAGTAACTAATAATCCATTTTCCTGAACTTTTGAAATCCACCAATGCTTTTCTAATTTCTTCTAATGAAGCCATTCCTGCACGAAGTGTAGTCAAATCTAAGTAGATTCCTTTTATTTTATCATCCTTTTTTGCCGCTTTAATGGTCTCTAAAATAGTTCCTAATCCTAATCCTTCATTTACTTCAAAAGTATTGAAATCTATGTTTTCAAAAGGGTTCCCTGAAGCTCTGTCTGCTATTGGGTAATCTAATTTTACATGTAACACCGAGTTAGGTTTTACATAGGCTACTTTGGTTTGAGTACTTTCAGAAGCTGACGTAATGATAGAAGTCAACATTGCAAAAAAGATAATCATAGAAATAATGCTGGCTAGCATGATGGTGATAAATGTACCCAGCATACTTGCAAACATGAATTTAAAAAATTGTTTCATGGTTTTTAAAATAGATTAATACTAATATTTTTACAAATGTAATTTTAGGCAATAAGCTAACAATCATTAAATACACAAATGGTTTTTGATACTGATAAACGGATAGAAAATAAGCTAATACTTTCCTTGGGCGGGAATATTGGGGATGTAAAAGCAATATTTAAAGCAACTTTAAGGAAAATAGAAGAAGAAATAGGTGAGGTGATTTTAAAATCTTCTTTGTATCAAACAGCAGCATGGGGAAACGAAAATCAGCCCGATTTTTTAAATCAAGTGATAGTTGTTCAAACAAAGTACAATGCAAGCGATAGCTTAAAAAAATGTTTAAAAATTGAAAAATATTTAGGCAGAGAGAGAACAGAAGAAAAATGGATTGCTCGCCCCATTGACATAGATATTCTATTTTTTAATGAGGAAATAATTGATTTACCGGATTTAAAAGTTCCTCATCCATTTATTTTGGAACGAAATTTTATTTTAGCGCCTTGCTCAGAAATCGTCCCTAATTTTATTCATCCAATTGCCCAAAAAACAATAGAAACACTCTACAATGAATCGGAAGATGATAAACAGATTAAAAAACTAGAAGATAATTAAATGTAAAATCTTTTTTATATCTGAAAAACATTAATTATCATTGCAGTTGAAAAAAATAAGCATTAACAATCTATTTAAAGATTAATTCTATAAAAATGAAAAACCAAGACGCAAAATTATTAGCATTAGCTGTAGTAACCTCTACTGCCTTTATTGCTTGTAATCCATTATCTAAAATGGTAAAAAGACAAAGTGAAGTTAATTATGAGTTGACTCCCAACCCAGTAGAAATGCACGGTGATAGTATCGCAATTTCTTTAAGTGGTAGTTTCCCAACTAAATACTTCAACACTAAAGTTTCAGCTGTAGTTACTCCTGTAATCGTTTATGGTGAACAATCTACTGAATTTGCTCCTTTAAAATTGAAAGGTGAAGCTTCTGAAGAAGAAGGTACTGTTATCAATTACGAAAAAGGAGGAAGCTTTTCACATACTGCTAAAATCCCTTACCAAGAAGGAATGGATGTCGCTACTGTAGAATTAAGAGTGACTGGAAAATATAAAACTCAAACTAAAGATTTAGATCCGAGAAAAGCTGCTGATGGAACAATTATTACTCCTAAATTGGTAATGGCTTCAGATAAAGCAATTTTAGGTGCTGATAAATTCGAAAAATTCACTTTAGAAAACAACAATGCTGAGATTCACTACGTAGTTAATCAATCTGTTGTTAGAGGAAGTGAAATGACTGATGCTGACATTAAAGATTTAAAAGCTAAAATTAAAGCATATCAATCTAATCCTAAAATGGAGTTCAACAGCTTAGTGGTTGATGCTTATGCTTCTCCTGAAGGTGAAATCTCTAAAAACGAAAACTTAGCAAACGAAAGAGCTGCTTCAGGAGCAAAAGCTATTGAAGGTTTATTAAAGTCTGCTAAAGTTGAAATGGCTGAAGGTTTCTCTAAATTAAATGGAAAAGGTGAAGATTGGGAAGGTTTCAAAAAATTAATGACTGAATCTGATATTAAAGACAAAGAATTAATCATTAGAGTTTTAGAAACTTACTCTGATTTAGATAAAAGAGAACAAGAAATCAAAAACTTAGCAGCAACTTATACTGAAGTAGCTAAGAAAATTTTACCAGTATTAAGAAGATCTCAATTAAACTTAGTGATGAAACATCATAATTTAACTGATGATGAAATCAAAACTTTAGTAGATACTAAAATTGATTCTTTAGATGCAGAGCAAATGTTATATGCTGCTACTTTATATGATGATGTGGCTAAGAAAGAATCTATCTACAATAGTTTTGCTACTAAATTCCCACAAGATTGGAGAGGACCAAACAACATTGGTTACTTATATGTTGCTCAAAACAAATTAGGTGATGCTAAATCACAATTTGAAAAAGCATTAGGTTTATCTGCTGATAACGCAATCGTTAATAATAACTTAGGGGTTATCGAAAGATTAAACGGAAATAATGATGCAGCAATGGAATACTATAACAAAGCTACTGGTGCTGGTCAAGAAGTAAGTGAAAACATGGGAATTGTAAACATCATTAAAGGTGATTATGCTGCTGCTGTTTCTAATTACTCAGGAGTTAATTCATTTAATGCTGCTTTAGCTAACTTATTAAATGGAAACAATTCAATTGCTGGTACAATTGATGGTTCAGCTGATAAAGATGAAGCTTTAGCTTATTACTTAAAAGCTGTTGCAGGTGCAAGATCAGGAGATAAAGATATGTTAGTTAACAACTTAAAATCAGCTGTGTCTAAAGATGCTTCATTGAAAGGTAAAGCAAAAAGAGATGCTGAGTTCATCAAATTTAAAGATGACGCTGAATTTCAAGCTGCAGTAAACTAAGAAATTTATAGAATTATTTAATGAAAAAAAGCCTACCAAATTGGTGGGCTTTTTTTTTTTTGAATAAAACGATTCTTATTTTTTAAATTGCTTATGTAATTCCCATATTACAATTCCGGCCGATATAGATATGTTTAAAGAGTGTTTGGTTCCATATTGAGGTATTTCTATCACTAAGTCACTTCCATTAATTACTTCTTGTTCTACTCCTTTTACTTCATTACCAAAAACTATGGCCATTTTTTTATCAGCATCAATTTTAAATTTATCTAACATCGTGCTATTTTCAGTTTGTTCGATAGATGCAATTTGATAGCCATTTTCTTTTAATTCTTTAATTGCCTCTATGGTATTTGGAAAATACTTCCAGTTAACAGATTCAGTAGCTCCCAAAGCAGTTTTTTGAATATCACGATGAGGAGGTTGAGCAGTTATTCCACATAAATAAATGGCTTCTAATAGAAAAGCATCGGCAGTACGAAAAACGGAACCAATATTATTTAAACTTCTTATGTTGTCAAGAATTACAACGATTGGTGTTTTACTGGCTTCCTGAAATTCACCAACAGATATTCTGTTTAATTCTTCGTTTTGTAATTTTTTATTCATTTCATCATAAATTGGCTCCCAAATTAGGAAAACCAAAGTTAACTGTCAACAACTGTATGCTTTCTGTTTATAACTAATCTTTGAAAATCAAGACTTTTTTTTGCTATTCAATTAAGTTTGTGAATAGAGCAAATAACTATAATTGTGTCAAAAACCAAAGAGAAAGAAACCCCTTTAATGAAACAATATAATGCTATCAAGGCGAAATATCCTGATGCAATGTTATTATTTAGAGTGGGAGATTTTTATGAAACTTTTGGAGCTGATGCTATAAAAGCGGCTAATGTTTTAGGAATCACATTAACAGCCCGAAACAATGGTAGTTCGAAACTTGAGTTGGCTGGTTTCCCTCATCATTCTTTAAATACTTACTTGCCTAAATTAGTAAGAGCCGGAATGCGAGTTGCCATTTGCGATCAGTTAGAAGCTCCCAGTAAAGAGAAAAAAATTGTAAAAAGAGGCGTTACTGAATTGGTAACACCAGGAGTAACTCTCAATGACCAAATATTAGATCATCGTTCAAATAATTTCTTAGCGGCAGTTCATTTTGATAAGAAAGGAGTAGGAATTTCGTTTTTAGATGTTTCTACAGGTGAGTTTTTAGTAGCGCAAGGAGACGAACAATACATTGATAAGTTATTGCATGGATTTGAACCCACAGAAGTACTTTTTCAGAGAAACCATAAAAAACAATTTTTAGAAAAATTTGGTGAACAGTTTTACACTTTTTGTCTGGATGATTGGGCTTTTACTGAAGACTTTGGTAGAGAAACTTTGGAAAAGCATTTTCAAACCAATTCATTGAAAGGTTTTGGTATTGAAGAAATGCCACTTTCCATTTCTGCTGCAGGTGCAGCATTACATTATTTGACAGAAACACAACACGATAAAATTCAACACATAACCTCTATTTCGAGGATAGAAGAAGATAAATATGTTTGGTTGGATAAGTTTACCATACGAAATTTAGAGTTGATTTATTCACCTAATGAAAATGCTAAAACACTCATTGATGTTTTGGATAAAACCATTTCTCCAATGGGTTCCAGAATGTTAAAAAGATGGGTGGCTTTACCATTAAAGGAAACTCAACCTATAAACGACCGTTTATTGGTAGTGCAACAATTGGTCAATGAAAATGATTTAACAGCTCAGTTAATACAACAAATCAATGAAATTGGAGATTTAGAAAGGTTAATTTCTAAAGTAGCCACTGCAAGAATCAACCCAAGAGAAGTTGTTCAGCTTAAAAGAGCGTTATCTGCTATTGAACCTATCAAAGAGTTGTGTTTAGCATCTAAAAATGAATCTCTACAAAAAATAGGAGATCGATTAAATCCTTGTTCAATTATTAAAGATAAAATTGAACAACAAATACAAAACGACCCACCTATTCAAATCAACAAAGGAAATGTTGTTGCTGATGGTGTAAACAAAGAATTAGATGAATTAAGAAGCATTTTAAATTCAGGAAAAGATGCTTTGATGGATATTCAGGAACGAGAAATTGAAAACACGGGAATTCCCAGTTTAAAAATTTCATTTAACAATGTTTTTGGCTATTATATTGAGGTAAGAAATACACATAAAGATAAAGTTCCTGAAAACTGGATTCGAAAACAAACCCTAACACAGGCCGAACGATACATTACTGAAGAGTTAAAAGATTATGAGACCAAGATATTAGGTGCCGACGAAAAAATCTTACAGCTTGAAACACATTTATTTAATGATTTGGTTTTAGAGTTGGCTGATTACATTTCACCTATTCAGTTAAATGCTAATTTAATAGCTCAATTAGATTGTTTGTTATCGTTTTCGATTATTGCCAAACAAAACAATTATACCAAACCCGAAATCAACGAATCTAAAATAATTGACATTAAAGATGGACGTCATCCTGTAATTGAACAACAATTGCCTATAGGAGAGGAGTACATTGCAAATGATATTTATTTGGACGATACTACTCAACAAATCATGATGATTACAGGACCTAATATGAGTGGTAAGTCTGCATTGTTGAGACAAACGGCATTAATTACCTTAATGGCTCAAATAGGATGTTTTGTTCCTGCAAAATATGCGAAGATTGGGCTCGTAGATAAGATTTTTACTCGTGTTGGTGCTTCCGATAATATTTCGCAAGGAGAATCTACTTTTATGGTAGAAATGAATGAAACAGCCAGTATTTTAAATAACCTTTCGGATAGAAGCTTGATATTGTTGGATGAAATAGGACGAGGAACCAGTACTTATGATGGGATATCTATAGCTTGGAGTATTGCAGAATATTTACATCAACATCCAACGGCTAAGGCAAAAACCTTGTTTGCTACTCATTACCACGAATTAAATGAAATGACCAATGCTTTTCATCGTATTAAAAACTATAATGTATCGGTGAAGGAAATAAACAATCGAATTATTTTCATGCGAAAATTGGTTCAAGGAGGAAGTAATCATAGTTTTGGAATACATGTGGCTAAAATGGCTGGAATGCCTAAAAAAATGTTGGATAGGGCTAATGAAGTGTTAGCTCAACTAGAAAGTTCTCATGCAGGACAAAATTCTTCAAAACCCATTCAGTCAGAGAAAACAGAGGATTTTCAATTGAGCTTTTTTCAGTTAGACGACCCTGTTTTGGAAAACATTAAAGAAGAACTCATTAATATTGATATCAACACTTTAACTCCTGTTGAAGCTTTAATGAAGCTGAACGAGATTAAGAAAATGGTAGGAGGTTAGTTTTTATTATTTTAATAATTATAACTTTTTTACCATCCAAATATTGCATCCAAAATGCCCAGAATTACCTAAAGGTTTATCTATAAATCGAAATCCCATTTTTTGATACATGCCTACAGCAACATTTAATTCAGGCATTGACTCTAAATATAAGTATTGATAGCTCATTTTTTTTGCTTCTTCGAAACATTTTTGCATTAGGGCTTTTCCAATTCCTTTTCCTCTGACTGTTTTGTGTAAATATATTTTTACTAATTCAGCATATCCATCGGGTAAATTTTTGGTTGGATAAATACCACAACCTCCAACTATTTTATTATTAAGCAATGCAATAAAATAAATTGATTTTGGTGTTTCAAAAAGTGTAAACAAATCGTCTGTAGTTGGATCGAAATAAACTGTTCCTGGTTTGTTAGCATTAAAATCTTCTAAAGCTTCTCTAATTACTTTTGCAATTTTTTCATTGTCATTAGGTTGTATGGGTCTAATAGTTAAATTCATTACTCACACTCTTGAATAAAAGGCTTTTCTATATTTATTTTCGGGCTGATGTAAGGAATGTTTAGATTTAATCCTCTTACAATTAATTGTAAGCCCATTATAACCAATAAAACGGGTAATATTTTTCTTACTTTATTTCTAAATTTTACAGAAATAAAATTGGAGAAATAAATAGCAGTAAACATCATGGGTAAGGTGCCAGAACCAAATGATGCCATAAACAAAACACCATCAGTAGTATTTCCTGTTGCAATAGAACCACCAATGGCAGCGTAAACCAATCCGCAAGGTAGTAAGCCGTTTAAAAGCCCAATAACCAATAAAGATAAAACACCTTTTTGATGAATAAATTTGGATAAAGTAAATTTTAACTGACTGACTGCTTTTACGAAGTAGCCCGAAACTTTAAATTGATTTAAAAAACGAGTTGGTAACAATGTTCCGACAATCAATAACACACCAAAAGCAATGGATAAAAATTGTTGAGTGGTGGCAGTTTTTAAGCCCTGACCAATTACTCCAAATAAAAGTCCAAAAGTGGAGTAGGTGATTATTCTACCCGAATTATAAAGTATGGCAGATAAAAATCGATTGTTTTTTACAGGTAAAGTAAATGCAATAGGTCCACACATTCCAAGGCAGTGAAAACTACCCAACAACCCCAAACTAAATGCAGTTATAAAAAGTTGCATTTTAAGGTATTACAATGGTTGATTCGTTATAATATGCTTTCCCATCTGAATTCCAATCTACTTTAACTTTATACATGCCCGAAGAAAGTTTGTCTAATCCAATTTTTTGTAGATTTTCTGATGCTACAATCTCAAATGTAGCATCATCGCTTTCTTTGGATGGTTTAAAAAAGTAAATACTGCCTTTAATTTCATCTTTTACCTCAGTAGGAAAATAAATGATAACATTTTTACCCTCCACTTTACAAGTAAGTTGTTCGGCAAAAGTTTGTAAAGCGTTTTCTTTTTTAACCAAAATGTCTTTGAATTCAAGCTCTTTTTCGTAGTAATTGTCTGTAACTAATTCATGATTTTGATTTCCAGCTTTTAAAACCATCATAATCATAAATCCTACAAAAAGGATGATAAAAATTGTTATTCCTACTCCCCAGTTAAATTTCATTTGTTATTTTTTTCGGGTCCTAAAAAGTTAGTACTTGATTGATTAATAAGCCTACCATTATCAAAAATACCAATGTTTATGGCTGTTTTTTTAGTAAGCAATTTATTTTTATTGATGTAAACGAAAAATGCTTGTTGATTGCTTCCTCCTTTTTCTACAAATAAGGTATCTTGTCCAACCATTTTAAGTGTTCCATTTTCATCTAACAAGTTAAAAGTAAGTTTTAGTTCTTCATTCGATTTATTTACCACTTTTACATTGTACAAATTACTTATGGTGTTGTCTTCATGTTCTTGAAACATCATTCCCGGAGTTCTTAGTATGGTTGCTTCCATGCTTCCTCTCAAAGTAAATAAATAGATAATGAAACCTATTAATAGTGTCAAGAAAATCATGTAAGCTTTTGTTCGAGTCGTAATTTTATTTTTAGTGCCTTCTGCAATAGCATTTTCCGAATCTATTCTAATTAAACCTTTTTCAAAACCAACTTTATCCATCATAAAATCACAAGCATCCATACAAGCGGTACAATTAATACATTCTAATTGAGTACCGTTTCTAATGTCAATTCCAGTGGGGCAAACATCTACACATTGATGACAATCAATACAATCTCCTTTTTTAGCTTCTTTTCGGTCTTCATTTTTCTTGAATTTTCCTCTTCCCTCTCCTCTAATATAATCGTAAGCTACAACCAGAGAATTTCTGTCCAACATTACTCCCTGCAAACGACCATAAGGACAAACAATTAAACATACTTGTTCTCTGAACCAAGCAAAAACAAAAAAGAAAACCAAACTAAATACTAATATGGTAATAAACCCGATGTAATGTTCAGAGATAGAAGATGTTTGAATTTCAATTAATTGATTAGAGCCAATTATGTAAGCTAAAAATGTGTGAGAAATAGCTAAGGAGATTAAATAGAAAATAGAATATTTAAACCCTCTTTTGGTAAATTTTTCAAAATCCCATTTCTGATTTTTTAATTTGATTTGCTGCTTATAATCTCCTTCAATAAGATATTCTATTTTTCTGAATACCATTTCCATAAATATGGTTTGCGGACATACCCATCCACAAAAAACACGACCAAAAACAGTGGTAAACATGACAATAAATACCACTAAGCTTATCATTATTAAAACAAAGAGGTGGAAATCTTGTGGCCAAAACACTTGACCAAAGATTACAAATTTTCTTTCTATTATGTTTACTAATAGAAGTGGTTCTCCGGCAATTTTTATCCAAGGACCGGCAAAAAGTAGAGCTAATAAAAAGTAACTTAAATAAGTTCTATAATTGTAAAATTTACCTTTTGGTTTTTTGGGAAATATCCATTTTCTTTTTCCTGACTCATCAACAGTAGTAATCTTATCTCTGAATGATTCGTCTCTGTGATATTGATTTTCTTCACTCATTATTGTTAGGTTGTTTATAAATATAGATATCTATATATCTAAATACTAAAAAGTAAAAAATACCCCCTCTTATTGAGGGGGTGATATTAATTTATTTCTTCTCCCTGAGGTTCTTTTCCACCTTCTACATTTTTACCTTTAAATTCGGTTAAAATATAACTGGCAACATTCTGAATTTGTTCAGGATTCAACTGACTTTCCCATGGAATCATACCTTTTTCAGGTACACCGTATTTAATGGTTTTAAATAAATCATTAATGGTATTTCCATGTATCCAAAAATTATCAGTGAAATTTGGACCAACACCACCACCTCCATTTGCAGCATGACATGCAACACAGTTTTTAGTATAAATTTCTGCACCATCAGCTAATGCATTTGCATCAGAGATTAATACTGCATTTGTCTCATCTATGTTTTTACCATATTTTTCTTTGTATTTAGCAATAGCTAATTCAGCTTGTTCTTTTTCGGAATTTAGTTCATCTTGTTGCATATAAGAACCCATTCCAAAGAAATTAACCATATATACGATGGCAAAGATAATGGTGCCGTAGAACATGTATAACCACCACGGAGGAAGTGAGTTATCTAATTCATGAATCCCATCATATTCATGATCCATTAATTTTTCATCTAATTCTTCGATGATTTCTATTTTATCGTTATCGCTCATGATAATTAAGTTTTAGTCCGTTTATATTAATCTTCTAGAGGAAGATTTTCTACATGATTAATGTATGATTTCTTAGTTTTAACTACCCAAAATAATAATCCTACAAAAAATGTAAAGAAGATTATTAGGGAAATTACCGGGAATATTTCTATTCCCGATATTGTTTCCATTGTATGTTTTACAAATTTTAGCATCTTATTTAGTTTCTGCTTTTTCTACATCAGTACCTAAACGTTGTAGATAAGCAATTAAAGCTATTATTTCTTTGTTGGCATCTGCATCACTAATTCCTTGTTCTTTTAGTTCATTTGCAATTTCTGAAGCTTGAGCTTTTAAGTTATCAATTGCTTTAGCATCAAACTCTTCTTCATAAGGAACTCCTAAAGTTTGCATTGCTCTAATTTTAGCAGGAGTACTTTCTATATCAATGTCCTTTTCCATTAACCAAGGATACTTAGGCATTACAGAACCCGGAGACATACTTCTTGGGTCTTCCATATGGTTATAATGCCAAGAGTGTGATTTTCTTAATTTTTTGGAGCCTTCACGAGCTAAGTCTGGTCCGGTACGTTTAGAACCCCATTGGAATGGATGGTCATAAACAAATTCACCTGATTTAGAATAATCACCATATCTTTCAATTTCATGTCTAAATGGTCGAATCATTTGTGAGTGACAGTTATAACAACCTTCTTTAATGTAGATATCACGACCTTGTAATTCAAGTGGGGTGTATGGTTTTACTGCCTCGATTGTAGGAACATTTGACTCCACTAAGAAAGTAGGAACCATTTCAACAGCACCACCGATTAAAATCATAACTAAAGCTAGAATTAATAATTGAACTGGTTTTCTTTCGATAGGTCTGTGCCAGTATTCTCCTAATCCAGGATTATATTCCTTAACAAGAGCAGGTGCTTCGGCTTCTTCATTAGCTTCAAACTCACCTTGTTTTACTGTTTTAATTAAGTTGTAAACCAATATTAAAGCTCCTACTAGATATAAAGTTCCACCTATACTTCTTGTTACATACATAGGTATGATTTGAGTAACAGTTTCAAGGAAGTTTGGATATTTTAAGAACCCATCAGGAGTAAAATCTTGCCACATTAAATATTGAGTGAATCCAGCCCAATACAAAGGCATTGCATAGACTAAAATTCCTATGGTACCAATCCAAAAATGAACATTAGCCAGTTTTTCGGAATACAATTTAGTTTTAAACATTTTAGGTATTAACCAATACATCATACCAAAAGTTAAGAAACCATTCCAACCAAGAGCACCAATATGAACGTGTCCAATAGTCCAATCTGTAAAGTGGCTAATTGCATTCACACTTTTTAATGATAGCATTGGTCCTTCAAAAGTTGACATACCATAAGCAGTAATAGCAACCACAAAGAATTTTAATACCGAACTGTCTCTTACTTTATCCCAAGCACCTCTCATAGTTAACAAACCATTAATCATACCACCCCAAGATGGAGCAATTAACATTACAGAGAATACAACTCCCAAAGTTTGTGCCCATTCAGGTAATGAAGTATATAATAAATGGTGAGGACCAGCCCAGATGTATAAGAATATCAACGCCCAAAAGTGAACAATTGATAGCTTGTATGAATAAATGGGTCTTTTAATAGCTTTTGGTACAAAGTAGTACATTAACCCTAAGTAAGGAGTTGTTAGGAAAAATGCTACAGCATTATGTCCATACCACCATTGTACTAATGCATCTTGCACACCTGCATACCAAGAGTAACTTTTTAAGAAAGAAACAGGTAATTCAAATGAGTTTACGATGTGAAGTACAGCTACTGTTACAAATGTTGCAATATAAAACCAAATAGCAACATATAAATGTCGTTCTCTTCTTTTTAAGATAGTGGCAAACATGTTCCAGCCAAAGACTACCCAAATACCTGCAATGGCAATATCTATCGGCCATTCTAGTTCTGCGTATTCTTTTCCAGTTGTGAAACCAGCAAGTAGAGTTACAGCAGCTGCTACTATAATTAACTGCCATCCCCAAAAATTAATTAAACTTAATTTATCACTCCACATTCTGGTCTTTAACAAACGTTGAAGTGAGTAATAAACTCCGGTAAAAATGCCGTTACCTACAAATGCAAAAATAACTGCATTAGTATGCAATGGTCTGGTTCTACCAAATGTTGTGAATTCCATATCGAAATTCATAAATGGAATGTAAATCTGGAAGGCGACCAATACTCCAACCAGCATACCTACAACACCCCATAAACCGGTTGCGTAGGCAAACATTTTTACGATTTTGTTATCGTAATAGAATTTTTCTACTTGTCCTGACATAGTTTTTATTTTAGTTAGTTTTATTTTCTTCGTCTTCAAATAGCATCCTTACACTTGGTGTATATCCGTCTTCGTATTGCCCTGATTTAACTGACCAAATAAAGGCAATTAAAAAAGCAGCAGCTACAACTAAACTCACAATGATTAATACAAAAAGGACACTCATAATGTTATAAATATACTAATGATACATCAAATGTAGAATGACTACTAAAAAACATAAATGATAAAAATCAGTTTTAGGTATGAATTATATCCATGTTTTAAGTAAACAATTTGTCAATTGTTGATGTTGAAATGTAAACCAATATTTTCTTTTCTATCTTTTGCTGCTTTTGTAATCAGGTAAGAAATACTTCTAAGGTTTCGAAGTTCACAAATGGCTACAGAAATTTTAGATCTTTTGTAGAGAGACTCTGATTCTTCAAAAATGAGTTTTAATCTGGAAATAGCTCTTTCTAATCGTTCATCAGAACGAACAATTCCAACATAATCACTTAAAATGTTTTGTAATTCTGTTTTTGTTTTAGAAACTAAAATTGCTTCGTTTGGAATTGCGGTTCCTTCGTCATTCCAATTAGGAATATTTTCCTGAAAGTTAATTTTAGAAACTTTTTCAACCCCATCTAAATACGCATTATGAGAAAAAACCAATGCTTCTATCAGTGAGTTGGAAGCCAATCTGTTGGCTCCGTGTAAACCAGTAAAAGAACATTCTCCAGAAGCATATAAATGATTGATGCTGGTTTGAGCATTTTTATCTACTTCAATTCCACCGCATAAGTAATGAGCAGCAGGAACTACAGGAATGTAATTTTTGGTAATATCAATTCCAATAGATAAACATTTATTAAAAATAGTAGGGAAATGATTTTTTAATTGATTAGCATCAATATGAGTGGTATCTAAAAAAACATGATTAGTGCCAGATTTTTTCATTTCAGCATCAATTGAACGTGCCACAATATCTCTTGGAGCTAAATCTTTTCTTTCATCATAATCTTGCATAAAAGCATAGCCATTATGATTTCTTAAAATACCTCCAGCGCCTCTTACCGCTTCAGAAATTAAGAAAGAAGGGTTGTCTTTAAGATTATACAAAGCTGTGGGATGAAATTGTACAAACTCCATATTTTTAATAATGGCTTTTGCTCGATATGCCATTGCTATTCCATCTCCGGTAGCAACTTTTGGGTTGGTTGTGTTAGCATAAGCCTGCCCAATACCGCCTGAAGCTAATAAAGTAATTTTAGAAAGAAGTGTGAATATTTCGTTTGTTTTTCGATTTAAGACATAAGCGCCAAAACATTTTTTATCAGGCGTAGTTCTCGTTATTTCTTTTCCAAGATGATGTTGGGTAATTAAATCAATTGCAAAATGATGATTTAATATGCTAATGTTGGGGTGAGATTTTACTTTTTGAACCAATGCACGTTCAATTTCGTTGCCTGTTAAATCTTTGTAGTGTAAAATACGATGGTCAGAATGACCACCTTCTTTAGCTAAATCATACTCACCTTGTTCGTTTTTATCAAAATTAGTTCCCCATTTAATTAACTCATTAATTCTAGCGGGAGCATTTTTCACTACCATTTCCACCACACTTTTATCACATATTCCATCTCCTGCAATGAGCGTATCTTTGATATGCTTTTCAAAGCTATCATTCGATTTAGTAACGGCAGCTATTCCACCTTGAGCATATTTAGTATTACTCTCCTCAACTTCTGCTTTGGTTACAATGGTAACTTTTACGATTTCATTTTTTTTACGAAAATGTTCAGCTATTTTATAAGCATAGCTTAATCCAGCAATACCCGACCCTATGATTAAAAAGTCAGTTTTAACTCTTAAGTGTTTAGTGTTTAGTGTTGAATTCAATGCAATTAATTAACTCATTTCTAACATTCGATTTACTGACTTTAATGCTTTTAATCTTATATCTTCTGGGACAAAAATTTCAGGTTGTAGATGCACTAAACTAGCATGAATTTTTTCTAAAGTGTTCATTTTCATATAAGGACATTCGCTACAGGCACAAGTATTATCTGTATTGGCAGGTGCTGCTATTAATTTTTTATGAGGAACTGCTTGTTTCATTTTATGAATAATACCTACTTCGGTAGCTATAATAAACTCATTAGCATCATCTTCTTTTACAAATTTAAGTAGGGCAGTAGTAGAGCCAATAAAATCAGCTTCATCCAATACATTTTCCTGACATTCAGGGTGGGCAATTAGTTTTGCATTTGGGTATTTACCTTGTAACATTTTTAGTTTATCAGCAGAAATCTCAATGTGCACTTCACAAGCTCCGTCCCATAAAACCATTTCACGTCCTGTTTTTTTTGCGACATATCTACCTAAATTAATATCAGGAGCAAAAATTATTTTTTCGTCTTTTGGTAAGCTATCTACTATTTTAACAGCATTAGATGAAGTGCAAATAATATCACTCAATGCTTTAATTTCAGCTGAACAATTGATATAACTTATAACAGTGTGGTTAGGATATTGTTTTAAAAAAGCTTCAAATTTGTTTGTTGGTGCTGAATCTGCTAAAGAACACCCTGCATTTAAATCTGGAATAATTACTTTTTTGGAAGGGTTTAAAATTTTGGCAGTTTCTCCCATAAAATGCACCCCAGCAAAAAGTATCACATCAGCATCTGTTTTAGCTGCTTCTTGTGATAATCCTAAACTATCACCAATATAATCTGCAATGTCTTGTATTTCTTCTTGTTGGTAATAATGAGCAAGAATAACAGCGTTTTTTTCTTTTTTTAAACGCGATATTTCTTCGATTAGTTTTTTTTCTTTTTCTAACTCAGCGGTAACAAATCCTTTTTGTCTTACTTCTTCTAAAATATTCATTTTTGTTCTTTTGTGATTTCAAAATTACACAACCCAAACATGCAAAAAAATGATGAAGCTTATAAATTTCTTTTATAAGCTATGAGGTTGGTAGTTAATGTTACAAAAACTACCACAGTAATGGAACTGATTGGCATTAAGATAGCTGCAAACACGGGTGAAAGTAATCCCTGAACAGCAAAAAACATCCCAATAATGTTATAAGTAAATGAAATAATAAAGCTAATTATAATAACATTTATGCTGCTTTTACAATACTCAATAAAGTCAGGTAAACGATTAAAAACCGATGCATCAAGTATAGCATCACAAGCTGGCGAAAATGTATTTACATCTTCAGAAATAGAAATTCCCACATCACTTTGTTTTAATGCTCCTGAATCGTTTAATCCATCTCCAATCATTAATGTTTTTTCATTGTTTTTTTGGATGGACTTAATGTAATTGAGTTTCTCGTTTGGAGATTGACTGAATAAAAATGTGTCCTCATTTTGAAAGTAGTTTAAGAGATTTTCTCTTTCACTATCATTATCACCAGATATTAAACTTAAACTAAATCGTTTTTTGAGTTGGTTTAAGGTTTCTTTTAAGCCATTTCGATAAGTATTTTCAATTTGAAAATAACCTAAGTACTCATGGTTGCATTTTAGATAAACTCTCGTTGCCACTGATAATTTTATGTTTTCTAATTCAAGAAATGAAGCAGAACCTACTTGATAAAAATTCTCTTGTATTTTGGCTGTTATTCCTTTTCCTAAATGTTCTTCAAAAGCTTCTATTTCATTCAAATTTTCAGCATTTAAAAAGGAAAGAATAATCTTACTTAATGGATGAGAAGATTGACGGAAAATTGCATAGAGGTCATTTTTTTGGTCTTCTGTAATTTCAGCTCCTTCATAATGAACTTTACTGGAAGATGTTTGTGTAATAGTTCCTGTTTTATCAAAAATTACATGATTGATTTTAGCAAGCAACTCAATTACAGAGGCATTTTTGAGGTAAAACTTATTCCTACCCAAAATCCTAAGTACATTACCAAAAGTGAAAGGAGCTGATAAAGCTAAAGCACATGGGCATGCAATGATTAAAACAGCTGTAAATGCATTAGTGGCTGTTTTTACGTCAGAGTTTAACCAATAAAAACCTGATCCGAATGCAATTACAAGAATGATAATGGTAAAGTATTTACTAATAGAGTTGGTGATGTTTTCAAATTGATCTTCGTTTTGTTTATCAAAAGCCTCATCATTCCATAATTGAGTAAGGTAGGAGTGAGACAATTCTTTCAATACTTTAAGTTTGATGGCTTTGCCAACCTGTTTCCCTCCGGCATATATTTTTTCTCCAATTTCTTTTTTTACAGGTAAGGCTTCTCCTGTTACAAAGCTGTTATCGATGTTTGCTTCACCTTCTAATAATTCAGCATCTACAGGTATTAACTCTTGATTTTTTATTAATATAACATCTCCCACTTTTAATTCAGCTACTGCAACACTTTTTTCAGTTTCATCTTTATTAATTCTAGTTGTAGCAATTGGAAAGTAAGATTTATAATCTCTTTCAAAAGATAAAATGTTGTAGGTTTTTTGCTGAAATATTTTCCCCAACAATAAAAAGAAAATTAAACCAGCTAAAGAGTCAAAATATCCTGAACCGGTATGAAAAAATATTTCATAACTGCTTCTAAAAAAAAGAACAAAAATTCCTAGAGAAATGGGGATGTCAATATTGATGAATTTTCTTTTTAATCCTGTCCAAGCTGAATGAAAATAATCGGATGCACTATAGGTAAAAACAGGAATCGATAATATGAAATTTATGTACCCGAAGAACTTTGAAAACTCACTTTCTTTAATGCTATCTAGACCAAAATATTCGGGCAAACTAATCAACATAATGTTGCCAAAACAAAACCCAGCTACACCTAATTTAAAATATAACGAACGTTCAATTTTATGTTTTTTATTTCCACTTATATCATTTAAGTTTATTTCAGGTTGATAACCAACGGAACTTAATAATTCAACTATTTGACGAAGTGAAATTTGTTGATAATCAAAAGAAAGTTTGATTTCTTTCTTTAAAAAATTTACTCTTGAAGAATTAATATTTGGATTGAGTTTATACAAATTTTCTAGTAACCATATACAAGAACTACAATGTATTTGTGGTAAATAGAATGAAACTAAAATATTTTTTTCATCTTTAAAATCTATAAGCTTTTCAATTATCTCATTACTCTCTAAATATTCAAACTTGTTGTTGAGTTCTTTTGGTGGTGAAATACCGGGAGTTGATTCAAGGTTGTAATAATTACAAAGGTCGTTTTGATTTAAAATTTCATAAACGGTTTTGCATCCTTCACAGCAAAAAGGTTTTTTATCGAATAAAATTGTTTCATCCAAACAATTTTCTCCGCAGTGGAAACAAGTAGTATATGCTTTTTTATCTTCCAATTTGTTACAAAATTCCTTAAGTATTATTTAGGAAAACCTGAATTTTATCATAATTTTGTAATAAACCTAACACTTTATATTTGTAATGAAAAAAAGACCTGAATCTCCTCATTGTGAAACATGTGGTGCTCGTCATAAATCCATTTTTTGCACATTGTCTCCTGACGAAGTTAATGATTTGGACGCTTCTAAAAATTGCAATTTTTATGATAAGGGACAAGTTATTTTTCATGAAGGGAACAGAGTAAATGGAATTTATTGTGTTAGTAAAGGCAAGATAAAACTTTTTCAGATTGGCAACGAAGGAAAAGAACAGATTATCCGTTTTGCCAAAGAAGGTGATATTATTGGATATAGAGCTCTTTTAAGTGAGGAGCCACTATCAGCCTCAGCAGCTACTCTTGAAGAATCTGCTTTATGTTTTGTGCCCAAGTCACAAATAATGAAAATGATTGCTGAAAATCCAAACTTCAATTTTAAAATGCTGAAAATGCTGAGCCATGAGTTGGGTGAAGCAGCTAGAATAATTACTGAATTGGCTCAAAAACCGGTAAGAGAAAGGCTAGCAGAAACATTACTCATATTAAAAAACACTTTTGAATTAGACGAAAAACAAGTTATTCAAGTAAAATTATCTCGAGAAGAGATTGCAAATATAGTGGGTACTGCTACCGAATCTGTTATTCGATTATTGTCTGATTTTAAAAAGGAAAAACTAATTGAAGTGGAAGGAAGAAATATTAAGCTTTTAAATATTCCTGAACTTACTAGAGTAGCAAACGTTTTCGAGTAAATTATTTTTTTGGCACAGCTTTTGAAAAATCCACATTATAATTTTAAAATGTTGGACGATGAAAAAGTTGAATTTAATATTAGCCATAATTTTCCCTTTGTTTTTTACAAGTTGTATCGTAATTGATAATACGCCTGGTCCTCCGGGTAGAGATGGTCGTGCTTATTTTGGTGTAGATTACGAACATCGAGCACCATACAGTTATTGGGACAATAATAAATCTATCCCATATAATCCGGTAATTGGAGATTATTACAGAACATCACCCGGTCTATACGATTTTGAATATTTCATCAATGAATATGATTATTGGTATGGAACCTACGAAATTTGGGTGAACAGAGGTGGGCCAGGTGGCCCTCATGGCGAACCAGGATACAACGGGTTAGATACTTATTTAATGCTTATTTGCGATCCAAATGGTTTTCATGAACACAGGGATAATTGGAGAAATAGCAAAGATAATATTGAACCCTTAGTAATTGAAAGAAAAGATGGAATTTACAATTATAGAATTACCATCCAAAAAGGAAATGTGAATACGAGACCTGCACAGAACCCAAAATTTGTAAGTAATGAACAGTAATAGAAAAGGAGGCATGTACCTCCTTTTTTTAGTTACAGAGAAATAATACCTTCTATTTTAGTAGCTTTTTTGTAAGTATCAATTACTTTATCAGCTGATATCATCATTTCTTTGGCAGTGATACTTATAAATTTATTAGAACTTGATTGACGAGTTGTGACTATCGCTTCAGGACCAAATAATGCTTCTACTTGTGCCAACTTATGGTTATCAGCAGGAATTATAAATTTGAACATATAAACATTAGGCCAATCGTGGTGGTCATTTAATTGTCTCTCGAGATTGATAAAAAATTCTTTTTGCATCTTATTCTAATGAATTTTCAAAGTTACTTTATTTTTAAGTTGATATTAATCATTGTTTAAAGCAATTATTTGTCTTAAATTAGTCTAATAATTAATAAATAAAAAAATGATTACTAATATTTTAGTTCCTACCGATTATTCAAAATGTTCAATGTACGCTGCAAAAGTGGCTGCTCAATTAGCTAAAAAAATGAATGCTACACTACATTTTATACACATTATAGAGGTTCCTGTTGTTACTTACGATGTTGGTATGGTAAATTTTGAGAGTCTACCTCAGGCTATGTTTATGAAAGAAATGGCAGATAAAAATATGACCAAACTGTTAGGTGAAGATTTTTTACAAGGGATTCCGGTAAAATGGACAATTGAGTATGATGCTATTTATAAACGAATTAATCAATATGTGAAAAAAAATGCCATTGATTTAATAGTGATGGGTTCTAATGGAGCATCAGGATTCAATGAATTGGTGATTGGCTCTAATGCTGAAAAAGTGACTAGATATTCAAATTGTCCGGTTTTAACCATCAAAAAAGAACATGAAAACTTCAATGTAAAAGACATTGTATTAGCATCTAATTTTTATGGAGAATCTAATATTATGTTTAAAGGATTTAAAGAGTTTATGGGACTTTTTGATGCCAAACTACATCTACTTAAAATTAATACCCCTTTAAATTTTGAAACTACCCCACAGAGTAATAAAATAATGAACGACTTTGTGAAAAAACATCACCTATCAAATTATACAACCAATATTTATAATTATGAAGATGAAGAAGAAGGAATTAGAAGTTTTTGCGAAGAAATAAATGCCGATTTAATAGTAATTGGTACACATGGAAGAACAGGTATTTCTCATTTATGGAATGGAAGCATAGCAGAAGATTTATTAAATCATGCTAAACGACCGGTTTTAAGCGTAAAGATTAATTTGCCTGAAAATGAACATGATGTTCTATTTCCTGAGGTTTAAGAAATAATTTGTGCCCACGACTGGATTCGAACCAGCACGAGATTACTCTCACCACCCCCTCAAGATGGCGTGTCTACCAATTTCACCACATGGGCATTAATTACAAAAGTATTTATAAAATAAAAAATCCCGCCGATTAGCGGGATTTTTTTGTGACCTGACTGGGATTCGAACCCAGGACCCTTTCATTAAAAGTGAAATGCTCTACCGGCTGAGCTATCAGGTCTCCTAAAAAGGAGTGCAAATATAAAAGCCTTATTTTAAATACCCAAAATAAAAATGCCTTTTTTTATTAGTTTTATTTTAAGTGTTTGATAAACAGACTTATTCTACAATAGGACACCTCTCAAAAGGAAGTGATTGGTCAAATAAATACCTATAAGTATGATAAGTTCGATAGATAGTTGCTCCTAAATTCTCACATACTTTTAGCATTTGAGGATTAAAATCCCCAATCCAAGTTAATACTGTTTCCTCGTATTTGTTTAATGAAACAATATTGTCTTCTGCCCATTTTATCATAGCTCCTTCAACTCCCTTTCCTTGAAACCTTCTGCTTACTCCAAATACAATTCCAACCATAGTTTTAGGTGGGTTTATCCATTTATGCAACAGGAATTTAATTTTTCCTAGCCAGTTTAAATTTCCATTTACATATTTAAATATTTCATTTAACTCGGGTATGTTAATGTAGAAAGCAATGGGTTGGTCTTTGTAATACACAAAAACCATGATGTCTTTATCATAAATTGGTTTTAGGGTCTTCATGATTTTATGAGCTGTTTTTTCATCCATCTTTTTAAAATTATTGTGGCCAGCCCAAGCACTGTTATATACTGTTCTAAAATTATCAGCAATTTCTTTTAAGGATAATTTTCTAACATTAGCTATACTATAATTTTGATTTTCAAGTATTCGTTTACTTTTTTCTACAAAAACTTGTTGAGTTGGAATTTTCATATCTCTTTTAAACATAAATTGCTTGTAGTAAAGCTTAAAACCATACTCTTCAAAAAACGATTGATAATAAGGAGGGTTGTAATTCATTCCATAACTATTAGGATCAGTAAAATTTTCAATTAATAAGCCCCAAAACATATTTTTTTCACCAAAATTGATAGGTCCATCCATGGCTTCTAGACCTTGTTTTTCGAGCCATTTTTTAGCGGTGTTAAATAATTTAAAAGCAGCTTCTTTATTGTTTATACATTCAAAAAAACCGACTCCACCAGTAGGCTGTTTGAAAGTGAAAGCAATTTTATCATCAACGAAAGCAGCAATTCTGCCTATAGTTTTGTCATTATCGTTTTTTAAAATCCATCGAGTAATATTTCCATGTGAGTGTGCTTTGTTCTCTTTAGGATTAAAAACTTTTTCAATATCTTGTTTTAGATGAGGAATCCAATTTTTATCATTTTGATATATTTCCCAAGGAAGTTTAAGGAATTCTCTTTTGCTTTTTTCGTCACGTACTTCTATTATCTTCATTTGTCTATCTTTGCTCTGCAAAATTGAGCATTAAAAAACAAGCATAAAAATCATCTATGAAAAACAAAGTAGTAATTATTACAGGAGCATCGTCAGGTATAGGGTTGGCTTGTGCTGAAAAATTTGGAGCTATGGGCGCAAAATTGGTGATGGCAGCAAGAAATATAGAAAAGTTAAATGCTGTTGCAGAAGAATTACGTAAAAAAAATATAGAGGTTTTAGCATTTAAATGTGATGTTTCTAAGCAAGAAGATTGTTTTCAATTGATAAATGCAACGATACAAAAATTCAACCGAATTGATGTGTTGATTAACAATGCAGGAATATCTATGCGTGCTTTGTTTAATGATGCAGATATAAAAGTTATTGAACAAGTAATGAATATCAATTTTTGGGGAACTGTTTATTGTACTAAATTTGCTTTACCATATTTATTGAAAAGTAAAGGTTCTGTTGTTGGTGTTTCATCTATTGCTGGGTATGTCGGTTTGCCGGCTCGAACAGGGTATTCAGCATCTAAATATGCTATGCAAGGTTTTTTGGATGCTCTAAGAACAGAGAATTTAAAAACCGGATTGCATGTAATGGTGGCTTGTCCTGGCTTTACTTCTTCAAATATTAGGAATACCGCCTTAAGTGCTGATGGAAGTTCTCAAGGTGAATCACCGAGAGAAGAAGGGAAAATGATGACTCCAGATGAAGTAGCTAATTATATTTATGATGGAATTGTGAAAAGAAAAAGAACATTAGTGCTTACTTCTGAAGGTAAACTTGCTGTTTTTTTAGGTAAATTATTTCCAAAATTTGTAGAAAAGCAAGTTTTTAAAAAGATGGAAAAAGAACCTAATAGTCCCCTAAAAAAATAATGAAACTGCCTGTGAAAATATTTTTAATAGGTTTTATGGGAAGTGGAAAATCTACTTTGGCGAAAAAGTTGGCGAATCGAATTAATTACTCTTTCTTAGATTTGGATGAAGAGATTGAACGAATTGAAAAAAGAAGTGTTGCTGAAATTTTCGAAAAGGAGGGTGAGAGTTATTTCAGGGAGCTAGAAACGAATCTGTTAAACAAACTAAAAACTTTTGAAACTAACCAAATTATTGCTTTGGGTGGAGGAACTCCTTGTTTTAATAATAACATGGAATTGATTCATCAAATTGGTTTTTCAGTTTATTTAAAATACAATTCAGGAATATTAGCCAATAGATTACTCAATTCCAAAACAAAACGACCTTTAATAGCAAATAAAAACCCGGAAGAACTTAAAGCTTTTATAGATTTTCTTTTACAAGAAAGAGAACAATTTTATTTGAAAGCTAATTTGATTATTGAAGGAACAAATATTACAACAAAACAAGTAATTGATTTACTGTTCCAAAATATTGAGCAATAGAGTTAATTCATCTTTTTTATCTATATAACCTAAATTATCGTAGGTATATATGAGGTGTTGAATTAATCTTTTAATAGTTGTTAAATTATCGCAAGGGATATAATATTCTTTTTTTGGTTCTTTTTTAAGTTGCTCTAAGAATTTATCGATATCGTATTTAGAAAACACTGAACCTTTATTAAAAACATTCAAGTAAAAAAGGACATCATTTTTTTTCTCTGCAAATGCTAAAATAAAATGAGCAGGAACATTTACACCATAGATAGGTATTTGTAATCGCTGACAAACTTCCAAGTAAATAATGGCAAGCGTAATTGGATTTCCTTTTTTGGTTTCAACTACATTGTTGATATATGAATTTTGTGGCGAATTGATATTTTTTAGGTTACCATTAAATCCATGAACCTCAAAAATAATTTGGTTTAAGACTTTCACTTTTTCAAGCGCAGTAAGATTATCGTTTAATTCTATCCAAGTATCTTGGGTTAATTGATTGATGTATTTATTAATCTCGTCTTCATGTAAATCAGGATATTGGTGTTTGGCAACAATAATAGACCCTTCAATTAAATTTTTGCTTTCGCTTTTTTTCCAAGCAACCAGTTCTGCTTTAATAGAATTAAATTGAAGATAATGAATGATTTCCTCAACCCTTTGTTGTAGTAGGTGGTCGAGAGAGTTTTCCCAAGCGTACTCAAGATGAGGAATAACATCATCTCCATAAGAGATGATTTGATTCTTTACATCTTCATAAATAGTACTGTCAGGATCGTCTAGTAGATTAATAAGTGCTTGTAATTTACCTTCAATCATACCCAAATATACGTTGATATTGTATTTTGGGTTTTAATGGGGAATGCTAGTTATTAACGTGGTTGTGTTAGTTTATATAAAACTAATTCAATTAATTTTTTAACGGTTGACTTATAATCTTTACTAAACTCATTACTAAAACGATTTGCAATTACTGCACAAACAGTACATGCATTATGCCCTAAAATTCTACTTAAACCATAAAGAGCTGAGGTTTCCATTTCGAAATTTACCACTTGTAAATTACCATCTTTAAAAAGGTTTAACTTTTCATTTAGCTGCTTTTCTTTTAATGGTATTCTTAAAACACGACCTTGCGGACCATAAAAGCCTGGAGCAGTAGCTGTAATTCCTGTAAAACAATCGTTTTTAAATAAGTTATATAAATTTATGGAGCCTTTTACAAAGTAAGGTTCTGCAAAAGTTGATAAATACTCAGTTTGATTATAAAATTTAGTGACCAATTCTTTTTCGTAGATAGATGGTTTAAAATCGTAATAATTTAATAATCCGTCTAATCCCAATCCATATTCCGACAATACAAAAGAATCTACAGGAATGTCTTTTTGCATGGCTCCAGAAGTACCAATTCTAACAATATTTAGAGATTTTTTTTCTTTTTTAATGGTTCTGGTTTCCAAATCAATATTAACTAAAGCATCCAATTCGTTTAGAACAATATCAATATTGTCTGTTCCCATTCCAGTTGACATAACAGTCAGTCTTTTGTTATTAAACACTCCTGTATGTGTAACTATTTCTCTGTTAGAGACTTGATGTTCTATTTTATCAAAATAACTAGAAATAAGACTTACTCTGCCTGGATCGCCAACAACAATAATTGTATCGGCAATTTGGTGAGGATGTAATTTTAAATGATAAATACTTTTATCAGGATTTAGAATAAGTTCTGATTCTGCTATTTTTTGCATAGTTTGAATTGTTTACCTTTACTTCTCAAAGATAGAAAAATGTTAAATAAATCAAATAAGATACTTGTCCCTGTTGATTTTTCAGAACAATCACTAATTGCCCTTTCACAGTCATACAATTTAGCTAAAAAAATTAATGCTGAATTGGTATTACTTTATGTTATTGAAGAGCTTAACCCTATGGTCAAAAGATTGTATAAAGAACTCAATGAAATTAAGGGTGCTGTGGAAAATAACCTTAAAAATTTAGCCGAAGAAAAATCAAAAGAAACAGGTTTGGTATTTTCTGTTGAAATAGAAGAAGGGAAAATTTATAATAAAATTGTTGAGGTAGCTGAAAAGATTAATGCTAGGTTTATTGTAATGGGTACAAAAGGGAATGAAAACTCAAAATTTATTGGTAGTAATGCTAATAAAGTTGTTAAAACAGCCCCTTGCCCGGTAATTACGATAAAAGGTCAACAACACAAGAAAGGGTGTGACAAAATTGTTTTGCCACTTGATTTAACCAAAGAAACCAGTGATAAAGTAAATCAAGCTATAGAAATAGCAGAACTGTTTACAGCTGAAATTTTCATAGTGTCAGTACTCCAAACAGGTAAAGAAGAAATTGTAAATAAATTAAAAGATCAATTATTGATAGTTAGACAATATATTGAGAATAGAGGAGTAAAATGTACAGCTGAAATAGTTAAAATTTTAAAAAGTGAAGAGTCTCTTGCAAATGCGCTCATTAAATATGCTGAAAAAATAGAAGCTGATTTATTGATGATTATGACTCAACAAGAAAAGGATATTAAAGAGTTGTTTATTGGTTCTAAGGCCAAAGAAGTTATTAATAACTCAGAAATACCTGTTTTAAGTATACAGCCTTCATTAAAAGATAGAATAGAAATAAGTTAATGAAAATTTAATTTTTTAAAAATAAAAAATTAATTTAAGGCCTTCAATTAAAAGAATTTGTAATAATTATGAGGGGATTCAACAAATATTCTTTTCTTTTTTTATTTTATTTCTCTTTTATTTTTTCAGCTTGTCTCAAAACTGAATTTACAGAGCAAGAACTCACTTCTGGGACTGCCGATTTTTCGAGGTATGTGGCAGTTGGAAATTCTCTTACTCAAGGATACCAAAATGGTGGTTTGCATAACGAGCATAATGAACATGATAATTCTTATCCTGCAATTTTAGCATCTCAGATGAAGTTAGTTTCACCTTCCTTAAATTTTGCTCAACCACAGGTTAATGGTTCCGGTTCAGGTCATTTGCATTTAGCATGGAGAAACAATGAAATTGAAGTCATTAAAGCTTATGACCCAAATTTAACTCCTCAAGAAAATGACCCCGATGCAATTGGAGATGACCCTTCTTGGGTAAATTTTGCTGATAAAAATTTGTCTTATAGCAATTTAGGTATTTCGGGAATAAAACTAGCAAATCTTTGTCCTGGAGGTAATACTTCAGCAAATTTGAATTATTTCTTTTATAATGTAAACGAATATGCCCGTTTTTTAAATTGGGGTACTCCATCAAACATGGTTACTTATTTAGATCATATTAAAGCGAGTAATGCTACTTTTTTCACATGTTGGTTAGGTAATAATGATGTACTTGGTTGGTCAACAGAAGGAGGTGATGATGGTTATGAGGCTCAATTTAATCAATCGTTTTATAAGCTGACAGATGTTACAGAATTTCATGATAAATATGATTCTGTTTTAACCGCTTTTACAAGGATGGGAGCTAAAGGTGTATGTGCAACTATACCGGACGTAACATCTATTCCTTATTTTAATACCGTTACCCTTGAAGAGGTAGATAGAGATGTTTGGATTGTTGAAGGACCATATTCCAATAATCCGGGGAACGTAAGGTTGGCTACCGATGAAGATTTAATTTTACTAACAGCAGTTGATTCTTTAGATGCTGGTGAAGGTGATTCTCCCTTAAATCCATTATCACATACGTTAGTTTTAGATAAGGATGAGAAAATTATGTCACAAAATGCATCTAATGCATATAATACTCAGATAAAACAATTGGCAGCACAATATGGTTTTCCGGTGGCTGATATGCATCAATTTATGGGAGAACTTAAATCGGGATTGATTTTCGATGGAGTGGAGTTTGATGCTCGTTTTGTTGAAGGTGGCGCATTCTCTTTAGATGGTGTGCATCCAAACAATAGAGGTTATGCAATTATAGCCAATAAATTTATTGAAACTATCAATCAGTATTATGGTTCTAACCTACCCACTGTTGAAGTTTCAAATTATCAAGGTATAATATTTCCATAAACAATAATAGAATAAAAAAACATAAGACTATGAAAAGACTTTTAATTATTTTAATTTCAGTTTTAAGTGTGAATATGATTCTAGCTCAAAACTGTACACCGGATTTCTCTTATACAAATCCCGGTGTCTATCCTGATAGTGCTACAAATTTAGCTGTTGCTTATGTAGGGGTGCCATATCAAGAAACAATTACAACTGTAACGCCCTCTGATACTTGTGTGGTTATTTTGTTTCCACCTTGTGAAACAGTTCCAATTGATAGTGTGATGGTAGAGAGTGTAACAGGATTACCTCCCGGTTTAACAGTTATTTCAGAAAATGAAACATCATTACCATTTAAATTTTTAGGAGGTTCGACCAGTTGTATGTTTATTTCAGGAACACCCACTCAAGCGGGTCATTATCCAATTACTGTAAATGGTACTTCTTGGGCTACTGTATTTACTTTACCACAATCTCAACCATTTATAGTAGATTACTATTTTATTGATGTTATTGACCCAACTGGTATTGCTGAAGTAAATGAAAATGAATTTACTGTAGCTC
Organism: Flavobacteriales bacterium; assembly: GCA_020635825.1. GTDB lineage: Bacteria > Bacteroidota > Bacteroidia > Flavobacteriales_E > Vicingaceae > Vicingus. The sequence goes on from JACJZA010000008.1 coordinate 111,253, forward strand.
AGAATTCGCCAAACCCTGTAAGAGATTATACTTTTATTGAATATTATTTACCAAAATCAGCAACTGTAAATATTTTGATAAGAAATATATTAGGCGAAGTAGTTTGGAATGAAAATAAAATTTCAAATCAAGGAACTAATCGATTAAAAATAGATGCTTCCAATTTCTCAAATGGTGTCTATTTTTATCAGGTTAATTATAACCAACAATCTGTTTCTAAAAAATTCATTGTAAGTAAATAATATAACAAAACAATCAATCACATGAAAAAAATAATTATTGCTGCATTTGCTTTTCTTCCTTATGTTCTTCAGGCAGGGGGCTTTCAACTTAATTTGCAAGGAATAAAAGCAGTAGCCATGGGAGGAGCCTTTACTGGTATTGGTTCTGATGCAAGTACCGTTTTTTTTAACCCCGGAGGGATGAATAATTTAAATGGTCATAATTTTTTATTAGGAGTTAATTATGTTACTCCATCTGTATCTCTTCAAACACCAGAAACTGCAAATATTAATCAAACATCACCTAATGCTAATCCATTCCATGTATATTATTCGGGTGCCATTTTAAAGGATAAACTGAATGATAAATTAAGAGTTGGATTTTTGGTGAATAATCAGTTTGGTTCAACATCTTCATTTGATGATAATTGGCAAGGAAGATTTATTATTCAAAACATTTCACTTAAAACATTTATGTTTCAACCTTCTGCATCATATAAACTTCATGATAAAGTAAGTATTGGTGCTGGTTTTGTTTATGCAATGGGTGCATTTAAAACTCAAAAAGGAGTGCCTGTGGCATCAGCTTCAACAACTGAAGGTCAAGCTACCCTCGAAGGTTCTGGTAATGCAATGGGATTTAATGTGGGGATTTTTTCTAACCTGTTGAGTTTTGGTGATGATACTAAAAAAACCGATGTAAGACTTGGTGTAAGTTACCGTTCGGAATTAGCTATTAAATTAGATGGAGGTACAGCAAAATTTACTAACATTCCTACTTCGTTAGCGAGTAAATTTCCTGCTTCTACAAAATTTAGTGGAGAATTAACATTGCCATCTGTTTTTACAGCAGGTTTTAGTGTTAAGCATTCCAAAACAAATTATTCGGTAGAATTAGCCTATGATTTAAATTGGACAGGATGGGCATCTTACGATACATTAGCTTTCGATTTCGAAAATGCAGACACACCTGATTCCAAAACAACAAAAGATTGGCAAAATGCATTAACACATCGTTTTGGTGTAGATTTTACTTATAAAGAAAAATACAGTGCAAGAGTAGGAGCCTATTATGACAACTCACCGGTAAAAGATGGATATGTAAGTCCTGAGTTACCTGATATGACACAATTGGCTTATACAGCCGGTTTAGCATATAAAATAAATGATATGATTACTGTTGACTTATCATACATTCGTCAAAGTGCCGAAAGAGAATCTGACTTGACAGATGCTGGTTTTTCTGCTAAATACCGTAGAAAAGTAAATGTTTATGGTATAGGTGTAAATATTAAATTAGGAGGAGCATCAAAACCTAAAGTTGAAGATACAACAGCTCCTTCAATGAACTAATTTCCTAATAATTAAATAATAAAAAAAAATGAAAAACTTTAAATACATTACTTTAGGAATTGTTACTATAGCTTTGACTTCGTGTATCAAAACAGAATTTGATGATTTTGAAGCTACAAGTAGTGGTTCAGCTAATTTTGCAAAATTTGTTTCTGTAGGAAATTCCTTAACACAAGGATATCAAGATAATGGGGTACATAATGAATATGGTCAACAAAGTAATTCCTATCCTGCTATTATTGCTAAGCAAATGGGTGTGAATTTTGTTCAGCCATTAGTTAAGTCTCCAGAGGGGTCTGGTTATATGAAGCTTATTAGTTTAGATCCTGAGTTTGAAAATGTTCCTCAAGCTACAGGTTGGAATAATTGGGATCAAAATACTTCATATAATAATTTAGGAATCGCAGGAATTAGGTTAACAGACTGTGTTCCAACATCAGGAGATCCTTTATCGCCAATCGTAAATCAAGTTATTATGGGAAACAACCCTTACGGAACTTTTATGAATTTTGGACAACCTTTTACATCACCACCTGTTTCTTATTTAGATTACATAAAAGCAAGTAATGCTACATTTTTTACTTGTTGGCTAGGAAATAATGATGTTTTAGGTTGGGCTACTTCAGGAGGTGATGATGGTGCCCAAACAATTCCTGGATTTGGAACTATCAAATTATCAGAATTAACTCCAGTTACTGTTTTTAGAAATAAGTATGATTCCGTTTTAACTGCTTTTGCGCAAAAAGGAGCGAAGGGTGTTTGTGCTACTTTACCTGATGTAACAGCAATTCCATTTTTTACGACAGTTACTTTAGAAGCTATTGGTACTGATGTATGGATTACAGAAGGTCCATATTCCAATAATCCAGGTAATGTAAGAAAAGCAACCAATGATGATCTGTTACTTTTATCTACTAAAAATGCATTGAATCCAACAACAGGACATGGCTTTATTCAAGCTAATCCATTAACTCATCAAGAAGTACTGGATAAAGATGAGGTAGCTTATGTGCAAAATCATACCAACTTATTGAATAATGAAATTAAAACTTTGGCTAGTAGTAAAGGAATGGGTGTTGTTGATATGTATGCTTATATGTATGAATTAAAAGCAGGAATTACTTTTGATGGAGTTGCATACACAGCAAATTATATTGAAGGTGGTGGATTTTCATTAGATGGCGTGCATCCAAATACCAGAGGATATGCAATAATTGCTAATAAATTTATTGAAACCATTAATAATACTTACGGTTCCAACCTAAGACCAGTTCCTGTACAGGATTATCCAGGAATTATTTTTCCTTAAGTTAAAATAAAAACAAATCTGAACCCTGATATTTATATCAGGGTTTTATTTTTGTAGTAATGAAAGAGCAACTCGGAAATAAAGTAAAATTCATTAATGAAAATTTAGAAGGAAAAATTATCATGATTTTTCCAAATGGGGATTTATTGGTTGATTGTAATGATGGGTTTGAGCATCGTGTTTCTAAAAGTGAGGTTGTTATTGTAGCTGAGGATAATTCTATTCAATATGATGTTAATCCTCAAGAAGTAAAAGACAAAATAAAGAATAAACAATTGGCTGATAAAACTAGTTTAGGAATTTTAAATAGATATACTTCAACTACCAAATATCAATATGAAAAAGTTATTGAGATTGATTTACATTTAGAAGAATTAGTTGAATTCCCTATGAAGTTAGATGATTGGCAACGATTACATACTCAAATGCAACATGTTAAAAAATGTTTAAATGCAGCCATCAATCAAAAAGTTAGAAGATTGGTTTTTATCCATGGAGTTGGAACAGGTGTATTAAAAATGGAATTAAGAAATTACCTTTCATCATTTGACGATATTTCATTTAAAGATGCAGATTATAGAGAATATGGTTCAGGTGCAACAGAAGTTTTAATCAAGTATTGATTTTATAATTGTATTTTTGCAGAGCAAATCGTTCTATCGCGTTATGCTTGCATAATGAGGAAAGTCCGGCCAGCAAAGAGCATCTAACCCGGGGAAACGCGGGGTGTAGCAATGCAACAGCTAGTGCCACAGAAAATAAACCGCCAGGCCTTTGGCTTGGTAAGGGTGAAAAGGTGAGGTAAGAGCTCACCAGTTATGACAGTAATGTTGTAAGCTAGGTAAACCTTTAGAGCTGAAAGATCAAATAAACCAAGGATTGAGGGTTGCTCGCCCAATCTTGGAGGGTAGATCGAAAGAGGGTAAAAGTAATTTTATTCCCAGATAAATGATAGAAATCCAATGAAAATTGGATAACAGAAGCCGGCTTATAGATTTGTTATTTTACCACGCATATGCGTGGTTTTTTTATGTTTTCAATAATATATCAAATAAAAAACAGAACTTTGCACCATCTTACAAAAATGTAAGTGTAATAATAACGGCCAAATTGGTATTGTTAAATTGGCGATTTAGTCCCGCCACTCTCTCAATCGTACCGATTCGGTATAAAAAAAATTAAATGACATTTAAAGAATTAGGGCTTGATAAAAATATTATCAAGTCAATTACAGAATTGGGATTTGAAACACCATCTCCCATACAGGAAAAGTCTATCCCGGTTTTATTAGAAGCTGATAGAGATTATGTAGGTTTAGCACAAACAGGAACTGGAAAAACAGCTGCTTTTGGCTTACCAATGATTCAAGGAATCGACACAGATTATCGTGCTATTCAAGCATTAATACTATGTCCAACTAGAGAATTGTGTTTGCAAATTACTAACGAGTTAACTTCATATTCTAAATATGTAGAAGGAGTTAAAGTTGTTGCAGTTTATGGTGGCGCAAGTATCACTGATCAAATTCGTCAGATTAAAAAAGGTGTAAATATTATTGTTGGAACTCCCGGAAGAACCATTGATTTAATGGATAGAAAAGTATTGAATTTTGATACTGTATCTACAGTTGTTTTAGATGAAGCTGATGAAATGTTGAATATGGGTTTTAAGGAGGATATCAACCAAATTTTAGAAGGAACACCTCCTTTTAAAAGAACTTGGCTGTTTTCTGCTACTATGCCAAAAGAGGTAGAAAGAATTGCTAGCAATTATATGGAAGACCCTTTTAAAGTAGTTGTAGGTACTAAAAATAGTAGTGCTGCTAATATTGATCACAAATATTGTTTAGTAAATGGTCGTGACCAATATTATGCTTTGAGAAGATTTATTGATTACTCTCCGGGAATGTTTGGGATTGTTTTTTGTAGAACTCGTAGAGAAGCAAAAGAATTTGCTGATAAATTAATGACAGATGGATATAATGCAGATGCATTACATGGGGATTTATCTCAAGCACAAAGAGATGCAGTAATGAATAAATTTAGAAATAGAGCATTACAAGTTTTAATTGCGACAGATGTTGCTGCAAGAGGTATTGATGTGGATGATGTTACTCATGTTTTCCATATCGATATGCCGGATGAGATTGAAAGTTATACTCATAGAAGTGGAAGAACTGCTAGAGCAGGTAAATCTGGAGAATCAATTGCTTTGGTAAGTCCAAGTAAAGCGAGTAGAGTTAGATTGGTTGAGAAGCAAATTGGAAAACAGTTGGAATTAATTAAAGTTCCTTCAGGAAATGAAATTTGTGGGCAACAATTAATTCGTTTAATTCAAAATGTACACGATATTGAGGTAAATGAAAAAGGAATTGCTCCTTATGTGGCTCATATTCACGAAAGTTTAGCTGAATTCTCAAAAGAAGAGGTAATTGAAAGATTTGTTTCTGTTGAGTTTAATAGATTTTTAAAAGCTTATGAAAAAGCAGGAGATTTAAATATCGATCCAAAAAAATCAAGAACCAGAGGAGGAGATAGAGAAGATAGTAGAGGTGAAAGGGGTAGTAGTAGAGGGGTCGCAAATGGTAACCGAATTTTTATCAATGTTGGTAAAATGGATGGTTTTGAAAATAAAGGACAAATCTTAGGGTTTATTTGTAATCAATCAGGAATTGATGGTAATTCAGTTGGTAAAATTGATTTGTTTGATAGTTTCTCATTTTTAGGAGTAGAAGATGGAATAGGTGAGAAAATCATTAGTAAAATGAATGGAAAGAATATCGAATCAAGAGATATTAGAGTTGAATTTTCTAAAGATAAACCGAAAGGTGGAGGAAGAAGAAGTGAGGGTAGAGGAGAGCCAAGAAGAGAAGGTAGAAGAGATAGAAAAGAATTTTCAAATAGTGGCGGACCAAGGAACCGTTCTAGAAATAGAAGATAACGAAAAAATCCCATCTAAGAGTGGGATTTTTTTTTGAATTCATTTTCAATTAGATCGCTATTTTTAACAACTTTTTTAGCCCAAATTAGAAGCTGTTCAATTTTTTCTTCATCAGATAATTGCCAATTTATATTAGATTCTTTTAAGCGTTTGCTCACTTCATATAAAAGAATGGCTGCCGATACAGAAATATTTAAACTTTCAGTAAACCCATACATTGGAATTTTTACAAAACCATCGGCATTTTGCATAGCTGTTTCTGATAATCCTGTTAGTTCAGTTCCAAACATAAATGCACATTTTTCATCTAACGGAACATCACTAATCAACATATCATTGGTATGTGGGGTAGTTGCATAAATTTTATACCCCTGTTTTTTTAACTGATTAATACAATTTAGAGTATTGTTTTCGTGTCGATTGTATTTAAATAAATTAACCCATTTAGAAGCCCCTAAAACAACTTTAGGGTTAAGGTTGTATTTGTTGTCGTTTTCAATTACATGTAAATCCTGAATACCAAAAACATCACAAGATCGAATAACTGCACTGGCATTTTGTGGTTGGAATATGTTTTCAAGGACAACAGTTACATGTCGAGTACGCTCAGTAATTATTTGATTAAACAGGGTTTGTTTGTTTTCTGTTACAAAATTGAATAAGTGGTCTAGAAAGAGTTTGCTCATTAAGTAAATGTAAGAACAATAAATAAAAAAGGCTTTCTTAAACAAGAAAGCCTTTTAAAGAAAAAGTAAGTTAATTATTTAACTGTGTTTGATAAAGCTGCACCAGCTTTAAATCTAACTACTTTTTTAGCTGCAATTTTGATTTCTTTTCCTGTTTGAGGATTTCTACCTGTTCTTGCAGCTCTTTTAGATACTGAGAAAGTTCCGAAACCAATTAAAGTAACTTTGTCACCTTTTTTTAAAGCTTTTGAAGAAGCACCAGTTAAAGCTTCTAAAGCTGATTTTGCAGCTGCTTTTGATAATTTTGCATCTTTAGCGATTGCGTCGATTAATTCTGCTTTGTTCATTTTATTAAAATTTAGGTTAAACGATTAATTTCTTCTATAAAACTATAACAAATATAGACGAATTGTGCTTTTAGGCAAGTTTTAAGCTAAAAAATCAATCGTTTTGTTGATAAAAGACACGTTTTGTTAATAAACATGGTTGTGAAACCAGTCATAGTCTACTTTGAAGCATTAATATGAACCGTTTTTTTCTTTTTCAAATATTCTATCTTTACCTTCAAATTTTGGAGCTTGAACAGAAACTACTTTTAAAGGATCTTTTGAAGTTACTTTTACCGAATGAAAAGTGTTTTTTGGGATAACAAAATGATCACCTTCTTTCACTTTAAAAGAATTTTCAGCAATGGTCATTTCTGCTTCTCCTGCTAATACAATAATTCCTTCAGAATGGTCAGCATGTTTATGTGAAGCCACGTCTTTTTTTATCCAAATCACAAAGTATGAAGAGTTTTCATCTGAATGAAGTTTTTTTACCGTTACGTTTTCAAAACTTTTCTCTGGAACAACTTCTTTTAGATTGGTAATATCTACTTCTTGTGAGAATGATGAAAATCCAAAAGATAAAAATAGGCTGATTAAAATATATTTCATGATTTACATTTTAGAGTTTATATAATTGATAGTTTCTTGTTCTATTTGAGCAGTTTTTTGATAGATATCTTCAGCTTTTTTCAAAATGTCTTCTGCAAAAACTCTATCTTTTATGTCCTTTGCATTTATTTTAACATTAAAATAAGCTCCTGTAACGGCGGCTTTGGCGCATAATACTCCTACGCCTCCGTCAGACAATGAAGATTGTAAGCCATCCTTAATCATGGCTTGCATCACTTCTATAGATTGATAAGCCGTTTGCATTACTTGAAAAGGAACTTCAGTAGCATATTTGGTAGCATTTTCTATTGCTTCAGCTCTTAATGTTTTTTCTTCTTCTGTATCTTTTGGCATTCTAAATCCATCAATAATTTTATTAAATGCATTGGTGTCCTCATCAACTAAGTGAAGTAATCTGTTTTTGTAAGATTGGCCTTTCTCCGCCCATTTAGAAAACTCTTCCCATCTATCATCCCATCCAGCTTTGTGGGAAGAAAGATTAGCAACCATAGTGCCTAAGGCAACACCTAAAGTCCCAACATATGCAGAAATGGATCCACCTCCTGGAGCCATAGACTCGGCGGCAGTTTCATCAGCAAAATCGTTAAGTGTAAGATCAATTAATTTCTTGTTAGAAGCATCTTCCAACATGTATTCAATGATTTTTTCTTTTGGGTTAAATGGTTTTAACTCATCTAAACCAAGGGATTTGATGGCTATTTTAATCTTTTCACTTTCAGAACAACCTAATGAACGCTCTTGTTTTACAAGGAAGTAGTCAGCAGCATCTAACATGGCTTGTAATGGAATTAAACCAATTAATTCAGAACCTGTTACTCTTAAACCTCTTTCATTAGCAGCCTTACACGTTTCATCAAATGCTACATGCATGGAGGTGATACTAATATTTGTTAAGTTATACGAAATTTGAGCAATACCATATTCATCAATAAACCAACCAATTCCTTTAACGGCTTTTAATTTTCCTGGAATTCGAATAGGCTCACCGTTTGCATCTAAAACCTTTTTTCCATTTGGCGATCCATCTTCTGTTTTTATTCTTCCTGCTTCTCTAATATCAAAGGCAATGGCATTTGCTCTTCTGGTAGAAGTCGTATTTAAATTGATGTTATAAGCAATTAAAAAATCTCTGGCACTTATTGCTGTTGCTCCTGTGGTTTTTACTTTTTCTGTAAAAGATGCCGGACCAAAATCTGGTTTCCAATCAGGATTGTTTAATTTTTCTTTCAACCCTTCATATTCACCGGAACGACAGTTAGCTAAATTTTTTCTTTTTGATTCTTGAGCTGCATTCTCATAACAGTAAACAGGAATTTCTAATTCATCTCCAACTCTTTTTGCAAGTTTGTGAGCGTATTTTACTGTCTCTTCCATAGTTATCCCTGAAATAGGAACTAAAGGACAAACATCGGTAGCACCAAATCTTGGATGTTCACCAGAGTGCTTACTCATATCTATCAATTCAGATGCTTTTTTGATTAATCTAAAAGCAGCTTCAATTACATTTTCAGGCTCACCTACAAAAGTTATTACAGTTCTGTTGGTCGCTTTTCCTGGGTCGACATCAAGAAGCTTCACCCCTTCAACAGTTTCTACTACTTCTGTAATCTTTTTTATTTTTGCTTCATCTCTTCCTTCACTAATGTTAGGAACACATTCAATTAATTGTTTGTTCATTTTTATCAAAAATTTTATTGAACACAAATCTAATCTTAGGAAGTAAATTTAGTGAGTAGAATAAAAAGAGTTATTAACTTTTTATCCTTAGTATTGAACTCCTAGTACAATAATTCACTGCATTTGTCTAAGTTAACATTGGATTAATTTCAATTTAATGTTGGAATAAGGTCTCCCATTTATTTTTGGTGTTAATAAAGTGAACATCCTATGAAGTACATCATTAAGACTTCAAACCGCTTTTGTATGATTTTGAAGCTTAATTAGAGTTATGGTAAAAAAAGAGGTGACATTAAATCGCTTATTAGTAGAACAATTAAAGAGCAATGAGGAGATTGATAATGAGCAGTTGAAAAATCAGTTTGTTTCATTATATCATTATCACAATGAGCTAACAGCCAGTTTAAAATATGCTGAAATTATACAAAAAGGAGTTCTCCCTAAAGACAGACATTTTAAAAGAATATTGTCTGATTACTTTGTGATGTATATTCCTCAATCTTTTGTGAGTGGTGATTTTTATTGGTTAGGAGAAGTAAATAACAAAATTCTTTTTGCTGTTGGAGATTGTACGGGGCATGGAGTACCTGGAGCAATGCTAACCATGTTGGCTCAAAGTTTTTTAAACTACATCATTTTAGGTAAAAAAATGAACAATACTTCTGAAATATTAAGGGAGTTTGATAAAAAATTTATTGAAACATTTAAGCACGATTTAGAGAATCAATTTCATAATGATTGGATTGATATTTCTTTATGCTGTTATAATAAAGAAAAAATGGAATTGCAATTTTCCAGTGCAAAAAGAAAAATACTGATTGTTTCACAAAATCAAACAGATGTATACAGAGGAAGTAATTATCCTTTGGGTGGTTGGCAAATAGAAAATGAAAGATTATTTGAATCTCAAACGTTTAGGGTGAATAAAGGAGATATGGTATACATGGGTTCTGATGGTTTTCAGGATCAGATAGGAGGAGTGTTATTAAAAAAATACGGATCAAAACAGCTCCATGAATTACTAATTGAAATATCTGAATTACCTTGTGAAAAACAATTAATGATTTTGAAAAGAGAATTTAAACAATGGAAACAAGGAGAAATTCAGTTGGATGATATTTGTTTAATGGGAATTAGACTGTAATTATTTGATAGTCTTTTCCTGAAAAGCACTCACAAAAAGTATGTTTCCAATATCTGGATATTTGTTGAAGACAATTTCGCTGTCGGTTTCAATGTGTTCGCTATTGTATCCAACAATCGTTAAATCAGCATCAGCCGATTTTTTATTGATAATCATATCTATTTTTTCTTCTTTTAATTGAGGTACTAATTGAATATTGGTTGGTGAAATAGGTAAACGACCAGTACTGATTAATTCTCTTAATTTATTTTCGGTAGCTTCTTTTTCTTTTGGTGGATAGGTAGAAAAAATATTGATTACTCCATTTTTCCATTCTGGATGCCCTAACATAATGTAGCTTAATAAAATCATTAAGTTAGCATTTTGGTAATCATTTGGACGAATCCAAATATGAATGTTTTTTTTGTAACCAAACCCTTTAATGGTAGAACGTAAAATACAAACATCAAATTCGGTAGCCCGCAATAACTGATAGTTTTGGATGGCATCGTTTAAACTGTCTTTACTATCGTGAGTAAATTCAAACAGAATCATGTTATTTCCTTTTCCACTTACTCCTGATAATTGTATTACTTGAGCAATTGCTGAAGTATAAGAAGGACTTATGATGGTGTCAAGATAAACCTTACTCTTAACGCCTTCATTAAACCCAATAAGACGTTTCATTATTTTTTTGGATTCTTGATAAGTTTCTTTTGATAAAAAACCATCTATAAAGTGAATATAAGTACCAAATCCATATTTATGAGAAAGCCACCTTAATAAATCATAGGCAGATTGTCTTTTGAACGAATCTTTAGAAATACAGATAATAAAAGGACGCCAATCTTGTTCTTCAATTTCTTGAGTATCTTTTTTCTGGATAAAAATTTGAAATTGACGGCTTAACTGAAACAATACTCCTTTAAAAAGTTTTTGTAAGCCTCTTTTGCCTTTGTTGATATTATTTACCCACACATAAATAAGTATCATAATAATTGTTGATACTAAAGCGTAGGTAAAGTCCATTTTAAACATTAACCAAAAACTAAAAACAGCACCTAAAAGGGATAGGTACCATTTTGATTTAAAAGTTGGACGATAGGATGGATCAGCTGCAAATTGTTCTAAAAATGAAATCAAACAAATAATACCATAAGTAACCATAAAAAACATGGAGATGATTCCGGCAACAGTATTAATATCACCCATCACAATAAAAACAAACCCAATGATACAAGTGATGATTAATGCATTCATGGGTTCTCCATCTTTTGCTCTTCCTTTTGAAAACCATTGGTTTAAACTTCCCGGAAATATTGAATCAACACCTAGTGCTTGCAAAGTTCTTGGAGCAATCATAATAGACCCCAAAGCAGATGAAAGAGCAGCACAACCTAAACCAATAGGAATTATAGGTCCCCAAATGGCTATTTTACTCATTACCATTTGGTCGTTTGCCAAATCATATAAATCGGCAGAAAAAAACAACTTTATCGCCACTGCTATATAAATTAATATACCAACAATGGTTGCCCAAATGGTACCTCTAGGAATTGATTTTTTTGGGTCTTTTAAATCACCCGATAAACCCAATCCGGCAGCTATCCCCGTAAAGGCGGGAAAAATAATGGTAAATACTTTAAAGAAATCATCAGGGTTTTTAATGGTTTTATAAAAATTAAACGCATTTGGGGCATCAGATTTTCCCATAAAAAACATAGCTAGAGAAATAGCCAAAATAAAAACAACTCCATATAATGCTTTTACCCCAATGTTAGCACCTTTCGACAACATTAAAACAGTTAGCAATCCCATAATAGCACAACCTATCAATCTTTTATCTATATAGATATTTTGATCAGTATATAGCCACCACCTTAAAGGTTCTAGCGCTTCTACAAATGCTATCACGTAGAAAGCAATGCTAATAGCTTGTGAAAGAAATAATGCAATACCTATGGCGGCGCCAATGTTTAATCCAAAAGAACGAGAAATCATGTAATAAGCTCCACCACCTTCAACCTTTTGATTGGTGGCAATTTCGGCAACAGCCATAGCCGTAGGAATGGTTACCAAATGGCCTATGAAAATAATGGCCAGTGCACCTATTAACCCAACATGACCAACTGCATAACCAAAACGTAAAAAAAGAATAGCACCTAATATGGTAGAAACGGCAGTCATGAATACCGGTAAAGTACCCATGGTTCTGCTAGGTTGAATATTGTTGCTCATAGCAACAAATATAACTAAATGCTATGCAATTTATATGAAAAAAATGCAATAAATAATTTCGTAATGTAAAAAGTATATCTATATTTGCAGCCGCGAAAAATTAACACCATCGGGGTGTAGCGTAGCCCGGTTATCGCGCCTGCTTTGGGAGCAGGAGGTCGCAGGTTCGAATCCTGCCACCCCGACGAAAACCAACTGAATGTTGGTTTTTTGGTTAATGGTCCGCTAGCTCAGCTGGATAGAGCAACTGCCTTCTAAGCAGTAGGTCTCAGGTTCGAATCCTGAGCGGATCACAAAAGGGAATGAATTTCATTCCCTTTTGTTTTTACCATGAATGATGTTTTTTCTTTGTAATGTTTGTTAAAGAATCAATTAAAAAACCTGATTATTAATAAGTTAAAAAAGGAAGATGATTTCTGTAAAAAAATGAAAGCGAAAAAAATCAAAAATATTTTGCAGATTTAAAAAAATAGCTACTTTTGCAATCCCCTTTTTAGGGAACGTTCATTTAAAAGCGAGAGTAGCTCAGCTGGTAGAGCACGACCTTGCCAAGGTCGGGGTCGCGGGTTCGAATCCCGTCTCTCGCTCGAAAACTGATAATATAAAAAAGATTTTGTTGCTCGGGTGGTGGAATTGGTAGACACGCAAGACTTAAAATCTTGTGCCCATTAGGGCGTGCGGGTTCAAGTCCCGCCCCGAGTACAAATTAGCCTTCTAGATTTTTCTGGAAGGCTTTTTTGTTTTAAATTATTCCCTTTTTCAATCAGGCAAAAAAACTTCCAAAATAATTTTATTCTTACCCTCCGAATTGGGAGATTAGTTTGCTAATTCTTTGCAAATGAGGTGCTCCATAAAACCAATCATTAGCGGATGACAAGCGATTTAAGAAGAATGGTAAATTTCCAATTTTCTATCTTGTTTGGTTTGAAGAGATACAATTAAGACTACCTTGTGGTCATGAAATGTAAAAAAAAAATTATTGGATAATGATCTTTTTCAACTCATTTCTACCATAAAAGATAGGGAAATACATTAATTCAATTTTTGCAGGATTTAGTGTGTATTTTCCATTAAATCTTGGTTGAAGAGAGATACTAAAAGTATAATCCCCTGTGTTTAATTGCTCGCAAAAAATATTTGTTTTGTTTTTAAAATATTCTCGGTGAATTTCTACATAATTGTTGTTGTATTTATTGTTACCATAAGAACAACCGGCAGGGATAGGAACTTCTAACATTATGTAGTTACCTTTTCTCTTTGAATTTACTTTTACTTTTAACTCAACAAGCTCGCCAGCTTTTAATGAATCTAATATTTTACCATCTTTTTCAAACCATGTTTTCACAACAAATAGACTGTCTTTAACACTTGGTGTGTTGTTCCAAAAGTTTTGATAACTTGTAAAGTAAATAGGTGTTCCACCATTTTTTACGATTGTTAAGTCACTTTCTCCTTTAGTCAATGTGGTTTTAAATGGAAATTTATTTACTGTTGCGTTTATGGCTCCTGAGAATTTTAGAGTTGCAGGTTCTTGAATATTTCCGTATTCATTGAGTAGACCTGATAATATTGTATTTAAAATTTGAGCTTTATCTATGGTATTTAACCATTTGTTTTGCCCTTTAATTTCTAAAAAGTAGTTTCTAATTTTTGATAAATAAGGGTGTAAACTATCATGTTTTTCAATTATTTGATATGCTAATAATGTTAGATTGTTACTATTATCATAGAGACCATAATTATCATTTCCCCAATAATAATTGTCTAAATAAGTTTTTTTCATTTGTGATAAAAGAGGAGTCAATTTATAGGGTAAATGCTGATTTTGTTTAATTTTTAAAATCATTAATTCTTGGTAGAGAGATGAGGAGTCTTTGTTTATTTTTCGTTGATAATTTGCATAAGGAATTTCGATATCTAATTCTGATAGAGTATAAATAACATTTAACAAATCATAGTCTTCGAAGGCATCTAAATGCCATAATAAGTAATCAGTAGCACTTGATATAAACGGGACATTATAATCGTTTTCTCTAGCAATATTTAAAGCTCTTAAAATATAACATGTCATAAAGACATTTGCTCTTCCATTTGGCCACCATCCCCAGCTACCATCATCATTTTGTCCATTAGCTAGACGAGTTATCATTTTTTTAATTTTTCTTTCATCATGAAAATCAAGGTTCAATTTTTTATAGATATTTTTTTTCATTAAATTACCCATTAATTTTGAAGCCGTTTGTTCCATGCAGTAATAAGGATATTTATCTAATTCCTCAATTTCATTTAACATAGGAGTTAAAGCATTATTTTCTGCATATATAGTTGTTGATGCACTATCATTAAATTGAATATTAATAGTTGTATCATTAGATAAAACATTAAAAGTTCCTATCGTTTCATTAACACCAATTGGAAAAATAGGTATCGCTCTTTTTTCGCCATCTAAATAACCATCACTTTTTTGGATTTGATATTGTATTTGTAAAGAATCCATATTGCTGGCTGTAATATTTTGATATTGTATAATAGAATATTCAGCATTTGTATCTAATGTTGAAATAAGTTGATTGTTGAGTAAAAAAGAAGTTTTTATAGGTTCTAATTTTCCACCATAGTTTGTTACTTTTCCAATGACATTAGTTTGGTCTCCAGCAATGAGGAAACGAGGAGTTGACAATTGAGCTAACAAATTTTTATATGATTTTGTTTCAGAGAATCCTATTCCACTATGTTTTTTACTATCCATAGCGATAGCAAAAGATTTCCATTTTGTAACATTGTCTGGATATACCACTTGGAATGAAGCTTCACCATCTTCATTAGTTGTTAGGTTTGGTTCCCAAAAAGCATAATCTTTAAAATTATTTCTAATAGAATTATTACCAAGAAGAGGGTTTTCATCTTTTTCATTATCAATGGATTTATTGAAATCATTAATGGATGGTCCAGGATTTAATATACCGCCAACTGTTGATGCAATATCTGATGCACTTCTTGCAGGCATCCTGCTAATCGATTCATATTCAATTGCAGATTTTGGTAAATTGGCTGACCCACGAACTCTAATTCCATCAATATAAATGGATGTTGCTGAACTAGTTTGGTCTTTACTAATTAAAGGAACTTCATATTCAATAATTTCAAAAGCTTCTATATCCATTCCTTGTCCCATTGAGATGTCACAAAATGTAATTTTTCCATTTCGTATCACAATTCCTTCATATTTAGTAGGTTGATAACCCACATATGAAACTTGAAGTGAATAATACCCTTTTGATATACCTGAAAAGCTGTATTTTCCATCAAAATCAGTCATGCTCCCAACAATTTGAATTCCATCTTTAAATAACACAACATTAGCAAAAGGAAGTGGCTCTCCAGTATTTTTATCTTGGACTACTCCCTTAAGAGAACCTCCACCATTAGGTAAAAGTAAATTTTGACTATATGATGAATTGGTAAGATTATTTGATTTTATAAAAAATGTAGAATCATCAACCTGGTGAAACATATCATCTACTTTAATATAATTAACTCCATTTGGTAGAATTGAAATTGAATCAATTAAAAAATAAGTGTTATTACAGCTAATTAATAATAGTTGATACATTCCTGGTTTTAAATCATACAAGGTTTGATGATATGGACGATAAAAGCAACTACGATTAGAACTATCTAGATTAACCAATTTAACTAAGCACAATGAACTGTCTCCATCATATTGATATTTTAAGGTTCCATTGTTCATTTCTGTAAATGAAGGGTAGTAGCTTTCCAATGGTTTATCCCATGGGTTGTTTTTTGTTTCAATTTTTTTAGGAGCAATTACATCATAAAATGGTTTATTATCTCTGTCCAAATAAGAAAATGTAATTGGTTTAATTGGGGCTTTCTTTTCAAGTTTTATATTCTCTTTGGTTAAAGTATAATAATACCCTGGTTCAAACATAAAAGATTTTATAAATTTATCATCTACCATAAATTGAATAGAATCTCTATTGAATGGTCCGATGGTGATAATATCATTTCCATAATACGAAGTTTGAAAATTAAAGGACCTATTATTTTGTGTTAGAGATAATTTTGAATTTTTATATATGTTTTTTAGGAATAATAAATGTTGATTAAGGGTATTTAGTTCCTCGTCAATTATTTCAGGTTTTTTTGAAACAACTTTTATTTTATCTGAAAGTGAATCAGCATCAAATGCTAAGTTTAATTTGAAGTTGTTTTTTATCAAAACACTATCAATCTCATATTCTTTGTAATGGGTTCTTAATTTTATTTTATGATAACCTTCATCCAGAATAAATGAATAAGGATGATGTTTATCACTTTTTTCATAATAAACCAACTTGTCATCTACATACATTAAATCAATTAAAATTTGGACACCATTTTGGAAAATGAATGGAGCAAATTGTGCATTGTTCAAATTTTTTAATGGTTCATAATTGTAATAAATTGTATCGTGTGGGAATATAAATTGATAATAAGGTATTTTTTTTAATTCCATAGAATTAATCCACTTGAGGGTTATAAGCCTTGAACTGTTAAATTGTTTTTTTGAAATTTCATAACTATTAATGTAGGGTCTATATTTTCTATACTTACCATTATAAGGAACTGTTGGTAGCTTAGTATCCTTGAATTGACTATTGATTGCTCCTACAGTTAAGTTTACATTTTTGACTGGTTGTTCTTTGTAGTCCTTTACTTTTACAGTTACATCAACTTTTTGACCCGGATATATATTTTTTGGTTGTTGTATTTCAATGTTTAAATTTTTATTGTAAACATGTACTTCATATTCATGAGTTTCAGTATCTCCACCCCATATATAATTACAATTTATAAAATATGATTTATCACTTTGGTCAATAATTACCTTATTTAAATCTATTGTTTCTCCTTCTTCAACTATCACATTACCATTTTTAAATATGGTATATTGAACTGGCAATCTTCTAGGATTAATAAATGAAAAGAGTATAGAGTCACCTACTTTATATGCATTACAATCGAATAGTGAGTTTTTGCTATGGATTTCAAATATTTCATTTATATCATTAGATTCAAAATAATAATTATATACAAAAGGGTTAATTTTTTCAGAAAAGGGAAAGTTTATTTTCTTATTTACAATAGTATCAGATTCAGTCATTCCAATTAAAATACCATCCTTATTAACTTGATTATTGTGTTCAAATAATTTTACTATCAAACTATCCTTTTCTAGGGTGCTTTCAATCCATTTTTTTGCGTCGGTATAATTAAAATATATCTCTTCATGATGTGTCTCATTATTACTATTGTTAAATATTGCATCAACTTTCACTTTAATGTTTGCTTCTGGAAAAACACTATCAGGTATTATGATTTTAGTCTCACCGACCGGGTCTAAAAACAATTCTTTTGTCCATAATGTGTTAGGCACAAATACTCTATCTTTATTAAAACTTAAAATATTTTTGGTGCTGATAGTTAGAGCTACTCTTCCATCTAAAATATTAAAACCATTCACATCTTCTCCTTTTAAATAAATGCTTACAGGTTCATTTTCATTATAATGTTCTTTTTCAGAACGAACTTTATAAGTAGTTTCATCTAGTTGATAGTCTTCTAAATAAAATTCATTTCGTAAAAGAATTTTTTTAGTCTTTGGATGAATAATTTCTATTGTATAACTGGTATTAATTTTTAATGAATCACCCAAAACTGTTTGGCTTGTATAAGCACCTTTAGAGACGGGACTTAGGGTTTCAGTTTTAATAAGTTGTTCTGGGTAGTCCCTTTTTAAATTTACAACAATCTCTTTATTAATAGGTTTTCCTTTTTTATTTGTTATAAAAGCTTTCCATTTTAAAGTGTCGTTTGGTAAATATTTCGGTTTATTAAAAGCTATGTAACCTTTATGGTTAGAGTAATACCTTTTATAAAAAAATCTTCCATTTCTTATTTTATAATATAAAAACCTAAATGGGTAATGTAGATATCTTAAGGGATATGAATAAAATATTTTTTTGCCTATTCGTTTAAGTCTAAAATTATTTACTTCTCTTATTAATTCATAAAAAGCAGTCTCTCCATCAAACTCAATAACTAATAATCCTTTTTTATTTGATTTTGGAAGATTGTAAGTATTTGTTTTATCGTTGAAATAGATAGCCTTGTTATTGATAGTAACTTTTGCATTTTTAAGAGCTTCAGTACTTCCTTTTTTATGAACGAATAGGTTTAAATCTCTTTTATTGTCGATTAGTTTTACATCAATGCTATTAATGGAAAAGAGTTCAGTTATTAATTGATTTCCTTCGGCTTTTGTTAAAAAGTAATGTCCTGTAGGTAATTTAGGTCTATAATAATAACCACTATCATTATAAAATGAATCTATTTTATTAGTAAAAAAATGCTCGGGTATATGATAATGATATTTAGATAATAGTTCCTTTACTTCAGAATTTTCAAGCTGGTAGATATATGTGAAAATACTATTTGTTCTACTTTCTGAAACTAATTGACTTTTAGAATAGAAAGATAAAAGAGTAAATAGTATCACTAAATAATATTTCATATATCTTTATTAAAAAATGGTGTATTTAATGAATTATACCTTTTGTCAAAATAAAGGTTTTTATAATTAAAGTAAAGGTTAAAAATTTTAATAAAAGGTCAAATCAAGGCATTATTCGGAAGATTAGATTTAATTAGCTAGGAAGTTTGATTCTGGCAATATATTTGGTAATGTAACGTTAAAATTTAAAATTGACTCCCATGCGATATTTCTGGACTGCTTTTTTGATTATTCTTTGTATTCATAGTAATGGACAAGGTACCTATGATGTGTTTTATTCTGTAGATGATGCCCTTGAATCGAGGTCACAATATATTGAGTTGGATTTAAGTAATCAAGGGTTGGTTCATCTTCCACAACGAGTTTTTCAGATTGTTAATTTACGTTCGATTAATTTAAGTAATAATCCATTGTTAGATGTCTCTACCAGTCTCGATTCACTTAATCAATTTCAATACTTAGAGACAATAAAACTGAATAATCTAAATCTAAAATACTTTCCTTTTGAATTATATGGGCTTACTAAACTAAAGTACTTACACATTGAAAAAAATCAAATTGAGACATTGCCTGATGAAATTAAAAGCATGTATAGTCTAAAAGGATTATATGTCAATGATAATAAGATTGATTACATCCAACCGGGATTTATGCATTTGTCAAAATTAGAAGTAATCGACCTTAGGCAAAATGGAGATTATGACAGTAAATCATTTTTATACTTTTCAAGCTTGATGAAATCATTAAAACATTTAAAGATTGACTGTGATAAAGGATTGAATGAAGAACTAGTTTCTCTTACAAACCTAAAGGAACTAACATTATATAAACCATACATTGATAAAAATTATGAACTATTTGGCTCTCTAAACAATCTTGAAGAACTAACAATAGAAAAAGGTGTTTTGGTTAATTATCATCAATTGTTCATATCAATGCCGGAATCTAATCTTAAAAAACTATCAATTTCTGATAATGCTATAGTTCAGTTGGATGATGCAATAGTAAATCTCAAAAAACTTGAATATTTATCTGTATCAAGTTGGAATTTAAATAGTTTTCCTGAGTCTATTTCATCTCATCAACAATTAAAAGAAGTAGAGTTTTATGATGCCCCAAATATGATTGATGAGAAAACTTTGGGGTATCTAAATTCAGAAATAATTCAATCGATAGAAATAATCGATTGTAATAGAAAAATCTTTCCAAAAGAAATAAACCGATTCACAAACCTTAATAAGTTAGACCTTTCCAAAAATGAATTATCAAGTTTTAATGACTTTTCTAGTCAGAGTTTGAAGGAGTTAATATTTTATGATAACGAAATTTCTGAATTGGAAATAAACTTATTAAAAGCAAGAATGCCAAACTGCAATTTTGAGTATGAAAATGAAAGAGAAATAGAGCCTGCAACACTTTCTGTAAAAAATGTTCAACCACCGGTAAAAGAAATGGATATTCCATTTCAAACTTATAAGGTAGACACTCAAAATCCATCGAAAATAGAATATTTATCGGGCTCAACCATTAATATTCCAGAAAACGCATTTCTAGATAAAGATGGGAAAATTGTAAAAGGAAAAGTTGACTTGACATATAGAGAATTTAATGACCCTTTGGAAATTGTTTTTAGTGGTATTCCAATGGGGTATGATTCATCTGGTGTTGTATATCCTTTTCAATCTAGTGGAATGATGGAAATTAGAGCCAGTCAAAATGGACAAGAATTGTATACAAATCCTGAAAGTCCTATTACTGTGAATATGGTATCAAATAATTCAAGTTCAATTTTTAATCTTTACTCTATGGAAGACGGTGAGGAGTGGCAGCTCAAAGGAAAGGATTCTGTATCTTCAAATGACGGTTCACCAATAATTAATAATAGATTTATATATAATGATATTAACTCGATTGTTCCCATGCCTGTTATTCCAGTAGTAAAAAGTGGAGTTTCTTTATATATGGGAACTAATAAAAAAAGAAGAAACAAAGGATACATTAAAATATATTCAACAAACTATAATCAAAGATTAATCTCTTTTATGGGTAAGAGTAATATGGATTATAAATCGTTTTCTGAGCTTAAAGAGTTTAATCGATTTGACTGGAAATTAGATGGATTGGATTTAAAAGCTGAAGTGAATAGATTTGATAGTTTGAGAGAATATATTAATGAATTTAATGATAAAATGTCTGCTTGGAGAAATGTCGCTGGTGGTATTGATACCATTACTCAAGAATATAAATTGTTAGCAGGAGCAAATTTAATTGAGGATTTATGGGTTGAACCTAATTTTATGAGTGATAATTTTTTATTGAAAATTTTGGTTTGTGGAGATACAAACACTTTTCAAATAGTTCCATTGATAAATACTTCTAATCCTAAATCGATTCAAAAGAAATTTAAGTTCATATATTCTAAATATGATAAAGCTTATAAAGCTCGGAAAGAGAAATGGTCTAAAGTTGATGAATTTCATGGTGATTACCTGGGGCGATACCGAGAAGAAATGGAAAAATACCAAAATGATATAATAGAATACAATAAAAATAGAGATGCATATTTAGCAAAGCTAAGAGTGGAAGTTGCAAATTATGCTGCCGATTCATACAATTTTACAAGATCATTTTCAATTGATGGATTTGGTTTTTGGAACTGTGATGTGATTAAAAGAATGTCTGCTCCTCAACCATTATTGGCTAAATTTTATGATAAAGAACAAAATAAACTGAATGTATTAGAAATTATGATTGCAGATATTACTAATAATGGAGTTTTAAGGTACGACACTAGGGGTAAAAGAGTGTATGATTCAAAATCAAAGAATGCAATTATTGCCTTTTTACCCGGAGGTAAAATTGGATTATTAACCCCTGATGAAGTTGAATCTACTAAACTGTTTTTAGCAGAAGAAAAAGCAATGTTAGAAGTATATAATTCTAAAGAAATTTCAATTGGTGATATTAAAAAGAAAATAGGAATGCCAATAAATTAATGATATGAAATGGGCTTTTTACATACTATGCTATATAGCCTGTACTTCTTCCTTATTTGGACAAAAGAAATTTTTAACTGGCATAGACAGTAATAATGTTGTAAAGAATAAATACTTAGAATCATTTACTTCTATTTTTGATTTAGGAGAACAAATAATAGAATTAAATCAATTTGATGAGAGTTTATTGGAAGCGTTGGTTTTTTACAAAATCAATAGCTTTAGAGAATCAAAAAATTACTCATTATTTGTTCAAAGTAAACCAATTCAAGCAATAGCAGATGCCTATGTAAATCGTTATCAATCATCAAGATTTATCTCAAATGGTACAAACTATTATAAACTAAAGCGAGTATTGAATGGAATTCCAAAATACATCTGGTTAAATTATAAATTATATGATGGTTATATGCATACACCAATAGTTGCGGATTATAAAAGAGGAGTTTATTATTTTGATAAAGAATCTGATACTGATTTACAGCTTTTTTATGGGGCAAGAAAGCCTAAGCCAAATGAAGATGTTGAGGTATTTCCAATAGAAGCAAAAACCTATAATCAATTAGCTGATGAATTACTAAAGAAATGGTTTACCAATAGAAGCTCACAAATGTTAAAAGGGAATACGTATCAGTTTTTAGCTGTTAAAACAATACTTGATAAAAAAACAGTAAGAAAATATGGTAAAATGCCAAAAGTAAAAGCTTTATTTATTGTAGGAGGGAGAAGAAATAATATGATTTTAGATGATATGAATAAAGAGTAGTAGTTATTAAGGATTAATTATCAAATTATTCAAAATCCATAAATTCATATTGTTTTAGCTGAGCTTTATCGAATGGACAATTAGAATAACTATAATCTAAATCTTCAATTTGCTGTAGATTTTGAAAAACTGAAAATCCCAACTTATAGATTAAGTTTCCTTCAGTAATTAGATAAACATTGTCATATTCATCATCAGTCTTTGGGATAAATAATTGCACTTTCTGATTTACTATATGGTCATTCACCCATGTGTCACCTACTTTTGTGGTACACCATCCTTTTACAATAGGATTATAATCTGATTTTTCACCAAGTTCAATTGGGTAGGTAATAAAATTAATAAAGTAACAAAAAGTTTCAAATTCAATATTATAAGGGAAAGTAATAATCCCTTGATTATTTATAATATACAATCTAGGAAGAGCTTTATATTCATTTTGATTATATAAATCATAAAATCGTTGAATGGCTTCTTTTATGTAATCTGGTTTAATATTATCGACTAATACAACAAAATCATTATCAATAACTTTAGTTGGTTTTTCCGTAATAGGAGGTTTTGAATGACTAGGAGTGGAACTTTTTATAAATAAGTCCTTCAATTTGTAGATGATGAGAACAACACCCAGACAAAGTATAAATATCATTGTTTTATCCATATAACGAAAATACTAAATCACAAGAATATTTCAATAAATTCATTATTTTTAAAAGATGAGAAAAGTAGTTAAAATAGCCGGGTATTTAACTCTTTTATGCTCGGTGTATTTGTTTTATGTGTTCTTTAGTTCATTAATTGAAAGAAATGATATCATATCAAAGGGAAATAAGACCATAGGAAAAGTTTTAGGATATGAATATATTAAAAATGATGGAGGTGGTTTATATGTTTTTACTTTCGAATATTTTGTAGAAGGTAAAAGGTATTTGAAAACATCTGATTTTAATACTAGTTCAATTGATTATAATAACGGGGATGAGTTTACTATTTACTATGATAAATTAAACCCAAATAAAGCAGTTATTAAAAGTTGGAATGAAACAGTTGGAATTAATTATGCAGGGGGAATTTTAGCTTCCACTTTCTTGGTTTTTGGTCTATTAATGACTTTTGTTAAATATAAATATATAGAACCATTACTTGAGAATGCAAGAAAGGGTTATCTGTTTTAACAAACAATTTTAATACTACAACCCTTTGAATAGGTTATCAATAGTTCTATCTTTAAGCAAGGTGATTTTTGTTGTTGAGGATGATAGCGTTAAGTGATCTCCTTCTAATTTTATAATGAAAGGTTCTTTATAAACATTGTAGGCTTCAATAAATTCTTTATTATTTAAAGGGTTTTTGTTCATTTGTATTTTTGTAGAATCATCAATTGTAATTTCCCCTTCAAAAAACTTGCCCATTTCTTCATCAGGTGTACCATAAATACTATAATAATAGACAGTATCAATTTCAAATAACAAACTATCATTAATTATTTTCCAAGTAGATTTTATATCATGACTATTAATTCCAGGGAGCCTAATTTCTTCATCTTTCCCAAAGAATAAAGTTGGGTTTCCATTAGAACCAGCCATGATTAATTGAATTGACTTACTTGCAAAAACAACTTGTTGCCCATTGTGAGTTGCTTCTATTATATTCCAAGAGCCTTCTGTTAGCTTTTCTTTATTGTTTTTACATGCGCTAATTACAAATAATAAACTTAGTATGATAAATAGACTCCTCAAATTAATTATTTTAAGAAATTTTCATATTCATTTATAGATAGTAACCAACTTTTATAAGGAATAATAGCATCTTCTTCTTCCTGTTGATTAAGAATATTCATGATGTTTCTTACATTAATTAAGTCCAAATCTATATCATCAAAATAATAAGCGTAATTACCACTTTTATCATTGTTTGAAAATAAAACCAAAACACATTTACCTTTACTGCTTGTATAAATTACTATATTTTCATTCTCTTCTTTTAATTGAAATAGGTCATTTAAATTTATTCCATTTTCAATACATCCATATTCGTGTACTGTAAAAGGAACTTTTTTAGGAAACTTTAAGCTATCGCCTAATTCAAAGTTAAAATACAATTCTGTTTGATAACAGTCCGGGGCTCCACAATCTAGACCGTGAATATCAAAGAATATATTAATATGAACTCTATTGTTTTTTAGAGCAACTACATCTCTAATGTACATTTCTTGTAAGAAACTGTTTTTTAATATTTCACTTTCCTTACTATTAAGGATAAATTCTCTGAGCGAATCTTGGTGTTGTTTCCAATTTGAATTTGATTCGATTAATTCAATTGAATTTGAATCTTCATTGATAGTCGTTTCATTCTTTTCTTCAATAGGAGTTTGTTTAATATTGTTGATACATCCGATCATAATTATTAATAGGAATATATATGATAAAACCTTCATTCTTAATCAACTATTTTGATAAGTTCTTCTTCAGTTTGTAATTCTATCATAGATTTTTCTATATTTCCATTTAACTCGTATGTCATGCTTTTATAACAGTGTATTAATACGTTATATAAAGACTTGTCGAAATCATCATTAATCAATTTAGCTTTAGCATATTTGAACATAACAGGATTTTCAATGAGATATAAATTGTAAGTGGTATCGGTATAAGTCATATTTTCATAATTTCCAATCTCACTTTCTTTTGGATATTCTTGATGATGTTTTTCCCATTGGGCAGAATGTTGATGATAAATAATTTTTAATGCATTATCATTTTCAATATAAATATTTTTACTTGTATAACCCGCTTCTGCATTATAAGTTGATTTTATAAAAACTAAATGGGAATCCAGATAGTATCCTTTTAAAGAACCACCACATCCAGACATATTTGGGTATTGTCTCTTGGTTAGTACACCCTTATTGAATAATGAATCAACGTAATTTTGATAAGTATCAATATATGCTCTATCAAGATTTTGCCCAAACCCAATTTGAAGAATACCAATAAACAATATGATTAAGAGGTTTTTCATTCGGGTTTGTAGTTGTCAAAATTAATACCGTCACAACTAAAAACATAAGTTTTAGAATCACCAGAATTAAGGTAGTATAGATTTAATTCTACATTATTTCCATGTGTTTTTCCTGAAATAACATATTGTTCATCTTCACTATAAACGGTAATTGTTATTCCACCAACCTTAATAGATAAGTCAGGTTCATGTTTTAAAAGGAGTAAATCTTTTTTGAATAGGTTAATTTGTTCATCAGATAACTCAAAATTTCCCGAATTATTAGTCATTTCTACTTTATAAATACTATTTATATCAATAATATCTTCTATAGAAACAACCTCATTGGAATTACATCCAAATACTACAGCAACAAATAATATGGTTAACAGGTTTTTCATTTTTTTGAAGTTAAATTTTCATGTACTAGGTTTAGTTGGTTGCAAAATTTTTCTAAAATTTCATTTTCATTTTTACCAACTTTTTCACCATACATCATAAGTATTTCCATTAATCCATCCATACCTTTTCTAATATCATTTTCATATACTATTGAAATTTCGCCATAACAACATTGAACCCAGTTATCAAAATCTTTTTCAGTCAAAATTTCTGAATTTAGAAAGTAATTAAGAAAGTCACCAAGATTGTTATTGATAAAGTTATAACTAGAATTAGCTAAAGCTTCAGAATAAAAACCATCAGAACCATTCATTGACTTTGTAAACAAGATAAAATAGAAATACTTTCTATCATTATTTTTAGAAAACAAACTGTCGGTAATGGATAACATGACATTATCATCTTCATTTTTTAAAAGTTTTCCAGCATTAAAAACTTGTATATGATAATCAGAAATCTCCTTGTCATTTAGGGATTCTTTAAGTAAAGAATCTAATTTTTCTTTATCTTGCCCAAACCCATTCAGTCCGATAAATAGTAAAAATAATATAATGATAGGCTTTTCCATAATTCTAAATTAACGATTTTCTAAATATGATATTTTCAATAAAACCTATGTGGGTATGTTTGGGTAGGGATAGAATTGGGAACAATTAAAAGGTAATTGACCAATTAATGATAATAAAGTCAATAATAGGGATAAGTATTCCCATAATTTTGAAAAGCAATTTTAATTGTTTGTAGTTTTTGTATGTTAATATACCAGAAATTACACCTATTGAAGTTAAGATAATGGATAGTATTAAAAAGTTATTTTTAAAAAGAACTAATCTTAACCCATGAAGTACATAAATGTTTCCGATTAACTCCCACACAGAGATTAATAATAGAACTCCATTAATTAATGATATAAATACTCCAATTATCTTATCTGTCATACCCCTAAATTAATAAAATAACACTCCAATAATGGAATTAAGTGTTTGAAAAAGAGGCTTATTTGATTATTGTTATTTCAGGGTTTACTTCATTGAGTGCTTCAATTAGCTTTTTTTTCTCAGAGTAGGGTAGAAATGTTGTCATACTATATTTTTTATTTCCTTCAAATATTTCAAGAACATCCCAGTGTCTATTTCCTGTGATTCTAAACACTCCAATTTTATTAGTTTTTATTTCTGTTCTATTGTAAATTAATAAACCAAATATTTTAGCTTTAGTAAATGACAAATTCTCATTATTAATTATGATTTTAATCACAGTTCCACTAACACTAATAATTGCAAGAATTATTGATGCTATAAGAATACTATAATTTCCATGCTTAATGAATATATATAAAGCCCCAATTGATAAAATTGTTAAAAGCAAATAATACCAGTCAATTAGTTTAGATTTTATAATATATTGTTTTGACACTTAAAATTTAGAATTGAATATTTTATTCATATATAAAAATAGTAAAAATAAAACTCCACTAGTGGAATGATAAGTTGTCTTTGATAATTATTTTTAAGATTAGTATAACCTGGAATGGAATTAGCGGGGATGGAATCTATTGTTTGTATTCTACCCATTTACAAACACTTCTAAAACCAATATATTCTGTAGCTATATCATTTTCGATAGGTTCATTAAAATGAATCTTAGTAGTATCCTTCCAGTTGCCTCCAATAATAAAATTTTCTTCTTTAAGCCATTCACTTACATTACCATAAAAGTGAGTACCTAAATCTTTATTTTTAATGCAACGTGTAGATTTTGTAGGTTCGAATTTTTCATTTGGACTTTCTTTAAAATTATAGTTAATTTCCATTGTGTCACCTTTATTAAAATGAAGTGAACAATATTCTTTATTACATTTTTTAATTTTGTTGTTTTTAGAAAAATAATTCTTGCCTACAATCCATTCTTCCTGATTAGGTAATGAATAAATGGGGTAAATATTATAATCTTTATTTGCTGTATAATTAAAATATTTCCCATTTAGATAATTCTCTATTGTGAAATAATTATTTGAATCTTGCTCTTCTTTAAATTCTATTACTCCATATTTAACTAATAACAATTCATAGACTCTGTCACTTCGCCATTTGTTAAATAATCTAGCTTGTTTTTGGGAAATACCTACAACAGGATAATCTCGATACCAAGGACTGTAAAGGTAATTTTCAACAAAAGGTTCATATTCTGTAGTTTTATTTCTCCATACTAAAGTGTCTGGAAGTATCTCAACATATTTTTTTGAATTAGCACCAAAAACTCTTTTAGTCCAATACATAAATTCTAAATATGAAAAGTTGGTTATTTCGGTTTTATCTATAAATAAATTAGTATCAATTTTTATAGTTCCTGGAGGAGTACCTAATTCATAGTATTTTAGGATGTTTTTCTGCCCAAACCCTAACTGAACAACACCAACAAACAATATGAGGAATAGGTTTTTCATTTTAGTTTGTCATAAAGTAAAGACACTTTATATGTTTTAACATCATAATTTATAATATAACTGTTGTTATCAAACAACCTAATACTAACTTTACCTAATAATTTATAGGTGTTTGAAAGTTCACTGTCAGGGTAAATATCATTTACAATACCATTTTCGTCCTGAAATTTAGAAAAGTCTTTTTGAATTTTGAAAAATTGAAAGCTACTTATATTGCTCCAATAGTAACATTTTACAGGAGAACCATAATTCCAACCCTTTTTATCTACCAAATTAAAACTCGGCATACAAGCATAATCAACATACCAAGCATAAATTGAATCTTTCATTTCTCCATTTGTAGTAAAAGTAAATTTAGGATGGTCTAACATTAGGGTTTGAATTTTATCAAAGTCTTCCTCAAAATCCCAGTCCTTTAAACTATCATGTTCAACTTCACTTGTTGGATATATATCTAATGAAGCACAACAAGAATGGTAAATGGAGTATGCTGAATCGGGTTTGAAATTACATAAGATTGGGTCTCTTGTTGTATTTCCTTTTTCCCAACTTAAGATTAGCGTGTCAAACTCAGGGTAATGGGTTTCAATTTCTTGATAAGTACTATCTATTGTATAAGTTTTTCCATTAACTTTTATTTCAATAGATTTATCGATATTAGATTTTATTTTGAAATTCTTTTGTCCGAACCCAATTTTAGCAATTGCTGAAATAAATAATATGGATAAGAGTTTCTTCATATTAATTCTGATTTTCAAACCAGTCGAAATCATTTAATTCTTTTTCAAAAGTTTCTCGCTCAGGTGGATATTGCCATAAAAACATTAGACCTGAGTCGAAAACATGAATATTAAAATCTCGTTTTAGTAGATAAACGTCATCTACCTCATGTGAAACAAATGCGAAAAACGATACGAATGAAATGGTTATCCCATAAAAAATCTTAACTAATGTTGGAGCAATCCTTAAACGAGTTAAGTATTTCTTAAATGCTAATACTACAATAGACCAAAATACAAGACGAACTAAAAAGTTGAGAAGTACTTCAAGAATGAAATATTGATGTGACAAAGAAGTATGAAAACCTCTGCACCTTGAAACAAATGGAAATCCATAAAGGAACTCATCTGTGCCATCTAAAACAACACCATACCACCACTTAGTTATCACTAATTGCGAAATCAATGCTAAGGGTAGAATTATGGTTATGAAAAGTTTTTTCATTTATTCTTCATTATTTAGAGCAATCTATAATATCAATTTTTGCATTGTGGCTCCACCAAAAGAAAGAATTGCCTTTAAGGTTGTAGCAAGTTGTATCTGTAAATATCAAACTATCTTTATTGTCATAGTTATTAGAATACATTTTCATAATGTTATCAGATGAAAAAGAATAAAACTGATACCATACATGAGTGAAATTTGATAATTTCATTACGCTGTCAGCAAATCCTTCAGACATATTTTTCATTTGAAAATCAACATAACGAAACCATCTCATGGTATGTGTAATAGAATCTTCCTTAATCTTTTCTAAGATGCGTACTCCTCTCATTCCTTTATCAGTTACATCAATTGATAATACTTTATTTCCTAAGGGAATTGAATATAATTTCCCATAAATACCAAAATCATAGGAAACTTGTGAAGTGTACATCAATCCTTCTTCAGAAAAATGTATATCTATCAATATAGGTTTATTAATATAGTCGGATGATGGGAATAGTTTAAGATTTTTTGGTTTTCCTTTAGAATTAATGACTTCGATATACGGAAAATCTACATTCTCAAGAGTAGAAATTTGATTTTGTAATTTTCCAGTAAACCTATCGTAATCTTTATAGTAAGATATTGTATCTAAGTTAAATATAGTATTATCCCCCTTATCTTTATCATTAACATTGTTGCAGCCAATTACAACAATACCTATAAATAATATGATTATTAGGTTATTCATTTAACACAATAATAATATCTCCACCAACAATTTATTTTTGGTTCTCCATTTTACCCATCCATATATCTCTTTACCTTCTTTTTCAGGGTAAGTTTCACAATCTATAGAAAACCAAATATATGCCCAATACTCACCATTTTTTTCAATAATATCTTCAACTTTTAACTTGTCAAATTCGCATGGATTATTAATTATCTGACTTTTAGTGTTTGATTCTGTATAAATATGATTTTCTCTTGAAACTCGTTCAAAAGTAGAATTTGTAATCATTGAGTCCCATGTTTTAAAGTAAAAGTTGGTATCATTTGGAAGATATGCTATAGAGCTATCATTTATCAATATTTTATAGTAATTATTTGATTTTTCCAGGCAAATAAAATGATAAAGACCATAATCAGGTTTGTAGAAAAATGGAAATATTTTATCACCTTTCCATTTATTATTCAAATTCTCGTTTGTATAAAAGCTTTCGTAATGAGAACCATCATAATATTTATATGGATTGGAAGAAATAACAAATCCAATTCCTAAATCTATAGGTTTTTTATTTTGCCCAAAACAAGATTGAGAAATTAAAAAAGCAATTAGTATGGTAAGGAAGTATCTCATCTTAGTTTTTTAGAATGATTTCACCTTTATTAATATAATGGTGATTGATCGATTGACCATAAAAATATTTATAACTTTTCTTATAGCTTGAACTATCTTTTAAATATCTTCTAGGGTACCCTCCATGAAACGATGTAAATTCTACCCCCATAGCGTGTTCTTTTTGCAATTTCACAAGATAATTGACATTATTTATGGTAAATAACATTTGTTTAATAGGCTGATTTTTACATTTACTCTCATATACTTTTTTATATTGCTTGACTTTATATGGTTTATCAATTTTACCATCTTTAGATACTTTATAGTATTCGATTCTAGTAAAAGTAGTGTCACTAAAACAATTTTCAATAATAGATAGTTTATTAATTTTAAGTGTATCAGATTTTAATTGCGAAACCTGATTTATAACTAGATACCCCCCATTATTATCAATTGGTATTTCAATTTTTGTTGTATCCGAACCAATTGGGACTTTACAAGAAAAATTAGGGTAATTTATGCTAAACTCATAATTTGAATAATCTATCCATTCTGACAAATTTGCAAAACCGGGGTTAAAACCAATGTGAAAATTTTCACACTCATTTAGTGATAACGTATCTATGAGTAAAGTAATATTTTTAATTTGACCTATTCCGGTTTTGGCAACCAACAATAAAAATAATATGTGAAATAGGATTTTCTTCAATTAAAATTATTTTAATTTAAAATTTATAGGAAGATTATAAGAAACATTGATGCACTCACCATTGCATTGAGCTGGAATCCATTTTGGCATACTTGAAACTACCTTGATAGCTTCTTGCTCAAGTTCTTCTTTTGAATTATCTGAATTAGCTACATGAACCTTCGAAATGGTTCCATCTTTTAAGACAAGAAAATTTACAATTATAATACCTTGAATACCTTTCTTTTTACTCTCCTTCGGATAAGTCATTTTTTCTGATAGATATTTGTACATAGCTAGTTCACCACCTTTATAAGAAGGAGCAATAGTATCTAAATTAACAGTATTTGATTTTAAAATAGTTTCCTTTTCAATAGTATAAGATTTTACATCGTTTAAATCAATTTCATAAGTTTTGGTTTCAATTGTATACCTTATCATCTTATTATTAATGGCTTTAACATTACCAAATATAGTATCTCCATTATTTGTCACGATAATATCTTTACCCTTAAATTTATTCAATGTTTCTTGCCCAAACCCAGTTTGAGAAACAATCATTACAATCAATATCGCAAGTAGTTTTTTCATTTTAATTTTTTAAATAAAATTTTGTAATAAATAATCATAAAAATTATAATATAAAACCAAGGGCCAAAAGCTCCTTTTAATTTACCAGAAGAAATAATGTAATTGAAAAACATTATAGTTATCAAAGAGATGCTAATGTAAATCAATATCTTAAATAATAGTTTTTGTTTAGTCATCCATTGTTTCATCTCTTATAAAAGTAATTAATTTCAAAAGACTTTGTTATCTTTAGTCAATGAAACTGATATTACCGATTGTTTTATTTATTACACTTTCTTCTGTTGCGTACTCTCAGAAAACGAAAACTATCAATCTTACTGATGTATGTGAAACCGTTAAAATTGCTTACACAACGGTTGATCCTGTGAGTGATTTTAAATCAAATCTTCATGTTAAGTTAAAGATTGATATGCTTTCTGATGGGCTCAATGAACAACAGGTTGATGTTGATATAGTTCAGGAGATTGAAGATGAAACCGATATATTTCAAATTAGTAAGAAAGTCGCAATAAGTGTTTCTGTTGCTAGAGTTAAAGAGAATGGAAACAAATTCTATGTATATAAAATTCATTTATTCAGAAAAATTGATGGATGCTGGGAAGATGCTTCAATACAAAATACTTGGCAAAAATTTAATTTAGGTGTGGTTACTGGTGGTTATGCTTATGGTTCAAAAGGAACAAGTACTTATTTAGGGTTTTCGGGAACAATAATAATAGAGTAGGCTATTTAGGTTATGAAGCGATACTTTTAAAATAAAGTGGCAATACCGACTTCTTACTTTCATTGTTAAATTTCATAATGTGTCTAATGTGACAAATATTAGATTTTAGATAAACATTTTTCACAAAGGTTCAATTCAACTAAGTCAATTGTTTTTATTGTTTCAGCAGCATCTCTCATAAAACAATGAGGGTCATTGCAATGGGTGAGTCCTAAATTGTGACCTAATTCATGAAGTGTAACTTTCTTGATTCTTTCCATATATGTTTCCATGTTAGGGTGTTTAAGTCGATATATTGAAATAACACAACTTGTTCCGGGACGATAACCTAAACCAAATATACCCCAATCTTTATATTTTGATTCAGGAAATTTAATCTGACCGTTATCTGAATACTTTGTCGTGGAAATATCTTTTGTTGTAAGTCCAATGATATGGTCAATGCTATCAGCTTTGTTTATTTTTAAAAAATGAATAATAGAGTCAGCTCTATACCTTGGAGACTTAATATTGGTATAAAATTCCGATGGAATTTCAATGTTTTCATAAACCACAGTTTTAAATTTATAGTAATCCTCAATCGATTGTTTAACGGAATCTATTATATCATCAGGAAAACCACTTAAAGTTTGTATTGCAATGGTTTTTGGTTTGGGAGGAGTTGAACATCCAACAAGAAATAAAAAAACAATCAATATAGAAAGTATGTTTTTCATTTTAGTTTTTTAGGGTTTAGTCTAAAAATCAATTGAATTAAAGCTAAAAGAATAAGAATTAATCCTATGTAATTGAAAATATTTGCCCCTGGCCAATGCATAATTCTAAATATTTGTCCTAGTATTAAATAAGAAGAACCTAAGCTAAGTATTATTTTAGGAAGATTACTGGAAACAAAAAAAGAGAGGATGCTATAACCAATAAGATATATAATAGTAAGAATAAGCCATGTTAGAGGTACTACTTTAGTCAATAACTCAAAAATAACTTCAAGATTAAATGGAATAAGAATAAGGCTAGTTATTATTGGAATTGATAAAATAGGGTATAGAAAGTTTTGTAATATCTTTTTCATATTAATAATCAGTTTTTACAATCGTATCAAAGATATTCTCAGTTATAAAGTAACCTTGTTCAACATATCGTTCTTTTTCAACTAATTGTTTCCCCGATTCAAATTCAACAATGAATTGATAAGTTCCTTCTCCAGAGTGTTTAAAGGTTAAAGTTTTGGTTTCACCAACTTCAATATTTTCAATATTTTCAATGTTATCTATTAAATCAGTAAATGAAATAGATTTAATATTTTCATTTGATTTGTTAGTAAAATCAATACGTACACATCCGGAAGGAACAGAATTACATCCAATAACAGTCAACAATACAATCAATTTGATAAGGATGTTTTTCATTTTAATCTTCTGAATTAAACTTAACATATCGTTCTATATTATCTCCTCCCGTGAAGAAAGAAATCACCAAACTGTCATTTGTTAGTTTAGTAATAACTCCCTTTGATGTTTCCATACCATTTGGACCACCATGATATTCAAAAATTTCAATTGTATCTTTTTTTATTAAATAAGGAATAGTGTAACCACCATCCTTAGTTATAACATGAAAACCTTGTGAATCAATTTTGAAAGCTGGTTCATCATTATCTGAACTAAATGCCCATGAATTAAAAAACATTTCTTTCGAGAATTTAAAGTTTAAAAGGTCGCTTTTTTCTGGTATAGCATTAGGCTGAGCTTGAACAGGAGGAACAACTAACTCATATGATGGTAATTCCAAATTAAATGGGAAATCTATTTTCAAACTATCTAATTGGTCATTTGTTAGATTACATATATCCGTTTTATATCTTTTTAATGTATATATGTCAGCACTTTTTAGATAACCATCTATTATTGCTCCGAAAAGTGATGATAGACTATCTTCTTCTACACTCAAATCCCATTGAATAGATATAAAAGTCTTTCTTGGTGATAAATCATACAAGATTTCATTATCATTATAATACTTTGGAATCATAGAGTCTAATTCTTCTTTTTGAATATACTCTCCCTCAAGTAAAATTTGATGATTTGAATTATAAAGAACTTCAATATAATTATGAAGACTACATCCCCAATCTTCATTACATTGTTTATATATTTTAACATTTAATGGAATAGAAGAATTACTTGCTCCAAATTTTATTGTTTCCACATTAAAAGGAACACCCAAATCGACTCTAAAATCACAAAATTCATCTCCTAATTTGATAAAGATTTTCTCAATGGTGTTTTCTCCTTTTGTATGAAATTTAAAGTCTAAATCTACAAATTCTCCATAAGGAGAAAGAAGTTCAATTTGATTTGTACAATACTTTGAGTCCAACTTTTTAACATCTACCGCTTTAATATCTCCAGAGTCACTACATCCACCAGAAGCAATCAAAACAATCAATATGATAAGGAGGTTTTTCATTTTGTCCAAATTGAAAAGATTAATTTCTTTTTAAGAGTTCTACCATATTTTTTAATTGATACTTCAAAATATAATCTATTCTTTGCGATGGGTTTTTGAAAAAAGATTGATGCTCTATCATCAATACAAGTATTTTCTAACTCAAGATTCTTTATTCCTCCAATACAAATCAATGAACCAATATCTACTTTATCAATTTCATAATCTTTAATGTTGAAATTCTTGATATCTTCAATAAATAAAGAATTGGCTTGTTCTATTTTTGATTGAGGCTTGTTTACATAGCCATATTTTAAACTAATACAGGTATAATTATTTACAGAATCAACATCAATAGTATCATTTGATATTCCTCCAAATTCACAATATAAACGGATTTTATTATTGACTTGCCCAAACCCAGTTTGAGCAGAAATCAAAACAATCAATATAACAAGAAGGTTTTTCATTTTTTATTCTTTAGATAATATTCACGAAGGTAGAAAAGGATAATAAATAATACCACTGATATTATTTGGAAGGCAAGGTCAGATAATTTAATCCAATTATAAAGAATGAAAAATGTTATAAATGCTGATAATATCGAGGAAACAATACCAGCAATAAGTCCTATTATGCCACTTATAATTTTTTCTCCCCTTGAAAGAAATATGAAAAATATTGAACTCATAACACATATAGATTCGAAACGAGCAAAAAGACCATTGTCTTTCCCCCAGTAAAACCTCATATCATATGCTTGGATTCTCTGTTCAATGAAAAATATAGTTGCTGCAAACAAGATGAGTAATATTATTAAAGATAAATGTTTCATTTAAATTTTAAAGAAAATATCATAAACTGCATAACCACTGCAAATCAATAACAAGAATATGAATGACAAAAAGAATATTTTTGCACTGAGATTTAAATTCCATAACCATTCTTCAACGGGTTTTTTATCTTTAAACCAAATTCCCATTTAACTAAAGTAAAGAATAATCTGAACTTTTAATAAATTAAGTATTTTTAGAGTAGTGGTTTAATTTGAACAATTAAAATAATAGAATGGGAATTAATATTCATATTATCTGTAATCAATTAAGAAGATTGATAAAACAAGGAGAAGATTCAATGCAGGAACCTATAGGTGATT
Source organism: Flavobacteriales bacterium (assembly GCA_020635825.1). Classification (GTDB taxonomy): domain Bacteria; phylum Bacteroidota; class Bacteroidia; order Flavobacteriales_E; family Vicingaceae; genus Vicingus. The sequence continues at coordinate 148,101 of JACJZA010000008.1, forward strand.
TCTCATATGAATATTATCGCTTTTATTATGAGATGAAAGAGTATTTGGATGCAAATTGTAGAGATGCTAAGCCAAGAGAATATATTGCAGAATTACCAAATTTAAAACTCAAAGATTTTAAGGGTTTTGAATTTAGTTTTATTTATATTATTGAAGTTTTAGTTGCAATTATATTCCCCCCGTATTTGATTTATTGGATAATTCAGAATTTCTTAAATAGAAAACGAAATAACGCAACTATTAAAAAAATAAATGTATTATTAAACCAAATAATTGTTGAACTCGAAACTGAATCAAGTGTGTAATTTTTAGATATTTGATTATCTTTAAAAAATGAATAAGAATATTATTTTTCTTTTTGTAATCTATCTTTTTGCAAACAATTGTCTTGGACAACTATTGCTGAAGGATGAATATGCAGAAATTGGATTGAAATTATTAAAATATACTACCAAAGAAACATCCATTGAGGAATTAGAAAAGTATTTTGACCCAAGTCTTAGAACTGATAGTTTAAGAAAAGAACTAACAATATTTAAATCAGAAGTAATAAAGTATCAAGACCGAGCTGAACATTATTTGGTAAAAATGAATGACACTTTCCCAAATATGGTCTATAATATCAATATTCATGATCCAAAGAAAAAAGAAGTTTTCGGTGATTTAAGATTAATGTTTAAAGACAATACAGATTATTTAATAGATGGGTGGATTTATTTTCCATCCAGAGATGAACCAAAAATTGACAAAAGTGATTTTGAAGGAATAACTCCAATTACTAAGTCTGTTCCTCCACCTCCACCTCCGCCACCATTGCCAAAGTAGAAGAGAATTTAGAATAATAAAATTATCAAATATGAAAAAGGTTTTAACATTTATAATTATTACACTTTCAATCTCTTCTTATGTCTTTTCTCAAAAGACTAATGCAGAAATTGGCGAAACTGAATTGAATGGTGAGGAAAAGGTTTATACCATTGTAGAACAAATGCCTGAATTTCCCGGAGGACAAGAAGGATTATTCGATTATTTAAGAACCAATATGAAATATCCTGAAGGTGCTAAAGCTAGGGGAGAAGAAGGAAAGGTAATTGTTAGGTTTGTTGTAAATAAACAAGGAGAGGTTATTGATGCAAAAATTATTAAAAGTATCTCTGAAGAATTAGATAATGAGGCTTTAAGGGTTGTAAATAACATGCCCAATTGGAAGCCGGCTACACAAGATGGAGTACCTGTTTTAATATCATTTAATTTACCTTTAAATTTTAAAATACCCAAACCTATTGAATGTAAAAAAGATGTATATACTATTTTGGGTGATATGCCTAAATTTAAGGGTAATGTTGAAAAATTAAATGCTGCTTTTTCTGTAGCGATGAGACTTACTGAAAAAGAATTAGAAACAAAAGGAACGTTCTATATTCAAGTAATTATTGATTGTAATGGTAATCCATATGGTTATAAACTTTTAAAAGGGATACAAAAAACAATAGATAAGAGAGTGCTTGAAGTGTTAGAAGGGTTACCGGAATTTAAAAATTGGAGTGCAGGTTCAGAAAAGGGTGAAAAAGTAAATTGCCAATACAATATACCCGTAGAAATTAATTCAGGTTACTTTATTTTTAAAACTATCTAAGAATTGAAAAATCTCATTTTCTCTATTTTATTCATTTTTGTTATTGGATGTGACAATGAAAATAACATAGAGATTTCTCCAGTTAGGGGCGAAATATTGCAAGCTTGGAAAAGTATTAATGAGAGTAGGTCTTATTTTTTAGTTGAAGAATATAACCAGTTGATAATGAAAAATATTACTCCAATATTTAATAATAGAAATAGTACTGGTGAAACTGGGGTGTTAAAAGAAATAGATAACCAGGTAATCTTTGAAGTTAATGTAAATAAGTTTTATATATTAAAAGAAAATGGGAATTTAGAAGTACATGAGGATAGTAATGTGATAGATGAAGCGAGGAAGATAGATTCATTAAATTATTTTCAACTTTTCCCGAAATTAAAAATTGCAGTTAAATGTCCATGTATACTTCAATTAGATTCTAATTCTATAAAAAACATGTCAGAAAACATTGATTCACCAATGATTTCGTATAGTTGTACAGAAAAATCTAGTAATGATTCATATGTCTTAAATGCATTACTTGAAGTTGATTCTGTTTTTTCGGAAGAAGAAATAATTAATGGTATAATTAAATCTTTAGATTCAAATGAAATGATTACCTACGAATTAAAGTATATCGATTTTCAGAATGCTATACAAGTTAATTCAATTTTAATGGATTCAAAAATGCTAACTTTATTTACTAATGAATCGACCATTAACTTTATCTTGAATGCTAAAGATTCAGTTGATAAAAAATTCAATGATTTTATTACTTCAAAAGTTAGTTATCATTAATTGGATTATATTATACAAACATGTGCTTTTTAGTCTAAACTTATTAAATGCTTTTATTATTAAATATTGTTTTGATTTTCATAGAATTTATAATTCTATTCTTAATTAAGAACGGTATTATTCGTTCTGACTATAGCTTAGAAGTTGGGCTTAATTTTTTTATGTATTTATCTATTTTAGGGCTGGAAATTCTATTACTATATCTTAGTTATAAAGTTAAAGAAGATGGAAATAGAAAGTCGTTATTAATATCTCAACTAGTGATTTTTCCAATTATTTTTATTGGAATGCTTTACAAAATAACTGTGTTTTATGATTGGTAAGTTTTTAAAGATATTAATCATTTTTATTATAATAACTGGGTGTGATAATGATTCACAATCAGTCTCAACTGATTTTGATTTTACTGAAATTGGAATTGCAAAGATAGAGAGTGAGGAACTTAAAGATGGTGATATAATTTTTCAAACCTCAAAATCTAATCAGAGTAAAGCGATTCAATTGGCCACCAAATCTAAATACAGTCACTGTGGATTGATTTTCAAAAAAGAAAGTGGTAAAGATAAATGGTGTGTTATTGAGGCAGTGCAACCAGTAAAATGGACTCCTTTATCTGAGTGGATTAATCGTGGAGAAGGAGGACATTATGTGGTAAAAAGATTTATTTCTGACCCAATGCTTCCTGATGAAATGTTGGTCGAGCTTAGAATAATTGCTGAAGGTTATTTGGGTAAAAACTACGATGTGTATTTTAATTGGAGTGATGATAAGGTTTATTGTTCTGAATTAGTTTGGAAATCTTATTATAAACTGAATCAATTTGAAATAGGTGAATTACAAACATTAAAAGATTTTGATTTGACTAACGATTTAGTTAAACAAAAAATGAAAGAACGCTATGGCTCGAATATTCCTATGGATGAAAAAGTTATATCACCTGCCGCGATATTTAATTCGAATAGGCTTTTAACTGTGGTGGAAAAATGATAAATAGACTTTTAATATTGCTAATTGGAATAGGGATACTCAGTTGCTCTTCTGATATTTATGAATATAAGTTTGAGGATGAGATGACTCAATGTGTAAAAGATGAATTTAATTCCATTGGGTTTGATATTGAAAATGAATTCTCATCTTATGAGAAATATTTAATTGAAACCAATGTCCTTAAAGATTCTTCTGGCAAAAGCTACATTAATTTTTATAAAAAGATAATTAAAGAAAATGATTTGTTATTTGCCTGTGAATACAAAATGGATACAACTATCATTAATAACTATAAACTATTGAAGAAATGCTATCAATCACATAAAAGAGATAAGTCAGTAGAATATAAAAATTCTAAAGCACATAAACTTCAATCTGCAATGGATTCACTAATGAGTTTGGAGAATGAAACAGCCTCATCTATTGCAAAAATAGTTATCTCAATATTAGATTCATCAGACTTTGAAATCAAATTTTACAAAATATTTATGCTACAATCAGCTTATCTAATTGAAAATGATGATACTAAGCGTAAAATTATTGATGCATTACCATGCATCAGTATTGAGATTAGAAAAGATATGCCAATATTATTAAATAACAAGAAAGTAGAAATAGATAATTTTAGGAATGAATTAAAATTAAGTATTAATAATTTTAATGATGATGATAAAAAGATTTATATCATAAAACTTGCCGTAGAGGAGCAAACCCCAATGTCAATTGTGACTAATGTTAGAGATATTCTTCGTGATGAAGATGCTTTAAGAATCCATTATAGAACACTTGAAAATAGAATTCCTTTTAAGAATTAGCTTGTAAATAAGGAAGAAATAAAAAATTTATTTAGAAATAAAGGAGACCTTTTTGTACTTTTCCCATTAAGGGGATAAATAACAAAAATGGATGACACCAAAATTATAGAACTCTTAAAGATTGGGAAGCAAGATAAAGCCTTTCTAAAGCTTTATAAGAACTATCCACAGGTAGAGAAACTCATTCTATCTAAAGGTGGTTCAAAAGAAGATGCCAAAGATGTTTTTCAAGAAGCATTGATTATCTTTTATGAAAAAGTGTGTAACACCGATTTTAAACTCACCTCTGCAATTGGAACTTATCTCTACAGTGTAAGTAGATTTCTTTGGAAAGATGAACTCATCAAAAGAAAAGGAAAACAATCAGTTGATACCTCTTTTGAATTTACATCAGAAGAAGATGCTGAATTCCAACAAGCAATAGTACGAGAAGCTAAATTCAAGCAGATAGAGAGCATTTTAACTCAAATTGGAGATAAGTGTCTTCAATTGCTTAAAATGTTCTACTATGAGGGCTTAAGCATGAAAATCATAGCTTCTAAAGTGGGTTTAAAGTCTGAGAAGATTGCAAAGAATCAAAAGTATAAATGTTTGGAAAGAGCCAAACTAAAAGTGAGTGAACTTTAATTAACTGTCATCCTAATTATTTATCCTTAAACCAAAAGTCATGAGAAACGAATTAGAAAATATAGAAATCATAGAAAAGTATCTGAAAAATGAACTTTCAGCAGAGGAGAAGAAAGTATTTGAAGAACAATTAAAAACAGATGCTAAACTTCAAAAAGAAGTTGAGGTTCAAAGAGATGTTATTAAAGGCATTGAACGAATAGGAGCAAAACAATCTATTCAAAAATCATATAAGAAATATAAATGGGGCAAATCCGGATTTAATTTAGGATTGGGAGCTACCATAGTGATTGCAGTTACTTCTGTTTTCTTATGGTATAATTCAAATTATAGTAGCTCAACAGTGGTAGATAATGTACTACCAGAATTGAATGAAGTAGGAACGAAAGAATGGGCAGATGCAGATAAACTGATACCATCTCAAAAATTTGCTATCAATACAACAAGTGATACTGTGATTGAAACACAAGGAGGAATAGTGATGTACATTCCGCAAGGAAGTTTCTTGGATGAAAATGGTAACATTATAACTGGAGAAGTTGAATTTGAAGTAAAAGAAGCACTTGATGCCAATCAAATAATTCAAGGGGGATTAAGCAGTATGTCTGGTAATCGATTATTGGAAAGTGCCGGAATGTTTTATGTGAATGCTCGAAAAGATGGGAAGACAGTCCAAATTAATCCTGAAAATGGAATTTATACCGAAGTACCCACTGATGAAGTAAAGCCGGATATGCAATTGTTTGAAGGAAAACGAATGGCTGATGGTTCAATTGATTGGATAAATCCAGCACCATTAGAAAAATTCTTAACCCCAGTTGATATTCATTCCTTGAATTTTTACCCGCCGAAGTATGAGCCTAAATTAGCTGAATTAGGATATGATTTATCAGATAGGGAATTTAAAGATAGTTTGTATTATTCTTTTGCTTGGGAGAATGAAAGTAAAAATAATTGCTATAGAATAACTGACATACATAATGGAGATGCAATTATTAATACCTATAGAAATAATGGTAATTTATTTAAAGCAATTGACCATATAAATTGGACATCCCATGCCAACAATTTAAAATGTAATGAATTTGATTTTAGTTTTGAAATAAATATAAGTGATAGTATTAGATTAAGTGATTTAAGGTTTCTAAAATCTTCCGATAATGACAAATATGAATTTATTGATAAGCTACAATTGAATAAAAGCAATAATTCTTTTCTTTTTACTCAAAAAATTAAAATTAAAAAAAGTGGAACATTCGTTTTAAACTTTGGATTAAAGACACATTATCTAGATAAAGAAAGTAATAGACATGAAAACCTTTCTTTTGTTATCACAACGAAACAATTACAAAATAATAATTGTAGCGGTCCAATTGTAAAATACTCAAACAAGGTCGATTTTACTTCTGAAAATGACACAGGAGCAACTTCATCACTGTTATTTGGAAGGAAATTACCTTATCAATTTGCTCAAGAAGAAGTTGATTCAGTTGCAGAAACTTATGATTCATACCAAGTTTGTGGAATCAATCCAGCAAAAATTAAAACCATTTGGAGTGAAGATTTTAATAACACCATGATTTCAACCAGGGAGTTCGAGGAAAGATTGCCTGCCATTTTTGGAACTTGTAATGACAAAGTATTGGATTTATACATCAATAACTTAAATATTGATATGTATAAAATAGATTCGATGGCAGCAGAAATATGTGGAGGAAACAGCAGAGATAATTTTATACAGTTTGCTACCCGTAAGGATGGGAAAGTAAAAATTGATGATAAACGAGTTGAAAAACTTAAAAAACATTATGAAGAAAAACAAAAGTTAATAGCCGAAGCCATTGCTAAAACCAGAGAGAAATTTGAAAAAGAAAACAAGCGTTTAAATGAAGATGCAGGGAAAACAAGGGCAAAACATTCTCAGGATGAATTGAAAAGAACAGAAGATAATTATGTAGAGGAATTCAATTTAAACCTTAAGGAGGCTTATCGTCAACTGGGTAAACCTAAACCAGATAGATTAGATGCAAAAGGTATTTATAAATTAAGATTGAAAACAGGAGGATGGAAAAATGTAGATGCTTATGTGATGGAAAGCCTTGATAATAGAGAAACTTTAGATTATACAGACCCAACTACAGGAAAAAAGGCAGTTATAAAATACGAACCCATATCTGTTATCATTAAAGATGAATCTAAATTTGATAGGTTATTGGTATACATTTTACCGGACCAATTGAACAGTTTTATGAGAATTAAAAAAGAAAATGGGATTTACACTGAAAACTTAAATGAATTGATGAATCACAGCATAGTATGTCTTGGATATATTGATGAACAAGCATATTTCTATTCATTGGATGGTGTAAAACCAAAAGAATACTCCAATATAGAACTAACATCTATATCACAACAAGAACTCAAACATAATTTAAACCGATATGATAACAAACAACGAAAAAGTCTGTTAAAGGATTTTGATTATCAATTGTTTGAAGTTAAAGAACAGAAAAGACAGCAAGTACTAATAGCAAATCAGAAGCTTAGTGAAGAAATAATGCAAGTGATATTTCCTTGCTCATTTTCAGCTCCTGAAATAACAGAACAAGTAATAATAGAAGATGATGCTTATTAAAAGAAGACATTGATTAAATTGTTCAAATACATTAATATCAAATTAATATATACCATCATTGCACTGATTATATGGGCTCAAATATATTTGTCTTTAACTACAGAATATGATGAGAATATTGCCCATTTAATTTTAAGTTGGTTAATGTGGTTAGGATCCTTAATGGCGTTAATAATTATTGCTTTTAGAAGAAGTGAGCGGCTAACCTCTAACAAGTACTTTTTAATTATTTATATGCTTTTAACCAATCCAATTACTTTGTGGTTTGTTATGGAATTCATAATGGATTATTATGGATTCCATATGGCCACGTAAATTATGAATTGTTAATCTAAAGAAATGAATTCATTAACATTTGACCGAATATATTTTATTTGTAAAGCATATAAATCCTCTTCATCATACAACTTGTAGAATTTAGTGTCTAATTCATTTAAAGGGTTATCATCATAAGAATCACTAAACCCTTGTAATGTGCCATCATCATATTTAGCTAGTTCTTCTTTATTTTCTTCATAAAGGTTGTTAGCAGTATTCATAAGTTCTGCAAACTTTACAGCTCCAATTAGTTTAAACCCATCATAGGCCATTTGAGAATATTTACTACTAGAGTTAAAGTAAAATTGATTAAAACCTCCATTATTTACCTCAGCTTCTACCCACCATATCGAATAAATAGCTTTTTGACCATTTGAGAGCTTCTTTTCATCTCCAATTAATTCTATGTTGTCATAAACAGTTTGAATTAAATTATCATCAGAAATAGTATCTATAATTTCTTGAGTTAAATTTTTATAGATAGGTCTATTATTAAATTCTTCAAAAAAAGTATCAAATTCTTTTTCTAACTCGGTCTTTATTTGATTGTCTGTTAGATTACTATCTTGTTTGCAACTTAAGAATACACTTGTAATAATTAATATAGTAATTAGTCTTCTCATTTTATAAGTTTAAGTATTTATCTAAAATAGTTAAATAATTTAAACATCCTTTTTTTCAGTAACTTGGAAAAGTGAAAATTCTATATATCATATTATCGATCATCATCGCTTTTTTTGCTTTATTATTTGGCGTTGTAGCACTCAAGTCTATTGTAGAAATAATATTAGTAATCCTTAGACTTATACTAATGGATGGAACTAATTATGATTATGGCTTTGAATTGGGAAAATTAGCTGCTGCTGTAGGTGTTGGAGTTGTTACTTTTTTTATAGCTCGTTTCTTGTATAAGTTAATGAAATATGTTTGGAGTTATAGAAATCTGTAAATGTTTTTGTGCAATGTATAGACTTCAATTTCGTTTAACTGTTATGAAGTTCATTCCATTCATTATATCGTTACTTTTCTTTTCTTGTAAAGAGGTTCAAAATGAACCCCATATAATAGTGATGACAAAAGAAATGGATGCTGCACCAGATGATAAATTGTATAAAGTTTTTGCTAATGACCATTTTGGTTTTATCAATTCTAAGGGGAAAGTAGTAATAGATATTAAGTTTCAAGATGCTTTAGATTTTACAGAAGAATATGCATCAGTAAGGCTAGATTATAGATTTGGTTATATTGACCATACAGGAGAGTTTGTAATTGAACCAATTTTTGATGCAGCAGAACCTTTCATCAATGGATTGGCAAAAGTTTATGTAGATGGTTCTCCAGCTATTATTGATAAATCAGGTGAGTTTGTTGTTCAACCAAAAATCTATGCTTCTATTGATTATTTCTTTGATGGGGTAGCTATTGTAACATCAAGTAGTGGCTTAGAAGGAGGGATTAATACAAAAGGAATATTGGTTATAGATACTATTTACAAAGATATTTCTCGATTTAATAATAACAGGGCAATTATAACGAGTGTTAATCATCCAAATGATATTAGAATTAGAGAGCAGAATATAGGAGTAATTGATACAAAAGGCAATATCATTGTTGAATTCAATAAGTATTTTGATATTGGAAAATATAATGATGGCTATGCTTGGGTTGAAGTTTATAATAGCTCATATGATGAAGATTCAGGGTGGAGTAGTGAAGAAGGTATTATTGATACAAATGGTACGCTTATGTTTAAAACGGTTAATAGTTTGGATAGGGTAGTTAGACATGGGCTAATTAAAGCTAGTGTTGGATATAGTAAAGATATATTTTACACTATTAATGGGGAGAAAATTTTGAATACTTTACCATTGAATCATTTAGGTGAATATAGCGAAGGATTTGTAGTTAATTGGGATATGTTTATGTATAAAATATATAAAATAAATGGGGAGGAATTATTACCAGAGACATACAGACATGTTTCAATTAGTGGTTTTAAAAATGGGATGATACAATTTGAGTGTGATGAAAATGTAAGAGGATTGTTAGATACAACAGGTAAAATATTAGTGGAATGTAAATATGATGCTATACATGATGCAGGATTGATAAATAATAGAGTGTTTTATAGAGAAAGAGTAGGAGATACTTACCAATATATCTGGGGATTATTGAACGAAAAAGGAGATACAATTCTTCCTGCAAGGTTTACTAATGTTCAATATTCTGGGTTTGAAACAGAGATTGTTTATGTGGAACAGGATAGTTTATATGGTTATATAAATAGAGATGGAGAATTTGTATGGAGCAATTTTCAAGATTATAATAATCTGTCAGCATTCTATGATTTAAATTCATCTAATATGCTAAGGGCTTATTGCTATGTTGAATCAAGTTTAGCCGACACTCTGAATGATAAATATGAATGGATGAATTATCCAAAAAAACTAAAAACTGAGTTAGGTAAAGAGAAGTTTGGAATAATGGTAGATACTACAAGAAATGCTGTGTTTGCTAAACAATATAATGGATACTACACCTATATTTTTAATGCTTCAGGAAATGTTGTGAATGTTGAAGTACAAGATGGAAGATTAAATATGATAATGCAGGTTAAGGGTGGTGATGGATGGAAAGATATTGAATACATTCCAAGCAGTTGGTGTGGTAATAGTTATTACGATGTGGAGCTATTAGACGGTGAATATTGGGAGCTAACAATTCCTAAATATGATGGTGAAATGGAGGTGGAGGCAAGGTTAAGATTTGTTGTAGATGATGAATATAAGGATGGAATCAAGTTGTCAGAAACTGTGCTCTATAGCAATATTTTTAAGGTAAAGGTGAATTCAGGTCAGTTTTGGAATAAACAAGGTTATTCTCCTGGTGGAATTATGGATCCTTATTTTGATTAACGGCATTCATAATATTAGTTGTAGCGGTTTAATAGTTTGTTATTTCATCGGTTTGTAATGAATAACATATCTAAATCCAAGAGTAGAGTATGTACTATCAGGGCTAACAAAAATTTTTGCATTGGTTCCTTCTGTATTCTTTCCTAATTTATTAGAAAATCTTTCATCATACCAATTTGAGCCTCTAACAAGTTTCCCATCTTGATGATTTTTTTTATCGTAGTACTTTTCTATTAAAGACAAAATTTCTATGTCTTCATCATTAAAAGTCTTTAGAAGTCTTTGCCTAAGCTCAAATATGGGTTTCCAACTTTCTTGATATGAATCTTTTAACCATTCAGACACATTTCCCCCCATGAAACAAATCCCTAATTCATCTTGATTTATATCAGTTAATTCATTCCTTTCTACCAATTCCTTTTTTTTGTTTATTAGATTGATATTGCTTTTATGTGTGTGAAAAGCTCCATCAATCTTAAAATTATTTTTGAATCTGTAGTTACTTTTAAGTTCATCAGACAAGAAGTTATGTCTTCTTGATATGTAGTGATTATTACCCTTAATACTATCTGTATGAGTAATAATATTACTTTGATTAAGAGATAAATCAGTAATCCAGCTTTTATCAGCTAAACTATAATAGTTATAAGTGTATATCTTAACTTTTTTGTTTCTCATTTCAGCCGTTGCGGCTATATCCCATTCAGCATCAGTAGGCAAGTCATATTTAACTTCAATCTTAATCCCTTTTTTATCCAATTCTTTTTGATGTTGTTCAGTTTTCCAATGCAAGAATGCTATAGCCTGATGATAACTTACTCCTACTACAGGATAATCATTATAGGCTGGATGCCAAAAATAGTTAGAAGTCATTGGTTCATTGAATGAATAATTGAAATCATGTATCCAGCAAAGAGTATCAGGATAAACATTTAATTCTTCACGACACACAAATTTATTATTACTATCTGGGCAACCTGTGTAACTGATATAGTAGTACACGTAATTTAATTTTCTTGAATCAATTCCCCTTTTTTTATAAAAACGTAGATTTCCTGAGGAATATAGCGGATCTAAGAGTTCTTGTGCTTCTGGAGAATCCCATGGAATCGGAATTTCCCAGTTTAAGTGAGGAGGGTCAAACTCCTTTCCGGTCTCTTCATCTATATCTGACAAGCCAAACTCTTCCATTCCTCCATCTAAAAGTATTTGACGAGCTATGGAGTCTCTAACCCAATGAACAAATTCCTTATATTCTTTATTAGTCACTTCATATTTCCTAAAATAAAAAGGAGATAAATAGTTAATCAATGGGATATTTATGTTTGAATCTACTATTACTTCTGGTTGTTTTGGGACTATTGACATGTGGTTAGAATCTACATAAAATCTCAAAGAATAAGGTATGATTATGTTTGGGTTAGGTGGAGACCCATATTTATTGTGTTGATAAGATTTGGAGTTAACACAAAAATAAGGCTCATTCGATTCAGAAAATACTTTATTCTCTTTATTGGGCCTGTATTTTGATACATATCTCTTTATGGGACTAAAAAAGACACAATCGTTAATTTTTAAAGGATTATCTGGATATTCATCATAGGCATATAGAAAAGTACTGTCATACTTGATTGTTGAGTTTTCCATCACAAACATAGAATTACTATAATCATATCTTAAAGGATTTGAAATAATTTCTCTTTTTGTTGACTCTCTAATATAGGGCTTGTCTAATATCTTATTTTGAGCTATTAATTTAATATTAATTGCATGTACTATAATGAATATGAAAACAAGTTGCTTCATGATTCTAAAGTAACGAATAATCTTAACTTTTATGAGTTAATTGTCTACGGTTACTCCAATTTTTGTTTAATAGTTGTTCAATATTTTCTTTTGTACCTTTGTTTGGTTCAATTTCTTGTAAATGCCTAATTTCTCTTGTAAGTTGATGTCAAATCCTTGTTAACAGTAGTGTTTTTATTCAAAATTTAGTATTTCTGTAGTGTCTCTAGCTTCTTTTGTTGTTCTGTCAATATTAAATTTGTGTTTGTAAATAATCACATTATCTTTAAAACTAAACTCATCTTTTTTTGGATTAATTGGCTTTTCAATATTTATGTAACCTAAATGATTTTCAAAAATATATAGTTTGGTTTCTACTACTTCATATGAACAACAAGGAGCCATAAATCCTTGAAATCGGTCATAAATTTTTATAGTTTCAGTTTTATATTCTGTCTGTTTAGGAAAAATTGGAAACAATACTAGTGAAGATAAAATCGCAAGTAAAATTCCTCCAAATAAAAAGAAGAGACCTGTCAAAACAACTGAAATAAAATAAAAAGAATAATAAACAGCTATTTTCTTAAATGGTCTTAGAGTAGTAAAAAATATTACAAACCCTGTGAGGTAAATAATTACTTTTAAAATAAAAATTAAGCTTTGATTTAGGCTGTAGCCTGTAATTAGGCTTGTTAAAAAATTTAATAGGACTAATCCAAGTAAATAGAAATGCCACTTTTCAAGTTTAGTTTTTTTAAAAAAGCCTATCGTGTTTATTTTTCTTTTCTCAACCATCCCAAAACTCTGTCGTTGTTTATCACCCATTTGTCATTTTTGTATTCAAGTTCAAAGGTTTCTCTTGATTCTTCAAATGGTCCGGGGTTTTGTTGAATTATTTCAATTTCGTTATGGGTCACTTTTGAAATTATTGCAACATGACCATACTTGTTAAAAATTGTTCCATCAAAAATTATTAGGTCATTAACTTTTGGCTTAGTCTGACTATGGTTTGTGTATTGAATTAAATCCCTTTGTTTGTTTTTTTGTCCATCTTTTAAGGACTTGACAAAAAAATCTTTAGCATTTCCATAACTGTCAGGCATTTTATGTTTTAAGTATTCATAGTAATACCTTTTTACAAATTCAACACACTGGTATTTTAAGCCTAAGTTATATCCATCTGATGTTGTATTTCTTTCGGTTACATTTCCAACCCCGCCATTGAAATAAACATACACTCCATTCAATTCGTCAATTTGTTGTCCTATTTCAAAAGCAGAATTAAAGTTGAAATTCCTAAATGTCCAAATTCCTGTAAAACTTAAAAATAACAATCCGAAGATAATATATATCCAATGTTTAAAGTTCAATTTGTTAGTTTTTTGGTGTCTACTTCTAATTTTATTGTCTAATAAAATATGTTACACTTTGGGTGCGAAACATGATATAAAAATAATAAAACTATATTTTGATTAATTAATCTAATAAGATAGTTTCTGAACTTTCCGCTAATAATTCTGAAAGTTGATGAACTTTTTCACAGCTTTTATTCGCTAAAACAAGGTATTGACATTTATTCAAACTTTCAGCTATACGGTTAATATCAGTGTGAAAACTGGTTCCTGTTAAAAATTCAGCATCATTTATGGCAAATAATTGCAAGTTTGCCAAGTTTAATCCATTCTGAAAATAAATTTTATTCAGTCTTTTAGGGGTTCCGATAACAATATCAGAGCCAACATAAATTTCATCTTTCTGATCATTGATGTTTCCTTCTTCGTAGGCAATAGCAATTCTCAAATCAGTTTCTTTTGTCCATTCCTCAAACTTTTCTTTTAATTCTAAAACCGATTGTTTGTCTTTTACAAAAATAAGCGCTCTAGGAACATCTTCATAAGCTTGTGCATTTAGCCTTTGTATTACACTCAGAATTAACGCAGTAGTTTTACCCGAATTTTCTGGAGCAATACCGGTAATATTAGCCCCACCTTTTATTTTTGATAATACAGATTTTTGAAATGGAGTAGGATTTTCTATTCCCATTTCAATTAGTTTTTGTTTTATATAAGGTAGTAACTTTTTAAACGACATCAGATTTCAAAATTAACTAAAATTTGGTCTAAAGCTAAATCATGATTTTCAGTAGGAACTTTTTCTACTTTTTGAAAAGGATAAAAAATTCCTATTTTTTTACTTTTAGGATGTTGTGCTAAAAAATTATCGTAATAACCACCGCCATATCCCAAACGGTAATTATTTTCATCAAAAGCTAATCCCGGTACAATTATTAAATCAATTTCTCCTTTATATTCATTTGGATTAGCTGGATGAGTAGTACCAAACACTCCTTGTTCAATATCTTTTAAAGAAGTTAGAATTCTGTTTTCTAATTTTCGTTTAGGTAAAGTTTTGGGGCAAATAATGGTAATGTTTTTTTGTAGAAGTGTATCAATGAGGGGTAAAATATCTATTTCTTTACCCATAGGTAAATAAGCATGAACTTTTTTGTAATTGTTGTCTAAAATAATATTTTCTAGTTCTGAACAAATCCAAAAATCATACTTTGATTTAAAAGAGGCATTTAATTGGGCTCTTTCTACCAGCATTTGTTTTCTAAGTTCTTTTTTGTGCTCTATTATATTCATCAAATTGAATTCATAATAATATCAACAGCACCTTTTCCATCTTCCACAAATTGTAAGTTATTTGATTTAATTTGAGTTAATTGATCCATTTTTTTGGTTACCAAATTTTCAAGTTCATTATTGTTGTTAACAGTAAATGCACCACCATTTTCAATTAAATTTTGGGCTTCATGAAACTTATGGTGTTGAGGTCCAAATAGAATTAAATTACCAAAACTACAAGGTTCTAAAATATTATGTAATGCACCGGTAAATCCACCACCAATAAAAGCAATATCAGAATATTGATAAGTATTGGCTAAAATGCCAATATTGTCAATAATTAAAACTTTTTCATCTCTTACATTTTGCTCAGTTGCTTTTGAATATCGAATACAATTATTATGAAAAAGGTGTTCTATTTTTTTGATATGATTTTCTGAAACATCATGTGGTGCAATGATAAGTTTTAACGGATTTGAACTGGATTTAAAATAATCAGCTAATATTTGTTCTTCAGTTGGCCAACTGCTGCCACCAATAATTATTCTTTGATTGTTTTTAAAAGATTCTATTATAGGAAGTTTTGTTGTTTGTAAGCTATTATCGAAAACTCTATCAAAACGAGTGTCACCAGTTAATGTAACATTATTAAACCCTAAGTTAGTTATAAGCTGGAGTGAAGTTTTATTTTGGACAAAAAAGTGAGTAAAACTCTTTAGCATTTGTTGGTACCATTTCCCATACCATTTAAAAAACAATTGGTTTTCTCTGAAAATTCCGGAAATTAAGTAGGTTGGAGTGTTGTTTTTTTTGAGTTCTTTTAAGTAAAAATTCCAAAATTCATACTTAATAAAAAAAGCCTTTTTAGGTTTTATTATATCAATAAATCGTTTAGCATTTTTGGCAGTATCTATGGGTAAATAGAACACATAATCAGCTTTTTCATAATTTCTTCGCAATTTGTAACCTGAAGGGGAAAAGAAGGTAATAAGAATTTTTTCATTTGGAAATTTCATCTTGTATGCTTCAATAACAGGGCGTCCTTGCTCAAATTCTCCCAGACTGGCACAGTGAAACCAAACAATCGTTTCATCAGTTTTAATTTCGCTTTTAATCTTTTGAAAAATATTCTTTCTTCCTAAAACCCAAAATTTTGCTTTTTCATTAAACAAACTTGCTAAATGAATGGCAATCGTATAAGAGAAAATAGATATTTGATAAAGAAGCTTCATTAAAGCTTAATCGTAGTAATATTCTTGTTGAGTTCTTTTGTTTAGCCTGATAATCCAACCTACTTTAAAGCCGTAAAGCATATCTGAATAGGTTTTGGTATCTTCTTGACGAGTGTCGTAGTTAAATTTTCGTAAGTTATTTGTCCATCCTTGGGTAAAATCAAAACCACCGTAAAAATTTAAAAATCTATTTTTACTCAAATGCATGTACCCTATAAAAGCATTAAGTGCATAACCAAAGGAAAGACGGTCGTAACCCTTTTTGTATTCCTCAGTTAGTAAATTAATATCATCTTTAAAAGCAATTCTAATTTTATGATGAAGAGTTCCGACTCCTCCATAAACTAAAATTCCCGAATTATTATTTTGAGTCAATACATTAAATACTTTTCCTCCAATTAAGAAAAATGAAGAGCCTCTTTCTTCAAAATAGATTTGCGTGAGTCTACCCTCATTATCAATTATATAGCCTTCGCTGGTTTTTAAATGATTTAAAATATCGGTTTTGTTTACATTTCTTCCCCATAAAAAATTTCCGGTAATACCATAAAACCACTGTTTCTTATTTTTTATGGCAAAAGTTCCTCCTAGCTGACTATTCATGCCAAAAGTTTCTTTCATGTCAGCTCCGGGCCATTGCATACCATAGTTGGCAGTAATCATAGGTATAGTAAATGCTGAGTCTAAAACATTGTTTTTAGATTTATTTTGCGACCAGGTAATTTGATAGCAAGCTAAACAATAAAAAAGTAGAAATATGTTTCGAACTTTTAACATGAATTGCAAAATAACGAAATAATATTAGCTCATATTTTGTTTATCTTTTAATCATTTAAAATTAGCATGAATAAATTAGTTTTTAGTTAACTTAGCAACCTTTGTATAAAATTTAGATTGTTATTAAATGATGAACATTCAAATGGTTGACCTAAAAGGTCAATACTCAAAAATAAAACCTGAAATTGATAAAGCAATAATAGACGTGATTGAATCTACGGCTTTTATCAATGGTCCTGAAGTAAAGGCTTTTCAATCAGAGTTACAAGATTATCTTAAAGTAAAACATGTTATACCATGTGCAAATGGAACAGATGCTTTACAAATAGCGTTGATGGCTTTAGGCCTAAAACCGGGTGATGAGGTAATTACATCAAACTTTACATTTGCTGCAACAGTAGAAGTGATAGGCTTGTTACAACTTACTCCTGTTTTAGTTGATGTTGATGCCGATACTTTTTGTATGGATGTAGAAAAATTAAAAAAATCAATTACCCCTCAAACAAAAGCAATTGTTCCTGTACACTTATTTGGACAATGTGCTAATATGGAGGAGATAATGAAGGTTGCAAAAGAACATCATTTATTTGTGGTAGAAGATAATGCTCAAGCAATAGGTGCTGAATATACTTTCAGTAATGGAGAAACCAAAAAGGCCGGTACTATAGGTCATATTGGCACTACCTCTTTTTTTCCATCTAAAAACTTAGGTTGTTATGGTGATGGAGGTGCAATTTTTACTAATGATGATAATTTAGCTTCTATTTGTCATTCTATTGTCAATCACGGGATGGGAGAAAGATATTATTATGAGAGATTAGGAGTTAATTCAAGGTTAGATTCAATTCAAGCGACCATTCTAAGAATAAAATTAAGAGAATTGGAAAATTATAGCGCAGCTAGAAATAGAGCTGCGGCTTATTATGATAAAGCCTTTGCTGATGTGCAACAAATTAAAACACCGGTTAGAAATCCTAAATCAACTCATGTTTTTCATCAATATACCTGTGTTGGTTGTGGTGTAGATCATTTTGCTTTACAAAAATATTTAGGAGAAAAAGGGATTCCATGCATGATTTATTATCCGGTTCCTTTACATACTCAAGAGGCTTATAAAACTCCTCAAATGAAAGATGAAGATTTTGAAGTGACTAATGAGTTGTGTAAATCTGTTTTTTCATTACCAATGCATACAGAATTAACGGAAGAACAATTAAAATACATAACTGATTCGGTTAAAGAATTTATAAACAAATAGAAAACTTAAATGAAAATAGCTGTTGTAGGTACGGGTTATGTTGGATTAGTTACAGGTACTTGTTTCGCTGAAACAGGTAATCATGTAGTCTGTGTAGATATTGACCAAAACAAAGTAGAAAAAATGAAAAATGGTGTGGTACCAATTTATGAACCACATTTAGATGTTTTATTTGAAAGAAATATAAAACAAGGAAGGCTAGAATTTACAACCAATTTAATAGAAGCTATAAAAGATGCTAAAGTTATATTTTTAGCACTACCAACTCCACCAGATGAGGATGGTTCTGCTGATTTATCTTATATATTGGGAGTAGCAGATGATTTGAGTAAAATAATTACTGATTATAAAGTAATAGTAGATAAAAGTACAGTACCTGTAGGGACAGCTGATAAAGTAACTGCTGTGTTGGCTAAAAATTTATCTAAAGATTTATTTGATGTAGTTTCAAATCCTGAGTTTTTAAGAGAGGGGTTTGCAGTCGATGATTTCTTAAAACCGGATAGAGTGGTAATAGGGACAAGTTCTGAGAGAGCAAAAAAAGTAATGGGAGACTTGTACAAACCTTATGTACGTCAAGGAAATCCAATCATTTTTATGGATGAGAAATCAGCAGAATTGACTAAATATGCAGCAAACTCTTTCTTGGCAACTAAGATCACTTTTATGAACGAGATAGCTAATTTTTGTGAGAAGGTAGGTGCTGATGTTGATATGGTTAGAATAGGTATTGGTTCAGATACTAGAATTGGGAAGCGATTTTTATTTCCCGGTATAGGTTACGGAGGTAGTTGTTTTCCAAAAGATGTACAAGCACTAGCCAAGTCGGGGAAAGAGTTTGGATATCATTTCCAAATTTTGGAATCAGTAATGGAAGTAAATGAAAAACAAAAAACCATTATTGTGCCTAAAATCAAAGAATACTTTAAAGGAAATTTACAAGGTAAAAAAATTGCATTGTGGGGCTTAGCTTTTAAGCCTGATACTGATGATATTAGAGAAGCTCCTGCTTTGTATGTCATCAATGAATTATTGGCAGAAGGCGCAAACATTACGGCTTTTGATCCTGAGGCAATGGAAAATGTAAAATCTAAGTATGGTGATAAAATTTCTTTTGCTGAAAACAGAGATGATGCGGTAGAAAATGCAGATGCATTAGTTATTGCTACAGAATGGCAAGTTTTCAGAAACCCTGATTTTGAACTGATGTCACAGAAAATGAATGAAAAAGTGATTTTTGATGGTCGAAATTTATATGATGTTCAGGAATTGAAAGATTTAGGTTTTTATTATAGCAGCATAGGTAGAATTTTAGTAGGTGGATAAAATGAAAAGAATATTAATAACAGGTGCAGCAGGGTTTTTAGGATCTCATTTATGTGATAGATTCATTAAAGAAGATTATCATGTAATTGGAATGGATAATCTAATTACCGGAGATTTAAAAAATATTGAACATTTATTCCCTTTAAAGAATTTTGAATTTTATCATCACGATGTTTCAAATTTTGTTCATGTTCCGGGTAAACTAGATTACATTTTGCATTTTGCCTCACCCGCAAGTCCAATTGATTACCTTAAAATCCCTATCCAAACATTAAAAGTTGGTTCTTTAGGAACTCACAATCTTTTAGGTTTAGCAAAAGTCAAAGCTGCAAGAATGTTAATTGCATCTACATCAGAAGTTTACGGAGATCCATTAGTTCATCCTCAAACAGAAGAATACTATGGAAATGTAAATCCAATTGGACCTAGAGGAGTATATGATGAAGCGAAGCGTTTCCAAGAAGCTATTACCATGGCTTATCATACTTACCATGGAGTTGAGACAAGAATAGTGAGGATTTTTAATACTTATGGACCGAGAATGCGATTAAATGATGGAAGAGTGTTGCCGGCATTTATTGGGCAAGCATTAAGAGGCGAAGATTTAACTGTTTTCGGAAAAGGAAATCAAACTCGTTCTTTTTGTTATGTTGATGATTTAATTGAAGGAATTTATCGTTTATTGCATAGTGACTATGCTTTACCTGTGAATATAGGTAACCCTGATGAAATTACTATTTTAGATTTCGCAAAAGAGATAATTAAACTGACAGGGACTACTCAAAAAATTATATATAAGGACTTACCTGTAAATGATCCAATGCAGCGTCAACCAAATATTGATAAAGCTAAAAGTATATTAGGGTGGGAACCAAAAGTTTCCAGAGCTGAAGGGTTAAAAATTACTTATGATTATTTCAAAGGTCTTTCTCAAGAAGAATTAAATAAAGTTGAACATAAAAATTTTGAACAATACATAAAATAATGGGATACTTTAGTCATGAAACAGCAGTAATAGATGAAGGTTGTCAAATTGGTGAAGGGACTAAAATTTGGCATTTTTCACACATTATGTCTAATTGTAAGATTGGAGAAAAATGTAACATTGGTCAAAATGTAGTGGTATCTCCTGAGGTTGTTTTGGGTAACAATGTGAAAGTACAAAATAATGTATCTATTTATACAGGAGTGGTTTGTGAAGATGATGTTTTTTTGGGACCATCTATGGTTTTTACAAATATCACAAACCCAAGAAGCGCAATTGTTAGAAGAGATCAATATGCAAAGACTTTGGTAAAAAAAGGAGCATCAATTGGTGCTAATGCTACTATTGTATGTGGGAATAACATTGGGGAATATGCTTTAATCGGAGCAGGTGCTGTTGTAACAAAAGATGTTCCTGCTTTTGCTTTGTTAGTTGGAAATCCGGCAAAACAAATTGGTTGGGTAAGTGAGTATGGCCATCGTTTAATTTTTGATGAAAATGGAGAAGCTTTATGCCCTGAAAGTCAAGAAAAATATAAATTAGAAAACAATAAAGTTTATAAACTATAAATACATGTCAGAGAATCAAAAAATAAAATTCGCAGTGGTTGGTTTGGGTCACATTGGAAAAAGACATGCAGAAATGATTTTAGGTAATCCTAATGCTGAATTGGTTGCATTAAGTGATGTAGCGCCTAAAGAAAGCTTAGGAATTGAAAAATACAATGTTCCTTTTTTTAATGATTTAACCGAATTATTAGCATCGGGAATTGAAATAGATGTAGTGAATATTTGTACCCCAAATGGCTTACATTCTGAACAAGCTTCCATGGTATTGGATAAAGGAATGCATGTAGTTGTTGAAAAACCTATCGGTTTATCTAAAGCAAAGTGCGAACAAGTGATATTTAAAGCTTTACGTAACCATAAACATGTTTTTGCAGTTATGCAAAATAGGTATTCACCACCATCTGTTTGGATTAAGGATTTGATTGAAAGAAAAGTAATGGGTAAAATCTTTATGGTTCAGTTAAACTGTTACTGGAATAGAGATGCAAGGTATTATAAAAAAGGAGGATGGAAAGGAACTCAAGATTTAGATGGAGGAACTTTATTTACTCAATTTTCACATTTTATAGATATTATGTATTGGTTGTTTGGTGATATTACCAACATACAAGGAAAATTCAATGATTTTACACATCAAGATTCTACTGATTTTGAGGATTCTGGATTTGTTTCTTTTGATTTCTTAGAAGGAGGAATGGGATGTTTAAATTATTCAACAGCGGTAGCTAATCAAAATTTAGAAAGTAGTATTACTATTATTGGAGAAAAAGGGAGTGTGAAAATTGGCGGACAATATATGAATGAAGTAGAGATTTGTAATATTGAAGGATACGAAATGCCTGAATTGCCTGCAGCAAACCCACCAAATGACTATGGCCCTTACAAAGGTTCTGCTGCTAATCACCATTATATTATTGAAAATGTGGTAGATACTTTACAGGGAAAAACTACAGCTACTACAAATGCATTGGAAGGATTGAAAGTTGTGGAAATTATTGAAAGAATTTACGAACTAAGAGATAAAAAATTGCTAAAAAACATTAAATAGAATCATGAGTATTTACGAAAAACTAAAAAATAAAGAAACAAAAATTGCAGTTATAGGACTTGGTTATGTTGGTTTGCCTATTGCTTTAGAGTTTGCTCGTAGCATGAAAGTAGTAGGGTTTGATATTAACCCAAAGCGAGTTGAAATGATGAGAAACAATATCGACCCGAGTGAAGAATTACCTTCTTCAGCATTCGAAGGTTGTGATATTCATTTTACAGCTGACCCCGCAGATATGCATGATGTTACTTTTTTTGTGGTTGCTGTACCGACTCCAATTGATAACCATAATCTACCTGATTTAACTCCCTTGATTGGAGCTTCCAAAACGGTTGGTGCAGTACTTAAAAAAGGAGATTATGTTGTATATGAATCAACTGTATATCCCGGATGTACTGAAGAGGATTGTATTCCAGTTTTAGAAGAATTATCAGGATTAAAATTTAGAGATGATTTTAAAGTAGGGTATTCACCTGAAAGAATCAATCCTGGAGATACCCAACATACCTTAACCAATGTGGTAAAAGTGGTTTCCGGTTGTTGTGATGAATCTTTGGAGCAAATAGCTAAGGTTTATGAAGAAGTGGTAAAAGCAGGAGTTCACAGAGCAGCAAGTATAAAAGTGGCAGAAGCAGCTAAGATTATTGAAAATACTCAACGAGATGTGAACATAGCTTTGGTAAATGAGCTTTCTATCATTTTTAATAAAATGGGAATTAATACCTATGATGTATTAGAAGCAGCAGGAACCAAATGGAATTTCTTGAATTTTAGACCAGGATTGGTGGGTGGACACTGTATCGGTGTTGACCCATATTATTTAACTTTTAAAGCAAAAGAATTTGGGTATCATGCTCAAATTATCAATTCAGGTCGTTTTGTAAATGACTCAATGGGAGCTTATGTTGCCAAACAAACGGTTAAAAAGATTATTGCTGCAGGTAAAAATATTTCCGGTTCTAAAGTTTTGGTAATGGGTGCCACCTTTAAAGAAGATGTGAGTGATATTAGAAACTCAAAAGTAGCGGATGTGGTAAATGAATTTGTTTCATTTGGTGCTAAGGTAGATGTAGTTGATTCTCATGCTGACTCAGATCAATTGAAACACGAATATGGTTTTGGGTTGGTTGAAAATATAGCCAATGATTATGATGCGGTTGTTGTAGCTGTAAATCATAAAGATTATGTGGATTTAGATGAAAGTTATTTCCATTCAATTACTTCTGAAAAAGCAGTGTTGGTTGATTTAAAAGGAATTTATAAGAACAAGATTAAGAACTTAACTTACTGGAGTTTATAAAAATGGATTTTAAAAAAAATATTTGTGTAACTGGTGGTGCCGGATTCATTGGTTCTCATTTGGTACGTTTATTAGTAAACAAATATCCTGAGTATAAAATTGTAAACCTAGATAAATTAACTTATGCAGGTAATTTAGCTAATCTTACAGATATCGAAAACAAACCAAATTATGAATTTGTAAAAGGCGATATCGTAGATACAGAATTTATTAATGATTTATTCAAACAACATCAATTTGATGCTGTTATTCATTTAGCGGCAGAATCGCATGTTGATAGGTCAATTGAAAGCCCAATGGATTTTATCATGACCAATATTGTTGGAACAGCAAACTTATTAAATGCAGCTAAATTCAATTGGAAAGATAATTACGATGGTAAATTGTTCTATCATGTTTCTACAGATGAGGTTTATGGTTCTTTAGGTGAAACGGGTATGTTTTTAGAAACAACTCCTTATGACCCAAGAAGTCCTTATTCATCATCAAAAGCAAGTTCTGACCATTTAGTGAGAGCTTATTATCACACCTATAAATTACCTGTGGTAATATCTAATTGTTCTAACAATTATGGTTCTCATCAATTTCCTGAAAAATTGATTCCATTGTTTATCAATAACATCAAAAATAAAAAACCATTACCAGTGTATGGTAAAGGAGAGAATATTAGAGATTGGCTTTGGGTAGAAGATCATGCAAGAGCCATTGATGTTATTTTCCACAAAGCAGCCATTGGAGAAACTTACAATATTGGTGGGCATAATGAATGGACCAATATTGATTTGATAAAAGTATTGTGTAAAGTAATGGACAGAAAATTAGGGCGATCAGAAGGAGAGTCAGAACAATTAATTACTTACGTTACTGATAGAGCAGGGCATGATATGCGTTATGCCATTGATGCTACTAAATTAAAAAATGAGTTAGGATGGGTGCCTTCATTGCAATTTGAAGAAGGATTGGAAAACACCATTGATTGGTATCTAAACAATCAGGAATGGTTGAATAACGTTACTTCTGGAGAATACCAAAAATATTACGAACAACAATACGCTGATAGATAATGTTTGACAAACCTTTTCATCAACAAGATATTTCAAAAAGTACTTTTTTAATTACTGGTGGTGCCGGATTTATTGGTTCCAACATCGTAACTTATTTAATGAAGTACAATGCCGGAAAGGTAATTGTGTTAGATAATTTATCGAATGGTTATAAAAAGAACATCGAACCATTTATTGGTCAACTAAATTTTCAATTTATAGAGGGTGACATTACCGATTTCGATTTAGTAACTGAAATCATGAAAGAAGTAGATTATGTTTCTCATCAAGCGGCACTTGGTTCAGTACCACGTTCTATTCAAAATCCTTTGGCTACACACCATGCCAATACTACAGGTTTGTTAACTATTTTAACATGTGCAAAAGATGCCAATGTAAAACGTGTTGTTTTTGCTAGTTCATCATCTGTTTTTGGAGATAGTAAAGAATTGCCGAAGGTAGAAAGTAGAATAGGGAATCCACTTTCACCTTATGCGGTGAGCAAACGAACCAAAGAATTATATGCTGAGGTTTTTGCTAGAGTTTATGGTTTAGATGTGGTTGGGTTGAGGTATTTTAATGTGTTTGGACCCAATCAAAGTCCAAATGGACCTTACGCAGCAGCTATACCGTTGTTTATGGAAGCTGTGTTGAATAATAAAGCTCCTTATATTAATGGTGATGGAGAGCAAAGCCGAGATTTTACTTTTGTAGAAAACGCAGTTCAGGCTAACATTAAGTCACTTTTTACGGATAAAGAGGTAAAAGGAAAAGTGTTAAACATCGCTTTTGGAGGAAGAACTACGATTAACGACTTATTTTATAAAATTAGAAATGTGGTGGGAAATGAGGTAAAACCTATTTACAGAGAAGAAAGACCGGGAGATGTGCGCGATTCTTTAGCAGATATATCATTAGCACAAGAACTAATTGGTTATAACCCTGAATTTAGTATAGATAAAGGTTTAGAAATCACCATTGATTGGTTTAAGAAAAATTATATTGATGCAGCTGCATCAACCAAATAAAACAAAGTAACATGAGTTTCCTTAAAAACATATTTGGTAAAAAAGAAACTTACCCTTCAATTGATTTTTCGGTATTTAAAACCGACATGCACTCTCATTTAATTCCCGGAATCGACGATGGGTCGCCGGATATGGAAACAACCATCGCTTTAATCAAAGAATTTAAGCAAATGGGCTATTCCAAAATTATTACCACGCCACACGTAATGAGTGATTATTACAAAAACACCCCTGAAATTATTTTGGGTGGATTGGAAAAAGTGAGAGAAGAATTGAAAAAGCAAAACATAGAAATTGAACTACACGCTGCTGCTGAATACAATTTAGATGATGGCTTGGATAAATTGATTGATGAAAATAAGATTTTAACTTTTGGAGATAAGCACGTATTGTTTGAATTGCCTTTTATGCAAGAACCAAGAAACATCCAAGAAATTGTTTTTAAGTTTCAAACCAATGGTTATAAGCCCATCTTAGCACACCCGGAGCGTTATGGTTTTTGGTATAAAGATTTTGAAAAATACGAAGAACTAAAAGCCAAAGGAATGTTATTGCAACTCAACTTATTATCGTTAACAGGACACTACTCACCCGAAACCAAAAAAGTGGCAGAGCGAATGGTAGATGAAAACTTAGTTGATTTAGTAGGTACCGATTGCCACCGAATAGAACACCTTAAAATATTGCAAGATTTTGCTGATTCGAAGTATTTTAATCTGCTTGCAGAAAGAGAATTGGTGAATCAGAAGTTGTAGTTTTTCTTTTTTCGTTTGACTCTACGAAATATTGCAGAAGGAAATTTATGTAACTAATTTTTAATTTTAACTTCAGTTTTGGGTTTAATTATTATTACAGTTAAACGTCATTTTAAACGGTTTTACCGGAAATGAAGAAATTATTCCATATTTTCTACTGACTAATAATGGTTCAGCAATTATTTCAATATCCGAATTAATATTTGAATCTTTAAGTATTTCAGAAAGGTCTATTAACAAATCTTCCTTAATTTTAGTTTCTCCTAACAAGTTTTTATTTTCATAAATTTTAACCAAACTATTTCCTATTGATTGTGGTGGATAAAAGTCATTAGTCAGCTTTTTTTTGGTTTTTACATTTTTAGCGTATAAACGGATAGTTTTGTTCTCGCATAAATTATCTTCTAATAATTCTAATTCAAATTGTCCAGGGTCAACTAAAGCCTGAACTACTTGTTTTTCTTTGAAATATTTTGGTCTTTGGTTATTATATAATTTCTTAAAAGTTACATCAACAATTACTTTTCCAGCAGTTTTTGCTCGTAAGACAAAATACTCTTGGCTATATTCATATATTGTGTCAATTTTCCCATTTATAACTTTTAAGTCATAAACTTCTTCATTTTCATTAAGAATAAATGAGATAGACCACGGATGTTCCAAATGAATATATTTTGTTTCTTCTTTTACAGAAAGATTGTCTGATTTAGGAATGAAAATTCTTGGTGAATTATCTTGAGATAAACATAATAAAGATAAAAGAATAAACATTAAAATTAAGCTAATTTTCATTTTCTTAATAATTGCTACGACTGTAATGATAACATCTTTATCATCAATCAAGTTGAGGTCAAGTAATCTACATAATAGAGTTAAACCAAGTTAAAGATTTTATTTAAAAAAGTCGGCTTTTCTGCTCCAAATAACTCTGTAAAATAATGGTAGCACTAATTTCATCTATCAGTGCTTTGTTTTGTCTAGCTTTCTTTTTTAGTCCGCTGTCTATCATGGTTTGAAAAGCCATTTTAGATGTAAAACGTTCATCCACTCTTTCAATTTTAATATTGGGAAATTTTCTGCCCAAATGTTTTACAAAAGGTTCAATAAATCTAGCAGATTCAGCAGGGTTATTTTGTAAATCTTTGGCTTCGCCCACCACAATACATTCCACATTGTTTTTATTTAAATAGTCTTCCAAAAAAGGAATGATGTCTTTAACATGAACAGTAGTCAATCCGCTGGCAATAATTTGCAAGTCGTCGGTAGCTGCAATTCCCACTCTTTTTTGCCCGTAATCTATTGCAATAATTTTTGCCATTTTTAAATTAACTTAATGCTCCTTTCAAGTTTTAAACTTTAAAGATATTCTTAACTTTGTACAAAAGGAATACGAATGGATACAAAGTTAAATAAAATAGAGGAAGCGGTCGAAGAAATTAAGCACGGAAAGGTAGTAATTGTTGTAGATGATGAAGACAGAGAAAACGAAGGTGACTTTGTGGCTGCAGCAAGAACGGTAACTTCTGAGATGATTAATTTTATGGCTACACATGGTAGAGGATTAATTTGTGCTCCATTGGTAGAAGACAGATGTGAAGAGTTGGGATTGGATTTAATGGTGAGGTCGAACAATGCTGCTTACGAAACACCTTTTACTGTTTCGGTTGATTTAATTGGTCATGGTTGCACAACAGGTATTTCAGCAAGCGATAGAGCTAAAACAGTTCAAGCTTTAATCAATCCTGAAACTAAACCGGAAGAATTAGGAAAACCGGGGCATATTTTCCCATTAAAAGCTCGAAAAGGTGGCGTGTTGAGAAGAGCAGGACATACAGAAGCAGCTATTGATTTGGCTCGTATGGCAGGTTTTGAACCGGCTGGGGTAATAGTAGAGATTATGAATGTGGATGGTACCATGGCTCGTTTACCTGATTTATTGGAAATTGCCAAAAAATTCAATCTAAAAATCATATCTATTAAAGATTTAATTGCTTATCGATTAAAAAACGAAACCTTAATTAAACGCGAAGTTCAAATAAAACTCCCTACTGAATTTGGAAATTTTGATATGGTGGCTTACAAGCAAACTACTAATGATATGGATCATTTAGCCATTGTAAAAGGAAAATGGGAAAAAGATGAACCTATTTTAGTTCGTGTACATTCATCTTGTATGACGGGAGATATTTTTGGTTCATGCCGTTGTGATTGTGGTCCTCAACTGCATAAATCTATGGAGATGATTGAAGAGGCAGGAAAAGGAGTAATTGTTTACATGAATCAAGAGGGGAGAGGAATTGGGTTGTTGAACAAATTAAAAGCTTATAAATTACAAGAAGAAGGATTAGATACTGTTCAGGCAAACATTGAACTAGGCTTTAAAGCTGATCAACGTGATTACGGAATAGGTGCTCAGATATTGAGAGATTTAGGGGTTTCTAAAATCAGATTGATGAGTAACAATCCAAAGAAAAGAACTGGATTGATTGGTTATGGCTTAGAAATAGTAGAAAATGTTGCCATTGAAATAGAATCGAATATTCACAATCAAGGATATTTACAAACCAAAAGAGATAAATTAGGACACTCTCTTAAAATCAAAAAATAACATTTAAAATTTAAGTAACATCTAACATTAGTAATGGGAAGAGCATTTGAATTTAGAAAGGCCAGAAAGTTCAAAAGATGGGGACAAATGGCAAAAACGTTTACCAGAATTGGTAAAGATATTGTAATGGCCGTGAAAGAAGGCGGTCCTGATCCGGATGCAAATTCTCGATTAAGAGCCGTGATGCAAAATGCGAAGGCAGCTAATATGCCTAAGGAGAATGTAGAGAGAGCCATTAAAAAAGCATCAGATAAGGATACTAGTAACTATAAAGAAGTAATTTTTGAAGGTTATGCACCACACGGAATTGCAATATTGGTAGAGACTGCAACAGATAACAATAACAGAACTGTTGCCAACATTAGAAGTTATTTTAATAAATGTAATGGAAGTTTAGGAACGTCAGGTTCGGTAGTTTTTATGTTTGATCATACTTGTAATTTTAGAATTGCAAATGATGGAACAGATCCTGAGGAACTAGAATTAGAATTGATTGATTACGGAGCAGAAGAAGTTTTTGTGGATGATGACGGAATTATCATTTATGCTCCTTTCGAGAATTTTGGAGCCATTCAAAAATACTTGGAAGACAACAACAAAGAAATTCTTTCTTCTGGGTTTGAACGCATTGCTCAGGTAACTAAAAAACTATCAGCCGAAGAAGAAGCTGACGTTAATAAATTATTAGAAAAAATTGAAGATGATGATGATGTACAGAATGTATATCACACGATGGAACCAACATTAGAAGATTAGAGAATTTGTTCAATGATATAATGAACACCATTAAAAGAGAAGGATTCCTTCTCTTTTTTTGTAAGTAATAATTTACCAATTGGTGAAATGGCAGAAATGACAAAGCAATCAAGACCTTCAACAGTAACTTTTCCTAGACTAACAGCAGTATAAAAACTACCCTTGTTTGTTTTGACCAAACTCCCTAAACCAGCTGTTTCACTTTT
Organism: Flavobacteriales bacterium; assembly: GCA_020635825.1. Taxonomy (GTDB): domain Bacteria; phylum Bacteroidota; class Bacteroidia; order Flavobacteriales_E; family Vicingaceae; genus Vicingus. The sequence goes on from JACJZA010000008.1 coordinate 178,117, forward strand.
TTTATTCAGATTAATTTGCTGTAACATATCTTTTAATTTAAATGCTTCAGCAAGTTGGACACTTAATTTTTCTGTTTCCAATTGAGCCATCGCCTTAGCAGTTTCGTGTTTGTCACCTGCTGTGCTTTTAGTCTCACTATTAGCGGATTCTTGGGTGTCTTGCATTAAAGTTGATAGCTCTTTAATGCGATTTTCTATAATTTGTTGACAATTTTTGTATAGGAAATATTTTGTATTCAAATCTATTTTAGCATTAGTTATATTTTATTCTGGTTGACAAATCTTGGTTTAGAATAATATATATTTCTTTCGGGGTGTATTCTTTAAAATATGGTAAAATAGGCTTTATCTTATTTAAATACTTTTTAAAAGTAACAAAATCTGCTTCAGAATATATATTGAACTTATAAGTATATGTTAAATCATTATTTATTTTAATAAATATTAAAGAGTTGCCATTTCTCTTAATATCTCTCATTCCTAGAGAGAACCCAGTATATCCATCATAAAAAACTATTAATTCTTTAATGGTGTCAAGTTTTATGGATTTTATTAGATTAGGTTTTTCAATCGAAATACTTTCTTTAGAAAAGTTTATTTCACCTATAAAGTTTTTTTCCTTAGGCCAATCTGGGTAATAATTTCTTAAATATTTATCTATCAGAATTAACAATAAAAATAATTGAATTAATAATATTATTGAAAGTAAAATATTTGAATTTAAAAAATAAACAAAAAAAATAATGAATGGAGTACTAATTAAAATTTCAATTAGACCATTGATGACTCCATAGTTTTTTGTTACATCAAATAATTCATTGTAAAGTTTAAAATTAATTTTCATCTACTTTTTTCTTAACTCAAACAAATCGGTTCTTCTGTCAGTAAGGTTTTTAACGCTACCAAACTTGTTTAATTCTCTTAATAAGTCAATGTCAACGTCAGCAATTAAAATCATTTCGGTGTTTGGCGTTGCTTCAGCTTTAATTCCATTGGTAGGGAATGAAAAGTCGCACGGTGTAAACACCATCGATTGAGCATATTGTATATCCATATTATGAACATTAGGAAGATTACCAACACTTCCAGCAATGGCTACATAACATTCGTTTTCAATGGCTCTGGCTTGAGAGCAATTTCTAACTCTTGAATATCCATTTTGTGTATCGGTTAAGAAAGGCACAAATAAGATGTCCATACCATCATCAGCTAATAACCTACTTAATTCAGGAAATTCTGAATCGTAACAAATTAAAATACCAATTTTACCACAATCGGTATCAAATGTCTTTAAATTGCTTCCTCCTTGTAATCCCCAGACTTTTGCTTCATCAGGAGTTACATGTAGTTTTTCATATCTTTCAAGGGTTCCATCTCTTCTACATAAATAACCTACATTGTAAAGTCTCTCATTTCTAATTTCAGGCATACTACCCGTAATAATGTTAATGTTGTAAGAAATGGCTAATTCAGAAAAACGTTTTACAATTTCTTCGGTATGTTTGGCTAACTCACGAATGGCTTCGTGTTCAGAAAGGTGATTGTTTTCAGCCATTAACGGAGCGTTGAAAAACTCAGGAAAAAGAGCAAAATCGGAACGATAACCGGAAACAGCATCCACAAAATACTCTACTTGTTGCATTAGTTCTTCAAAGGTCTGATAAGGTCGCATTTGCCATTGTATCAAACCTAATCGAACTATTTTTTTTATGGTATTGGTTATGTTAGTCTGCTTTTCATAATATATGTTGTCCCATTCCAACAGTACAGCATATTCGTTAGAGGCTTGATCTCCCTCTAAGTAACCTTTTAATACCTTTGTTGGGTGAAAATCGTTTGACATTTGAAAGTTCAAAACAGGGTCTTGAATCTCTTTTCTCTTTACTTTCTCAATGTATTCTTTTGGGGTAATTTGATCAGCATATTTATGATAATTAGGTATTCTGCCTCCAAATGCTATTCCTCTTAAATTTAATTTTTCGCATAATTCTTTTCTATAATCGTATAATCTTCTAGCGAGTCTTAAACCTCTAAATTCAGGTTTAATAAAAACATCAATACCATAAAGTACATCACCATTATCGTTGTGAGTGTTAAAAGTATAATCTCCTGTTATTTGTTTGTATGTATGTTTGCTATCAATCTTTTCATACTCAACAATAATAGAAAGGGCACAACCTGCAATTTGGTTATTCACTTTAATTACAACTTGTCCTTCGGGGAATTTAGTTAATAATGATTGAATGTGATTTTCTTTCCAATACGAATCAGGCATGCTGGTGTAAGACTCAATCATGGCTTGTTTTAACTCTTGGTAATCGTTTAAACTTAAAAGCGATAATTCAATGTTTTCAATTTCCATTTTGTAAAATGATGAAGTTTGTTTACCTCAAACTTACTCAACAATTAGAGATTTTATTGATGTAAATAATTTTTTTATGATGGATTTAAACCTTAAGCTATTCTACTAGTCAAAGTTTATTTTAAGAATATATGTATCAACATCAATTTTAGTAATTTCGTCACTTTGAAAATGAGCATGAAACAACTCCTTTTAACTTTTTTAATGATAGCACCATTATGGATGATGGGGCAAAAACATAAGTTAACTGGACAAGTTTTAGATAATCAAGGTCAGCCATTACCCTATGTTTCTGTTGGGGTTTTCAATCAAAAAGACTCTACTTACACCAAAGGTGCAGCTACTGAAATCAATGGTAAATTTTCCGTTGAATTACCCGTAGGAACCTATTATGCTTTGATTTCATTTTTGAGTTTTGAAACTAAAACCATTAAAGATATTAAAATAAGCAACCAGGGTGTTGATTTAAAGAAAATTACCATGAAACCATCTATTGCCAATTTAGAAGAGTTTGAATTGGTAGAAGAAAAGAAATTGATGGAGTTGGACTTGGATAAGCGTGTATTTAATGTAGATAAGGATGTAACCAATCAAGGTGCTAATGCTACAGAAATATTAGATAATGTTCCTTCTGTTTCTGTTGATGTAGATGGAAATGTGAGTTTAAGAGGAAGCGGAAATGTTCGGATTTTGATTAATGGAAAACCATCAGGAATGACAGGAATGAGTACTTCTGATGCACTAAAACAATTACAAGGAAATCAAATTGAAAAAATTGAAGTCATTACCAATCCATCATCAAGATATGATGCTGAAGGAGAAGTTGGAATCATCAATATTGTTTTAAAAAGGGATAAGCGCGAAGGTATTAATGGAATTATTAATGTAGATATAGGTTACCCTGCAAATTATGGGGGTGGCGCTAATTTTACAGTAAAAAGAAAATCGTTCAGTGTTTTTTCCGGTTATGGAATCAATTATAGAAATTCTCCCGGTTTTTCAGATTCTTACCAAAAGTTTACTTATCCTGACACCAGTTTTAGCTATACCAGTGAATCGGAAATGAACAGATATACTTTAAATCATAATTTTAGATTGGGAACTGAAGTATTCTTTTCGGAAAAAAGCTCCGTTACTTTATCAGGAAATTATTCAATAGGTGATGGAACCAATACCAGTGATTTAACTTATTCCGATTTTGATATTAACAACATAGCCAAACAAGTTGTAACCCGTGATGAAGATGAAGATAAAGATTTATCTAATCATGATATTTCATTGAATTATCGCAAAAGTTTTGACCAAAAAGACAGACTTTTTACACTTGACCTACAGCAATCTGAGAGTAAAGATTTTGAACACTCAACTATTCTACAAAACAATAATGTAAATAGCGCTGAAAATACTCAGCAACGAATTTTTAACAACGAAAGTTCAACCAATTATCTATTTCAAACCGATTATATTCATCCTATAAAAAATGGAAAACTTGAAATGGGTTTAAAAGCTACCTTAAGAGAAGTGGTGGATGATTATGGCGTTGCTCAGTTTAATGATAGTATCAATGTTTGGGAATATGTAGATGGATTTAAAAATGAAGTGATATACAATGAAGATGTTTATGCTGCTTATCTAATGTATGGGAATAAAATCAAAAACTTTTCTTATCAATTGGGAGTTCGTTCAGAGTATTCGGATGTAAAAACTAATCTTACCTTAACTAAAGAAGTAAATAACAGAGATTATTTAAACTTCTTCCCGAGCACCCATTTTTCTTATGAGTTAAAGAAAGGAAATTCATTGCAATTGGGTTACAGTAAAAGAATACAAAGACCAAGACATTGGTGGCTGTTGCCATTTTTTAGTTTTAGCGATTCGAGAAACAATTTTTCAGGAAACCCTAATCTAAATCCCGAATTTTCTGATGCATTTGAATTAGGACATCTTAAATATTGGGAAAAAGGTTCTTTGTTGACAAGTGTTTATTATCGTTATACCATTAATGTAATTGAACGAATTAGTTTTTCTGATACAGAAGGAATTACCCGTCGTTTACCAATCAATTTAGGGTTTACCAATGCAGTTGGGGTAGAGTTTTCAGGAGGTTATGAATTGTTAAAGTGGTGGAATTTAAGAGGAAGTTTTAATTTTTTCAGACAAATTACTGAAGGTAATTATGCCGGTGTAGATTACAATAGTGATGCCCTTGCCTGGTCAACACGTATTAATTCTAAATGGACTATTAAAAAGAAACTGAACACACAAGCGGCATTTAATTATGATGCTCCTCAAAATTCACCACAAGGGAAAACCCTTTCTAGATATGCATTGGATTTAGGAGCTTCCATTGATGTATTAAAAGGAAATGGAACCATTAGTTTTAATGCCAAAGATGTTTTTAATACCCGTAAACGAAGAAGTATTTCGTACGGAGAATACTTTACCTCAGAAAGTGCTATGCAATGGCGTTCACGATTTTTTAGATTGAGTTTTACTTACCGTATTAATCAAAAGAAAAAAAGAGGTGAAGAACGTAACTTCAATAATTTTGATGATGGAGGAGGAGAGGGATAATCCTTTAAAATAGGCAATTAACAGTATTTTAACAGTATGAATTATTAAGCATTGATTACATTCTGTAATTTTACACCAATGAAAAGTACTTTTATTAAATACTTCTTATCAATTTTCATTTTCCTTTTTTGGGGATATTCTTTAATTGGTAATACTAAAAGTATTTCATTAGAAATCAACAAAGAGTTATTAAATACTCCACATTTAGTGGTGAAATCTTCCTCTCCAGATTCTAAAGATCACAACAAAAAAATTGACATCATTGTCGAAAATGAAAAAAATGAAGAAGATGAAGATAAAATAGAAGACGAAGAATATTTATCTACTCATTTTGATAGTTTTGTTGACTTATTATTAAATCGATTACAACAAAATCACAATCAAAAAGAATTTAAAGTACAAACTCCTTTTCAGTACTTTAAATATCATTTTATTTCCAGATACATCATTCTGGAAGTTTTCAGAATATAAAAATATTTAATGTTTCTTCATTGAAGAAACCAATTCTTTAAATGCATCCTAATTAATATTAAGTTGGTGCATAATGCCATTTGTTTGGTTTTCAATCAGTTTATTTTATTTAATAATTTATAAGTCAATGAAAAAAAGATTCATTCTAATTGGGATAATAGGCTCAATAAGTTTTTTTAGTTGTCAATCAGAAAAAGGTCATAAAGAAGAAGATGTAAAGTATTTAGTGACGTCTCCTTTAAAAAAAGATACGGTAATAACGAAAGATTATGTCTGTCAAATTAAATCAATACAACATATTGAACTTAGGGCTTTAGAAAAAGGGTATCTGGAAAATATTTATGTAGATGAAGGTCAATTTGTCAAAAAAGGTCAACCTATGTTTCAAATTATGCCTATGCTTTATCAGGCAGAAATGAAAAGAGCCGAAGCGGAAGCTAATTTCGCCGAGATAGAGTATTTAAATACTAAATCATTAGCAGATAGCAATATTGTTTCTAAAAATGAATTAGCATTAGCCAAAGCCAAATTAGATAAGGCAAATGCGGAATTATCTTTAGCCCAGGTGCACTTAAGTTTTACCCAAATTAAGGCTCCTTTTGATGGTATTATGGATCGTTTCCAAGTAAGATTAGGTAGTCTTTTGGAAGATGGAGAATTGCTAACAAGTTTATCTGATAATAGTCAGATGTGGGTTTATTTTAATGTCCCTGAAGTAGAATACCTTGATTATATGTCAAACATAAATAAAGACAGTTTAATGAAAGTAGAATTATTAATGGCTAATAACAAGTTTTTTAAATACTCTGGTGTAGTAGAAACTATAGAAGCAGATTTTAATAATGAGACAGGTAATATTGCATTTAGAGCAACCTTTCCTAACCCCGAAGGACTATTGCGCCATGGAGAAACAGGAACAGTGAGAATCACCAATCCAATTAAAGATGCTCTCATCATTCCTCAAAAAACAACTTTCGAAATTTTAGATCAGAAATATGTTTTTGTCATTGATAAAGATCATCATATTAAGTCTAGAAGCATTAAAGTGGATGCAGAACTTCCTCATTTGTATATTGTTTCTGACGGATTGAAAGAAGGTGATAAAATTCTTTTAGAAGGATTAAGAAAAGTTAAAGAGAATGATAAAATCGAATATGAGTTTGTTCAACCTAAAAAGGTATTATCTCATTTAGAATTATATGCAGAGTAATAATTCTTAAAACACATTATTATGTTTAGTAAAATTATTCATAGACCTGTATTCGCAATCGTTATTTCGGTTATTATCGTTTTTACAGGTTTGTTGGCCATAAAACAGTTGCCAACATCGCAATTTCCACAAATTGCTCCTACAACAGTCAACATTTTTATTGCTTATCCTGGTTCTAGTGCCGATGTATTAGTTAAATCAACACTTATCACATTAGAAAATGCCATAAATGGTGTTCAAGGAATGCGTTATATAGCTACTGATGCTACCAGTGCTGGTGAGGCTACATTAAGGGTCATTTTTGAACCTGGAACAGACCCAAACCAGGCAGTTATTCGGGTAAAAACAAGGGTTGACCAAGTAATGCCATTATTACCGGAGTTGGTTCAACGAGAAGGGGTAATTATTACTCCTATTCAGCCAAGTATGTTAATGTATGTAAATCTCTATAGCAAGGATAACAAACTAGATGAGAAGTTTTTATACAACTATGCGAATGTTCATATGATACCTGAAATTAACCGTATCAAAGGTATTGCACGCTCAACTATTTTGGGAAGTAGAACTTATGCAATGAGGGTATGGTTAAATCCCAACAGAATGAGAGCCTATAGTATTTCTGTAGATGATGTAATGGAAGCGATGGCTGAACAAAGTATCATTGGCCGTCCAGGTAGAATTGGTCAAAGTTCAGGAATTCAGGCACAATCATTAGAATACGTATTAACTTATAAAGGAAGGTACAATAAGCCAGAACAATATGAGGACATTATTATTCGTGCAAATGAAGAAGGAGAAAGTATTCATTTGAGAGACATTGCCAAAGTAGAGCTGGGAAGTGAATTTTTTGATATCTATTCCAATTTAGATGGTCATCCCTCAGCTGCCATTGTTTTAAAACAAACAGTAGGAAGTAATGCCAATGAAGTAATTGAAAGTGTGAAGGAAAAGTTAAAAGAAATGAAAGAGATTTTTCCTCCGGGTGTAGACTACAAAATTAGCTATGACGTTTCGCAATTTCTTGATGCTTCAATAGAACAAGTAATACACACCTTAAGAGATGCCTTTATTTTAGTAGCAATTGTTGTATTCTTGTTTTTAGGAGATTGGCGTTCAACACTTATTCCTATTCTAGCAGTTCCTGTATCATTAATTGGAGCCTTCTTTGTGCTACAAATGTTCGGAATGTCTATTAATTTAATTACCCTTTTTGCATTGGTGTTGGCAATTGGTATTGTGGTAGATGATGCTATTGTAGTGGTAGAAGCCGTTCATGCCAAAATGGAGGAAGAGCATTTGTCTCCATACAATGCAGTTAGAAAAGTAATGGGAGAGATTAGCGGAGCTATCATTGCCATTACACTGGTAATGGTTTCGGTATTTGTTCCTATTGCCTTTATGACCGGACCAGTAGGTACTTTTTATCGTCAGTTTTCTATTACCATGGCGAGTTCTATTATTTTATCAGCAATTGTAGCATTAACATTAACACCGGTCTTGTGTGCCATGATTCTTAAAAATAATCACGGAAAGGCAAGAAGAAGAACTCCGGTAAATCGTTTTATTGATTGGTTCAATGCTCGTTTCGAAAAATTAACTGGAAGATATGTCAAGTTGTTAAACGTGATTGTGAATCGTAGATTGGTGACTTTCCTTGTTTTATTAGTATTTTCTATAGGAATTGTAGGAGTAAATAAAATACTTCCAGGAGGATTTATACCGGGAGAAGATCAAGGGACAATTTATGCCATTATCCAAACGCCTCCCGGAGCAACATTAGAGAGAACCAATCAGGTATCTAGAGAATTACAAAAAATATGTGAAGAGGTAGAAGGGGTAGAATCTGTTTCTTCTTTGGCAGGATATGAAATTATGACTGAAGGTAGAGGTTCAAATGCAGGTACCTGTTTGATTAATTTAAAACCATGGTCAGAACGTCATCATTCAGTTCATGAGATAATGGAAGAACTGGAAGAAAAGACACAAAACTTAGGTGCAATTGTCGAGTATTTTGAACCTCCAGCTGTTCCCGGATTTGGTTCTTCTGGTGGTTTCTCTATGCGTTTATTAGATAAAAATACAGAAACTGATTACCATGAGTTCGATAAAATCAACAAAGATTTTATGGAAGAATTGAGTAAACGAAAAGAGTTGACAGGTTTGTTTACCTTTTTTGCAGCCAACTATCCTCAGTACGAATTAGAAATTGACAATAAAGCAGCCATGCAAAAAGGTGTTTCTATTGGAAAAGCCATGGAAAATCTTAACATCTTAATTGGTTCCACTTATGAGCAAGGATTTATTCGTTTTGGTAGATTTTTTAAGGTTTATGTTCAGTCATCGCCAGAGTTTAGAAAGCTTCCTTCTGATGTGTTAAATCTTTTTGTAAAAAACGAAGAAGGAGAAATGGTTCCTTACTCTTCATTTATGAAAATGAAAAAAACACAAGGGCCTAACGAAATTACTCGTTACAATATGTATAATTCAGCATCAATCAGAGGTTTGCCTGCAAAAGGATATACAACTGCTGATGCTATTAAAAGTATTAGAGAAGTTGCAGAACAAACCTTACCAAGAGGTTATGATATTGCGTGGGAAGATTTGTCTTATGATGAAGCACAAAGAGGGAATGAATCTGTGTATATTTTTATTGTAGTACTAATTTTCGTTTACTTGGTGTTGGCAGCTCAATACGAAAGTTTCTTGTTGCCATTGGCGGTTATTTTTTCATTACCTGTCGGAATTTTTGGTTCATTCTTGTTATTAAAATTTATGGGATTGGCAAATGACATTTATGCCCAAGTTGGTTTAATTATGTTGGTGGGATTGTTGGGTAAAAATGCCGTACTGATTGTTGAGTTTGCTGTTCAGAAACGACGACAAGGTTCATCGGTATTAGATGCAGCAATTGAGGGAGCCAAAGTACGTTTCAGACCTATTTTGATGACTTCCTTTGCTTTTGTTGCAGGATTAATTCCTTTGGTAATAGCTACCGGAGCCGGTGCTATTGGTAACAGAACCATTGGTGGTTCTGCTTTAGGAGGAATGTTGTTGGGTACTATTTTCGGAGTGATTATAATTCCGGGCTTGTATTACATTTTTGGAAAAATGGCAGATGGTCGTCAGCTTATCAGAGATGAGGCAAACGAAAGTTTATCTGAAAACATTGTTAGGTCGAGTGAGGAGCAAAGTAAAATGCTCGAAAATCTCCGAAATGCTAACAGTAAGCTTAGAAAACTACTAAAGAGAAATAAGAATAAGTAATTGATTTAAAATTCAAAAGATGTTAAAAAAAATCATTTATATAGGTCTGGGGATTGCTTTTATATCGCTCATATTTACAGCATGTAAAACTCCCCAATGGGCTCAAAGAACAGAAAATAAAAATGTTCCGGCAAGTTTCAACGATTCGCAGGACAGTACCAATTCTGCCGATATCAAATGGAGAGATTATTTTACCGACCCCAATTTGATAGCATTAATTGATACAGCTCTTAAAAATAATCAGGAGTTGAACATTGTGATGATGGAAATTGAAATGTCGAGAAATGAGGTTAGAGAGAAAAAGGGAGAATATTTACCATTTATTGGACTAGGAGGGAGTGCGGGAGTTGATAAAGTGGGAAGATACACTCGAAATGGTGCATTAGAAGCCAATACCGATATTAGACCAGATGAAGAATTTCCTGAACCATTGCCCGATTTTATGGTTGGTGCTTATGCTAATTGGGAGTTAGATATCTGGAAAAAACTACGCAATGCCAAGAAAGCAGCAGTTTCGAGATACTTAGCAAGTGTGGAAGGTAAAAACTTTATGGTAACTAATTTAATTGCAGAGATTGCTAATTCTTATTATGAGTTATTAGCTCTAGACAATCAATTGGACATTGTTAAGAAAAACATTGAAATTCAGAACAATGCTTTGCAGATTGTAAAAATGCAGAAGGAAGCCACTAAAGTAACAGAATTGGCAGTAAAACGATTCGAGGCACAAGTGTTGAACACCAAAAGTTTGCAGTATGAAATACTTCAAGATATTATTGAAGTTGAAAACAGAATTAACTTTTTAGTGGGTAGATTTCCTCAGCCTGTAGCAAGAGATTTTCAAAATTTCAATAAGCTGGTTCCTAATACGGTGTTGGCTGGGATGCCCTCACAATTATTGGCAAACCGACCAGACATTAAACAAGCAGAATTGGATTTACAAGCTGCTAAGTTGGATGTGAAATCAGCTAAGGCTAGGTTTTATCCATCGTTGGGTATTTCTGCCGGAATTGGTTTTCAGGCGTTTAATCCTGCTTATCTGTTAGAAACACCTGAATCGATGATGTATTCGATTGCAGGTGATTTAATGGCTCCATTAATTAATAGAAATGCCATTAAAGCAGCTTACTTAAGTGCAAATGCCAAACAAGTGCAGGCAGTTTATAATTACGAGCGTACCATTTTAAATGCTTACATAGAAGTGGTAAACCAACTTTCTATGATAAGTAATTTAGAAAAAAGCTACGATTTTAAGTTGAAAGAAGTAGAAGCATTAACGCAGTCTATTACCATTTCTAATAATTTGTTTAAATCGGCAAGAGCTGATTACATGGAAGTATTAATGACCCAAAGAGATGCTTTGGAATCGAAATTTGATTTAATAGAAACCAAAAAACAACAAATGAATGCCATGGTAAATGTTTACCAAGCTTTAGGTGGAGGGTGGAAATAATTTTTAGTTTTTAATTGTTGGTTAGTAAAAAAGGCAGAACATTAGTTCTGCCTTTTTGGTAATAATAAATTTATTTATCTGAATTAGGAATTTTGGTTAAACTAATCCATATATTATGTTCTCTTTCAATTAAGAAAAGTTCAAATTTTTCTGCCTCTTTTTCTTGCTTCTCTTTTTTCAAATAATCCTTAATGTATCGGTCATAAACATTTGATATTTTAATTATTTTACCACTAAAAAAACGGTAAAAGAATAAATCATCTAAAGTTTTTATTTTTTCAGGAGTACTTTTATTCTGGATTGATACTTGTGCTAAATACTTTCTAGCTGCTGGGTAGTAAACCCAGTAAGTATCAATTGTGTCATTTGTTTCATGATTAATTACAACTGGGCAAACACCAATAATTCTTGTTTCAGAGACCACCCTATTCATATCAAAAAAGAAATCTTCTTTTATTTTAAATCCTATTACTTCAATTTTGGAAGTGTCAATCTCAGGAGTTATAACTTCAGTGAATTCATCATTTTTTGCAGAGTATACTTTAATTGTTGAATCTGAAATATGTTGATTTAGAGTTTTAAACAATAGATTTTTTTCGAATAATATTGGATTGTATTGTTTAGTAATATATCTCCAGACACGTTTATAGTAATGGACATCAGACTCTTTTAAATGAAAGTTTGAGATATAACCATCTTTATTATATTGAATCTTGTAGCGAGGAATGTTTAGTAATTGAATAGGTTTTTCTTTTGGAATTTCAGGAATAATTCTTTTGAAAGTAAAAGGGTCGGTATAAATTCTTTCCATACGTTTATTTCCTAAAGAGTCCCAAACAATCCACCTTCCAATTCTAAGATTGTTTTCAAAGTTTCCTTGAGCTTTTTTTATACCATTTTTGTAATACGAAGTATACAGACCATTAATTCTACCTTGATTTAAATGATAATTAATAGTTATGTCATTATCATCATAATTTCGTTCTTCATTTTGAGCACATATAAATTGTGAAATGAATATGGAAAATAGTAATATGAATATCGATTTCATCATTTTTCAATCCCCCAATATTCTATAATTGATTCGTCTATTTTTGTTTTTATTATACGAAAAGAAATCTGTTGATAACCGATATATGAATAGCCATACCTAAATGAGGGGTACCCATCAGAAGGTATGTTATATAAATATGATTCTCCCACAACTTTTTTTCGTTTTAAACTAGGAGGGTCTCCTTTTTTATGAAAATATGTATAATCGTATTCTGGTAAATTAGTATAAAAATTATAGGCTGATTCATCGAAAGAATTTAAAAGCCAATCGGAGTATTTTTGGTCTAAATCATGGATGATATTTTTTAATTTAAAATAATTTAATGTAGCTAACCATTCTGATTCATTTGGCAGACGATAGATAAAATCTATTGTTCCTGTTTTATTATCTTTTATAGTTTTCCATTTGCAATAATTCATCGCATTATCCCAAGAAATTCCAAGAACTGGAAAATTATCAAAGTCATTACTTGTAATATATTTTTGATAAGCTTCTTTATTAGTAGTAATATTTGTATCAGGTAATTGTGATTGATAAAATTTTTTTGAGGAGTCTGATTTTTCTATTTTAATTGAGTTTAAGTAGTTTTTATACTCTTTATAAGTAATGAATTCACTTATTTCAAAAGTTTCTATTGTATCTATTCTGTGGTTGTCTTTGTATCCTAATAGTTGGTATAACTCAAGGTGCTGAGTTGGAATAATTTTTAATTTTTGGGCTTTAACTTGTATATTAAAAACAGTGATAAGTAAAAAAAGATAAAATGATATGATTCTAGTAGAGTTCACTATTTTTTTAATATTTTGTAATAGTTATCTTAAAACTTAAACTAATGTAGGTTTTTTTTAATAGAAAGTCAAATACTACATCGGGTCCACATCAATGGTTATTTTTACTGCTTTGTAATCGCCAAAACTTTCAAAATTGTTCTTTATTTCAGTAATCAATTCACGGCATTTACTAATAGAGGCAGTACGTTCTACTTTAAGCATAATGTTTTTGTGGTAGTAGTTTTTTATACGTGCTATTACCGGAAATTCAGGTCCTAAAATACGGTTACCAAATTTTTGTTGTAAATGGTAGGCAAAATCGGCTGCTCCTGCATTTAGTACATCACGGTCTTTGTGTTTTAAAGTAAAATGTATCAATCGGTAAAAAGGAGGGTAGTTAAACTGTTTACGTTCAATCAACTCGTTTTTATACATGGCTTCGTAATCATGTTCTATCACTTGCCTAATAATTCGGTGGTAAGGGTCGTAAGTTTGTATAATTACTTTTCCTCTTTTCTTTTTACGCCCTGCCCGTCCACTTACTTGGCTCATCATTTGGTAGGCACGTTCAAAAGCTCTAAAATCAGGAAAATTAAGCATGGTATCGGCATTTAAAATTCCTACCAATGCTACATTGTCAAAATCTAATCCTTTAGTCACCATTTGTGTTCCAACTAGCAGATCAATGTTTCCATCTTCAAAATCGGTAATTAAATGATGGTAAGCATTTTTTGTTTTGGTGGTGTCGGCATCCATTCTGGCTACTTTTACTTTTGGGAAATACAAAGCCAATTCTTCTTCAATTTGCTCGGTACCAAAACCTTTTAAAGTAATCCGAGTAGAACCACATGCCGGGCAACAAGCCGGCATTTTTTTGTGATTGCCACAGTAATGGCAACGGAGTTCGTTGGTAAATTTATGATAGGTGAGTGATACGTCACAATTCTTGCATTCGGGCACATGCCCACATTCTTCGCACAACATAAAAGGGGCATAACCTCTTCTGTTTTGAAACAAAATAACTTGTTCTTTGTTTTCAAAAGCTTCTTTCATTTGCTCCATTAACAATGGTGAAAAATGAGATTTCATCAGCTTTTTCCTAGTGGCTTCTTTTACATCAGCACACCAAATTTCTGGCATCATTACTCCACCGTGTCGTTTGTTTAGTTCTACCAATCCATACTTGTTTTGTTGAGCATTCCAAAAGCTTTCAATAGAAGGAGTGGCAGAACCCAACAAAACTTTTGCTCCATGAATATGAGCAAGAAAAATAGAAGCATCACGAGCGTTGTATCTCGGAGCTGGGTCGTATTGTTTAAAAGAATTTTCGTGTTCTTCATCCACAATAATTAACCCTAATTTGCTAAAGGGCAAAAACATTGATGAACGTGCTCCAATAATAATTTGAAATTTAGAAGAAGCTGTATGTTCAAAATTGTTGACCTGATTCCAAACTTCTACCCGTTCGTTTTCATTGAATTTGGAATGATACACTCCAATTACATCGCCAAAAACTTTTTGTAAGCGAGTAATCAACTGTGTGGTAAGTGCAATTTCGGGCAACAAATACAAAACTTGTTTGCCGTGTTTAAGTACTTCTTGAATTAAATGAATGTAAATTTCCGTTTTCCCCGAACCGGTTACCCCATGCAAAAGAACCACATCTTTTTCAGAAAACTGAGTTTTAATTTCTTCCAAGGCAGTTTGCTGTTCGGGGTTCAGTTTCTTTTTATCATTTAACTCATTTTCATATTCATTAAATCGAGTTTCTACGACATCGTAAACTTCTAAAATCTCTTTTTTTACCAGTTGGTTGATAACCGATGAGGTAGTATCAGCTGCTTTTTGAAGTGCTATTTTGTTTACCGGTTTGGGTTTTTGGTAGCGTTCATTCAGTTGAATAAACTTCATTAATAACTCCAACTGTTTGGGTGCTCGGCTAAGTTCTTCAAATATCTTTTCAAGATTTTTTTCTATGTTGGCAAATTCGGTTAAACGAACATATTGCACAATTTTAGGTTTAAACTTTCGCTTGAGTTCTTCCTCTACAATCACTACTCTTTTTTCAATGAGTGATTTGACAATCTTATGCACATTTTTAATGGAAAGGATTTCAGAAATTTCACTTAAATCCAGAATGTTTCTAACTTCTAAAGCCTCGTAAATAAGGTATTCTTTATCGTTTAATTCTTCAACTGCATTTCCAATGTATTCTGCATTTAAAACAATTTTGGTTTCACTGGCTAATTTTAAAGCTCCCGGTAAAGCAGCATTGTAAACATCTCCTAAATTACTAATGTAATAATCAGCCATCCAATCCCAATGTTTCAACTGTAGTTCGTTTACAATGGGCTGTTCATCTAAAATAGAGTCGATGTATTTGGCTTGGTATTCGGCAGGTGGCGTGGTGTGAACATTTTTAACCAAACCGGAATAAAGTTTATTTCCTCTACCAAACTGAACCACCACACGTTGTCCCACCATAATTTCATGGTCTATTTCCTTAGGCACTCTATAAGTATAGAGGTAAGGAATAGAAAGGGGCAATATGATATCTACAAATTTGGTTTCGATAATTTTTGAGTTTTTCCCTGCGTAGGCAGGGATCCAGCACACTTTTATCAAATGTCTGAATTCCTGATCTCCGTTTCACTTCGTCAGGAAAACAATATTATTAAATATATTAGTTATTTATACCATTCTTCTGACAAATCATTCCAATTAGGATTGTCTTTTTCTATTAATTTTAATTTCCAAGAGCGTTTCCATTTTTTCATTTGCTTTTCTCTAAGTAGAGCTTCTTCAGCAGATTTAAATTCTTCATAATGAACAAGAATATTCACATCATATTTTGCAGTAAAACCTTTAACTACTTTTTGTTTGTGTTCTAAAACTCTTCTTTCCAAATGATTGGTAAATCCAATGTATAAAGTCCCATTTCTTTGGCTGGCTAGTATATAAACATAGTATTTGTCCATTTTAATTAATTCTTTTCTACTTCCCTGCGTAGGCAAAAGATCCAGTAATGTTAACTCAAATCTCTGGATTCCTGACTTCCGCTATCGCTTCATCAGGAAAGTTTTTCAACAGGACAACACTTCGGCTAATTTCAATAAATCCATGTTAATGGTTTGGTTGTGTTTGATGGCTTGTTCGAAAGAAGTAAACTTAATTTCTTTGTTTACCACGCCCACCATTAAGTTGGTTTTTCCTTCTATTAATGCATTAACAGCAGCATTTCCTAATCTGCTTGCTAATACTCTATCAAGAGCAGAAGGGCTTCCGCCGCGTTGTATGTGACCAAGTACAGTCACTCTGGTATCATAATTAGGACAGTGTTTTTTTACTTCTTCTGCAATTTGATAAGCACCACCTTTATCGTCACCTTCGGCAACAATAACAATCATACTTTGTTTATGGTTTTTGGTACCACTTTCTAGTTTTGCAATTAGTTCATTAATATAAGTAGGCGTTTCAGGAACTAAAATAGCTTCAGCTCCCACACCAATTCCACTTCTTAAAGCAATAAAACCGGCATCTCTACCCATTACTTCTACTAAAAACAAGCGATTATGAGAACTTGCTGTATCTCTAATTTTATCTACTGCTTCAATTACTGTATTTAAAGCAGTATCATAACCTATGGTATAGTCCGTTCCGAACAAATCATTATCAATGGTTCCCGGAATGCCAATAAATGGAATTTGATGTTCTTTATTGAAAATGTTGGCTCCGGTAAAAGTTCCATCACCTCCTATGGCTACAATTCCATCTAGATTATGTTTTAAAATATTTTCATAAGCTTTTTGTCTTCCTTCAACTAAATGAAATTCCTTACATCTAGCACTTCTTAAAAATGTTCCCCCTCGCTGTATAATGTTACTAACATCCTTCGACTCAAGAGCTTTGATGTTACCTTCAATCAAGCCTCTATATCCTTCATAAATACCATAAGGTTGAATGTTGTTATAAATACATGTTCTCACTACAGCTCTTACCGCTGCATTCATTCCTGGTGAATCTCCTCCGGAAGTAAATACGCCTATTTTTTTCATAGTATTATTAATTCGAACTATTTAACTGATCAATTCTGTTTTGTCTTTCCCAAGAAAAATCAGAATCATTTTTGGCTAAATAATTTAATACTTCTAAAGTACAATTTTTAAGTGGCTTGTTTAAAGGATTTAGTAAATATTTATGATAAAGAAGCTCTTCAATCAACTTTATTTGCACTATTTCAAATTGATGTTTTTCTATTAATGTTGAAAGAAAATTATGAGCGTTATTTTCTACTAATTCATTGAGATTAATATTTAAAAAATTGTGACCAAACTCATCTAATTTTTCCTCCGCATTTTCGGGTTCTTGTCTTTGTTTGAGTTGTAGAACGGCTGCAAGAACCTTAGCCAATTCGTCAAAATATCGTTGAATGTAATCTTTTCTAATCATTTTGTAGTTTGTGAATTTTCTTTGTTCCTTGATACATTTCGTATTTCATTAACTTACATTCTAAACTACCATTAAAAAGTTTTATTTTTTGAGAAGGTTTTAAACCAACATTTTTAAGTGCTTCTTCATTTGAGCTGATTATCCATGCATTCCATCCACTGTATTGTGTTTTTAGGGTATCGCCAAAAGCTTTGTATAAATCATCTACTTTTTCACCAATTCTTTCGCCATAAGGAGGGTTAGAAACAATCACACCTTTTTCAAATGGAGCTTTAAAATCTTGAAAATCTTTTTTGTGAAGCTCAATTTTATCAGTCAACCCTGCAGCTTTTATGTTTGCTCTGCACATTCCCATTACCCTTCCATCTATATCTACACCAATTATCTTTTTATCAAAATCAATTTGTTGTTCTATGGCTTCATCTTTTAATTTTTCAAATAAATCTTTATCAAAATTCTTCCAATTAAAAAAACCAAACTCCTCTCTTTTAAGATTAGGAGCAATGTTATATGCTATCATGGTTGCTTCAATCAATAAAGTTCCTGAACCACAAAAAAGGTCTAAAAAAGTCGATTTTTTATCCCAACCGCTCAACAGAATTAAACCTGCGGCTAAATCTTCTTTGATGGGCGCTATGCTTCTACTATCTCTATAACCTCTCTTAAACAATGGGTCTCCGGATGCATCTAAACTTATGGTGCATTGGTTGTTTTGGTCAATATGCAGGTTGATTCTAATATTAGGGTTATCGGTACTTACATCTGGTCTTTTTCCAAATTTGTCTCTAAATCTATCTACAATGGCATCTTTGGTTTTAAAGGCTGCATATTTTGTGTGATTAAATAACTTAGAAAAAACAGTAGAGTCGATAGCAAATGTTTGATTGATATCAAAAATATCTTCCCATAGCATATTTTTTACCTTGTGGTATAAATCATCTTGGTTTTTAATGTGGAATTGACGAATAGGAACAACAATTCTATTGGCTGTTCTTAGCCATAAATTACATTGATATAATAGTGTTTTATCACCATGAAATGTTACGACTCTATTTCCTATTTCTAATTCTGTAACGCCCAAGTCCTTTAGTTCTTGAGCTAAAATATTTTCTAAACCAAAACTGGTTTTAACGGTTATTTGGAATTTGTTTTCTCCTTGCATAACTCAAAAGTACCATTTAACCAAAAATTGATAGTATAAAATCGTATAAATAAATATAAATCAATTTAAAAAAGTATTAAAATTGTTTAATGAATTTACCACCCAACAATCAACTTAGTGACGAACAATTGATTGACATCATTGTGAAAGAAAATAGAGCTGATTTATTCAGTGAGCTCTATAAAAAATATCAGTTGGTGGTGTTTAAAAAATGCTTGAATATAACTAAAAATAGGGATGAAGCTCAAGAATTAACACAAGACATTTTATGTAAGGTTTTTGATAAACTTCATACATTTAAAAATCAATCTACTTTTGTTACTTGGCTCTTTGCTATAGTTTATCACGAATGTATTAACCATGTAAGAAGTTTAAAAAAAATTACTCATCAAATTATTGAGGTACAAATTTCTGAAGAGGATGAAGAAGAATTGGAAGAGATGGAATTGGAAGATTTAAAAGTGAGTCGATTAGACGAAGTATTAAATTTATTACATCCCATAGATAAGGCTATTTTATTGATGAAATACCAGGAAGGATTTAAATTGAAACAAATTCAAACGGTGTTAAATATTTCAGAAAGTTCTACCAAGATGAAGCTAAAAAGAGCCAAACTAAAAGCTCTTAAAATTTATCAAAAAAAATATTCAAAATAGTTGTAAAAATTATGTGACTTTTTTTCTTTTTCTCGTCTAAAGTTGAAAAATGAAAAATATGTTTACACATTTAAAAAATATAATGTTTAGCAGATACGGAATTGCTCTGCTTTTAACCGCTATTTTAGCTGTATTTGTAATCATTTTTAAAACCATTTTAAGCAAATGATACATCCCAATACAGAAGTAAAAATGGTGAACCCACAAATCGGATTAGGGGTTTTTGCCACCAAGTTTATTCCTAAAGGAACAATTTTGTATGTGGTGGATGACATGGAGCTGATATATCCAAAAGATCATGAGATGTTAAGAAGCGAAAAATATCGTCCACACATTGAAAAATTCTCTTATACGGATCAACATGGGAACAGAATTGTAAGTTGGGATTATGCTAAATACATTAATCATTATTGTGATTTTAATTCTATAAGTACCGGATATGGTTTTGAAATTGCCATTAGAGATATTGAAGCAGGAGAGCAAATTACTGATGATTATGGTGCCTTAAACATAGAAAGAGAAATGGAGTGCGGTTGTGGAAAATCAAATTGTAGGAAAGTAATTCGACCTAATGATGTGGTTACTTATGCCAAAGAATGGGATGAAGTGATAATACCTGCACTTAAAAAAATTCATGAAAATGAACAACCCTTATTAAATTATGTTGATGATGAAACAAAAGGTAAATTAGATTATTTTTTAAAAAATAATTCAGGATACCTTTCAATTAAAGAATTGTTTTACAACAGAGAATTAGAACATAAAAACTATTCCTTGAACGGAGTTGCTCAATCAATAAAAAAGACCTTGTAAAAATAAGGTCTTTTTTATTGTCGGGGTGACTGGATTCGAACCAGCGACCACACGCCCCCCAGACGTGTACTCTAACCGGGCTGAGCTACACCCCGAACATTTTCGAGTGCAATTGTAATTATTTTTGTTGAAAAAAGGGTCAATTGGTTAATAAATCCAATAAAAATATCCTTTCTTTTTTGGGTAATTTTGAACTTCAAAAATGATCTAAAAGAGAATTATTATGTCAGAAGAAATTGAAAAAGTAAAATGTTTAATTATAGGTTCTGGTCCTGCAGGTTATACAGCAGCTATTTATGCTGCCAGAGCTAATATGAAACCGGTTATGTATCAAGGGATGCAACCTGGAGGGCAATTAACCACCACTAACGAAGTGGAGAATTTTCCAGGATATCCCGAAGGAATTACCGGGCCTGAAATGATGATGGAATTAGAAGCACAAGCAAAAAGATTTGATACAGATGTGAGAAGTGGTTGGGTTACAAAAGTTGATTTTTCAGGACCAGTTCATAAAGTTTGGATTGAAGACAAAAAAGAAATTCATGCTGATACAGTTATAATTTCAACTGGTGCTTCAGCAAAATACTTAGGATTGGAATCTGAACAAAAATACTTAAAAGCGGGTGGAGGAGTTTCTGCTTGTGCCGTTTGTGATGGGTTTTTCTACAGAGGACAAGAAACTGTAATAGTAGGTGCAGGGGATTCAGCTTGTGAAGAAGCACATTATTTATCTAACATATGTACTAAAGTTACTATGTTGGTTCGTAAAGATGAATTTAGAGCGTCAAAAATAATGGCTGAAAGAGTTAAAAATACTCCGAATATTGAAATTTTGTTTAATACAGAAACTGATGAAGTTTTAGGTGAAAACGATTTAGTAACGGGTGTTAGAGTAAAAAATAACGTAACCGGAGATACCAAAGAAATTCCTTGTACAGGATTTTTTGTGGCGATTGGTCACAAACCCAATACTGATATTTTTAAACCTTATATTGACATGGATGAAGTAGGCTACATTAAAAATGTTCCCGGTAGATCTTTGACCAATGTAGAGGGTGTTTTTGTTTGTGGAGATGCGGCAGATAAAACCTATCGTCAAGCAATTACTGCTGCAGGAACAGGCTGTATGGCTGCTCTTGATGCAGAAAGATATTTAGCTGCAAAAGGACATTAATTTAAATATTTAAATCCCGCTTGTTGCGGGATTTTTTATTTTTATCTTTAACAACTCATTAAAATTATTAATTACAAAAACTAGAATATATTATGGAAAAAGTTGCAGTTATTGGAGCCGGAACAATGGGGAATGGAATTGCGCACACATTTGCACAAAGTGGATATAAAGTTAATTTAATTGATATCTCACAACAATCTTTAGATAGAGCCTTAGCGACCATCTCTAAAAACTTAGATAGAATGGTAGCAAAAGAAAAAATTACTGAAGCAGATAAAGCTAACACTTTAGCCAATATTACTACTTATACTGATACTATTCCAGGAGTAGAAGGAGTTGAATTAGTAGTTGAAGCTGCAACTGAAAACGTTGATTTGAAATTAAAAATATTTAAAGCTTTAAGTGATGCAACACATGATAATGTTATTCTAGCAACTAATACATCATCTATTTCGATCACTCAAATTGCTGCTGTTACTAATCGACCAGAAAAAGTAATTGGAATGCACTTTATGAATCCTGTTCCAGTAATGAAGTTAGTTGAAATTATCAGAGGTTATTCAACTTCTGATGAAACTACAAAACTGATTATGGAAACATCAAAAAATCTTGGTAAAGTTCCTGTAGAAGTAAACGATTATCCTGGTTTTGTAGCAAACAGAATTTTAATGCCTATGATTAATGAAGCAATTATTACTTTGTTTGAAGGTGTTGCCGGAGTAGAAGAGATTGATACTGTAATGAAATTAGGTATGGCTCATCCAATGGGACCATTACAATTAGCCGATTTTATTGGCTTAGATGTTTGTTTATCTATTCTAAATGTATTGCATGATGGATTTGGAAATCCAAAATATGCTCCTTGTCCTTTGTTGGTAAATATGGTAACTGCTGGTAAGCTCGGAGTGAAATCAGGCGAAGGATTTTACTCTTGGACTCATGGTACGAAAGATTTAATTGTTTCCAATCAGTTTAAATAAAAAATTAAATATAGAGATGCCGGATTTATTCCGGCATTTTTTTTACTACTCAACTCAACATTTATTCTACATTTATCGTTTACTCAACTAAAGGTTGGTTTACCTATATTTGCGCTATAGTAACACAGGGTGAAGAAAGCTTCTAAGTTTATATTAAAATCGTTTATTGGGCCATTTATCATGACCTTTTTTATTGCATTGTTTGTATTGCTAATGCAGTTTATTTGGTTGTATATAGATGATATGTTAGGTAAAGGATTGGAGTGGTATACCATCGCTGAATTGCTCATTTTTGCTTCAGCGAACTTGGTTCCCTTAGCATTACCACTGTCAATATTGTTGGCCTCCTTAATGACTTTTGGAAATCTTGGTGAACATTTTGAATTAGTTTCATTTAAAGCAGCTGGTATTTCTTTACAAAAAGTGATGCAACCCTTAATTATAATGGTTACGATTATTAGTATTTGTGCTTTCTTTTTTGCAAACAATGTTATTCCTGTTGCAAACCTGAAATTTTATTCCTTATTGCATGATATACGTTCTCAAAAACCTGCATTTAATATTTTGCCTGATGTTTTTTACAACGAAATAGATGGATATGTAATTCGAGTAAAAAAGAAAATTCCTAGAGAAGATGGAGATTTATTAAAAGATGTGATGATTTATGATCATGTCGAAAATCAAGGGAATAGACATTTAACAGTTGCGGATTCTGCCATTATGAAGATATCTGATGATAAAACTTATTTCTCTATTCGACTATTTCATGGAATTGATTATCAAGAGAAATATGAAGGCAGGAGAGATAAAGTTTATCCTCTTTCAAGGTTTGCATTTAAAGAGTACGAGATGCGAATTGATATGTCAGGGTTTAAATTAAATAGAACTGACGAGGAATTGTTTAAGGAAGATTATCGTATGTTAAATTTAGAGCAACTTTCTAATAAAACAGACACACTAACCAAATATTATGAAATAAGAACAGAAGAATTTTTTAATACCATTTCAAAAAACTATTTAAAAAAAGATACTCTTTTAAGAGTAGATAATAATGTAAATTATGTTGAGTATAAGTCAATTGGTGAATTGATAAAATCTCTTAAAAAAGAAAATATAAATCAAGCATATAATCTAGCACTCAATAATGCAAGAACAAATAAGGGAAGGGCATCAGCTGCTATGGTGGAGATGGATTACCAGCAAGAAAGTTTGTTAAATATAGAGGTAGAATGGCATCGAAAGTTTACATTTTCCATTGCTTGTATCATTATGTTTTTTATAGGAGCTCCATTGGGAGCTATTGTTAGAAAAGGAGGTTTAGGAATGCCTGTTGTTATTTCTGTTATTTTCTTTTTATTGTTTTGGATATTGTCTATTTCTGGTGAAAAAATGGCAAAAGAAATGGTAATAGAACCTTATCAAGGAATGTGGTTGGCAACAGCAGTTTTATTTCCCTTGGGAATTTTCTTTACTTATAAAGCTACCACAGATTCAGCGATGTTTAATATAGAATCGTATTTTGGCTTCATTAAAAAACTATTCAAAAAGAAATAATCAATGAAAGTTCTTCAAATATGTTCTAAGCCACCTCGTCCATCTGTTGATGGAGGTTGTAAGGCTAGTAATAATATTACTGAAGGATTATTAAACAATAATATTGAAGTTAAAATTCTCACTCTTAGTACACATAAACATCCTTTTCAAAAACAAAAACTTTCAGAAAAGTATATTCAATCAACCCAGATTCAACATGTTTTTATCGATACTAGGGTTAAATTATTGCCTGCTTTGGTGCATTTTTTCTCTTCTAAATCTTACAATTTAAGTCGATTTTTTTGCAAAAAATTTGAAGGCTTAATTGTAAATACATTAAAGAAAGAAAAATACCATATAGTATTGTTAGAAGGACTTTTCGTTACTGGTTATCTTCAAGCCATAAGGAAATGCACAGATGCAAAGGTAATATTGCGTTCACATAATGTAGAGTTTGAAATATGGGAAAGAAGTGCTGAAAGTGAAAAAAATCCAATTAAAAAGTTCTATCTAAATCATTTAGCAAAACAACTTAAAAAGGATGAGGTAGCTGTTTTAAATGAATTAGACGCTATCGCTTCAATTACATATAAAGACAAGAAGAAATTTATCGAATTGGGCTGTAAGAAGCCTATTAATGTTATTCCATTTGGTATAAACTTGAATGATTATCAAGTAAATAAAAATAACAACCAATTCGATTTTTTCCATATAGGTAGCATGGATTGGGTGCCCAATCAACAAGCCATAAAATGGTTTTTGGATAAGGTTTGGAGTCAAGTAGAAAAAAAGCACCCTGAAGCATTGATTAATATTGCAGGTAAAAAAATGCCAGACTGGTTAACACATTGGAAACAACATAATGTTAAAATAATCGGTGAAGTCCCAAGTGCTGTTGATTTTATCAACGAAAATAAAATAATGATAGCACCTCTTTTTTCGGGTAGTGGGATGAGAGTAAAAATTATTGAAGCCATGGCTTTAGGGAAAGTTGTTATAGCAACAGATATAGCATTGGAAGGAATAGATGCTGAGCATAAAAAAAATGTCTTGATTGCTGATACAGCTGATGATTTTGTACAATCTATTAATTGGTGTATGGAAAACTTGTCGGAACTAGAAGTAATTGGCAATAATGCTAGAAAACTAATAGAAGAGAAGTATGATAATGCGGTTATCATTAAAAAATTAATAGATTTATTTTAATGAAGATTTTTGTTTTGGTATCACGATTTCCTTACCCTCTTGAAAAAGGGGACAAGTTACGTGCGTTTCACCAAATCAAAGAATTATCCAAAAAACATGAAATTGTACTTTGTGCATTATCAGACGAAAAAGTATCTAATTCTTCTATTGAAAAATTGAAACAGTATTGCGTTCAAGTTGAGGTAATTAGATTGTATAAATTAAAGATTTATTGGAACTTGTTAATGCAATTGTTATTTGGGAAAAAATCTTTACAAGTATCCTATTTTTATAGTGCTGGAGCACATAAAAAAATAGAAAATTTAATCGAAAAAGTAAAGCCAGACTATATCTATTGTCAGTTAATCAGGGTAACTGAGTATGTAAGAGACTTGAAAATTGAGAAAACGCTTGACTACATGGATGCTTTTGCCAGAGGTATGGAGAGAAGGGTTGAAAATGCTCCTTTTTACTTAAAGCCTTTTTTAAAAATTGAAACAAAAAGATTAAAACGATATGAACATGATGTTTTTAACGATTTTAATCATACAAGCATTATTTCAAATCAGGATAAAGAATTAATAGTGCACATAAAAAATCACGAAATAAAGGTGATACCAAATGGGGTTGATTATTCTACTTTTCAGTTTAAAGAAGTAGAAAAAAAATATGATTTGATTTTTACCGGAAACATGGGCTATCCTCCAAATATTGATAGCGCTGTATATATTATAAATGAGATTATGCCTCTTTTATGGCAGAAGTTTCCTAATGTTAATTTAGCCATTGTTGGTGCTACCCCAGATGCAAGAGTAAAAGCTTTACAATCGAGTAAAGTTACTGTTACTGGTTGGGTTGAGGATATATCAGATTATTATGCTGCATCAAAAATTTTTATTGCTCCTATGCAAATCGGAACTGGGTTGCAAAATAAATTACTAGAAGCAATGGCGATGAAATTACCTTGTATTACCTCTAAGTTGGCTAATAATGCATTGGGTGCTATACATGAAAAAGATGCTTTAATAGGTGAAACACCTGAGGATTATGTAAATCATATTGTAAATTTATTGGAGAATCAAGAACTTTATCAAAAACTTTCCGAAAATGGGTATGAGTTTGTAAAACAGAATTATACTTGGGAAGGTACCACACAATTATTAGAAGATTTAATGATATCAAAATAAAATGAACGAATTAAGAAGCATAATTGAAAACGCTTGGGAAAACCGAGAATTATTAAAGGACAATCAGGTTCAATCGTCAATTAGAGAAGTAATTGAATTGTTGGATAAAGGTAAATTGAGAGTAGCAGAACCTAATGGAGACGATTGGCAAGTAAATGAATGGGTTAAAAAAGCTGTAGTGATGTATTTTCCTATTCAAAAAATGGAAACCATTGAAGTAGGTCCTTTTGAATTTCATGATAAAATGAAATTAAAAACTAATTATGCCGAATTAGGTGTAAGGGTAGTTCCTCATGCAGTTTCACGATATGGAGCTTATTTAGCCAAAGGAGTAATTATGATGCCCTCATATGTAAATATTGGAGCTTATGTAGATTCAGGTACCATGGTAGATACATGGGCAACAGTTGGGTCTTGTGCACAAATAGGAAAAAATGTTCATTTAAGTGGAGGTGTAGGTATAGGGGGTGTTTTGGAACCATTGCAAGCAGCACCTGTAATTATTGAAGATGATTGTTTTATTGGTTCTAGGTGTATTGTAGTGGAAGGAGTAAGAGTAAAAAAAGAAGCAGTTTTAGGAGCAAATGTGGTATTGACAAAGTCGACTAAAATTATTGATGTAAGTGGAAGTGAACCAATTGAGTATAGAGGAGAAGTTCCTGAGCGATCAGTAGTAATTCCGGGCTCTTATACAAAAGATTTTGCAGCTGGAAAATTCAATGTTCCTTGTGCTTTAATCATCGGTAAAAGAAAAGCAAGTACAGACTTGAAAACATCTTTAAATAATGCTTTAAGAGAATACGATGTAGCGGTTTAATGAAAAAGTTTTTGGTCATACAAACTGCATTTATTGGTGATGTAATTCTAGCAACATCAATAGTGGAAAAATTGATACAATTTTACCCTGAGAGCCAAATAGATTTTTTATTGAGAAAAGGAAATGAAGGGTTGTTAGAAAATCATCCTTTTATTAACGAAGTATTGATTTGGGATAAAAAAAATAAGAAGTATGATAATTTAAAGCAAATTACCAAACAAGTAGCTAGAAGTAGATATGATGTTGTAATAAACTTACAACGTTTTGCTTCTAGTGGGTTAATAACCACTTTATCCGGTGCCAAACAAAAAATTGGGTTCAAAAAGAATCCCTTATCTTTTTCTTTCACTAAAAAAGTAGAACATCAAATTGGAAATGGAAAACACGAAATTGAAAGAAATCAATTATTAATAGCAGAACTAACTGATTCGAGACCTAGTAAACCTAAACTCTATCCATCCAATAAAAATTATGAAGATGTAGAGCAATATAAAAGGCAAGAATATGTTTGTATGGCTCCCACTTCTGTATGGTTTACAAAGCAACTTCCAAAAGAAAAATGGATTCAATTGATTCACACTATTAAAGATAAGCAAATGATTTATTTATTGGGTGGAAAAGCAGATTTGGAGCAATGCGAAGAAATAAAATTACTTTCTAAAAATAAAAATGTAGTCAATCTGTGTGGTCAATTATCTTTTTTAGAATCAGCCGCATTGATGCAAACTGCTAAAATGAATTATGTAAATGATTCTGCTCCTTTACATATTTGTTCAGCTACAGATGCTCCTGTTACTGCATTTTTCTGTTCAACAGTTCCAAGTTTTGGATTTGGACCACTTTCTAAAAATAAAAAAATAATTGAGGTTTCTGGAAAGTTAAACTGTAGACCTTGTGGGCTTCACGGGAAAAAAGAATGTCCCGAAGGACATTTTAAATGTGCTTATGAAATTAATATAAATTAAAAATCCCGCCAAAAGCGGGATTTTTTGTGACCTCGACAGGATTCAAACCTGTAACCTTCTGAGCCGTAATCAGATGCGCTATTCAGTTGCGCCACGAGGCCGAAAACTTTTGCAAATATAAATATTCACTTTTAAATAGAAGGATTTCTATTATTTATTACCTTTAAATTTTTACTGAAAAAAGATGAATTATAATTCAATAAAACCTGAAAATATAAAAGAATTACAACAAATTGTTGGAGAATCATGGGTGAAATTTGACGAAGAAACATTGGATAAATACTCTCATGACGAAACAGAAGATTTAAAGTTTTTTCCTGAGCTTGTAGTTTTTCCAAGAACTCCTGAAGAAATTTCTCAAATTCTTAAATTTTGTAATCAACATCTAATTCCTTTAACACCAAGAGGCGCAGGAACAGGATTGAGCGGTGGTGCGTTACCTGTAAATAAAGGTATTTTAATGTCAATGGAGAGGTTTAATCAAATTTTAGAAATTGATGAAAGAAATCTTCAGGCAACTGTAGAACCTGGAGTTATTACTCAGGTTTTTCAGGAAGCTGTAAAAGAAAAAGGCTTATTTTATCCTCCCGATCCTGCTAGTAAAGGAAGTTGTTTTATCGGAGGAAACATAGCAGAAAATTCAGGAGGTCCTAAAGCTGTAAAGTATGGTGTTACTAAAGATTATGTGTTGAATTTGGAGATAGTTTTGCCAAATGGAGAAATAGTTTGGACAGGTGCAAATGTGCTTAAAAACTCAACAGGATATAATTTAACACAATTAATGGTGGGGAGTGAAGGGACATTGGGAGTTGTCACTAAAGCCGTTTTTAGGTTGTTGCCTTTTCCGCAAAATGACTTATTAATGTTAGTTCCCTTTTATAAAGCCGAAGATGCGTGTGAGGCAGTTGCAGAAATATTTAAAGCAGGTATAATTCCATCTGGGATGGAGTTTATGGAGAGAGATGCTCTGCTGTGGGGAGCAAAACATATAGGAGATACTGCCTTTTCAATCCCCGAAAATATACAAGCACATTTATTAATTGAAGTGGATGGGAATGACAATGAGCTTTTATATAAAGAATGTGAGAAAATTTATGAGGTTTTAGAGAGATTTGATTGTGATGAAATATTATTTGCTGAAGATGCTACACAAAAAGACAAATTATGGAAAATTAGACGTGTTGTGGGGGAAGCAGTGAAATCAAAATCTATATACAAAGAGGAAGATACAGTCGTTCCTCGTGCAGAATTACCGATTTTATTAAAGGGTGTGAAGGAAATAGGATTACAATATGGATTTAAATCGGTCTGTTATGGACATGCAGGGGATGGAAATTTACATGTAAATATTATTAAGGATACAATGAGCGATGATGATTGGAATAATAAATTACCATTCGCCATTAGAGAAATTTTTAATTTGTGTGTTCAGTTAAAAGGAACCGTTTCAGGTGAACATGGTATAGGATTAGTACAAAAATCATATATGGATATCCCCTTTTCTTTACAAATGATTGATATTCAGAAAAGTATTAAGAAGCTATTCGACCCTAACGAAATATTAAATCCTTCAAAAATATTTGAATAAGAAAAAGCCACTAAAAAGTGGCTTTTTGGGATTTTGGAGAGAAAATAAATGTTTTAAACCTATCTATATTAACTTTTAAAAAATCTCCATTTATATAGAAAGACGATAAGATACAAATAAAGGTTGCTTTCAAAAAAAATAGATTAGGATTTTAATAATTACAGGATTTAATATTTTGAAGCGATTCAGATTTTTAATAAATTTAACGGATTTTTAAAACTAAACTTATATAATTATGAAAAAAAGTACTTTATTAATTTCATCGATTGCTCTGAGTACGGTTTTAGCTTTTGGACAAAACAATAGAAAAGCTTTACCATTAAAAACCCACACTCATCAAATTGATCAGCAGGCTGCTGGTGAGATGATTCAGAATGCAAAAAGAACTCCATCTGGACATATCAGATGTTTAACAACAGAAATGGAAGCGCTGAGAAGAATGGCTGATCCATCTATTCCTACTCAGGAAGAATATAGAAAATGGCTTGATAAAATTGTTAAAGAAAACCAAAACAATCCATCTGCTAAAAAGGCAACTAGAAATATTCCTATAGTTGTTCATGTTATTCATAATGGTGATGCGTTAGGTTCAGGAGAGAATATTTCTGATGCTCAGGTTATATCGCAAGTAGATATATTAAATCAAGATTTTTCTGCTACAAATTCTGATTTTGGTAATACACCATCTATTTATCAAAGTGTTGCAGCTAATATGGATTTTCAATTTTGTATGGCTACAGAAGACCCTACAGGAAACCCAACGAATGGTATTGATAGAGTGAATTATGGTACTGCTTCCTTTGGTAATGCAGCGTGCGAATCAATGAAAGCTGCAACTCAATGGGATCCTACTAGATATTTTAATATATGGGTTGTTCGATTTGGAGGTGATATGAATGGAGTATTAGGATATGCACAATTTCCTAATAGTGGATCTGCAAATACAGATGGTCTTGTAGTTGCATACAATGCTTATGGAAATACAGGAGCGGCTCAAGCACCTTATAATAAAGGTAGAACAGCTACACATGAGATTGGACATTGTTTCGGATTATATCATATTTGGGGAGATGATGGTACAGCATGTACTGGTTCTGATGGAGTTGCTGATACACCAAATCAAGCTGATGAAAATTATGGTTGTCCAAATTTTGCTACAAATACATCATGTAGTAATAGTGGAGATATGTCTATGAACTATATGGATTATACAGATGATGCTTGTATGTATATGTTCACAAACGGTCAAAAAGCGGTAGTAGATGCTGTTTTCAATAGTGCTCCAAGAAGAGCTTCATTATTAACTTCTACAGTTTGTGGAGTTGCTGCTATTTCTGCTAATTTTACTGGTAATCCATTGGTTATTAACGAAGGACAAACAGTTACTTTTACTGATGCTTCACTTAGTCCTGATAACTTAAACTCTTGGGTGTGGAATTTCCCTGGTGGAACACCAAATACTTTTAATGGACAAACACCTCCTGCTATTACATATAATACTGCTGGTCAGTATGATGTTACTTTAACAGTTGGTGATGATAATGGTGGTTCTGATATGTTAACAAGATCTTTATATGTTACTGTAAATCCTGCCGGAACTATAACTTGTGATTCAACAATTGCTGGTTGGGATTGGAATACAGAAGGATTTGGTGGTGCTTATTGGAGTGCTGATTTATGTACACCACAGGATGGATATATAATGGGTAATAACTGTTATGATGATAATGGTTGGGCTTCGATTGTACCTTTTTCTGGTTCTGGTAAAGAATTAACAGATGTAATGTATGTTTTTGTTCAGTCTTCAGGTACAGGTGCAACTACTTTAAAAATATGGAATGCTGATGGAGCTGGATTTGATGCTGCTAATGGAGCTATTTCTACTGCACCGGGAACTATTATGGCTCAAGCTTCAGTTACTTCTGGACAATTCTCAGCTAACTTAAATCAATTTATTGCTGTACCTATTTCTCCGGCTATTCCATTAACAGGACCATTCTACATTGGATACGATCACCCTTCTGCTCCAAGTGCAGGTGATACTTTAGCAATGGGACTTGCTACGGGAACTGCAGGAAATACTACATGGGCTAATGAAGCTGGTATTGGATGGAGAGATATCGCATTTTGGGGTGTTGATTACAAAGGTACTGTAGTAGCTGTTATTTGTGATATTGCAACAGGAGAAAAAGAATGGGTTGGTGCTAATATTGATCAAACTGTTGTTGCTCCAAATCCAACTACAGGTGCAATTAAAGTAGCTTTACCAACTAAAGGTAATGCATCTATAGATGTATTTAATATGATTGGAGATAGAGTTTATTCAACTAGTACTACTTCTAATTATGTTAATTTTGATTTAAGCGACCAACCAAATGGAGTTTACTTTGTAAAAGTAACTTCTAATGGACAGGTGACTACTCAAAAAGTACTTTTAGCTAAATAATATAAAAGTTCATAACTATTTAAAGCGTCCCGAAATTTCGGGACGCTTTTTTTATGGGAATATTTATTTTTGTAGAAATTTTTATTGAATATGTCAGAACATAATTTATCCTCACTCATCAGTAAATCTGTACATAATGATGAATTGGTAAGAATATCTAATAAGGTAATTAACAGTGAGCGTTTGTCTCCTCAAGAAGGTTTGTATATGTATGAAAATGCCGAATTGAGTTTGTTGGGAGCTCTAGCGAATAATATCAGAGAAAAACGACATGGAGATAAAACTTATTTTAATAAGAATTTTCACATTGAACCTACCAACATTTGTGTATTTGATTGTAAGTTTTGCAGCTATTCTCGTTTTTTAAGAGAAAAAGAAGACTATGATGCATGGGAAATGACCGAAGAACAGATTTATGATGCTATCAAAGCTTATGATAATGTTGATATAACAGAAGTTCACATTGTAGGTGGTGTGCATCCAAAAATGGGCTTGGAGTACTTTAAAAACTTAATTCAAAACATTAAGCAAATAAGACCTGAATTGCATGTAAAGGCTTTTACAGCAGTAGAATTGGATTATATGGCTCGTAAAGCCAAAGTGAGCTACAAAGAATGCTTACAAATCTTAAAAGATGCAGGACAAGGTTCTTTGCCAGGTGGTGGGGCTGAAATTTTTGATGAAACGATTAGAGAACAGATTTGTAAAGATAAATGTACTTCGGCTCAATGGTTAGAAATGCATGAAGCTGCACATAGCGTTGGTATGCCTTCTAATGCAACAATGCTTTACGGACATTTAGAGAATTACGAGCATTTGATTGATCATATGAATAGGTTAAGAGAACTACAAGATAAAACAGGTGGATTTAATGCATTTATTCCCTTAAAATTTAGAAATAAAAATAATCAGATGTCTGATATAGAAGAGGTGAGTATAATTGAAGATTTGAAAGTTTTTGCAATGTCGCGTATTTATTTAGATAATTTCAATCACATCAAAGCATATTGGCCGATGATAGGACGAAAAACAGCTCAATTATTACTTTCTTTTGGTGTAAACGATGTGGATGGAACAGTTGACGATTCTACTAAAATTTACTCAATGGCAGGAGCAGAAGAGCAAAAACCAGTTATGACTACTGAACAAATGATTCAATTGATTAAAGAAGTAGGAAGAAAGCCTATTGAAAGAGATAGTGTTTACAACGAATTAAATGATTATTCAGAAATAATGGTTAATTAAAAACTTATTATATTTGACTGAAAATTAAAACTTTAAAAAATGAAAATTCTAAAAAAATTATTAATTGTTGTATTGGTATTAGTAGGTATTTATTTAATACTTGGTTTAGTGGGACCTTCGGGTTACAAAATTACTAGAAGTATTAAAATTGCTGCTCCTGTTGATGTTGTTTTTGACCAAACTTCTATTTATGGGAATTGGGCTGCTTGGTCACCATGGGCTAAATTAGATGCTAATGCAAAATATACTATTGAAAATGATAACCAAGAAACTGGTGCGGCTATGAGTTGGGTAGGAAATCCTGATAATGTTGGAACTGGAGGAATGATTACTTCGGAAATTGAAAAAAATAAAAAATTCTACTACGATTTAACTTTCTTAGTTCCATTTGAAATGACTTCTCATGGAGGATTTAATTATATGCAAGAAGGAGATTCTGTTTTATTGGAATGGTTTGACGAAGGAGAATTTGGATTCATGGTTCGTCCAATGATGTTGTTTATGGATTTAGAAGCTGAGTTAGGACCTCAATTTGAACAAGGGTTAGCAGATATCAAAAAAATATGTGAAGCTGTTGAAGTGGCTCCAAAAGTGGAGGTTACAGAAGTTGAATTAACAGCTCAACCAATTTTATATGTTTCTGAATCCTCTTCTTTAAACTCTGATTCTATTGCTATAAAAATAGGAGCTGCCTATGGAGAAATAGGAGCAGTAATGGAAGCAAATAAATTAAACATGGCTGGTGCACCTTTAGCAATTACTACTAAATTTTCGATGGAGGAAATGTATTGGGAATTTAATGCGGCTATTCCGGTATTAGAAGCTCTAGATAATGTAAAATTAAGTGGAAGAGTGCAAAAAGGATTTACTCACGAAGGTAAAGCGGTAAAGGCTATTCATGTAGGAAGTTATGAAACAAGTGTAGCTACTTATAATGCTATAGAAGAATATATGAAAGTAAAAGGATTGGAACAAGCTGGTGGACCTTGGGAAGAATATATTGACGACCCAATGGAAGTAAAACCTGAAGAGTTAAGAACTGCAATTTACTACCCTGTAAAATAATTATTGAACTAAATAATGCATAGCCGAGAATTTTCTCGGCTATTATTATCTATATGAGTAAATTAACAATAACAGGGCATAGAGGAGCGGGTGGATTAGCACCTGAAAATACATTGGCTTCTATTCAATTGGCATTAGATTTAGGTGTAGATAGAATTGAAATTGATGTACAACAAACCAAAGACAATGTGATTATTGTATTGCACGATAGAACATTGAGAAGAACCACTGATGGGTTTGGTTTTGTAAAATTGATGAACTACGATGAAATTTTAAAATTTAGTGCTGGGGTTAAATTTAATCGAGTTTACATTGATGAAAAGGTACCTACTTTAGCTGAAGTTATTGATTTAATTAATGGTAGAGCTGAATTGGTCATAGAAACAAAGTACAGTTATTTGTATTATCCCAATATTGAACGCCATATTTTGAATGTTATTAAAAGTAAAAATGCACTTGATTGGTGTAAGATTATTTCTTTTAACGACAGAGCTTTATTTAGAATTAATAAACTAAATAAAGAAGTAAAAACAGGAAAACTGTTTGTAGGAAAACATGCGAGTTTACCTTTGTCTTTTGATAAGGGATTAAATTTTAAACCATTACATCGGTATTATTTTGTGGATGAAATTATTGTACAACATAAATATGCTACCCAATCCATCATTGATAAAGTGCATGAATTTGGCAAAGAGCTACATGTATGGACAGTAAACGACCCTGAAACCATTGAAGTCTTAATTAAAAGAGGGGTAGATGGAATTATTTCTGATTACCCTAATTTGTTGTTGAAGTATAGATAAAAGAAAGCCTCACAATTTGTGAGGCTTTCTTTTTGGGTGGAAGATGGGATTCGAACCCACGACCCCTAGAACCACAATCTAGTGCTCTAACCAACTGAGCTACAACCACCATTTTGGGACGGCAAATATAATACATTTTTTTATTTACACGAACATTAAAAAGCAAATCGATTAATTTTTGTGGCATAAATTCTTTTGCCCCTAGCTTATGTTTAACTTTGTATAAATGAGCAAAGAGCAAAATACCACTTTAAATGTAGAAGGAATGACTTGTGCCAATTGTGCATTGGGCATTAAAAAACATTTAGAAAAAAAAGGACTGGAAGAAGTAAACGTCAATTTTTCTACAGGGGAGGTATTATTTAAAAATGCACAAAATCTTTCTCTTCAGGAAATAAAAAATGGCATCAATAATTTAGGTTATAAAGTAGTAGAAGAGGATGCTCATCATGGTCATCATCACAGCCATTCAGGAGCTTCGACTATTGAGAAAAAATTCTACTTCTCTTTAATTTTTACCATACCTC
The DNA here is from genome assembly GCA_020635825.1 of Flavobacteriales bacterium. Lineage (GTDB taxonomy): Bacteria > Bacteroidota > Bacteroidia > Flavobacteriales_E > Vicingaceae > Vicingus. Next base: position 213,870 of record JACJZA010000008.1, read on the forward strand.
TGTTTTTACACATGTTTGTTCCTAAAGATTTTTTCTTGAATAATGTTTGGGTACAGTTAGCATTGTGTTTACCTGTTTTTGTGGTTGGTTTTTTACATTTTGGTAAAAGTGCTTGGGGTTCTTTAAAAAGTGGAATCCCAAATATGGATGTACTGATTTTAATTGGCTCTACTTCGGCATTCATTTATAGTTTAATAGGAACCATACAGCATTTAGGAAGCGAACATGAACATCAATATTTGTTTTATGAAACGGCGGCTACCATTATTACTTTGGTTTTATTGGGAAATGTATTGGAACATCGTTCAGTAAAACAAACAACCACAGCTATAAAAGAATTAACCCAACTGCAAAAAACTGAAGCCAAAAGAGTTTTAGAAAATGGTTCTATTGAAATTGTAAATGCTGAGGATTTAAAAGTAGGGGATGTTATTCAGGTAAATGCCGGAGATAAAATTGCTATAGATGGAGAAATTATTTGGGGCGATGCAGCTATTAATGAGTCAATGATTACCGGAGAAAGTTTACCTGTGGAAAAGAAAGAAGGTAAAAAAGTAATAGGAGGAACGATTGTAGAAGAAGGAAACTTAAAAATTAAGGTAGAGAAAGTCGGTGAGGAAACAGTTCTTTCTAAAATTATTCAAATGGTTAAAAACGCTCAGGCAGACCAACCAGGAATACAACGATTGGGCGATAAGATTAGTGCGATTTTTGTTCCTGTGGTAGTGGGTATTTCCCTTCTTACTTTCATATTGGCTTTTTTTGTTTTTAAGATTGAATTTAAACAAGCCATGATGCAAAGCATTGCAGTATTGGTTATTTCTTGCCCTTGTGCTATGGGATTAGCTACTCCAACAGCTGTAATGGTTGGAATTGGGAGGGCTGCAAAAAAAGGAATTTTAATAAAAGGAGGTAGTACTTTGGAAGTTTTTGCCAGAGCAAAAAACATGGTGTTTGATAAAACAGGAACCATCACTACCGGTAAGTTTATTATTAAAAGAACCAAATTATACAGTTTGGTGAACGAACAAGAAATTAAAAACCTTTTGTATAGTATTGAACAACATTCATCTCATCCTATTGCTAAATCAATAGTCAATTATTTAAAAGGAGATGCTAATAAAATGGAGTTTTCAAACATTAAAGAAATTAAAGGTGTTGGATTAGAAATAACAGACAAATCTAATATTTATAAGTTAGGTTCGAAAAGATTGTTGACAGGCCAAGAGGCTGAAGAACATGCTATTTATTTATTCAAGAATAATGAATTAATTGCAGGAATTGATATTGAGGACGAGTTGAAATTGAATGCAGCTAACACAATGAGTTTACTCAAAGACCAAGGAATTAATACTGTGTTGTTAAGTGGGGATGTTAAGCAAAAGTGTGATGAACTGGCAAAACACTTAAATATTCAGACTGTTTATAGCGAACAGTTGCCCGAGCATAAATTAGAAAAAATAGATGAATTAGTGAAACAGGCTCCAACAGTAATGGTAGGAGATGGCATCAATGATGCTCCTGCATTGGCAAAAGCTAGTGTGGGTGTCTCGTTGAGTAATGCTACTCAAGTAGCTGTACAGACAGCTCAAGTGGTTTTATTGAATGATAAAGATTTGAGTCAGGTTTATGAGGCATATTTAATTAGTAAGCATACGCTTAAAACTATTAAACAAAACTTGTTTTGGGCTTTCTTTTACAATGTGGTAGCTATACCTATTGCGGCTTTTGGTTTTCTTAATCCGATGGTTGCAGCTTTAGCTATGGCTTTTTCAGATGTAATTGTAATTGGAAATTCAATTAGACTTAAGACTAAAAAACTTAATTAGATCTTAATCTAAAATAACCATTCCATTAAGTAAATCATCACATAAAGACCTGTATTCCGGTAATAAATTTTGGGAGGTAAAGGTTACAAATTGCACAGTACCTTGCTCATTAGAATAATAATAACCGTAATAAGTAAATTTCACTCCTTTCATTGTCCCGTCCATTTGCATAAAAAGGACTTTTAAATCATTTACCATTCTATATTCTTGTTTTACAATCTCAATATCTGGAGCAACTTTTCGTGCATTATCAAGGGCAATACCTTGTAAGGTAAGTATGGGAATTTCTATTTTTTCAGTAATAATCATGGCATATAAATCACCATCTTTGTAATTCAAAGTGTATTCTGCATCTTCATTTGTAGTTGATTTTTTAAAAGTCCAATCTTCTGGATTGATGTAGAAACCAATATTAAAACGATTACTTTTGATGAGAAAAGTCGATTCTTTACTTTTTTTGAATGATTTTGAGTTGGTTTTTATTTCAACTTCTTCCAGTTCACGGTTTTTATATTTCCATGTTCCATTTTCATAAAGAATAATTTCTTCACCATATTCAGTCAATGCATTAACTTGAGAAAAGGAAGCTTGTGCAAAACTTAATAAGACAAGTAATAAATATAATCTAACAGTTATCATTTAATTTTATTTTCCAGTAATCTTAAACTCAGTTCTTCTGTTTTGTTGGTGAGCATCTTCTTTTTCGTCTTCAAATTTTAGTTTAGCTATTTCTGCATCACTAATAATTAACTGTTCTTCTCCATAACCTTTAGAAACTAATCTGTCGGCACTAATTCCATTTTTTATTAAATAATCTACACACGATTGAGCTCTACGTTGGGACAAATCTTGGTTGTACTTGTCTCCACCTCTTGAATCGGTATGTGCTGAAAGTTCAATTTTAATGGTTGGATTTTCATTTAATAATTTAACTAATCGATCCAATTCATTTTTAGAAGCATCACGCAAAGTAGCTTTGTTGTAATCATAGAAAATATTCTTTAAAACAATGGTGCTTCCTATTTCAACTTTTTTCAAGTCTATGTTTTTTTCTACTTCTTGGTAGGCAGAAGTTTCAGGAATGTTGAAGTTTTCTGAATGAAATAAGTATCCATCTGCACGAACGATTAAACCATAATTTTTACCAGATGGTAAAGAAACTAAATACTTACCTGTGGACTCGTTTGATTCAAATTTGGCTAAAGTAACATTGTCCTCAACATCAATTAATTCAATACTTGAATACAATGGTTTTAAGGTTTTTGCATCACGAATCAATCCTTTTAAAATAGTAATACGTTTTGTGGCGGCATCAACTTGTTTTTCAATTAATTTTTCTCTTACAGGAGCTGCAATGTTTGCTAATAAATTATCTTCACCTGCTAATTGAACAGGTTTTTCGGGTCCAAGGAAAGTAATTTGGTAGATGTCTTTTTCTCCAAAACCATCAGATTTAAATGAAGAGTAATATCCTCTTCGTCCACTGGCATTGATAACAAAGAATACATCGTCATCAACAGTGTTGATAGGATAGCCTATGTTTTCAGGTTTTCCCCAGCTACCATCTTTTTGTTTTGTAGATTTAAAAATATCATAACCTCCCATTGTTTCATGAGCTTGAGAACTAAAGTATAGAGTGGTTCCATCAGGGTGAATCACCACACTTTCTTCATTCCATTTAGTATTAATTGCTGGACCTACATTGGTAGCTGTTCCCCAATCTTGTATAGTTTCATCCCAATGTGTTACATAAATATCGTGTAAACCAAATCCACCTGGTTTATCTGAAACAAAATACAATGTTTTACCATCATTAGAATAACTAGCAGATGATTCATGATATTTTGTATTAATATTTTTGTTCATCTTTTTAGGTTTCGACCAAGTTGAACCTACTAATTTACATTCATACAAATTACCATCTCCTTTATCATCTTTGTAAATAATCATGCTTTGAGCATCCGGTGAAACAGCTACAGTAGCATCATGTTCTTCTGAATTAACATTTTCCCCCATATTTTCAGGTGCAGTCCATTCTCCATTCACTTTATTAGTGATATAGATATCTTCGAAATATTCGTTTAATCCTCCTGCTATACCACCACCGGTTGTTGTATTTCTTCTCGAGGTAAACATCATAACTGATTCATCAGCAGAAATAATAGCTCCATACTCAGGGTATTTAGAATTTACAACTCTACCAAAATTGTCAATGAATACTCGTTCCGGTTTAGCTACTAATTTTTTCGCTACTTCACATTCTTTAATTCGTAATTGTGTTTCTTCAACTTCTATTGGGTCTTTACCTGTTAAGATTGCTTGATGTTTTTTAAATTCACTAATTGCTTTATCAAATTCCATCGTTAAATGGTATCCTTGACCTAAATAATAATGAATATCTCTTGCAACTTGAGGGTTTAACTCTAAGGCTTTTAGAAAGTGAGGAATGCATTCCTCCTTAAAAACAGGAGAGGCTAAATAACATCTTCCTATTCTGTAATTTAACTGAGCGTTGTTGGGATTAAATTTATTAGCTTCAAATAGAAGAGGTAAAGCTTCTTTGTGATTACTCCTTCTTGCTCTAAAATCTTCATGATTCACATCCATAAAGGTCTCTGGGTACAATTCGTATAATTCGTATCCTTCTTCTAACTTTTCTTTAGCAATTTTAAATGCTTCCTTTTGGTCTTTAAATAAACTTTTATCGAATGGTACATCTTGACTAAAAGCAACAGATGATATAAAAAGTAATAGTGATGATATGATAAGTTTTTTCATAAGAAAAAATGATTAAGCGTTGTTAGATTAATTACAAATTTGTTGAGAGAAATTTTTACCGTTTTTCAATCCAAGAGATGCAGCTTTACTCCAGTCTTTACAGGCTTTCTCGTCTTCTCGAAGCATTTCGTATGCAATTCCTCTGTTTAAGTATGCCGGTCCAAAATCTGCCTGAAGGTTAATAGCTTTATTGCAATCTTCAACTGAACCTTCATAGTCTTCTAATTTAAATTTAGAAGCAGCTCTGTTGTTATATGCTTGAACATATTTAGCATCTAACTGAATAGCTTTGTTAAAATCTTCAATGGCAGCTTTGTAATCACCTTTTTCGTGTTTTGCATAACCGCGATTATTAATAGCAATGAAATAATCTTTTTTCAGTTCAATAGCTTTGTTATAGTTAGTAATCGCTTCATCATACTTTTTATTAATTCGGTAAGCACTGCCTAAATTGTTGTATGCAAAAAACATTTTTCCATCATTGGCGATGGCTTTTTTATAATCTTGAATGGCACCATCAATATCGTTCAGCATTCTTTTTACACTGCCTCTGTCGTTGTAGGCATAAGCATAATTTGGTTTGTTTTTTATGGCATTATCAAAATCTTTGAGGGCATCCTCGTATTTTTCATCTAAAAAATACAAACCACCTCTGTAGTAATAAGCATCAGCATTGGTGTTGTCAATTTCTATAGCACGAGTAAAATCAGACATTGCTTTTTCTTTGTTGTTTTGATCGTAAAAAATACGACCTCTAAAAAAGTGAGCCTTGTTAGAATCAGGATTCAACTCAATTACTTTATTAAAATCATCCATTGCTCCTAAAATATCTTTTTGTTGATATTTTACTGAACCACGATTAAAAATTGCTTTTTCAAAAGTTGGAACCAATGTAATAGAGGAGTCAAAAGCTTCTATAGCTCCTTGAAAATCTTGAGTATTGAATTTTTCGATTCCGCGATTGTAAATTTCTTCGGCCTTAGCAACGTTTATAGCTGATTCATCGCCAACGGCTACATCTTGCGCTTTTGTAATATTTGTTGCAAATGCAAAAAAGGCTATAAAGCTTAAATATTTTATTTTCATAGTGATTAAATTTCCTCTACTAATATAAGAATAATGTTAAACTACAAAAATTACGCAGAACGAAGTTTTTTACAAGTTAGTAACACTTTCATACTAAACTGTTGATTAATTGATAATTTTACTTCGATGAAAATGCCTGACAATACCATAAAAGCTGTAAAAGATTATTTTAAAAGTGAATTAATTTCATTTTATGACGAAGCGGAAATTATTGCCATGTATTATGTATTAATGCAACATTATTTTCAGTTGTCTAAATCTCAACTAGTATTATCTGATAAAAAAAGATTGTCCGAGTCTGATTTATTGAAAATCATATATGCTGTAAAAGACTTAAAAAAGAATAAACCCTTAGCTTATATATTGGGTGAATGGGAATTTTTTGGGTTGCCTTTTAAAGTAAATGAACATACTTTAATTCCTCGTCCCGAAACCGAAGAGTTGGTACAATTGATTTTAGATGAAAATCAAGGAGAAATTAATTTATTAGACATTGGAGCTGGAACAGGTTGTATTCCAATTAGTTTGAAAAAACAAATGAAAAACTGGAAAGTAAGTGGATTGGATATTAGTAACGAAGCTTTGGATATAGCTCAATATAATGCGCATTTAAACGATGTTGAAGTTACTTTTTTTCAATACGATATTTTACAAAACAGAAACGCCCACTTAGATGTTAAACTAGATGTGATTGTTAGTAATCCTCCTTATATACCTGAGGCTGATAAAGATCAAATGAATACTAATGTGTTGAATTATGAACCTCATTTGGCTTTGTTTGTAGCTAATAATAAACCCTTATTATTTTATGATGTAATAAGTGAATTTGCAATCAATAACTTGAATAAAGGAGGAAAACTCTATTTTGAAATCCATGAAAAGTACGGAAAAGAAGTGGTTGATATATTGGTTCAAAAAGGATTTGAAAATGTCAAATTAATGAAAGACATCAACGAAAAAGACAGAATAGTAAAAGCGGTTTTAAATTAAGTATTCAGAATTTAAATCAGGAATACGAACATTTCTAAATCCGACCTCATTTAATTTTTCTCGATAATTAATTTGCACCTCATATTCTCCATGAACTAAATACAATTCTTTGACTTTCGAAGGGTCTTGACAACTTAAGTATTGAATCATTTCTTCATAATCTCCATGAGCACTGTATTCGTCCATGGTTCTTACTTCAGCTTTTACAACATGGTCTTCACCAAATATTTTTACTTCTTTATCACCGCGTGCAATTTTGTGTCCTAAAGTATTAGGAGAGCAATAACCCACTACTAAAATGGTATTTTTAGGGTCGCCAATGTTATTTATTAAATGATGTAAAATCCTTCCTGCTTCCATCATTCCTGAAGCTGAAATAATAATACAAGGTTCTTTAACCTCATTTAACAGTTTAGATTCTTCAACATCACGAATGTATTTTAAACGATTAAATCCAAATGGGTCAGAATCCACTTTCATGTAATTTAACACTTTTTCATTATAACACTCAGGGTGGTTTTTCATAATCTCGGTAGCATTCGTAGAAAGCGGACTATCTACATACACATTTATTTTAGGAAGCATTCCATTGGTTTCCAGTCTGTCTAAGGCATGAACAATTTCTTGTGTTCTTCCTAAGCTGAAAGCAGGTATAATTAATTTACCTCTTTTGGTAACACAAGTGTGATAAACCACTTCCAGTAATTTATCTTCGCTGTGTAACAAATCTTCATGTAAACGGTCGCCATAAGTTGATTCTGTAATAATGTAATCCGTTTGAGGAAATGGCTTTGGGTTTTTAATGATTTTATGATTTTGACGACCTATATCTCCGGTATAACAAAGTCGATGGACATTTCCGTTATCTTTAATTTTTAGATTTACAGCTCCAGCTCCTAAAATGTGACCTACCACAGTAAAACAAAGCTCAATGTCTTCATCAATTTTTATCCATTTTTCATAATCCACTCCTACAAAATACTCCAATGATTTTTGAGCATCCTCAATGGTATATAAAGGTTCTATTGGTTCTTGGTCGCGTTGTTCTCTTCTTCTATTAATGTATCTAACGTCTGATTCTTGAATATGCGCACTGTCTACCAACATAATTTCGCATAAATCTAAAGTGGCATAGGTGCAAAATATTTTGCCTGTAAACCCTTTTTTTACCAAGTATGGAATGGCACCGGAGTGATCGATGTGCGCATGAGATAGAATACAGTAATCAACTGTTGTTGGGTCAAATCCTAAATTTTTATTGTTGTTGTTTTCAGCAGCATCCTGACCTTGAAATAACCCACAATCCAGTAATATTTTTTTTCCGTTGTATAAGGTAATTAAATGTTTACTTCCTGTTACTGTTCTAGCGGCACCTTTAAATTCTATTCTCATACTTTTATCGTTTAAACAAATATAAGCAGTATAAGTCCAATTATATTAATAATTTTATGTTTTATTGGATATTATGAAGGTAGATATTTTAGCCATAGGTGTTCATCCTGATGATGTAGAATTAAGTTGTTCGGGAACTATTTTAAAACACATTGCTCAAGGTAAAAAAGTTGGAATTTTAGATTTAACCATTGGGGAATTGGGGTCTCGTGGTAGTGGAGAGTTGCGTTTGGTAGAAGCTTCAAATTCTGCTAAATTATTGGGAGTGGAGTTTAGAGAGAATATAGGTTTGGCTGATGGTTTTTTTGAGAATGATAAGGAAAGTCAATTGGCGATTATTAAAATGATTAGAAAATACCAGCCGGAAGTGGTGTTAGCAAATGCTGTAAGAGACAGACACCCAGACCACGGAAGAGCTTCAAAATTAATTTCGGATGCTTGTTTTTATTCCGGTTTGTTGAAAATAGAAACGGAATTAGAAGGAAAACAACAAACTCATTGGAGACCTAAAGCTGTTTATCATTACATACAAGATAGGTTAATTAAACCTGATTTTGTGGTGGATGTTAGCGAGTTTGTAGATAAAAAAATAGCATCGATACAGTGTTTTAGCTCACAGTTTTACAACCCCGAATCAAAAGAACCTGCAACTCCTATAAGTGGAGAAGAATTTTTTGATTTTATTAAAGGACGCATGATGCAGTTTGGACGTGAAATTGGTGTGCAATATGCAGAAGGTTTTACGGCTGAACGTTATGTGGGAGTGGAGGATTTATTGGATTTGAAGTAATGGTTAGTATATGAAGCGTAGTCTGCCGATAGGCGGCTATGATTTCATATACAGTGTTACCAGCTTTTTTTATTCATATATAATCCCAAAGTTCCGAAATGTAATCCACCATGTTTTGTTCCAATGTTCCATTCTGTTAACATGAAGAATACTATATTTTTTGTCCAGAATTATTTCGCAATAAACTTTTTTATTTGGTAAAACCAGTTTTAGTTTAGTTTCCTTTTTGCTCTTATCAAATTTGTAAATTCGGCTATCAGCATAACTAGTAGATTCGTCTGTAGTAAATACAACCGTTTCTGTAAGACTGTCATTTATGTAAATTTCAACTGTATCATTGTCAAAACAACAGTCAAAGTTTACCTGAATTTCTTCTCCGATATTAATTTTGGGGGTGTAATGTTCAGCAGATTTATCTTTGTCATATTGATATTTCACTTTTTCTTCAGTCAAACTATTATCATTGGTTTGTCCAAATAAACAACTACCAATCAAGGTTATGCAAAATAATATCAGTACTCTTTTATTCAAAACTTTCAATTCTGTAATTGCGGGTAAACCTGCGGATATTTTGTACTATGCTATATATTCCCACTATAAATCTACTTTTTTATTTCCAAAGCTTTTACTTGTACTTCAAACTTTTTTGTGGGAATAATTAGTTTGCTTTTATCTATCATTTGGTAAGTCTTCTGGGTAAATAGAGCACACATGGTATTTGAAACATGATAAAGCTGTTTTCTTTTATTTTTGGGAGTTCCCTCTAAAATTCCTCTAAAAACATCCCAGCGTGTTTTTTCAGGGTTATGGGCATAATCGTGCCACACAATTACAGAGTTTTTGTCTTTTATCAATTGAAAAGCAATGGCGGTATCTCTTTTTACAGCTTCATAATGATGGTCTCCATCTACAAAAACAACATCACATTTCCCATGATAAGGAGAAAAATCGAAAGTGGCAGAGTCACCTTTTAAATGCACTACATTGTTCAAGTTTTTAGAGTAAAAACTTTGTTGAGCAATGTATTCTTCTCTCAATCCAATTTCTCTCAAACGCTCGTTAGAAAGATTCAATGTAAAACATTCTTTAGCCGTTTCGGCAACATTTGCCACACTTTCGCCACGCCAGGTTCCAATTTCAAAATAAGTGCAATCGTTGTATTTTTTAGCCATTCCTTTCAGTAATGCTAAATCGGTAATCATAGATCCACCATCTAGAAAAGAGTAGGGGTTAATGGTTGCGTTAAAATTAGGAAGTACTTCAGTAAAATCAATAGTAGGCAAACCTTCTTGGTAGTTGTTGGAAATGCTCAATACAGCATCTTTGTGAACATCTTCACTGTCAATTACCTTATTAATCATATAAGGTTTTTGAAGTAAAATCTTCAATGCTTGACTAAGTTTGCTGAGTTTCGACATTTATTTCCTTAAATAATAAATCAATGCAAATAACGACAATATTCCCGAAAACCACATTAAAGCAATGGTGGTATAAGCTGCTCCTAATATTCCATAATTTAATACGCAGTAGTATCCTGCAATTAGATTAATAACCAATACTATTACAGAAAACAAGGCATTGATTTTAGGCCAACCTATGGCTGAAAGTATATTTCCCAAAGGGATTCGTAACAAAAGAGCTCCCACAACACCAACAGAGAAAACAAACATTAGATTATTATCCTTACTATATTCCTTACCAAAAATGCTCAAAATTTCTTCTGAGAAAAAATAGAATGTTCCCAAAATACATAGCGAAATGAAAAACATTATTTTTAGATAATTAAGGTAATAATGCCATATAGCTTTTTTGTTTTCCTCCGATTTATTAGCGAGGTGCACAAAGTCGGTAGTGAGAATTGCAACAGGAAGTATCAATAAACTAAAAGGAATAATGTTGGAAGTTTTGTATTGAGCAACAGCTTCAGCATCTTTTATTAAGTTTCCAATCAGCATAATATCAACTGCATACAATAATTGAGAAAGCATGCCTCCTAAGCTCATGTAAAAACCATAACTCAAAAAACTTTTAGTTGAATAAACAATTTGCTGATTGGAATTATATTGAAACAATCGCAGTTTAAATAGTAAGAAAACACTATAGAATATAGGAATCAACACCAAACTAATTACATAACCGTAAGCTCCCCAAAGTGATGAAGCGCTTACTACACCTATAAATAAAAAGAGGTTGTTGTAAATGGTAATGTTGGCGTACAATTTATTAAGGTGGATAATGCGAGTATAAATTTTAATCGTTTCAATCAATAAAAGACCAATGATTTGAATGCTCATAATGAGTATAAAAATAAAAGCTTCTTTCATGTTGATACTCAAGATGGGAGTTATTACACAGATAAGAATTACAGTTAAAATAGAGTAGAGTAAACCTTTTTTAATGGTCTGATTGAAATAAAGTTTTTTCAATTGTTGCGAGCCGGCAATAGAACCATAACGCAATAACCCTTGATCCATTCCTAAACCTTTGAAAGGAGCAATAAAGGAAATAATGGTACTGGCATAAGCAATGTAACCAAATTCTTCTTTAGGTAATAAACGGATAATAAAAACAGAAATAGCAAACGTGATAAGTTTAGCAAAGTAAGAAGAAAACAAAACATAGCCGCCTTTACGTTTCAAAAAATCTTGTATGAATTGTACCGAATTCAATTTTTTAATTGGTATTTGTGAATAGCTTCTAATAATGTAAGCACCATCGATTTTTCAATGGTGTTTCCATGTTGAAAAAGTGAAGTAACATCTTTTTTCAATTCAGGATTTTCGATTAAACGAATATACATATCAAAATGAACCTGAAAAAAATGAGGAATTGCCGAATTATTTTGATACCAATAATCATAAGGATTCATAGAGGTTTTATCCAGTCTATTTAAGCTTTTATGATAGGTCTTTTTAATTTTTTGAGAAAACCTGCTGAACTTAATTTTCCACATGGCATTGGGCTTAAATCCAGTTTTTTCCCATTTGTATTTTGCCACCTCAGGGTGTTTTTGGTTAATCCAATCGATGTAAATTTTTCCATCTTGTTTGATCGATGGAGAAAGAGATAAACATAGTTTAATAAAATCAGGATTCAGAAAAGGAGAAACTAAAAAAGTATCGTGTTGTTGGGTAACGTAAGAACCGGCTACCGTCACATTAAACACTCTGTTGTATAATTTAAAAGTTTCTTCAGAGCTGTATTTTTTAGTATCAATTTCTGGAAGCTTGTGAGCCAATCGTTGCGATAAAATAGTGCTAAAATAATTGGGAGTAGGTTTGGAAACAAAACCACCTAACACTCCATCACCAATTTGTCCGGTATGAATTAACCCTGACTTTTTGGTGTTTAATTGATTCATCGAATAATTGTAATGAGCCGATGCCAAGTAAAAAATTTGACCATCGTAAATGGGTAAATTCTCATCAATTTGGGTTAAGTATTCAGCATTGTCGAGCGGAATAAATTGAAAGGTATTTTTTAAATCAGTACTGATTTGTTGTGCAATTTTTTGGTCGTCGTAATTAGATTGTGAAAAACAAAAGTTGTTGGTTGAGTAACCTAACTGGTTAGCAACCATTACATTCATTCTTGAATCTAAACCACCACTTAAAGTAGCTAAATGCTCGTAATTGTATTCTTTGTCTTTTTCGTATTCTAGTTTAATGGATTCATTAAAAAGCTCGTTGAGTTGCTCAATGGCTTTAGTTGAATTGGTTTCATTTGCGTTTACTTCATTAAAATCGTAATAGGTTTTAACGATGGCTTTTTCATCTCTAATCAGTAAATATTGACCTGCATGAATTCTATTTACATCTTTTATTAAAGTGTTGTTTTCAAACATTCCACCATAAGTAAGCAAAAAGTAAGCGGAATCAATATTTAATGTATTACTGAAATTGTTCTGTTTTCTGTATTCAGCAATCGTTGAAAGTTCGCAACTGATAATAGTAGAATTTTTGATTGTACTGTAGAATAATTTGTGTGTAGCCACTTGATTGGTAAAACAAATCAGTTCTTCTGTTTGTTTGTTAAATACAAAACCTGAAAAATCACCATTGAACTTTTGGTAAAATGTCTCTGAGTCGTTTTGATAAAGTTGCAGAACCAAGTCCAATAAATTACCAACAGCATATTCGTTTTTAAGTTGTTTAAGATTGAGTATAACCCCATGAATTCCAATTATCAACTCTTCAGTTTCTTTAAATAATTGGTCGTTATAAAATTTTGTTCCTTGTTGGTAAAAGAAAGAGAGCGTTTTTTTCGTTTTAGGAGAACTAAACGATAATCGGTGTTTCGAGTTAATCTCAAAACGATTCAAGTTGTTATATACAATGGTAAAACCGTACAAACTATCGATTTAAAATTTGAAGATAAGCATCATAAAATTGTTTCCCAACATTTTCAAAGCTGTATTTTTTAATCGCTTCAGCAGCTATTTCTGCTTGATTGTAGTTAGCAATGTTGTCTAATAGCTGATTTAACTTATCCAACAACATTTTATTGTCTTTGGGTTGAATCAAAATACCATTTTGTTCGTTCACCATTTCAGCTGTTCCACCTACATCTGTTGTAATTACAGGTAATCCACAAACTTGAGCTTCGGCAATTACACATGGTAAGTTTTCGTAATTGCTGTACAATAAGAAAGCATCGTGTTGTTGCATAAGTGTTGCCACTTCTCCGTAAGTTTTAGAACCTTCTATGGAATAAAGATTATTGGGAATGCCAAGTTTTTCAGCATATTGATTAAAATAATCGGCATCGCCATTTCCTGCAATGGTGATGAAAAAATCGGAACGAGACAGGCTTAATTCTTTAATGGTATCTATAATTCCTGTAATGTTTTTATGTTCGTCTTTTAAATTGGAAATGTGCAAGATTCGTTTTTGAGGAGTATGCTCTTTGTATTTAAAAACAGCCGTATTCACGACATTAGGAATGACTTTATATTTTTGATTGGTCGTAAAAAAATACAGTTTGTTTTTTAAATTTTCCGAAACAGGGCAAATCAAATCAGCATAATCAAAAGTTCTTCGAATTACTGATTTTGTCAACTTACTTAACTCTTTAGAGTTAGGGTTGAGAAGTTGAGTCCAATGTTCAGTTACCAAATAAGGAATTTTGTATTTCTTTTTCAAGTAAACTGCGAAGTTGCCGGCAGGGAACACTACATTTAAATGAACCAAATCAATCTTTTTTACTTTTTGATGAATTACATCATAACCTAACTGATAAGCCTTGTGTCTTCTGTTGAGTTTTTGTAATTGATGAATGGGAGAGGAGCCTTTGACTTTTTTGTAGTAAATGGTTACTTCTAAAATGGATTGGTTTTGTTTTTCATCAATTATGAATTTATCTTCTTGCTCTCTGGCAATAATGTGTAAAACACTCACATTACAATAATTAGCAACGGCTAAAGCATGCTGTTGAATAAAATTGCCATTTTGTGGTTGCAATTGGTTGGGATACCAAGAAGCCAAAAAAAGTATGTTGAGTTTTTTCTCCATTTTTGGCTAATTTATTAAGAAAATGTGAGTTAAGAGTATTGTTGTCATTCTGAGTGATGATTTGTAGAAAATTTATTTTCTATACAAATCGAAACGATGAATCTATTTTTTAGATACTTCACTTTGTTTTATATATCTGCTAAAGCAGGAATAAAACTATGTTCAGTTTGACAAATGATTATAAAGATTTATAAACAGCAATAATTTCATTTGTAAGGCTATCTATGTTTGATAGTCCACTTTTAATTTCCATTAATATTCCTGCATCATTAAAGTAATATCTAGTAACACCTCCGACAATATTAATTTTTATTGCATCACTAATTTTTAAAATATATGTTTTAGGATGTAGCTCTGATATTTCAAGTAAATTCCTTTTAAATTTTGTGGAATCTATATCATTGAACCCTTCCATTATATAAATAGCAATAGTATTTAAATTCAATCCATCTGATTTAATTCGATTTAAAGCTTTTGGTAAATCGTTGGTTAAACTTTCTAATCCAAAACCGCAATGAGAATCTGCAAAAGCAAATAATGTTTTTTCTGTAATTAAATATTTTAGTAAAATGGAATCTCCATTTAATTTTTTTACATAGATATCCGGTAATTTTTTTCCAATGCTTTTTTCTCTTATTTCTAAATTTTGTTTTTCATATATTTTATATGATTGTTTTTCTGTCATTGGAGGTATAAAAATCTTTTCATAAGCCTCAAAATCAATAGGGGTGATAATGTTTTCTTGAGCCAAACAAAAAGCACATATTAATAAAAAAAGTATGATGGTAAAGATTTTCATTTAAGCTATAATTATTCTAAATATAACAAATTTTCATATTTAAAGAAATAAAAAAGCCGAAGACATTATCTTCGGCTTATAAATGATTTTTTTAATTATCAAGTTTGCATTCCACCACAAACGTTTAAGGTTTGCCCTGAAACGTAAGTAGATAAATCTGAAGCTAAGAATAAGCAAGCATTCGCTACATCTTCAGGAGTTCCACCTCTTTTCATTGGGATGTCTTCAATCCATCCCTTAATAACTTCTTGGTCTAATTTAGCAGTCATTTCTGTTTCAATAAAACCAGGGCAAATAGCATTGCAACGAATGTTTCTAGAACCTAATTCTTGAGCAATCGATTTAGTGAAACCAATAGCTCCTGCTTTAGAAGCAGCATAATTCGATTGTCCAGCATTTCCTTCAATACCTACTACCGAACTCATATTAATAATAGAACCTGAACGTTGTCCTAACAAAGTTTTAAGAGCAGCTTTGGTAATGTTGAAAATAGATTTTAGGTTAGTGTTGATCACATCGTCCCAGTTTTCTTCGCTCATTCTCATCAATAAACCATCTCTGGTAATACCTGCATTGTTTACAATTACATCAATTCTTCCGAATTCAGCAACAACAGCAGAAATAAATTCTTCAGCTTGTTTAAAGTCAGCAGCATTCGATTTATATCCTTTAGCTTTAATTCCTTCAGCATTTAAAGCTTTCTCTACTTCTTTAGCTTGTTCATCAGAAGAAACATAAGTGAAAGCGATATCGGCTCCATGTTTAGCAAATACTTCAGCGATCCCTTTACCGATACCTCTAGTTGCACCTGTAATAATAGCTACTTTACCTTCTAATAATTTCATATTTTATACTATAAAAAACCCTATCGAATTCGACAGGGTTTTGTGTTTTAAATCTAATTTATTAAGCATTTACTTTCATTAGTTCTGCCATAGCAGCACCAATTTCAGCAGGAGAATCAACAACTGTAATTCCACATTCTCTCATGATTCTTTTCTTAGCTTGAGCGGTATCATTTTCACCACCTACAATTGCACCTGCGTGTCCCATTGTTCTACCAGCTGGAGCAGTTTCTCCGGCAATAAAACCAACTACAGGTTTAGTTCCGTTAGCTTTAATCCATTCAGCAGCGTTTGCTTCTAAATTACCACCTATCTCACCAATCATTACAATTCCTTCAGTTTCAGGGTCATTCATGAAAAGTTCAACAGCTTCTTGAGTAGTAGTTCCAATAATTGGGTCACCACCAATACCAATGGCAGTTGAAATTCCTAATCCGGCTTTTACCACTTGGTCAGCAGCTTCGTAAGTTAAAGTTCCTGATTTAGAAACGATACCAATTTTCCCTGATTTAAAGATAAATCCAGGCATAATACCCACTTTAGCTTCATCTGCAGTGATTACTCCAGGACAGTTAGGCCCGATTAATCGACAAGCTTTATCTTTTAAGTATTCTTTTACAGGAATCATGTCTTTTACAGGAATTCCTTCTGTAATACAAACAATTACTTTAATTCCAGCGTCAGCAGCTTCCATAATTGCATCTGCAGCAAATGCAGGAGGAACAAATAATATAGAAACATCTGCACCTGTTTGTTTAACAGCGTCTTCTACTGTGTTAAAAACCGGTCTGTCTAAGTGAGTTGAACCACCTTTTCCAGGGGTAACACCACCAACTACATTTGTACCATATTCTATCATTTGTCCGGCGTGGAAAGTACCTTCACCACCTGTAAAACCTTGAACAATTACTTTTGAATTTTTATTTACTAATACACTCATTCTGTCTTGGTATTTATATGTTTTTTTAAGATTCCCAAATGTAAAATTTTAAACCGAAACTCACAAAAGGAGTTAATAATTATTCATTATTTTCTGTCGCCCATAAAACGTAACAAGAATAAGAATAGATTAATGAAGTCTAAATAAAGGTTTAAAGCACCTAAAATGGCTAATTTACTGGTTACTTCATTTCCATATTCCATTCCGCTACCAATTCTTTTTAATTTTTGAACATCATAAGCAGTTAACCCTGTAAAGATCAATACACCTAATATACTTATTCCTGTTTCCAGCAGACCACTTCCCAGAAAGATGTTTATAATGCTGGCTAAAATGATCCCAATCAGAGCCATGATCAATATGGAGCCGAATTTAGTAAGATCTGTTTTAGTGGTGTAACCTAATACTGCCATTACAGCAAATGTTCCTGAGGTAATAAAGAAAGTCATAAAAATGGATTCTCCTGTATATCTTAAAAATATGGTGCTTAAGCTAATTCCCATGAGCACTGAATAGATCAGAAATAAAAAAAGTAAAGACATGGAAGAAAGTCGTTGAAACCCGAAAGACATTAGCATAACAAACCCTAATGGAGCAAACATGACTAAATATCCTAAACCATTCATTTTAATCATCCCATTAGCTGTTTCGGTAAAAAGCATAGAAACTAAGTTCATATCAGTACCAAACCAATAAGCCATAGCACCGGTAATGGTTAATGCTGCTGCCATGTAAGTAAATACGTTCGATAAAAATGTTTTGGCAAGGGTTTGTGAACCGGAAAAATCTGCGCTTTCAGATTGAACTTGATTGTTAAATAAATTGTTGTCCATAGTTTTAAATATTAAATTTTATTTTTTTGTTTTCAAACCTTATACCTTTTTGAATTTAAGGTCAGTTTGACAGTTTTTTATGACAATTTGCTGGAGATTAAACTAATAAACTCTTTTCTGGTACTGTCTTTCTCGAAAGCCCCTGTAAAAGAAGATGTAGTAGTGACAGAGTTTTGTTTTTGAATTCCTCGCATTTGCATACACATGTGTTTGGCTTCAATTACAACAGCTACTCCTTTTGGGTTTAAAGTCTCTTGAATACAATCTTTAATCTGGTCGGTTAATCTTTCCTGAACTTGTAATCTTCTAGCGAAGGCGTCCACTACTCTTGGTATTTTACTTAAACCAACAATGTGTCCATTTGGAATATATGCCACGTGTGCTTTTCCAAAAAACGGAAGCATGTGATGTTCGCACATAGAATAAAGCTCAATGTCTTTTACAATTACCATGTGGTTGTGATCCTCAGCAAACATGGCTTCTTTCATAATTCTGTTAGGGTCTAAATCGTAACCATGAGTTAAGTATTGCATGGCTTTAGCAACTCTTTCAGGGGTTTTTAATAAACCTTCTCTGTTAACATCTTCACCTAATTCTAAAATAATATTTTCGTAGTGCTTCGATAAAGAGTTGATTTTTTCTTCATTATACTGTTCTATTTTCTCGTAGCCATCCATATTGTTTTCATGGCCCATTTTTCTACTAATCTCTGTCATTTTAATTTCCGTAATATTCTACTGAATTATTTTCTGTTTCTATCACTTTAACACAATGCAAATCTGCATTTAAGTTTTTAATATCTGGTTCAATTTCATTCCAAATTGCAATGGCAATATTTTCAGAGGTTGGAATTTTAGCATGCATAAAATCAACATCAATGTTTAAGTTTTTATGATCTATTTTTTCAATCACTTTTTCTTTTACGATTTTACTCAATTGCTTGATGTTGATGACAAAACCGGTCTCTGGATTGGGCTCACCTTTTATGGTAACAAAAAGTGTGTAATTGTGTCCATGCCAATTAGGATTTGAACATTTCCCAAAAACTTCGAAATTCTTTTCGTCCGACCATTCTTTTTTAAACAAACGGTGTGCGGCATTAAATCTTTCTCTTCGTGTTAGGTATACCATGGTGCAAATGTAAGTCTTATCTTTGAATTTTAACGGTCAATAATATCAAGGTAAAGTTCTTCTACTTTTTTTCGAGCCCATTCAGTTTTTCTTAAAAAAGTAAGACTCGATTTAATGCTTGGATTGTTATTAAAACAATTAATTTTTATATGTTTTCCGAGTTTTTCCCACCCATAATATTCTACAAGGGATTCGAGTATAAATTTGAGCGTTTTTCCATGTAATGGATTGTTAGGCTGACTTTCCATTATTATTTACCACTCGTGAGCATCAGAATGAAACCATTTTCCTTGACAACGTAAAACTTGTTCAACGATGTCTCTAACACAACCTTCGCCACCATTTTTATCTGAAATATAGTCGCTAATTTCTTTAATTTCTATGGCTGCATTATTTGGGCAAGTGGCCACACCACTTAGTTTCATTACTTTATAATCAGGTATATCATCGCCCATATAAAGTACATTTTCGGTTGAAATATTTTTATCATTCAGGTATTTTTCAAAAACTTCTATTTTGTTGCTTACTTTTAAAAAGACATCTGTAATTCCCAATCCATTCAATCTGCTTCTAACACTTTCTGAACTTCCACCGGAAATAATGGCAATGTTGTATCCTTTTTTTACGGCATATTGTAATGCATACCCATCTTTTATATTCATTGTTCTAATTTGGTCTCCATCAGGAAAAATAGTGACCATTCCATTGGTTAAAACACCATCTACATCAAAAATAAAGGTGTTAATGTTTGGAAGCATTTCTTTAAAATTACTCATTCAGTTTTTTTAAATTTTCTGTTATTAATTTATATAACTCTTGATAAGTTGGGTGTTGCTCTAATTGATTGATGTGATTTTCAATTGTTTTGTCATCATTCCTAGCAGCAGGACCTGTTTGTACATCTTTGGGATGATTCAAAATAATTTTTTGGGCTGTTTGCTTAATCAGGGGTTTTAAAATGTTGAAATTAATGTTGTTTTCATGGCAAATATCTTCAGCAATATGATACATGTAGTTGCTGAAATTACAAGCAAAAACTGCAGCAACATGTAGTTTTTTTCGTTGTTCACTATCAATTAAATAAACAGCATTTGATAATTCATTGGCAATATCAATCAACCAATTTTCTTCATAGTTACTTTCAATGCATATCGGAATTTCCAAAAAATTAACGTGAACATTTTTAGTAAAGGTTTGTAAAGGATAAAAGATTCCATATTTACTAAAACCTGTTTTTTCAAATACATCAATACCAATTGCACCAGACGTATGAACGATGAAAATGTCTTTTTTCTGAATGTGCCTTAAAATATCTTCAACAGCATCATCTTTAACTGCTAAAATATAGATGTCGGCGGTTGCATTAATGTTACGGATATTGTCAACAGCAATAGCATCTACTTCATCGGCTAATACAAGAGCATTATTAATGTCTTTGCTAAAAATTTGTTCAATATTAAAACCTGCTTCATACATGGCTTTAGCTAAATGGGTAGCTACATTTCCTGCACCTATAAATGAGATAGTTTTATGGCTGTTCATTAAATAAGTTTTAAAACTATGGTTCGTGTAAAATTAATTATTTTTGCCGTCAATTTTCAAGAAACTTATCATGCTTAAATCCATTAAAGACATTTTATTTTCAACTCGTTTAACAGCAGTTTTATTATTTGTTTTTGGTGTAGCAATTGGTGTGGCAACTTTTATTGAAAACGATTTTGGGACTCCTGCTGCAAAAGCGCTGATATTTAACACCAGATGGCTAGAGTTGATTATGGTTTTGTTAGCTATCAATTTGGTGGGTAATATTTTTAAATATAAAATGTTTCAGCGTTCTAAAATAACTACACTAACGTTTCATGTCGCTTTAATCATTGTTTTGATAGGAGCGGGAATTACTAGATATATTAGTTATGAAGGATTGATGCATATCAGAGAGGGGGAGTCCAGTAATGTAATAGTTACAGATGACACTTATTTTCAATTGAAGGTAGACAATCAAAAAGTTCAATATGCGGTGGATAAAAAATTATTCTTAAACCCTTTGCATAATTCTTCTTTTGCTTATGATTTTGAATTTGAAGGGAAAAACATCAATGTTGAATATAAAAACTTTATCCCTAATTCAATAGATACAGTAATTCCTGATGAAAATGGGAGAAAAATCTTAGAAATTATTACTGTAGGTAAAGGTGGCAGGGTGTCTAGATTTATTGAAGATGGTCAAACAAAATTTTTTGGAAATTTTCCGGTAGCTTTTAATGATAATTCAAGACCTGAATCAGTTAAAATTATGTCAACCGATACCGGATTGATTATGGTTTCTCCATACGAAATGCAATATTTAAGTATGGACGACCAAAGCACAGGGTTTTTAAATAAAGATACCATACATGAATTTAGAAACCGAAGACTTTACACCATTGGAAATGTACAGTTGGTTTACAAACAAGTTCATGAAAAAGGAATCATTAAACAAGTAAGTGCAGACAAAAGTAATCAAAATGGGGAAGATGCTTTAGTAATGAATGTGGTTTGCGATGGAAAAGCACAAGAAGTAATTTTGTTTGGCGGTAAGGGTTATGTATCTAATCCAACCATTTTTCAGATGAGTGGATTGAATTTTTCTTTGACTTACGGAGGAAAAGAACTTTATACTCCTTTTGAAATTCATTTAGATGATTTTCGATTAGAAAAATATCCCGGATCTATGAGTCCATCTTCATATGAAAGTGAGGTGACTTTACATGATAATAGAAATGGAGGTACAGAATTCTCTCAACGAATTTATATGAATCATGTTTTAGATTATGATGGTTATCGTTTTTTTCAATCTTCATACGACCAAGATGAGTTGGGAACAGTACTTTCTGTAAATCATGATTTCTGGGGAACGACCATTACTTACGTGGGTTATTTTTTACTTTTTTTAGGGATGATATTGACATTGTTAACTAAAAACTCTCGTTTTAATACTTTACGTAGAAAAATTAAGGAAATAAGAACGAAAAGAGAAATGTTAACCATATTAGTGGTTCTTTTCACTTTTTCTCTGACTCAAGCTCAAGAGCACAGTCATAACCACCAAGAAGATACAAGCTATGTTTACATTGATGCAAAACATGCTGATAAGTTTGGACATTTACTAGTACAAGATCAAGGGGGAAGAATAAAGCCAATCAACACGATGGCTTCTGAAGTGTTGCGTAAAGTAACGCGTAAAGAAAAGTTCAACAATATGGAAGCCTCTCAAGTATTGTTGAGTATGATGTACAATCCACGATATTGGCAACAAATTCCATTGATAAAAGTAAATCATCCTGATTTGGAGAAAAAATTGGGTGCTGAAAATCATTACGCTCCATTCATCAATTTTTTTGATGAAAATCTAAGATACATTATTCAGCAAGATGCTGAAGTTGCTAACCGTAAAAAACCGGCAGAACGTGATAAGTATGATAAAGAAGTTATTTCGGTTGATGAACGTGCCAATATCTGCTTTATGGTTTTTGAAGGTTCGATGTTAAGAGTTTTTCCTATGGCAAATGATGAAAACAATACATGGTATGCAGCAAGAGATTACCAACAATTTAACACCGCTGATTCTGTTTTTGTAAAATCAATTATTCCTTATTATTTTTCTGTGATTAATGAATCTTTTGAAACTAAAGATTGGTCGGTAGCAGATAGTATCTTAACACACATTATCGATTATCAGCAAAAGAACGGAGCAGCTGTTATACCTGCTCAATCAAAAATAGATTTAGAAATTTCTTATAACAAAATCAACATCTTTAAACGCCTGTTTATGTATTATGCAATGGTTGGTTTGTTGATGTTAGTCTTCTTATTTGCTGATATTTTTAGTGCAAAAAAATGGAAGAAAACAATTGTGAAAGTTTTAACTGGAGCTTTATTTATCCTATTTGCACTTCATACGGCCGGTTTAGCTGCAAGGTGGTATATTTCTGGTCATGCACCATGGAGTAATGGCTACGAATCGATGATATACATTGGCTGGGCAACAGTTCTAGCTGGGTTTATTTTTTCCAGAACTTCTAAAATGACTTTGGCTGCGACTTCAATCTTGACATCGTTGATTTTAATGGTGGCTCATTTAAACTGGTTAGACCCGGAAATTACTCCTTTGGTTCCTGTGCTTAAATCATATTGGTTGATGATACATGTGGCGATAATAACAGGTAGTTACGGGTTTTTAGGATTGGGTTGTTTGCTTGGTTTTATGAACTTGATTTTAATGATTGTTAAAACAGCCAAAAACAAAATCCGTATTAATGAGACCATAAAAGAATTGACCTATATCAACGAAATGACATTAACGGTTGGCTTGTTTATGGCTACTATCGGTACTTTTTTAGGTGGAGTATGGGCAAATGAAAGTTGGGGCCGTTACTGGGGCTGGGATCCAAAAGAAACATGGGCATTGGTAATTGTTCTGATTTATGCCATGATATTACATTTACGCTTTATCCCAAAAGCAAATGGTAAATACTTATTTAATCTAGTTTCGGTACTTGGGTTTAGTACAGTAATTATGACTTATTTTGGAGTGAACTATTACCTTTCAGGATTACATTCTTATGCTAAAGGCGACCCTGTTCCTATTCCTACCTTTGTTCCTGTAACAGTGGTTGTAATTCTAATAGTAGGTTTAGCCGCTTATTTTAGAAATAGAAAAGATAGGGTTTAAAATAGTTGCTAGTTATTAGTTGCTAGTTATATTTAATTTTATAAAAACTATGCGAAAATAAAAAGGGTATGAAAAAAATAATATTGTTAATTATTATATATGGATTTTGCAGGAATGTTTTTTGTCAAACAAAAACTAAACAGTATTATATAACTGTTGAATCAGAAGAAGGTGAATTTCTTAATAATACAAAAAAATATACATATGTGTTATATAATAGTGATATTGAAAGAATTAATAAACTTGAGTTGGATTTAGCAAAAAGAATGAAATTTTTAACTTCTTTAGGGGGGGATCATTACGAACATTTTATCTATTATGATACTTATGGGTATAAAAAAATAAATGTTGTAAATATTTTAAAACCAAGTATGGATTTTACTATAGTTGAAGGAAAAGCACCTATTGGAGGTTATTTTGCCAAAGAGTTTTATTTGATGGGTGATAATATAGTGTTTAATAAGATTAATTCAACAAAACCTATATTTTATACTTTAAACTGGAAAAATGGAGAACAAAATGAAGTAGCAATAAAAATAGAAGGAGTTTCAAAAAATTCAATAAGTTTAAATTCTGTAGTAAGGGCTTATAAGTCTATTATTATAAATCTTCATGGTATTAAAAAAGCAAGGCCTCAAAATTTTTTAGTATTACTTGATGAAAAAATTAATCAAAAAAAAATAGTTGAGTTTCCAATAAGTAAGCAATCTATTACTAACTTTTATTATAATTATACAAATGATGAAGGTGAGTATCTAGTAAATGGAACTTTATCAGAGAGTGAGGAGAAAAATTCTTTATTTTTTTTAAGTAAGATCAAGAATGACAGTTTAATTTTTTACAAATCATATACTTTTTTACAATTAGAGGATTTTTTTAAGTATACTGATATTAAAAATAAAGCAGAAGCAATTTTAAATAGCCGATATTATAAAGCAGGTGAAACATTTTTAGATTATCATGTTACATGTAAAAATGTAGTGCAGACAAAGGATGGATACATAATCTTTGGGGAAGCGTATTATCCAGTTTATCGAAAAGAAACAGTAAAACATCCAATGGCTGTGGAAATAAAAAAGGTGTTTGATGGAAATCAATATACACATACTTATGTCGTCAAATTAGATAAAAAAGGAGACTTAAAGTGGAGTAAAATATTTGAAATGGATACAAAAAGCATTCATGAGAATTCTAAACTTACGCTTTATGACAATAACACAGTTGAGTTGAAATTTAACTATCAAGATAAAGAGATGGTAAAAATAATAGATGAAAATGGAATTATTATTAAATAAAATTTTTCTCTACTAAATTCTATTCAAACTAAGGATGCTTTGCAATTACTGGATATCTTCGTTTGCAGAAAATAATCATCTCCTTAAAAATAGATATATAGAATTAATAATAAAAAAAAATTGGGACATTGCAAACAATGGTGCATAGCTTTACCCCATAGAATGAATTCCCACACAATTTCCTTCAGTGTCTTGAATGTAAGCAACAAAACCATTTTCGCCAATACTAAACTTGGGTTGTAAAACTTTACCACCGGCAGCATCTACTTTTTCCAACACATTATCCATTGCAGGGTTGGCATTTAAATACACAAAAGTTCCTTCGGTGCTGGGTTTGTGATAAGGACCTGTAGCTATGGCTCCGGATAATTTTCCGGAGCCGGGTGCAAATGGAAACATGGCTAATTTCTCGTCTCCCATTTCCATGATGGTCATTTCAATATTAAATATAGTTTCATAAAACTTTTTACTTCTTTCAATATTTAAAGCTGGTATTTCAAACCAGTTCAAAGCGTTGGTTGTTGCATCCATTTTTTAATGTTTAGCTGAACATAAATGTAATTATATTTTTTTCAAAATTTTGTTTAACCATTCATTGCTATTCATAATGTTGTTTTGTCGGTTAATAGATTCTAAATGAATCGTTGATAAAAATTTCACAATAAATTCTTTACTCAATCCTCTAGCTGTTCCATCCTGAATACTTTTATTCATTATTTCTTCCCATCGATTTGACTGTAAAATCTTGATTCTGTTTTTCTTTTTATACAAACCAATATCATCAGTTATTTCCATTCGTTTTGATAAAATATCAATCAGCTCGCTATCTAAAATATTTATCTTTTGACGAAGAATATCTAATTCAACATCTTTTTTACTTTCAGGAATTTTTGCTTCTCTAATTTCTATTCGTTCAATCAGTTTTTTCAATTCATCTGGCGTAATTTGTTGAGAAGCATCACTCCATGCTTTATCAGGATTAATGTGTGATTCCAACATGATTCCATCAAAATTTAAATCAATGGCTTCTTGAGCTATTTCGTACAAATTATCTCTTTTTCCGCATATGTGGCTCGGGTCGCAAATCAATGTTAATTCAGGGAAACGTTGTTTTAACTCAATAGGAATTTGCCATTGAGGGGGATTCCGAAAAGTAGAAGCACCATATTTGGAGAATCCTCTGTGAATGGCACCCACTTTAGTTACTCCTGCTTTTAAAATCCGTTCAATTCCGCCTTCCCATAAAGCAATGTCTGGATTAACCGGGTTTTTTAATAATACGATAGTGTCAACTCCCTGTAAAGCATCTGCAATTTCTTGTACGGCAAATGGATTTACGGTAGTTCGAGCACCTAACCATAACACATCTACATTATGTTTTAAAGCTGAGTAAACGTGTTTTACATTGGCTACTTCTACAGCAGTTTTTAATCCGGTTTCTTTTTTAGCTTCGGCTAACCATTTTAACCCTTCGCTGCCAACACCTTCAAAACTTCCAGGTTTGGTTCTTGGTTTCCAGATTCCTGCTCGTAGCACATCTACTTTTTTGGTGTCTGCTAATTGTTGGCAAGTTGTTATTAATTGTTCTTCTGTTTCTGCACTACAAGGGCCGCTAATTAAAATAGGGCCACCATGTAAGCTTAATTCTTGATTAATTGATTGTATTTTTTTCATTTTGTTTAGTTTTTAATAATTCTTCTTATTTCGTTTGCTTTTTTCATTTCGTTTATCAATTCTGTAGATTGTTCTAACTCTATAATTTCTTTAAGATTAGATAAGTGGTTCATATATGCAGAAATAGCTGATAAAAGGTGCGTTTTGTTTTGTATACTTATCGATTCCCACATTTCGGGTGAACTTTTTGCTAAACGCGCTGTTGACGAAAAACCACTCCCTGCTAGATTGAAGATATTCTCTTCATCTTTTTCTAAATCTAAAACCGTTAAGCCCAATGCAAAAGAACAGATGTGAGACAAATGTGATATATATGCCAGATGCTTGTCATGCTCATTGGCATCCATATAAACTACTTCACATTTTAATGTTTTAAAAATCCCTTTAGCAGTATTGATAGCTTTTTTGTCGCTTTCAGTTTCATTGCAAATCACCATTTTTTTGTTTTCAAAAAGATGTTCAATTGCAGACTCTGGCCCTGAATTTTCAGTTCCTGCAATAGGGTGTGATGCTACAAAATTCTTTCTGTTAGGATGATTTTTTAAAGCTTCACATATTTTACTTTTTGTGGAACCCATATCTATCAGAATTTGGTGAGACTCTATTTGTGATAAAGCTTCTTTCAAAACACTTATACTTGCTTTCGTTGGTGTTGCAACTATTATAATGTCAGCTTCTTTTAATAAGGCTTCTTTTTCTGTAATGTTATCCACTAATCCTAACTCTAAAGCTTTTTGAGCGTTTTTAGGATTAAGGTCAAATCCAATGACTTTAAAGTCCTTAGATTTTTTCATTGTCAGCCCAAGTGAGCCCCCAATTAATCCTAAACCTATAATTCCTATTGTTTTCATTGTGATATAAAATTTTTAATTCGTTCTATTGCTTCTTCAAGTGTTTCAATGTTGTTACATAATGATACTCGTAAATATTTATCTCCTTTATTACCGAAAATACTTCCCGGAGTAATAAATATTTTGGTGTTGTACAATATCAAATCAGAAAAAGCAGATGCATTGCTGATACTCATCGGAATTTTTGCCCAAACAAACATCCCAACTTGATTTTTGCTGTATTTACAATTTAAAACATCCAGTAATCCCCATACTTTTTCTCTTCTTTCTTTGTAAATGAGGTTGTTACTTTTGTACCAATCATTACCTAAAGAAAGTGCTGTTATGGCTGCATGCTGAACGGGTAAAAACATACCTGAATCCATGTTACTTTTAAATTTTAAAATTTCATCAATTCGTTGTTGATTGGCTACCAACATTCCCAATCTCCATCCTGCCATGTTATGCGACTTACTTAAAGAGTTTAGTTCCATTACCACTTCTTTTTGAGGGTCTAATTCCAATATGCTTTTTGGAGCATCATTTAATGTTAAACTGTAAGGGTTATCATTACAAATTAATACTTGGTGCTTTTTTGCTAAAGCAATTAACTTTTTTAATGTTCCCCAGTTTCCATTTGCTCCTGTTGGCATATTAGGGTAGTTTATCCACATTAATTTGGTTTTAGGTGAAATCATTTTTTCTAT
Source organism: Flavobacteriales bacterium (assembly GCA_020635825.1). GTDB lineage: Bacteria > Bacteroidota > Bacteroidia > Flavobacteriales_E > Vicingaceae > Vicingus. The sequence goes on from JACJZA010000008.1 coordinate 242,010, forward strand.
TTCATCCAAATTGATGTCCCAATCATTGTCTTCATCTAAATGATAGTGAACTACTTTTCCTCCCGCCAAGTTGGTAGCTGATGTATAAGTAGGGTAACCCGGATTGGGGATTAAAACTTCATCTCCATCATTAATGTATGTCATACTAATGTGCATGATTCCCTCTTTTGAACCAATAAGAGGTAATACTTCAACACTAGGTTCAATATTAATGTTGTAAGTTTTTTTGTACCAATTAGCTATAGCGCCTCTTAATTCAGGAATACCTTTGTAACTCTGGTAAGCATGATGATTCATAGCTTGTGCTGAATCTAATAAAGTAGATATTACATGACTTTCGGGAGCTAAATCAGGACTCCCAATTCCTAAATTGATGACACGGTCACCAGTCTTGTTCAACGAATCTATTTCTTTCATCTTTTTTGAGAAGTAGTATTCGTTCACCGATTTAATTCTATTTGCCGTTTGTATGTTCATTTTATTCCTTTTTTGTAATTCCCTAATATTTTTAATTCTGTGGTGTGATTGCTTAACTGAAGCATTAAATTGTTGAAATTGCTATAAGCATCATATTCTAAATCACTATGGAAATAGTATTGCCAGCTTTTACCAACAATAGGAAAGGATTGCAGTTTCGTTAGATTAATATTGTTTTTAGCAATTAATTCTAAGACTTTAGCCAAACTTCCTTTGCGATTATGAACTGAGAAGTAAACAGAGGCTTTGTTGCTGTTTTTTACCTTATCAACTTCGTTTTTACTTAATATTAAAAACCGGGTATAATTCTCCTTATTGGTTTCTATTGATGGTGCAAGTATTTCCATCCCGTAAATTGAAGCTGATAAATCGCTTGATATGGCTGCTTTTGTTTTCCAGTTATTTTTTTTAATTCGTTTAACGCTAGCAGCGGTATCATCTGTTTCTATCACCTTGATGTTTTTTAAGGCCGATAAGAAGTCTCCACACTGATAGATAGCCATTGGATGCGAATGAATTTCTTCAATTTCATCAATGCTTGTTCCGGGGAAGGCGATCAGATTCTGAGTTATAGGAAGGTAAACTTCACCTACTACTTTTAACCCAGATTGCTGAAGTAATTTATAATTCTGTAGTATGCTTCCCGCAATTGAGTTTTCTATGGCCATAATTCCCATGTCGCAATTACTTCCCTTAGCTACTTCAGTAACTAATTCAGGGAAACTTGAACAACAGAGAACATCCATTTCTTTATTGAAATGTTTATTGGCTGCTATTTGGTGAAAACATCCTTTAATTCCTTGTATTGCAATTTTCATTCTTCTTAATTTTTAATAATAAAAAAGGGAGCTTTTGGGCTCCCTCTAAACATTTATACATAGTTCAGTTAGCCCTCAATGGTTATTGAAGAAATAAAAAAAGTAAAATGAATATGTATGTATTTTAATCATCTTTATAATAATTCAATGCCTGCTTCTTTGCATGTTTTTTTCATATCATCCGGCCAAATACTTGCCTGAACTTCTCCAATGTGTGCTTTTTTTAATAAGAACATACAAGTTCTTGATTGTCCGATACCTCCTCCAATTGTAAAAGGAAGTTCGTCCGCTAGTAACATTTTATGGAACAGAAATTCTTTTCTTTTTTCTTCGTTGGCAATTTCCAGTTGTTTTAGTAATGCTTTTTTATCTACCCTGATTCCCATGGAAGAAACTTCAAAAGCTTTTTCAATAATCGGGTTCCAGAACACAATGTCGCCGTTTAAACCATAGTGTCCGATTTTCGATTCGGTGGTCCAGTCATCATAGTCTGGAGCTCTTCCATCATGAGCTTCTCCGTTTGATAGTTCCCCGCCGATTCCTATGATGAAGATGGCTCCATACTTTTTTGCCGCTGCTGTTTCGCGTTCCTTAACTGTTAATTCAGGGTATTCTTTTAATAAATCTTCGGCATGAATGAAAGTGATTTCTTCAGGCAGTTGAGGTTTAATTTCAGGATATTCTTTACTGATGTTTTCCTCCGTTCGTTTGTACACACTGTAAATCTTCTTTACGGTTTCTTTCAGGTAAGTCAGGGTACGGTCTTTTTCCTCAATGCTTTTTTCCCAGTCCCATTGATCTACATACAAGGAGTGTAAGTTTCCTAATTCTTCATCAGGTCGTAAAGCGTTCATGTCGGTATAAATACCTCTTCCTGTTTCCATTTTTAGGTCAGCCAATCTCAATCTTTTCCATTTTGCAAGGGAATGTACTACTTCAGCTGGTTGTTCTTCCATGCATTTTATAGGAAAAGTTACAGGGCGTTCTATCCCATTCAGGTCGTCGTTAATTCCGGTTCCTTTTAACACAGCAATTGGAGCGGTTACTCTTCTCAATTGTAACTCATCTGCTAAAGCTATCTGAAAGTAGTCTTTAATTTTTTTAATTGCCTTTTCGGTTGTCTCAACATCTAATGTTGATTGATAATGTTTTGGTAAAATTAATTTATTCATGGTTTTTCTTTTATAGTTTTTAAAATTTGATTTATAACAAAAAAGCCTTTCTCGATTGGGAGAAAGGCTTTAAAAATTGCACAACAATAGTTTTAACCTTTTCCCGGAGGGTGGTAATAATTAAAATTATTATTGTAAAAAAAGTTCGTCATTTTATATTTTCATTTAACAAAAAAAAAAGCCTCTCGATTTCGAGAGGCTTAAAATATTTTAATGTATTTTATTTATAACAATATCCTCTCGTCCTAGTAGTTAGGATTAAAATAGAAGTTATTATTATAGTTAAATTTCATCTTGATTTCAATTTTAATGATGCAAAACTATATAAAAAAATGAATACGAAATAAAATTTCTTCTCAAAAAAATAAAATTCTTTTAAACTGTTAAAAACATGTTAGCTATTGAGCAATATCATGTTTTTTTTTCGGGCTTTAATTGTTAATTTCGTTGCATTCAAAAATTAATCTATTAAAAACTATATAATAAATATACTATGAAAATACTAGTTTGTATAAGTAAAGCGCCTGATACAACAGCTAAGATTGCTTTTACAGATGGGAACACCAAATTTGACGAAAATGGTGTTCAGTTTATTGTGAACCCTTATGATGAGTGGTATGCTTTAGTAAGAGGTTTAGAATTAAAAGAAGCAAATGGAGGAACTGTTACTGTATTAAATGTTGGTGGTGCAGAGAATGATCCTGTTATTAGAAAAGCTTTAGCCATTGGAGCTGACGATGCAGTAAGAATTGATGCATCAACTACTGATGCTTTATCAGTAGCTAAACAAATAGCAGCTTATGCAAAAGAACAATCTTACGATATGATTTTATGTGGTAAAGAAACAATAGATTACAATGGTTCTCAAGTAGCAGGTATGGTTGCAGAATTAATGAATTTACCTTATGTTTCTTTAGCTACAAAATTAGATGTAAATGGTTCTACAGCGACTATAGAAAGAGATGTTGAAGGTGGAGTAGAGGTGGTAGAAGTTTCCGGTGCTTTTGTATTGAGTGCTGCAAAAGGAATGGCAGAAGCTCGTATTCCAAACATGAGAGGAATTATGGCAGCAAGAACTAAGCCTTTAGCAGTTGTTCCGGCTATTGAAACAAGCGCTAAAACTTCTATTAAAAGCTTTGAACTTCCTCCTGCAAAATCTGCTTGTAAATTGGTGGATGCCGCTAATGTGGAAGAATTGGTAAATTTATTACACAACGAAGCAAAAGCAATCTAGTTTTTAACTTTAAACAGAACAAAAATGTCAATTTTAATATACGCAGATACAAGTAATGGAGCTTTAACTAAGAATGCTTTTGAAGCAGTTAATTATGGAGCTCAATTAGCACAAAAAACAGGAGATGTTGCTGTTGCAGTTGTAACAGGAAGTGCTTCGGGATTAGAAGAATTAGGAAAATATGGAGTAAACAAAGTTATTCATGTAGCTGACGCTGGTCTAGATAATTTTGATCCTCAAAAAGTTACTCATGTAATTAATGAAGTTGCTAATGCACAAGGTGCAAAAACGATTATTTTTTCGCATGATTATGCAGGAAAATCAGTAGCTCCAAGATTAGCTGCTAAGTTAGATGCTGGATTAGTAACCGGAGCTGTAGCTATCCCAAATACTGATGGTGGTTTCGTTGTTAAAAAAGCAGTATTTTCAGGAAAAGCATTTGCTAATGTAGAGATTTCATCTGATGTGAAGATTATTTCAGTTTTACCTAACTCTATTGAAAAACAAATAGGAGAGGGTAGTGCTTCAGTAGAAAATATGTCGGTTGATGTGCCTTCTACTGGTTTAACAGTTAAAGAAGTTAGAAAAGAATCTACCGAGTTATCATTAACAGAAGCTGATATTGTAGTTTCTGCCGGAAGAGGTTTAAAAGGACCTGAAAACTGGGGAATGATTGAAGAATTAGCACATGAGTTAGGAGCTGCTACAGCTTGTTCTCGTCCTGTTGCTGATATTGGATGGAGACCTCACCATGAGCACGTTGGTCAAACAGGTATAGCAATTCGACCAAATTTATATTTTGCAATTGGTATTTCAGGTGCAATTCAGCACTTAGCTGGTGTAAATGGTAGTAAAGTAATAGTAGTTATTAATACTGATGCTGAAGCACCATTCTTTAAAGCTGCTGATTATGGAATTGTTGGTGACGCATTTGAAGTAGTACCAAAATTGATTGAAGCGGTTAAAAAATTAAAAGCATCCTAAAATAAATCTTCCGAGGGAATTTATAATTCCCTCCATTTTCTTTGAGATGGACAAGATAGAATTAGAAATAATAGGATTATCATATAGTCAGAGCCAAAATAATGCTTATGCTTTGGTTTTGGGTGAGAAAGCTGGTTCTAAAAGAAGGCTACCAATTATTATTGGAGCTTTTGAAGCTCAGTCAATTGCTATTCAATTAGAATCTATGACTCCGAGTCGTCCTTTAACTCACGATTTATTTAAAACTTTTTCTGATGCGTATTCGATTCAAATTAAAGAAGTAGTAATTTATAATTTGATGGAAGGTGTTTTTTATGCTAAGCTCATAACCGAAAAAGATGGAAATGAACTGGAAATAGACACCAGAACATCTGATGCTATAGCATTAGCCGTTCGATTTAATTGCCCGATTTATACTTATGAGTTTATTTTAGCTAGTGCAGGTATTATTTTAGATGATACCGTGAGTGAAGAATCGGATTTAGAAAATCAATTGGATGAAATAGAAGAAGAGTTGTCTTCTGAAAAAAAGAGTAATCCTAAACCTCTTGATTATTCTGACTTGACGACAGATGAATTAAATCAACGTTTAAAATCGGCTATTGAACATGAAGATTATGAGGAAGCTTCAAAAATCAAAGAAGAAATAGATAAACGCAACGCTAATTAATTCCTTTCTATTGACTACACTCTTAACCATAAGTTTTACGGCCATTTTAAAAGGCTTGTTAGGAATGGTGGTATTAATAGCCATTGCATTTCTATTTAGTAACAATAAACGTAAAATAAACTGGCCTTTAGTATTAAAAGGATTAATAATTCAGTTTGTTTTTGCCATTTTGGTGTTAAAAGTTCCAATTGTTGAACATGGTTTTGAATTTGTGAGTAAGATATTTACTAAGGTAATAGGCTTTACTCAAGATGGAACACTTTTCTTATTTAAGTCATTTATCACGGGTGCAATTGAGAAGTCATTGGTAAATTTTGTTATCATGGTTTTGCCAACGGTAATTTTCTTTTCGGCATTAACCAGTTTGTTTTACTATTGGGGGATTCTGCAAAAAATTGTATATGTATTTGCTTGGGTAATGAAAAAAGCCATGAAATTATCGGGTGCAGAGAGTTTAGCTGCTGCTGGTAATATCTTTTTAGGACAAACAGAAGCTCCTCTATTGGTAAAACCATATTTGGATAAAATGACCAACTCTGAAATTATGTGTTTGATGAGTGGAGGAATGGCAACCATTGCCGGTGGAGTTTTAGCTGCATACATAGGTTTTTTGGGGGGTGATGACCCTGTTCAGCAGGTTTATTTTGCAAAACATCTATTGGCTGCTTCGGTAATGTCAGCTCCGGCTGCTGTGGTGGCTGCTAAAATTTTAGTACCCGAAACTGAAAAATTTGATAGTTCTTTAAAAATTACCAAAGATAAAATTGGTTCCAATGCTTTGGAGGCGGTTGCAAATGGTACTTCGCAAGGGATAAAATTAGCTGTAAACGTGGCTGGTATGCTATTAGTGTTTATTGCTCTAATGGCAATGGGGAATTATATTTTATTTAAAATTGGTGATTGGACTGCTTTAAACGAAATGATTTCTACTAATACTAATTTTGATGGTCTTTCTTTTCAGTTTATTTTAGGTTACATTTTTGCACCAATAGCTTGGTTAATGGGAGTTTGTGCTGAAGATATGGTGTTAGTAGGACAGTTGTTAGGTGAGAAAACCATCCTTAATGAATTTGTAGCTTATGTTTCTTTAGGGGAAATGAAAATGAGTGGCAAATTTGTAGAAGAAAAATCTATTGTGATGGCAACTTACATTTTGTGTGGATTTGCCAACTTTGCATCAATAGGTATTCAAATAGGAGGGATTGGTTCTTTAGCTCCCGGTAAAAAAGGATTACTTTCTAAGTTCGGTTTTAGAGCATTAATTGCGGGTACTTTAGCTTCTCTATTTACTGCTGTGATTGTGGGGATGTTGATTTGATTCTATAAAATTTCCCTAAATTTTTTATTCCATAACCTTATTAGAACTTTAATTGATATTAAAGCAATAACAATTGTCAGATTAAAAAAAGCGTAAGTAAAAACTAGAGTTAACGCAAGCCCCATAATGAATAGGTATCTTTTAAAAAAATGTTTTATAAAAGAACTATTATAATTACCATGTTTCATTTTATAAATACTTCTTCTAAATTCTGCATGATGATTAAGATAGCTAGAAACTAAAACGAGTGGAAAGACATACGAATTTATTATTTGCCAAGGGTCTGCATGAATATAATTTTCTAATTCAACTTCTTCAATAAAATCCATTATTGAATAATAGATAATAAATAAAAATGCAAATAAAAAACCTGAAGTAATCAAAAAACCTATAGATCTTATAGGATCTTTATATTCTAAAAAAAATAGAATATTTACAAAAAACAACATCAATGATGTGTCAACTATTAATAAGAAGAAAAGAAGAATAGGACTCCAATCTAAAACTAGCACCCCAAAAACAAATATGAAATCAGATATGATTGAAAATACGTCATATTTAGTATTCCAAGATTTAATTTTATTTAAAATCATTTCCCAACAATTACAAACTCCGTACGTCTGTTTTTAGCACGGCCTTCTTCGGTGTTATTATCTCCAATTGGTCTAGTTTCACCAAAACCTTTAAAAGATAGTCGAGAAGGATCTATGTCTTCCAATACTAAATAATTAAACACCGCTTGGGCACGGTTTTCTGATAAAGTCATATTTTCTTTTGGGTCGCCCACATTATCGGTGTGTCCTTGTATAGCAATTTTTACAGTTGGGTTCTCTTTTAAGAAACTAATAAACTCATTTAACACCAGCATAATATGGTTATTCAACTCAAAAGAGTTAGTTGCAAAATTTATATCGTTTATCTGGTAAGCTTCGCCTATTTCAATGGGTTTAATTTCTACTTTTTCAGTTTTTACCGGTTTACCTATTACAATTTCATCAGAGCTTATTAATTGAGAAGTAAAAGCATATCCTTTTTTCTTGGCAGTAAGCATAATGTCTTCGTCTTTGTCAACAGTCATTACCGCTACATATTCCCCTGTTTCTTTATCAATAACTGCATCTACTTCTCTGTTGGTTTTGGTGTTTTTGAGTTTTACTTCAGCGCCATCAGGCACTTGTCCTTTACTGTCTAAAATTTCACCGTTTACAAACAATACTTTTTCAGGTCTTGCTTCTTCATACAATTCAAAAGAATAAATGTTTAAATCTTTGCTATCCTCATCAGATGAACCAAAGTAAGCTTGGTCTCCATCTCTGTTTACAATAAAACCATGTTCATCTTTTTCGGTATTGATAGGATAACCAATATTGATGGGTTTGTGAAATTCACCTGATTTTGGATCCATTTTAGAATAGAAAATATCATAACCACCTAATCCAATATGCCCGGTAGAGGAAAAGTAGAGCGTATAACTATCGGAATGCATAAATGGGGATTTTTCATCTCCTTCTTTTGTATTAATAGGAGCTCCCAAATTTTCAGGTTTCCCCCATTTACCGTCAGGTTGTCTTTCTGATTTCCAGATGTCCATATCAGGAGCAAATGGGTCAATTACTCTTGTAAAATAAAGCGTTTTATTATCAGAAGAAATGGAAGGTTGAGCTTCCCATGTTGTTGGTGTATTAATATGGCTTCCAATAGACTCTAATTTGGTCCAAACCCCATCTTTAAATTCAGAAAAGTAGATATCGGCATTATCAAACATTTGACCTCTGCCGGCAGGGTTATCACCTCGGTATGGAATTACTTCAACAATGGTAATAAATATAAGTTTATTATTAACCGAAACACTTACTCCTCCTTGAAACTGCCCTAAATTAAAAGGTTCAGGCATAGGAATACCTCCACTAAATTTACCCTTGGCAATTTGACGACTTCTAATAAACAATTCCTTTTCACCACCATCAAAAGCTCCTTTGGTTTCATCAGGCATTTTACGAGTAAAGAAAAGATATTTATTGTCAGGAGATAGCATAGGTAAGTATTCATCTCTTCCAGTTGAAGGTCCAACCACTTTGTGGGGGTTGAAGGGAACGGTATCATTTAAAAGCTTGATGTAGGCATCAATATTTTCTACGCGTTCATGAGCCTTACGCTCATCATCTTTATATGCATCATGAGCTCCTAAAATGGTCAAGTAGTAGGGTTTTGCTTTTAAGTATTCCTTGGTACTGTAGTAATAATCGCCCATTTTCATGGATGCATAATAACCTCTATAAGCTGGACAGATTTCGATTATTTTGTGGTAATAATCTATAGCACGATTTACATGCTGTTGTGCATCTCTACTTGATTGAGCAGTAGCAGCCTTACGTTCGTTAATTTTTGCTAATTCGTGGTAAGCTTCTAAATAATTTGGGTCAGCTTTGGTCGCCTCTATTAATAAAGCGTAAGCCTCTTTCATGGATGCATTTTGTGCAGCATTAAATAACTTTACAGCTTTCTTTTTAGGTTCTGGGCAAGAAGTTTCTTGAGCCTCTAAATGCCCTGCGAACAACAATAAACTGATATAGATAAAAAGAAATCTCACAAAATTATTTGTTCAATTTAGCTTCGGCATCTGCCACAATTTTATCCGCTTGAGTTTGAGCCTTTGCTTCTACATCATCAGCTTTTTTGTTGGCCTCAGCTTCTATTTTTTGAGCACTTTTTTCGCCTTCTTCTCTTAATTTTTTAGCTGCTACTTCGTTTGCTTTTTTCTCAAGGAAGTTACCTCCTTTATTTTGAAGTTTGTCAGCTTCTGCATTTGCTTTTGCTCTCACATCGTCAGCTTGTTTTTTGCCTTCAGCTCTTATTTTATCTGCTTGAGATTTTGCTTCAGCAACTAAATTAGCAGCTTGCTTTTTCGCTTCTTCCAAAGCTTTTTCTTTGCCTTTATCAATTTCTTCATTGATTTTTTCTTTTACTTGTTCTTTTACATCTTCAGCTACATTTTTGGCCATACCTTTTAAGTTGGTAGAAATTTTAGGGTCAGTAAAAGTTCCTCCCATTAACACATCAACATCTATGGTTTCTGAAGCTTTTAAATCCATCCCTAATTGTGATGCTTGAGCGCTCATTTGATTCATAGCATTGCTTACTCCTAAATCTTTGCTAGGAATTTTAAGAGCCATAGTATAATCAATGGTTTGGTCTAATCCACTTGAACCAGACATAGCACCTTTAGTGGTTCCCATCTTCACATCAAATGGTTCTGTGTAAACACGTCCATCTTTAATTTCGTAAACTACAGTTACATCGCTCAAATCAATTTGTTTTAACTTATCATTTTTAAGAACTTCAGATAGTTTAATCATTGGTTTAAATCCGGATACTTGAATGTTTTTGGTTTTCATTACACCATTACCATTCATTGTATTTAAATCAGGTTCCATTTGTTCATTTAATACACCATTGATTGCTAAAGTTGTTCCGAATTTGCCTTTACAGCTTTTAACGACAGGAGCCATTTCAGCAATAGAATTAAAAGTAGTGGCAACTTTTTCTACATCAAAATCTTTAATGTCCATATCAAACTTAATTCCAGGTTGTTTTGGGTTGGTTGTTTCATAATATCCATCCATTACCATGGAACCATCCATCATATTCATTCCTAAATGTTCCATAGCCACTTTTTGGTCTTTTACAACTAAAACACCATTCATGTTATCAATTTCTAAGTTGTCGTATATTACTTTTTGGAAAGTAGATTTTAAAGTGAAATTAATATTTTTAGGAACTTCAATAACCGATAAAGGCTCTTCTTCACTAGTTTCAGTTTGAGCTGTCGTTTCAGAAGTTTCTTCATCACTCATAAACTCATTTAAATCCATTAAAGTTGAGCTTACATTAAATGTACCTGTTAATTCTTCATCATCACTAAACACATAAGAAAGAATGTTATCTATTCTTCCATTAGCTTGAATGTCAGTTTTACCTATTTTAGAATCGAAAGCAGATAATTGAACATGTTGAGGTGAAAAGTCCAGATTTAGAGTATTTATCATTACTTCATAAGCTAAAGAATCGCTTTTGTAATTCATTTCTGAAATTCCAAAATTACCTTCCGCATGGAAATCTTGATATCTTTCTTGTTCAATAGCAGAGATTTTTCCTTTAATATCTAAATCAGATTTTATTTTACCATTTAATTCATCACCTGTTTGAGGCATTACATCTTTCAAAGAGGCAAGATTAAAGTCAGCTTTAAGTCCGGCTTTAATGTCTGCATCAGAAATAGGAGTTTTTACTAATAAATGAGCATCAATTGGATTTCCTGCGATTTCCATGTGGAATTTATTCATGTCAACTACGGTATGATCAAGGTCTCCATCAGGGTTAGTTATATGTAAATCTATATTAATATTATTTACCGACTTTGGTAAGTCAGGATATTTAAACATAGCATTTTCCACAACCAAATTAACTCCAAAAGCTGGCATTTTAGTTTCAGAATATGTCCCTTTTGCATGACCATCTAAAGCTAATTTTCCATCCGTTTTAACATTTGAAAAATCAGTCATATAAACAGCAGGAACCATAGATAAAATGTTTTTAAATGCTGTTTTCTTAGCTCCGAAAGTTAATTCCATATCTATATCATCGCTAGGCATAGCTACCCATCCATCCATTCCTAAAACAAGCTCGTTTATTTTTACTTCATTTTCTTTAAAGGTATATTTTGAATTGGCTAAATCGGCTTCAATATCCGCATCAGCAACTATAACCGATTTTTTCATGTAATCGATTCCTTCCATTCCCAAGTTAAACTCATCAATTGTTGTATGTGTGCTTAAGTTTGTGACATCAGCCGTCATATCTCCATTTAGGTTGAAATTAAGACCTTTAATTTCGGTGAACAAATCCATGGTTTCGTCTTTATACAAGACATAACCATTGGTAATTGTTAAATCTTTTAAACCTAATTTAAATGAAGAGCCAGTATCTTCTGCCGCTTCTTCTTCAACTGCTTCTCCAGTTTCTTTTACAATATCCCAATTTGCTGTTGTGTCCGCTAAAACAATAGCTCTAATACTTGGCTCTGTAATATGGATAGATTTAACATCAATTTCATCACCACTTATTACGCTCATTAAATCTACTTTAAGAGAAAGGTTTTTAATTTCGGCAAGTGTTATTCCTTCGAATTTATCAACTCCATCAACTTTTACATTTTCAATTTCAAAGTTAAAATTTGGGAATGTGCTTATTAAGCCCATATCAAATTCTCCAAAATCTACTTTAGCATTCAGCATACTATTGGTTTCTTCTTTTACCATTTCAACAATTTTCCCTTTAAAAATGATAGGTAATAAGATAATTGCTAATAGCAATAGTAAAAATGTAATTCCAAGGATTTTGAATAATTTTTTCATAATGATGAGTTAAAAGATTTAAGAGGTTATCAAATATTATGCTATAATTTTAAATTCGAATAAAATTACCAAAAACAAAGAAAAATTAAGTAGTGATTTTAAGTTAAATTATTTTGAATAATTATCATCCCATTTTTTCTCATGTGGTTCTTTCAACATGCCAAATGAATTTGCTACCACCATTGAAACAGCCGCATCTCCGGTAACATTAATAGTTGTTCTACACATGTCAAGAGGTCGGTCAATAGCAAAGATAAGTGCTAGCCCCGCTTCAGGAATGCCTGCTTGACCTAATACAATTACCAGCATTACCATTCCGGCTCCTGGAACTGCAGCAGAACCTATTGAAGCTAAAGTTGCTGTTACTATAATTCCTAACTGTGCACCTAAACTTAAATCCATACCAAATGCTTGAGCAATAAAAACAGCAGCAACTGCTTGATATAAACTAGTTCCGTCCATGTTAATTGTTGCACCAATTGGCAATACAAAACTTGCTACATCTTCATCAACTCCTAAATGTTCTTCCACTCTTTCCATCGTAACTGGGAGTGTGGCAGCACTAGAGCTGGTAGAAAAAGCTAATAATTGAGCAGGAGAAATTCCTCTAAAGAAAAAGCCGGGTGATTTTTTAGTGAAAATTTTAACAATTAAAACATATATGATTAGTAACAAAGCTAAGCCTAAAACTACTGAAAAAGCATACCAAAGTAGGGCTTGAAATAAATCCAAGCTAGGAGATTCTGCAACTAAACTTGCTAGTAATGCGAAAACTCCAACGGGAGCTGCTAACATTATTAAGTCAATAAGTTTAAGTATGACTTCATTAAAACCATCAAAAAATGATTTCACTGGCTTAGCTTGGTCTTCTGGAATTAAGATTAAGCCAATTCCAAAAAAAATAGCAAATACAATAATTTGAAGCATATTTTTATTATCGCTAGAAGCTGAGACTATGTTATCTGGTATTAAGTCTTGAAGAGCTTGAAGTGGGCCAGCATCTTTTTGCTTAATAGCAGCTTCTTTCTTTTGTGCTGCATCATTCTTATAACTTTCTAAAAGTTCATTTCGTGTTTCCTCGCTGATACTTTTACCAGGTTGTACTACATTAACCACCATTAACCCGACAGAAACAGCAATTACTGTTGTTACCACATAAATAGCAATGGTTTTTCCTCCCATCCTAGAGAGTTTAGAAATGTCTTTTAAATCGGAAACGCCTTTAATTAATGAAGCTAAAATTAGTGGAACAGCAATTAATTTAAGTGCATTTATAAACATTTTGCCGAAAGGACTAATCCAATCTTTAATAAAATCTTTTCCCCAGTCAAATTGAACCATTAAGACAGCAAAAACTACCCCGAATAGCATTCCAATTAAGATTTTCCAGTGTAAGGCTAGTTTTTTCATGCTTAGATTTTTGATGATTGATTAAGAAGAAGGTGGTCTAATATGACAAGAGCTGCCATTGATTCAACTATTGCGACAGCTCTTGGTAAAACACAAGGGTCGTGACGTCCTTTTCCATCAATTGTTACTTCATTGTAATTTTTATCGATAGAAGTTTGAGTTTTCATGATGGTAGCAACGGGTTTAAATGCAACATTGAAATAAATATCTTCGCCATTGCTAATCCCCCCTTGTATCCCCCCAGAATTATTCGTCTTAGTTTTTACAATATTGTTTTCAACATAAAATTCATCGTTGTGTTCTGAACCTTTTAAAAGGGTTCCGGAAAAACCTGATCCAATTTCAAATCCTTTAGAAGCATTAATGCTTAGCATTGCTTTTGCTAAGTCGGCTTCTAATCTATCAAAAACAGGATTTCCTAAACCTATTGGACAACCTTTAATTACACAAGTGGTAGTTCCACCAATAGTATCACCGTCTTTTCTAATTTGATCTATGTATTCAAACATTTCATCTGCCATTTTTTCATCTGGGCAACGAACACTATTTGAATAAGTAACTTTTAGGTTTAAATCAGAATAATGAGATTTTAATTTGAGAGGACCAACCTGAGAAACATAAGCTTGAACAGAAATTCCTTTTTGAATTAAAATTTGTTTGGCAATAGCTCCTCCAACGACTCTACATGCTGTTTCTCTAGCAGAACTTCTTCCGCCACCTCTATAATCTCTGTGTCCATATTTTGCCTCATAAGTAAAATCGGCATGAGAAGGTCGAAAACTATCTTTTATATGGTTGTAATCTTTAGATTTTTCATTGGTATTTTTAATAATAAATCCTATTGGTGTCCCGGTAGTTTTCCCTTCAAAAATGCCTGATAAAAATTCCACCTCATCATTTTCTTTTCTTTGAGTGGTAATCCTTGATTGTCCTGGTTTTCTTCTATTTAATTCTTCTTGAATAAAATCAAAATCTAATTCAATACCTGCGGGACATCCATCAATTATTCCACCAAGTGCTATCCCGTGAGATTCACCAAATGTTGTGAGTTTAAAAATGGTTCCAAAAGAGTTTCCTGCCATAATTTACAAAGTAACTAATCTTAAGGTAATTAAAAGAATTATTCACTTCAAATTTATTTGAGTTATGAAATTTAAAAATCAGCTTGATAAAAGTTGGTAATTTTAAACTTCAAAATTAGGGTATGGGAAAAATTATTATTAAAAATATTAAAGAACTGGTTCAGGTTTTAGATGCAGAGGTAAGAGTGCTGAAAGGTGAACAAATGTCAAAATTATCTACATTAAAAGATGCTTGGTTGGCAATTGAGAATGATTTAATTCTTGCATATGGGAAAATGGAAGAATTTCCTGAAATAACTGATTGGAATGAATTGGAAGTGATAGATGCTACGGGTAAAATGGTCTTTCCTAGTTGGTGTGATTCTCATACGCATATTGTTTTTGCAAAAAGTAGAGAAGAAGAATTTGTAGATAGAATTAATGGATTAACTTATCAAGAAATTGCAGCTAAAGGAGGAGGAATATTAAATTCTGCTAAGAAGTTGCAATTTGCATCTGAAGATGAACTTTATGAAGGAGCTTTAAAACGAATTAATGAAATTAAACAAACTGGAACAGGTGCTGTTGAAATAAAAAGTGGATATGGTTTAACAGCTGATGCTGAATTGAAAATGTTGAGGGTAATTAAAAGGTTAAAGGAAAATTGTGATATTACCATTAAAGCTAATTTTTTAGGAGCACATGCTTTACCGGTAGAATTTAAAGAGAATAGGAGAGGATACATTGATTTGATTATCAATGAAATGTTGCCAAAAATAAAAGAAGAAGGATTGGCCGATTTTATTGATGTGTTTTGTGAGACCAATTATTACACTCCTGAAGAAGCTGATGAGATTATTAATGCAGGAAAAGAAATTGGTTTGATTCCAAAATTCCATACCAATCAGTTTACATCTATTGGTGGAATACAAGTAGGTGTAAAAAATCAAGCACTTTCGGTAGATCATTTAGAAGTGATGACTGAACAAGATATTGATGATTTAGCAAAATCAGAAGTCATGCCAACCTTATTGCCTTCTTGTTCTTTCTTTTTGAGTATTCCTTATGCTCCGGCTAAACAATTAATTGAGAAAGGATTGCCTATTTGTTTAGCAACTGATTTTAATCCAGGCTCTACACCTTCAGGTAACATGAATTTTGTATTATCTTTAGCTTGTATTAATATGAAATTAACCCCTGAGCAAGCAATTAATGCTACAACTATTAATGCAGCTTATGCAATGGGCTTAGAAAAAACACACGGTAGTATTTCAGTAGGGAAAAAAGCAAACATATTTATCACAAATGAAATTAATTCTTATGCTTTTTTACCTTATTATTTTGGACATAATCAAATTGAAGAAATAATTATTGAAGGGAAAAGACAATAAAAAAAAGCCCCGAAAATGTTTTCGGGGCTTTTCAATTATAGAAATTTCTTTTATTGATTTAAAATTTGTTCCCAAGGCATAGAAGTTAAAATAGCTCCATAGAAACTAATAACAACTATAAAGTACAATAAGTAAAGACTTGATAAAGAAAGACCAATGATAGCACAAACTCTACCTGCTTTCATGTTTTTGTAAGAACTTTCGGTATAAGAACTTGGACTGCTTTTATATAATTTAGCAGCTTTTCCGGAAAGTACTAAAGCAATAATTCCTAAAATTACTCCAACTACTCCGTAACAAAAACAAAGTACAATTGATAAAATACCTAACACCAACACAGCCGTAGCGTTTGGTAAGGTTTGTTGCGATGTGTTTAAATTTTGATTTTCCATGTGGTAAAAATAAAAAAAAGGCTGTTATACAACAGCCTTTTCTTAAAAAAATAATTTCTTAGTTCATGTGTTTTACATTCAAGTAGTAAAGTACGATGAATAATATTGGAAAAATTGCACCCATTGCACTGAATGGTAATCCAAATATTAATGGTAAAATGATACCAACAACACTAGCACCAGCATAAATGAAGAAACCTTGTTTTTTAAGTTTCCACATTTGGATAGCTCCATATAAAGAAGCAGCAGCTAAAACAGTACCTATTGCGAAATAAGCTGTTCCACCGCCCATTGCAGCACCCATACCAGGAATACTTCCCATAATAGATCCCATTCCAATGGTCATTAATAAACCTCCTAATAATCCTAAACCACTACCGATAAAGGTTAAAATACATAAAACAGTTAAAAAACCTGGTCTTTTTCCAGTTTCTGCTGTTGCTTGAGTAGTTTCTTCTGACATAAATTTAAAATTTAGTTAATAAAATAATTTGTTAGATTTCAACCAAAGTAAAAAAATTATTCGCTCGAAGCAAGTTTTGTCGAAAGTTTGTTATTAACAATCTATTGTTTGTTGTTAATTATCGAAAGGATGTAAATTAATTGTAAAGCCTTAAAATCCAATTGTATTTAAGCATTAATCCAACTTTTGAAGTTTGAGTTTTCTTTTTGTTTAACAATTTTATAATCTTTAAAATAAGTTGTTTTTTTCTGTGGAGTGAAAATAATTTTAGTGAATACACCTAATTCTCGTTTTACAGATAGAGCAATCTCATCCTCTTTAAAATAGTTACACCATTGTTCAAGATCGTTCATTAGCTTGATACCATTAATTGCTATAATTTCATCATTTATGCTTAATCCATTATATTCTGATATCGATTCCGGGAAAATGTTATCAATCTTGCAAAGTCCGTTTTCATATCTCACCTTAAAGCCTAGTGATGATTCATTGTAATTACTACAAGGAGTAACAGACAAATCACAACCAATATAATTTAAAGCAGATTTTAGTAAAGGTGTATAATCTTCTTTTCCATGTATTAATTTATTAAAAATTGTATTGTAAGATTTGGCAGCTGTTTGCTCAATTACATTTTTATAATCGTTTTCAGATACTCCTAAACCTTTTTTTGCAAAATCTTGATAAAGTGTTTTCATTACATCATTTAAGGATTTTTTATTCTTAGTACTCTTTAATATAAATACATCAGTAATAAAAGCAATTAAAGCTCCTTCTGTATAAATTGAACCTTTTCTTCCTGGTGTTCCTTTTACATAACCATCTAACCAAGTATCAAATGAAGACTGAGCTACTGAATAGTTATTCACTCCAAAATTATTATAGTGTCTGTCTAATAACTGATTAAAAGTTCCTGCATATTGCTCCCAGTTAAATACTCCCGAGGTTAAAAGAAACTTATCACCATAATAAGTAGTCACACCTTCATCTAAATATCCTAAATAAGTATAATTTTCTTGAGTATAATCATAGGGCTGCATTTCTATCGGGCGAATTTTTTTTACATTCCAAGTATGGTATAATTCATGAGAACTAACACCTAATAATTCATTGTACCAACCATTGGTATTCATAATATTATAACTGGGACCTAAAGAAATTACTGTAGAATTGGAATGCTCAACGCCGTGATATGCTTTATAGGTAAGTATTTGAAATAAAAAATGATACTCATCAACCGGGAAATCTCCAAAAGCATTGATTTGAGCTTTAATAAATTTTTTAAAGTCAGTTTCTAGTTTTTTAAAGTCAGGTTTACATTCTCCATTAAACCACAAATGAAATAAAGTTTTATCTACATTGAAGGAATGATTTTTAATGGTGTTGCTGGCAATTAATGGGCAATCTGCTAGTTCATGAAAATTTTTAGCAGTAAAAAAATGTTTTTTAGTCGAAGTAAGTCCTGTTGCAACTTTATAGTTTTTTGGTAATTTAAGTTCTAATTCACATTTTTCATTGATTCTGTCAGGTAAATAAAGAAAACAATTTACTCCATTAATATATAATTGTTTGTCATCTAAATATGAAGAACCTGCATTGATTTCTGCTGCAAAATAATTATAATGAATATGAACTTTTTTATTTCCTTTGGTTTCAACTAACCATAAATCTTTTCTTAACTTTTTAGATGGTAAAGAATGACCTTTTTCATCCTTAGCTTCCCATTTTTGAACATTTTTAGCAAAATTGCCTAATTCGTATCGTCCCGGGCGCCAAGCAGGCAATTGAACTTCAATTGTTGGTGAATTAATTTTGTCTATAATAAGTTCAATATCAATATAATGGTTGTTAGGTTTTTGATAAGAAATGATGTACTTCATTTGATTCAGTTGAAAGTTTGTAAAATGTAAAGTTAAAAGAACTTTGTTGGTTTTTACTGCTTGGTTAAGAGTTTTTAGTATTTAGACGTTGATATATGTTTTCAGTTATTCAAAATTATTTCCTAAACAAACTTTCTACTTTATAAACTTTTCACTTTATACTTTCTAACTTATTAGTTAAATTCGCAAACTATTAATTAAGCAATAAAAAATTAAAATTTCAGATATGAGTTACGATGTTATAGTAGTAGGAAGTGGACCAGGTGGTTATGTTACAGCTATCCGTGCTTCACAATTAGGTTTAAAAACAGCTGTTGTTGAAAGAGCAGAATTAGGTGGAATTTGTTTAAACTGGGGATGTATTCCTACCAAAGCTTTATTGAAAAGTGCTAATGTTTTTGAATATATCAATCACGCTGCCGATTATGGTATTAACATTAAGGGAGCTGATGCCGATTTTCCTGCTATTGTAAAAAGAAGTAGAGATGTAGCTGCAGGAATGAGTAATGGTATTCAATTTTTAATGAAAAAGAATAAAATTGATGTGATTGCAGGAACGGCAAAGCTTAAGCCAGGAAAAAAAGTTGATGTAAGTGATGATAAAGGTAAAGTAACTGAATATTCTGCCAATCACATTATTGTTGCTACAGGAGCTCGTTCAAGAGAATTACCAAATTTACCTCAAGATGGTAAGAAGATTATTGGATATAGAGAGGCTTTAGTTTTACCAAAATTACCTAAGAAAATGGTGGTTGTTGGGTCTGGAGCTATCGGTTCTGAGTTTGCGTATTTCTATAATGCAATGGGTGTTGATGTTACTTTAGTTGAGTTTTTACCAAACATCGTTCCATTAGAAGATGAAGAAGTATCTAAACAATTAGAACGTTCATTCAAAAAGGCTGGAATTAAAGTGATGACTAGCTCTTCTGTAGAAAGTGTTGATACAAAAGGAACTGGATGTGTTGCTTTGGTTAAAACTAAAAAAGGAGAAGAAAAAATAGAATGTGATGTGGTACTTTCTGCAGTAGGTATTAAATCAAATATTGAAAATATTGGCTTAGAAGAGGTAGGTATTGCAACAGATAGAGATAAAATTTTGGTGAATGATTATTATCAAACTAATATTCCTGGATATTATGCAATTGGAGATGTTGTTCCTGGTCCTGCTTTAGCGCATGTAGCTTCTGCAGAAGGTATTATTTGTGTGGAAAAAATTGCCGGAATGCATGTTGAACCATTGGATTATGGAAACATTCCAGGTTGTACTTACTGTTCTCCTGAGGTAGCTTCAGTTGGGATGACTGAAAAAGCTGCAAAAGAAGCAGGTCATGAAATAAAAGTAGGTAAATTTCCATTTTCTGCTTCAGGTAAAGCGAGTGCTGCTGGACATAAAGATGGATTTATCAAATTAATTTTTGATGCAAAATATGGCGAATTGTTAGGTGGACATATGATTGGAGCTAATGTAACTGAAATGATTGCAGAAATTGTTGCTATCAGAAAATTAGAAACTACCGGTCATGAGTTGATTAAAACTGTTCATCCTCACCCTACTATGAGTGAAGCAGTGATGGAAGCAGCGGCAGCAGCTTATGATGAAGTAATACATATGTAAATTTGATTCATAATAAATTAAAATCCCGCTAATTATTAGCGGGATTTTTTGTTTAACTTGGTTAACTGAAATCGAGATTTTACGTATTTATACTTATGTGTGGAATAGTAGGAATTGTATCAAATAATAAAGAGCAACATAAATGCATTGATGCAGCTACTAAAGTATTGAATAAAAGAGGACCTGATAATCAGCAATCAGTAAATTTTGATAATATATCTCTAGGTCATGCAAGGCTATCTATTATTGATACCACTCAATCAGCGAACCAACCTTTCCAAGATGCTTCAAAGCGTTTTACAATTGTTTTTAATGGTGAGATTTATAACTATAAGGAATTAAAAGAGGGGGAGCTCAACGATTTTGATTTTACAACCAATTCTGATACAGAAGTACTATTGTATCTTTATATTAAATATGGTGCTGATTGTTTAGAAAAGCTAAATGGATTTTTTACATTTTCAATTTATGATAAATTAGAAAATTCTTTGTTTATTGCTCGTGACAGAATAGGTATAAAACCTTTATTGTATTATTTCGATGGAACAGATTTTATTTTTGCTTCGGAATTAAAATCCATTTTTAAATTTTCTGTTGAAAAAGAGATAGATCAAGTAAGTTTATTTAATTACTTTCAGTTTAATTACATTCCCACTAACAAAAGCATATTGAGTCATGTTTCTAAGCTTCAACCGGGTCATTTTATTAAAATAGAAAACATTAAGACTATTAAAGAAATTGCTGAACAGAAATATTATGATATACCCTATAATGATAAAGATACTATTCTAAAAACGGCTTTTAATTATGAGAAGTCGAAAGAAATGTTAGTGAACTTATTGGATGACTCTGTTCAAAAAAGATTAGTCGCTGATGTTCCGGTAGGTACTTTTTTAAGTGGGGGAGTGGATTCTTCAATCATTAGTTTATTAGCCAAAAGACATAAAAACGATTTAAATACTTTCTCCATTGGTTACAAAGATGAACCATTTTTTGATGAAACCAATTATGCAAATTCTGTCGCAAAAAAAATTGGCAGTCATCATCATGTTATTTCTTTAACGAATGATGAATTGTACGAAAATCTAAATGAGATACTTGATTATATTGATGAACCTTTTGCTGATTCGTCAGCTATTGCAGTTTATTTATTAAGCAAACACACAAAGAAATATGTCACGGTTGCCCTTTCTGGTGATGGTGCTGATGAAATGTTTTCTGGCTACAATAAGCATATGGCAGAATTTAATGCTCGCCATCCCGGAATTAAAGAAGGAGTTGTGAAATATGGTTATGCAATATGGAAAATGTTGCCCAAGTCTAGAAATTCAAAGTTTTCAAATATAAACCGTCAACTTTATAAATTTAGTTTGGGTGCTAATTTACCTCATAGAGAAAGATATTGGAGATGGGCTTCTGTAATTGACGAGGAAAGAACAAACTATTTGTTTAAAGAAGAATTAATTTTTAATACACAACGATTAACAGATAATGCTTTTGAGTATAAAAAAAGAAAAGATGATTTGTTAAAATTTATTCGAAAAGAGGGAGATATCAACGATGTACTTTATACCGATATGAAAATAGTATTGGTAAATGATATGTTGAGAAAAGTTGATTTAATGAGTATGGCAAATAGTTTAGAAGTTAGAGTTCCTTTTTTAGATCATCGGGTAGTGAATTTCGCTTTTAATTTACCTAGAGAATTTAAAATCAATGTCGATATGAAAAAGAAAATTCTTCAGGATGCTTTTAGAAATGAACTACCTGAAGAAGTTTATAATCGTCCTAAACATGGATTCGAAGTACCCTTGCTTAATTGGTTTAGAAAAGAATTGAGAAATACCATAGAAAATGATTTGTTGTCTGATGATTTTATAGAAGAGCAGAATATTTTTAATCCTCAAGCAATAAAAGATATTAAAAAACAACTTTTTTCAAACAATCCGGAGGATGTTCAGGCAACCATTTGGGCTTTAATTGTGTTTAATAGTTGGTGGAAAAAGTACATACAAAATTAAATGAGCGAAAAAAAAATAAAGGTACTACGTGTTATTAATCGCTTTAATTTAGGTGGTCCTACTTATAATGCTGCATATTTAACTAAGTATTTAGATGATAAGTATGAAACATTGTTGGTTGGAGGTCAAAAATATGAAGAGGAGGAAAGTTCTGAGTTTATATTGGAACAATTGGGAATAAAACCTATCATCATTCCTGAAATGCAAAGAAGTATCAGTTTTGAAAAAGATAAAATAGCTTACCAAAAACTGAAACAAATTATTAAAGATTTTCAACCGGATATTGTACATACTCACGCATCCAAAGCTGGTACACTAGGTCGATTGGCAGCTAAGAAAATGAAAGTACCCGTGATTGTTCACACATTTCATGGTCATGTTTTTCACTCTTATTTTGGAAAAACTAAAACTTTGGTTTATAAGAATATAGAAAGGTATTTAGCGAAAAAAACTAATAAGATTATTGCAATAAGTGATATTCAAAAAAAAGAATTAACTAAAGATCATAAAATATGCAGAGCTCATAAAATTGAGGTTGTACCATTAGGATTTGATTTAGATAGGTTTCAAGCGGATATAGAAAATAAAAGAAAATCATTTAGAGAAAAGTATTTATTGGAAGAAGATGAACTTGCAATAGGAATTATTGGAAGGTTGGTTGCTATTAAAAATCACAATATGTTTGTAAAAGTGGTAAGCAAAATCATGAATAAAACATCAAAAAAAGTACGTTTTTTTATAATTGGTGATGGAGAAGAGAAGCAAAATATTAAGAATAGTTTAAATTCTGAAAATATTAATTATACTGAATGGTCAGAAAATCCAAAGAAATCAACAATAACCTTTACTTCATGGATAAAAAATATTGATTGGTCAAATGCAGGTTTGGATATAATTATTTTAACATCTCTTAATGAAGGTACTCCTGTAAGTTTAATTGAGGCACAAGCATCAAATAAACCCATTGTAACAACCAACGTTGGAGGGGTTAAAAACGTAACTAAAGAGAATCAAACGGCATTTATTACTGAAGTTAATGATGTAGATGATTTTACAGCTAAATTGTTAAACATTATTGAAGATGATGAACTAAGAAATGAAATGGGTAAACAAGGGTGGAAGTATGTTGAAAATAATTTTAGTTATAGGCGTTTAGTAAAAGATGTAGAGAGATTATATGGTAGCTTATTGCAAGGTATTTAAAAAATAAATGAATATTACAACCAATTTTTATAGATTTGTTGAGTGTTAAAAAACAACGAATGAAATTAAATAAACTTATCTTAATAGTTTTTGCTGGGTTTTTATTTGCTATGTACTCATGTAATGTAGTGCCTAGTATAATGATGAAAACTAAAAAAGACTTTCAATATGATGAAATTCCTCAGGATACAACCAGTAGTAATTACATTATTTCTAAAAATGATATTATTGATTTTAAGTTATACACCAATGATGGTACAAGGTTAGTGGATATGACAGCTCTTACAACTGGTGATAATGTTAGAGCTACTCAAAATATGACTACAAATTATTTAGTAGAATCAACAGGATTGTGTAAATTACCCATTATAGGTAGGGTGATGTTGCAAGGTAAAACTATTAAAGAAGCAGAAAACTTCCTTCAGGAACAGTACTCTTCCTATTATAAAAAACCATTTGTTTTATTAAGAGTAGAAAATAGAAGAGTAACAGTTTTCTCAGGAATAGGTAAGGGTCAAGTAATTGTATTGAATAATGAGAACATGACAATTATAGAAGCTTTAGCGCAAGTTGGTGGATTGCCAAAAGATAGTAAAGCACATAAAATAAAATTAGTAAGAGGAAATCTAAAAGATCCACAAATTTATTTATTTGACTTTTCTACCGTAGAAGGGATAAAAAATGCAGGTTTTGTTTTACAAGCTAATGACATTATTTATGTTGAACCACGTAAAAATGCTGTTATTGAAGTTGTTAGAGATATCGCTCCGGTGTTGAGTCTAATTACAAGTTCGATAACACTAATAGTGGTTATAAGTAGGTTAAATTAATGCAAGAAAATTCAAACCCATCTAACACTCAAGAAGCTGTAAAGAGTAGAAAACATACTACTTTTAATACAGAATCTGACCCTATATTATTTCTACATTTATTAAGAAAAAACTTTCGTTGGTTTTTATTAATCATCATTTCTTGTATTGTTGCTGTATTAATATATTTAAGATATACGGTTCCAGTTTACGAATCTCATCTAACTTTTCAAGTTGGAACGTTAAATACGGCTAATCAGCTGCTCAATGTAGATAATTTTCATGAAGCAAATAGTATCGAAAAAGATATTGAGATTTTAAAATCGCAGTTGCTATTTAAACGAGCTCTTTCAAAACTACCTCTAGCAGTTAGTTATTATAATAAAGGTAAAATACTTAATCATGAACTATATAAATCTTCTCCTTTTGAGCTAGAGTATAAAATAAAAGATTCTACTATTATTGGTAGACAGTTTGGGGTTAGTTTTAAAGAGATTAATAGTTATGATTTTTATGAAGGTGAAGAATTTGTGGGATCATACTCTATTAATGAATTAGTTGTAACAAATAGATATCAATTTAAAATAATACCAAAAAAAGATAAAGTAAATGAAATAAATAGTGAGTACATTTATTTTACTATTAATGATTTGGATAGGGTTACTTCTAATTACATCAATAGATTATCAGTTTTTCCTTTAAATGCATCAGCAAAAACTATTAATATAGCTTTTCAAGATTACAATCCTCAGAAAACAAAAGATGTTGTTACTGCTCTAGCAAATGAGTATATAAATTATGATATTGAAGAGCGTAGTAAAAGTTCCAAGAAGGTGCTCGAATTTGTTGATTCTCAATTAAATAAGTATTATAATAAACTGAAGCTTTCTGAAAATAAAATTCAAGAATTTCAAAAAGACCATAATTTTAAAGGAGAACAGTCTTATGAAACTTATTTTGAAAGAACCTCAAAACTAGAAGACCAAACAATTGATATTGAGCTTCAAATAAATGTTTTAGAAGAAATAACAAAGGCAATCAACAATGAATTAAAAGATATTGATGTATATAAGTTATTGTCTATTGTTTCTGGTACAGAATATAGTCAAGGAATTTCTTCATTAATCACTGAACTAAAAGCATTATTGTTGCAAAAAGAAAATATGCTTTATGAAGTTACTAATAATAGTGAGGCAATTAATTCGGTAGATTATAAAATAAAAATCCAAAAGAAAATACTTATAGAGAGCATAAATTCAGTTACTTTTAATTTGTCGAAACAAAAAGAAAGCATCTTAAAAAAAGTAAACGAACTTGAAAAAGAATTTTTAAATGTTCCTGCAAATGAATTAGAATATGCAAGGCTACAAAGAGTATTGAGTATTGATGAGAAGTTTTTTTCATTGTTAATGGAAAAAAGAACAGAATATTCTATTTCTGAAGCAGGTTTTGTTTCTCAGCATACTGTACTTGATAGAGCTGAAGTTCCTCAGTTACCTATCTCCCCTCAAAAAAATCTTTTTATCATATTTAGTATTGTTGTTGGATTAATACTAAGTTTTATATTATTATTGATTTTATATTTATTAAAAAATACGATATCATCGATTGATGACATTGTTAGAAGGTCTTATGCAACTTTTGGTATATTAGGTATTATTCCAAAATACAAACACGATATTCCAGTTTCTCAATTGGTGGTAAATAAAAATCCGAAATCTATCATTGCCGAATCGTTTAGAGTTGTTAGATCTAATTTGCAATTTATTTCCGAAGAAAAAGGGAAAAAAGTCATTGCCATCACTTCAACTATTTCTGGGGAAGGGAAAACTTTTTGTGCGATTAATATTGCCGGTATTATAGCTTACTCCGGTAAAAAAGTTGTGATTTTGGATTTAGATATGAGAAAACCAAAGATTCACCTAGGTTTTGGGGTTTCAAATGATAAAGGTATGAGTACTATTTTAATAGGGAAAACTCAAATAGACGAATGTATACATAATAGTGAATTAGAAAATCTTGATTTTATTACTTCTGGACCTGTTCCTCCAAATCCATCTGAATTAATTATTAGTGGTAAACTAGTTGAGGTGGTTGACGAATTAAAGAATAGCTATGATTATGTAATTGTAGATAATCCTCCAATTGGCTTGGTTTCTGATGCTATGGAAATGCTTAAACGTGCTGATTATCCAATTTATGTTTTCAAGAGTGAATATTCTAAAAAATATTTCGTAAATAATTTAGATAAATTAGTATTGGATAACAACATCACCAAGTTGTCAATTATTTTAAATAGTATTGAAACAGGAGCTAATGCTTATGGTGGTAAATATGGATATGGAACAGCTTATGGATATGGATATGGATATGGTTACGGTTATGGTTATGGTTATGGCTACTATGCTGAAGATGAACAGAAAATGAATAAAAAGAGCTTTATTAGTAAGTTTAAGAAAAGAAAAAAATAATATTTCTTCTTTATGGAGATTAAAGAATTAGAATTAAAAGGGGTTTTTTTAATAAAACCTAAAGTGTTTGAAGACGATAGAGGTTATTTTTATGAATCTTATAATAAAAAGATTTTTAAAGAAAATGGGATAGATGTTTCATTTGTTCAGGATAATCAATCATTATCTCACAGAGGGGTTTTAAGGGGGCTACATTTTCAAAAACCTCCTTTTGCACAAGGTAAACTGATAAGGGTAATAAAAGGCAGTGTGTTGGATGTTGCTGTTGATATAAGAAAAGAATCACCTACTTATGGTAAATATATTGCTGTTGAACTTTCTGAAAAGAATAAAAATATGCTCTATATTTCTGAAGGCTTTGCTCATGGTTTTTTAACTCTTGAAAATGATACAATATTTGCATACAAGTGTACTCAATTATATAATAAAGAATCAGAGGATAGTATTTTATGGAATGATTCTAATTTAAATGTTAATTGGGGTGTTTCAAATCCTATTTTATCTGAAAAAGATACTTTAGCGACCAAATTTTCTGAATTTATTTCTCCTTTTTAAATCAATGGAATTCCCTATTAAACATATCTTATTTTTTGTTGGCACTTTAGTGTTTTCATTTTTAATAAATAGTATTCTATTAAAATTTGTAAAGACTTTGGGTATAAGAAATGAAGGAGAAGCTCATATCCGTTGGAGTAGTCAGGTAAAACCTTCATTGGGCGGATTGACTTTTTATATCGTTTTTTTACTTTCCATTACTTTACATCCCTTTGTATTTTCATATAACGAAGAAGGGATAGATTTTCAATTTACTGGAATTATAGGGGTAACTTCATTGGGATTTTTAATGGGATTAGCAGATGATGCTTATAATACCAAACCTCTTTTGAAATTATTTACCCAAATACTTTGTGGAGGAATACTCATTTATACAGGTAATTCCATTCAAATTTTTGAAAATGATTATTTTAATTATGCTCTAACTATTATTTGGGTTGTTGGATTAATGAACTCAATCAATATGCTTGATAACATGGATGGAATAACAACTTCTGTTTCTTTAGTTATTACAGCAACTATTTTTGTATTGATGCTTAATAATAATGAATTTGATTCAATATCTACAACTGTAACAATTGGGTTATTAGGAGCATTATTTAGTTTTTTATATTTTAACTGGAATCCATCTAAAATGTATATGGGAGATACAGGTAGTCAGTATTTGGGAGTTCTTTTGGCTGCGTTAAGTATCAATTATTTGTGGAATCCAATTACTACTCAAGAATATTCAGTGTCTAGACAGTTTTTAATACCAATCATTTCATTTATTATTCCAATAATAGATACTACTACAGTGGTTATTAAAAGACTAAGAAAAGGGAAGTCGCCTTTTATTGGCGGTAAAGATCATACTACTCATCATTTATCTTATTTAGGATTTACAGAAAAACAAGTTGCAGCAATCATTGTTCTAATTTCTATTATATCATCAATAATTGTGATTTATGTTATTTCTTCAATTAAGTTATGGAATCATATTTACACTATTTTGTTTGTAGCCTATTTCTTAATTTTGTTTTCAGTGTTGTTTTATATTGCAAATAAAAACATCGACAAATCTGAACCACAAAAGTAAATATGCTAGTATCTGAAGAAGAATTTATTGAAGTAGAAGGAGCAAGGGTTCATAATCTAAAAAATATATCATTAAAAATTCCTAGAAACCAACTTGTGGTAATTACCGGATTGTCTGGTTCGGGAAAATCATCTTTGGCTTTTGATACCATTTATGCCGAAGGTCAACGTCGTTATTTAGAAACATTTTCGGCTTATGCTAGGCAGTTTTTGGGTAATATGGAAAGACCGGATGTGGATAAAATTAAAGGACTTAGCCCCGTTATTTCTATTGAGCAGAAAACAATTAGTAAAAATCCAAGATCAACCGTAGGGACAATTACTGAGGTTTATGACTTTTATAGGTTGTTGTTTGCCAGAGTTGCTAATGCTTATTCTTATAATACGGGAGAATTAATGATTAAATATTCAACAAAACAAATTGTTGAATTGATATTGGAGTCTTATAAAGACAAAAAAATATTGATTTTAGCTCCATTAGTGAAAGGAAGAAAAGGTCATTACAGGGAATTATTTAACCAAATAATCAAGCAAGGATTTGTAAAAGCTAGAGTCGATAATGAGTTTATTTCTGTTTCTCCAGGAATGGAATTAGATAGGTATAAAATTCATGATATTGAAGTTGTTATTGACCAAATAAAGGTAAAAGAGACTGATATGCAACGTATTAAAGACTCAGTCGAATTAGCCTTAAAACATGGAAATAATACCATGATGATTTATGATGTAGAGAATAACAAATCATCTCTTTTTAGCAAGAATTTAATGTGTCCAACTACAGGAGTAGCCTATGATGACCCTGCTCCTAACTTATTTTCTTTTAATTCTCCATATGGTGCATGTAAAAAATGCAATGGTTTAGGTCAAGTCTCGGAAGTTGATATAAAAAAAATAATTCCAAATATTAATTCAACAATTAAAAAAGGAGGAATTGCTCCATTAGGAGAGTATAAAAACAATTGGATGTTTGTCCAAATTGAAGCAATTGCTAAGAAATATGGATTCACAATCAATACTCCACTTAAGCAAATATCAGAAGAAGCTATAGATGTATTATTGTATGGTTCTTCTGAACCTATTCAGGTGACGAGTAAAGTGGCAGATGTTACTTCGAATTATTCAGTAGAATTTGAAGGTATTATCAATTTGTTGTTAAGGCAATATCAAGATAATAATTCTAAAACTATGGAGAGATGGGTAGCTGGGTTTATGAATAAAGTAGCTTGCAAAGAATGTAATGGAGCAAGACTCAAAAAAGAAGCATTATTTTTTAAAATTGATGATAAAAATATTGCTGAGGTTTCTCAAATGAATATAGACTCTCTTTATGAGTGGAGCATGAATTTGGAATCTAAGTTATCTGAAAAGCAAAATATAATTGCCAAAGAAGTACTAAAAGAAATTAATTCAAGAATAAAATTTTTGTTGGATGTAGGGCTTAATTATTTAAAATTGGACAGACCAGCTAAATCCTTATCAGGAGGGGAGGCTCAAAGGATAAGGTTAGCCACACAAATAGGTTCACAGCTCACTAATGTACTATATATACTTGATGAACCAAGTATAGGACTTCATCAAAGAGATAATCATCGGTTGATTCAATCACTTAAAAATTTAAGAGATATTGGAAATTCCATTATAGTTGTTGAGCATGATAAAGACATCATGTTGGAATCGGATTATATAATAGATATTGGACCAAAAGCAGGTGTTAATGGAGGGGAAATAGTTGCAACAGGTGGACCTAAAGAATTTATTCATAATCAAACAGAAACCTCAAGCTATTTAAACCGCAAAGTAAATATTGATGTGCCTCAAAAAAGAAGAAGCGGAAATGGAAAGTTTATTGAATTAATAGGAGCGAAAGGAAATAATTTAAAAAATGTAAATTTTAAGATTCCATTAGGAAAACTTGTATGTGTAACGGGTGTTTCAGGTAGTGGTAAATCGACTTTAGTAAATGAAACTTTATATCCAATAATTAGCCAATATTTATACAATTCTGTTAAAAAACCTATGCCTTATCAAAAAATAGTAGGTATAGAAAATATTGATAAAATTATAGATATAGATCAGGCTCCTATTGGACGAACTCCTCGCTCAAACCCTGCTACTTACACTGGCGTTTTTACAGATATAAGAGCATTGTTTAGTGATTTACCTGAAGCTAAAATTAGAGGATATAAGCCAGGGAGATTCTCTTTTAATGTAAAAGGAGGAAGGTGTGAAGTGTGTCAGGGTGCCGGTGTTAAGACTATTGAGATGAATTTTTTACCTGATGTATATGTAGAATGTGATGAATGTGAGGGAAGAAGATACAATAGAGAAACTTTAGAGGTTAGATTCAAAGGGAAGTCAATCAATGATGTGTTAAATATGACAATTGACCAAGCTGTTGATTTTTTTGAAAATATTCCTTCTATACTTCAAAAAATTAAAACATTGAAAGAAGTAGGGTTGGGTTATATACATTTAGGACAAGCCTCCACTACACTTTCCGGAGGAGAGGCTCAAAGGGTAAAATTAGCTACAGAGTTGTCCAAAAAACAGACAGGGAATACCTTTTATATTTTAGATGAACCTTCAACAGGACTTCATTTTGAAGACATAAGAATTCTTTTAGAAGTAATTAATAAATTAGTAGATTCAGGCAATACAGTTTTAATAATTGAACATAATATAGATATTATTAAAGTAGCTGATTATATAATTGATATAGGAAAAGAGGGGGGAGATGCTGGAGGAATAATTATTGCAGAAGGAACGCCTGAAGAATTAATTAAAAACAAAGAAAGTTATACAGCAAAATATTTAAAACAAGAATTAAATTTAATAAGATGACAGAAAATTTAAAAAATAAAGACTGGAGTGAAATAAAAGCAAACGATTCATGGGCAATTTTTAAAATGATGGGGGAGCTCGTTGAGGGCTTTGAAACAATGTCAAAAATTGGTCCTTGTGTTTCTATATTTGGTTCAGCAAGAACAAAACCTGAAGATGAATACTATTTATTAGCAGAAGAAATAGCTTACAAGTTATCTTTGAAAGGGTTTGGAATTATTACTGGTGGTGGACCTGGAATTATGGAGGCTGGTAATAAAGGGGCTAATAAAGCTGGTGGAAAATCAGTAGGTTTAAATATTGATTTACCATTTGAACAATTTAATAATCCGTATATAGATAGGGATAAATTAATCAATTTCGATTATTTCTTTGTAAGAAAAGTAATGTTTGTTAAGTATGCACAAGGATTCGTTGTCCTACCTGGTGGTTTTGGAACTTTTGATGAACTATTTGAAGCAATTACTCTTATTCAAACTCAAAAAGTGGAGCGATTTCCAATTGTTTTAGTTGGTAAAGATTACTGGGAAGGGTTATTGGAGTGGATTAAAAATACAGTACTAAAAGCAGCAAACATAAGCCCTCAAGATATGGATTTAATTTCTATGGTAAATACAGCAGATGATGTAGTAAAAGTAATAGAAGACTTTTATAAACATTATTCTTTAAAACCAAATTTTTAACATTATTAACATTTATTGGTTAACAAGTAATAAAATGCCATAGCCCAAATTGTTCATTTTGTTATAGTTTTGTTGCTAGCTATTAATTATTAACAGTTGTTAATATCTGTAAATTAATATTGTAAATACAATTATTTATTATATTTTTATTGCGGTATTAAGTATAAAAATATAGCTTATGATTAATAAAACTACTTTTTTAACTCTTCTTGTTGCTGTAATGTTTTCAACTGTACTTTGTGGGCAAGAGAAATCATCGACCGAACATATTCCTTCAATAGGGCTTCATGCAGGAGTTCTTTCTTATTTGGGAGATATTAAAGGTTCGAAAGGTTCTACTCCTTTTACTTACTGGAAGCCTGGTTATGGATTTTATTTAGAAAAGAAAATAGGTTCAATATTTGGTATTAGCGTTAATGGTATTTTTGGTAAAGTATCAAAAAGTCAACTAGATGAAAAGGTATTCGAAAATTTCGAAACTTCTATAATGAACTTTGATTTAAATCTTTTACTAGATTTTGATAATGGAAAGGTAATCAATCAATCGTCTCTTTTTGCTCCTTATTTTTCTGTAGGTATAGGGTATTTGTCGTTTAACCCTAAGGGGGACTTGAAAAATAAAGATGGAATGTATTATCATTGGGATGATGGTACTTTACATAATTTACCTCAAGATTCATTGGGAGCAGATACTTCATCTTTTGTAATGAGTAGAGATTATGATTACGAGAGTGAATTAAAAGATAGTACGACAAATTACTCAAAAACTACCTTTACTTTTCCTATCCGATTTGGATTAAAATTTAAAATATCCCCAAATGTTGATGCTAGACTTGGTGCTGCATACATTATGACATTTACAGATTATATTGACAATAAAAAAGCAGGTGGAAATGATAACTTATTTTACACGTCATTTGGTTTACAATATAATTTTGCTACTCAAAATGCAGAAGATGATAGGTATAAAGATTTTGATTTCTCATCTTTAGATAAGATTGATAGTGATGAAGATGGTGTGAGAGATGATGATGATTTGTGCCAGTTTACTCCAAAGGGTGTGAAAGTAAATTCAAAAGGCTGTCCATTAGATGGAGATAAAGATGGTGTTCCTGATTATAAAGATAAAGAACCAAATACACCTGAAGGAGTGGCCGTAAATTCAGATGGTATTACACTTACTGATGAAATGATAGCAATGAGAGAAAGTATGAAAGATTCAGTAGAGGTAGAAAGAAGATCATTTAAAGCAGAAGATTTATCAAGAGAAGAATTAGATGCAATTCAAAGAGAATTTGCAATGGCGAATGCAACCTCGTCAGCTACTATTCCTGAAAAATATAAAGCCTTAGATACTGATAATGATAATTTTATTTCAGCTAAAGAAGTTACAGATGCAATCGACTTGTTTTTTGAAGGTCAAATAAACCTTACAGCAAGAGATTTACATGACTTAATAGACTTTTATTTTGAGCAATAGTAAATAATTTAATATGATAAAATACCTTATTCTCTTTATTCATTTAATCGGATTGTCTTTTTATCAACTGTTTTTTGGAGAAGTTACAGTAAATCAGAAACTACCAAATAAAGTTCAAGCCGGACAAGAAATAACAGTAGAGATAACCATTAAAAAAGAGGGAGTTGGGGGATTTGCTAAGGTTCAACAAACTTTACCTCAAGGATTTATTGCTGAAGTTGGTGATTCAAAAGGAGCAACTTTTTCATATAAAGATAATGTTGTAAAATTCATTTGGATGGCTTTACCAGCTGAAAATGAATTTACCATTACTTACAAATTAAAAACCGCTCAAGAAACAGAAGGTGATTTTCAATTAGGAGGAAAGTTCTCATACATTGATGAGAATGAAAGAAAAAATGTGGAAATCAATACTACACAAATTACTATAACAAAAGAAGATTTAGTTGCAGAAACTGTTGAAACTGAAATAGAGACTCCAATAGAAGAAGAGGTTATAGAAGAAGAGAATTCAGTGGCATCAGAAACAGAGAACTTGCCTGTTGAAGAAACATCAACTGATAAAAAAGTAACTATTAAGGTAAATAGAAAAGTTGAGAACAAAGAAGGAAACTACTTAGTTACTTTAACTTTTAATCAAGAAAATTTAGAAGGATTTGCAAAAGTGGTTGATGTGTTGCCCGCCGGATTTACTGCAGAAGCTATTGATACCAAAGGAGGCGTTTTTTCATTTAATGATGGTGAAGCAAAAGTATTATGGATGGCTTCTCCTCAAGAAAAAGATTTTGAAGTTACTTATCTGTTAAAAGGAAATGTATCAGGAGAAGTTGAGTTAAATGGTTCGTTTTCATATTTGGAAAACGATATTACTCAAAAATATATAATTAATTCTACTTCATTTACGGCTGCCGGTATAGCTGAAGAAGAATCTTTAACTGTTGAGGAAGAAGTTATTGAAGAAGAACCTGTTGTAAATGAAGTAGAGGAAGTTATTGAAGAAGTTGTAGAAGAGACTCCTTCAAACCAAGAAAACCTAGTAAATAAAGTTACTTCTACACCAAAACCAGAAACTGGAATATCTTATAAAGTTCAAGTAGGAGCAGGACATGCAAGCGTTCCTTCTAATTATTTTGCAAAAAGATTTAACCTTAATGATGCCATTTCTATTGAGTCTCATCAAGGATGGATAAAATATGTAACAGGAACATATCCTGTTTATAAAGAGGCAAGAGATAAACGAAACGAAGTAAGAAATAAAGTGAAAACAGCATTTGTTACTGCTTATAATCAAGGCAAAAGAATTACTGTTCAAGAAGCTTTAATGATTTCCAACCAACAATGGTATAAATAGTTTGCTATTTGATTTGTATCTTTTTGTTATTATATTCGTATTATAGACTTTGATTTTAGTTAATGACTAATAAAATACTATTCTTATTAACCTTTTTTATTTTAACTTCTTCAATATTTGCAATGAAGTTGGAAGAGGATAGTATTCCTGAAAAGAAAAAATTGCCCAAACAACAATTCTATGCTCCAACTATTGGATTGGGGGTTGGAATGTTTAAATTTTATGGAGATGTTTTAGATGCCCAAAGAGGCAATCCATTAGTTAGTAATATAGGATACGATTTACACATTAAACAACCATTAAATAGTTTTTTAACAGCAAAATTTTATGTTTTATTTGGAGCATTAAGCGCAAATGAAAGAGCCTCAGCGAGAAATTTAAATTTTCGTTCTCAAATTACAACCGGTGGCTTTTCTTTGATGTATAACTTCGATCAATTATTACCAAAAGATAGAATCATTAATCCATTTATTTCATTAGGAATAGAATCTATTGAATTTCATTCTAAAACGGATTTGTATGATGCTTATGGTAATCGATACAATTATTGGTCTGATGGTTCTATTAGGAATTTAGCAGAAGATGATCCCAATGCTTCAGATGCAGTTATTATTCAAAGAGATTATACCTATGAAACCGATTTAAGAGAAATGAATTATGATGGACGTGGTAAATACCCTGAAAGGACTTTTGCTATTCCAATTGGTGTAGGTGCTCAAATGCATTTAACAAAAAACATTGATTTTACTGTTGGAACTACCATGCATTTTACATTTTCAGATTTAATTGACAACGTAACTTCAGAAAGTCAAGGTGAAAGAATAGGAACACAAAATGGAACTTCCGGTAATGATAAGTTTCTAATGAGTTCTTTTTCTATTAGTTATAATTTCTTAAGACATAATAAAGATGAAGAAATCAAAGATTTTGAAGAAGATATTGATTATTTAGCGTATGACACGGAAGATGAAGATAGTGATGGTGTGATTGATTTTATTGATGAATGCCCTGGCACACCTGCTGGTGTTGAAGTTGATGATAAAGGATGTCCATTGGATAAAGATTTGGATTTTGTTCCCAACTTTAAGGATGATGAATTAGAAACCAGAGAGGGGGCTCCTGTTACTCCAAATGGAGTGGAAATGACAGATGATATGATTTTTGAAGCTTATCAAAGATATATGGATACTACAGGAATGTTTGCAGATGTTGAAAATAGATTAATTGCTGCAGCAAAACTACCTAAATCTAAAAAAACATATAGAGTACAGGTAGGTAGCTTTACCGAAGCGATTGATGCCGATTTAGTTGATAAATTTTTAAGTATTCCAGATGTTGAAATAAAAACTTTTGGAGATAGTTTAACATTGATTGCCGTTGGTAATTATGACAACCTTCCTGAAGCTTTGAAAAGAAAAATAGAACTTACAAAACAAGGTTTTGATGCAGCAATAGTTGTGTCGGAAGAAAAAGACGGAATGCTTGTTTCGGTTGGTGATGAAGCAAATAATATGGCTGTAGAAAGTGCTACATTATCTTCAGATCCTTCTAATGAAGTAATTTTTAGAGTTCAGTTAGGTGCATTTTCGAAAAAACAATCTAAAAGTAGTTTTAATGGTATTAAAAATTTGATGGAAATATATGCTGATGATGGTTTGTATAAGTATTTATATCCAACATCTTACAAAACGATAGAAGAAGCTGCTACAAAAAAATTAGATTTAGCAGTTGATAATGGAGTAAAAGATGCATTTATTGTTGCTTATAAGGGAGGTAAGAGAATTTCCTTGACCGAAGCAGGTGTAGTCACTTCACAGCAAGAAAATATTAGAGAATCTAAAACTGTTAAATATGATAAATCAGCAATTAGATTCAAAGTACAAGTAGGGTTGTATAAAAATCAATTACCTACAGAAGTTTTATCCAAATTTATTGAAGTTGGTAGTATAGATCAAAAATCTGTTGAAAATGGTTTGACAAGGTATACTGCTGGTGATTTTGATACCTTAGAAGAAGCAGAAAGTTTTAAAAATGAAATCCTAGAAAAAGGGTTAGGTGGATCTTTTGTAATTTCTCTTCATAATGAAGAATTAATTCCAATTAATAAAGCACAAGAAATATTAAAAGGAGAATAATAGTTTAATTTTCCTTTCTACTTGAAATATAGGTTTCCCATTTATCAAGTACTTCTTTCATGTCATTTGGTAACTCAGATTCAAATTGCATCCATTTACCAGTGGTTGGATGAGTAAATCCTAATGATTTTGCGTGGAGAGCTTGTCTTGGTAATATATCAAAACAATTTGTAATAAATTGCTTGTATTTTGAGAAAGAGGTTCCTTTTAAAATAGTATCTCCACCATATTCATTATCATTAAATAAACTATGGCCAATAAATTTCATATGTACTCTAATCTGATGAGTGCGCCCTGTTTCTAATTTGCATTCTACTAAGGTAACATACCCATACCGTTTTAATACTTTATAATGGGTAACAGCATGTTTTCCATAATCACCTTCAGGAAAAACATTCATCACTTTTCTGTTTTTCAAACTTCTACCCACATGACCAGTTACGGTGCCTTCATCTTCTTCAAAATCACCCCATACTAAAGCATTATACCTTCGCTCTGTTGTTCTTTCAAAAAATTGATTTGCTAAATGATTTAAGGCATGTTCAGTTTTTGCCACAACCATTATTCCGGTTGTATTCTTATCTAATCGATGAACCAATCCGGGACGATTATCCATTGGACCTTCAGGTAAGTTTTGAAAGTGATATACCAAAGCATTCACTAGAGTTCCCGTATAATTTCCATAACCTGGATGAACAACCATTTCAGATTGTTTGTTTAAAACAATTAGATCTTTATCTTCATATAAAATATTAAGAGGTATATCTTGAGGAATTAATTCAATTACCCTTGGTGGATAAGGTAAAACAATTGAAATTTCGTCTTTTGGCTTTACCTTGTAATTAGATTTTACAGCTTTTTTATTAACTAAAATAGTACCACTAATAGCTGCTTGTTGAATTTTATTTCTAGAGGTATTAGGAATTCTATCCATTAAGAATTTATCAATTCTTAATAATTCTTGTCCTTTATCAGCAATAAACTTATAGTGTTCAAACAATTCATGTTCATCATCACTATCTAGGTTGTCATCTTCTATAAATTCTTGCAAACTAAATTATTTAGCGATTAAAATTTTCTTGGTAATATTAGTTTCTTCTCCCAAAAACTTTATAAAGTACATCCCGTTTGATAAATGTTTTGTATCAATGTATGCTTTATTTGTTAAGATGGTTTCAACAATTAAATTGCCCATCACATCATATATTTGGAGGGTGTTAATTTTTTGATTTGTAGTAAAATATAGTTCATCTTTTGCAGGATTAGGATAAACTTTTATTAAAGATGGATCTGAGGTGATTTCATTAACAGAAATAACAGGTTCAGGATAAGCATCAAAAAGTGGGCGAAGCATTAAAGAACCTTCATAAGTAGCATTTTCCCAAACTCCAACGGCATTAAAAAATACTTTTGATTGTTTTTTAGTATTTACATCCCAACCGACATTTAAAAAATCTTCTGAAATTTTTTCCCAACCAATATAATATGTTCCTGCATTCAGAAATAATGGAGCATCCAGCTGATATTCCAAATATTCATTTGTTAGTGAATAAATGGGGTTGTAATATCCATTTTGTTGGTAAATAACAGTTTCAGGAAAAAGACTACTCCACACAGTTAGTTTAAAAGTTTTAGCACTTAAATTATTAGTAATGGGAGTAAAATAGATTTTGAAGCCAGTTAAAGTATCGCTTTTCTTAATGTTAAATTCATGAGCTAATTTAGCACCTATACCTTGTACTCCATAACCAAGTTCTGCACTTCCATCGTCGTATGCATAATCATTACTAAATACCTGATAATAAATAGCTGTATCGTTTTCTACATGATCATCTGTGATGGTGCTTAAATCAAAAAAAGTTTTTACCTCAAAAGCCTTTGAAACTACTGTAGTGTCTTTTGGGTAGTAAAATTCATAACTCTTCGATGGACTAAAAACAGGGAGTGAATCTATCAAACTAGAATAAGGGGCTACATTTTTCGAAGCAGAAGTTCCCGGGTAGATTTCAACTGAAGCTCCTAAACCTGCATCTTCAGTAATATGACGTTGATAAAACACAGCTAAAGTTGTATCAGTATGATTTTTATATTCAACCACAAGAAGAGAATCCATATTAGCAGTTGTATCTACCATATAATGACTCCATGGCATTCGGGAATAATCTTTTAATAGATTTAAATCTGTTAATGTAAGTGCTACATCATAAAGAGCAGTATCTGTATAGCTTCTTTGATCGTTTAGATAGATGTAATCTAAATTCCAATGGTCAACATTACCAGATAAGGTAGCATAATTAACAAATCGGAACTTAAAATTATTTTTATGATAAGTTGTGTCTACTGGAACCATTACTTGCTGAAATGGAACACTTGCACTACCTACTATTGCCCATTTCCTAGTCCAACTACTATCACTAGGGTTAAAAAACTCCAATCTCAAACTATCTTCTGTTTCCGGTTTGTTACCATTTCCTTGTGGTTGATAAAAAAAACTTAAATAAACACTATCAGTGATACTTGATAAGTCTATAGGTTGAGTAGTAAGATAATCTGCTACTCCTTTAGCGGTTGGGTTTATAAAATTATATGGATATCCAGTGGAATCCAATCCATCAAAAGTGGCAACACCATAGGAAATAGGATTGACCGGAAAATTATTATTTACCCAAACATTTTTATCTTCCCATTTTTCGGGGTTAGGATAGTGATAAACTTGTGAAAAATCATCAAAAAAAGGTAATGCAGAACTCTTCTTTTTTGAAGATGGTTTATAATTTAGGTTTCTTAATAATGAAAATTCATTGTTTAATTCTCTTGTTCTTTCACCAATAATGGTAGAATTAAAATTTAATTCCATTAACGTGTCTTTTTGAGAAAAAGCAGTAATGAAAAAGAATAAAAGAATAATATTTAATAATAGTTTTTTCATTCATTCATAAATTCGGTTGAATCATTAACAGAAGGAGTTTGTATTTTTATTTTTGCCGTATCACAAGTTAGCCATAAATCTACAGAACTTCCCATATTGATAGCTGTATTTTCTGAATGTATAGGAGTTTGTTTGTAAACCTTTGCATTTATTGAATCAATACTTGTTACACAATCATCATAAATTGTCGCTCCAATATTTAAAAACGAAGCCTGTAAACGATTTGTTGTTTCTTCTATAGTTAATCCGATGATATATGGTACTAGAACTTTTTCAGCACTAGTTCCACTGCCTAATATCAAATCTATTACAGAACCTTTTGCGATAGCTTGGTTAATGTCAATTTTTTTACCTTTTATTTTTGTTTCTAAAACACAGTTTACACACTCAGAAGGAAAGTAGCTCAATTTCCCCACTCTTAAACCATAGCTTTCAATTTTAGCAGAAGCTAACCTTAAAGACATATCAATAACATCAGGCATACTAATTTTAGGTGCAATTATTTTTGATGTAGTAATGTAAATAGTTCTGTTTTGTTTAACAAGTTCATCGGCTAAAGGCTGTTGTTCTAATACAACTCCTTTTTCACCCTTTTCAATATAGATAGAATCTAATATTTGATAACGTAAGTTTTTTTCTTTTAGTGTTTTTTCTACTTCAGCAATGGTCAATCCTTCTAGTTGAGGAACACTAATGGTTTCTCCATTTAAAGTGTATGAATTAAGATATTTAAATATTCCCCAAATAATTAAAATTGTTACTGAAATGATAAGTAAAAGGTTGATAAAAAAAGCTTTACTAAATAGTGATTTAAACATCTTTAATTCCTAGTGTTTTAAAAAAGTAAAGCAAATATAAAAATTATAAATCGATATTATAATTGATGAAGTAAATGTGATTATGTTCTAAATTCTTTCTGTTGAATTTATTTTCGAACATATATCCTGCTTTAATACTTTGATTGTCTGATATTTTAAATTTTCCGGATAACTCTGTTCTAGATCTATTAAATTGGTTTTGTTGGTTGAATTGATAAAATAACTCAAAACTTAATGATGGTTCAAAATTATCAGAAAACTTGTACTTTGCGCTTAGTTTATTTCTATTGAGTGTTTCTAGTTCTAGTAATTCTCTCCCTATCTGATATCTAGTTCTAATTGAAAACTCAAAATCATTGACGTCCAATTCATAATCTAAATCTAAACAAATACGATGTTCATAATCAAAGCCACCGTATTCATAATTTCTACTTTGATTAAAACGGTAAGCAACGCCAAAAGTAAAATCTTTAAGAAGCTTATAATTTCCTTCTAATTCAGAGAATAATTTATCAGTCTGACTAAAATTTTCGTTTCTTCGATATTCTTCACTAAAAGAGAATTTAAAATCTTCCACTTTTTTAGAAAAAGAAATGGCTGTTCTTAATTTGGCATCTTTTTGTTGTGAAAAAGCCAAAAAAGGAATCACTAAAAAAATGAAAAAGATATAATTCTTACTCATTAACATTTGTTACAGATGGTGTATTTTCGTCATAATTAACATCTGAACTTTCTTCAAAATAAAATACTTTAAGAAGAGCAGTATCTCTTAGGAAATCAATCTTATCTATCTGAACTCTATGAATTTTCAAACCTGTTCTTTCTTTTAAATCGTCAATTAATTTTTGATGATTTTCTGGTTTAATGTTTTCAATTTTTTCATAGGTTACAACTTTTCTAGATTCATGTTTTAACAACCATACTTTTTCTAATAAATAAGTAGCAATTACAATAGTTATATTAGTAAAAAGAACTTCAGCAAGGGTAACTTTATTGTCAGTTAATGAGTTGATGATTGCAATTGCAATAATCATAAAAAGGTAAGTCATTTCCTTGATAGGAAGCTGTTCGGTTCGATACCTTAAAATCCCAAAAATGGCAAATAATCCAAATGCAAAACCTAGTTTAAGCTTCACACTATTAAGCAAAATACAAATAAAGAAGATTAAGATATTGAAAAGGAAAAATGTAAACAAGTAATCTTTTCTACGATGAGTAGGGTAATAGATAACTCTTATCAATATAAAAGCAACTATAAAGTCAAAAATAAAACGAATGATTAATTCGCCAAAATCGTTTACATCGTACAATTTTGAACCCAAAATAGGGATTTTTAATAATAAGTTATGAAGCATTTTTTAATTTATTAATTTTTAATATTCTTTCTTTAAAATTATTTGATTTAAGTTCTTTATTTAAAAGAGCAGTTCCTATACAATATTTACTCATCCCCATTGGACGAATATGATACTTTTTGATGGCTTTAATAAAATCTGAATTTACATTGGCTTTACCTTGTTTAAGTTCCGCAATGATAATATGCGGAGTTGCAGTTTCATCATTGGTTTTAAAATTTTTAAAAGCCAAATCTAAATCAATTGTAAGTCTTTCATTTTCAGTTTTATTTACTAGGGTAATTCTGGTAAATGTGTTCCAAAGAGCGGGGTGAAGCTCAGCATCTTTTAATAAAGAATTGTTTTGAATAAATTGTTTTGAGTTTTCTGATAAAGAAGTTTCAATATCTTCCACTTTTATTCTTTTTTTATCAGTTCTATTTTTATTTGTCTTTAATTTAATTTCTAAAAAATTTAGTCCCGATTCAATGTATTTTCTAAATCTAATCTTAGTTCTGTTCAATTTTCCGTTATGATGTTGAAAATAACAATCATAATTCAGCGTATCATAATACAATGTTTTATAACTATTCGTTCTAATGTTATTAATTTCTAAAACATAGTAAAATTCTTTGACATCATTTAGTATATATGGTAACAAATTAAACTGAAAAACAAATTTAGTATCCACTCTGTTTAATAGTTTAACTCTATCCATATCTTCCAAAGAAATGGGTTCGAAATTTTGTAATATATTTTGAATTTTATTCAATTAATTATTTTGTTACTTCAATATCTCCAACATCAGCATCTTCTTTTTTACCTATTTCAACGGTTTTAAATACTGGAGAAACACCAGATAATTCAGAGGCATCTGTTGTATAGGCAAAAATTCTGTAAGTACCTTTTCTTAAATTTTTAAAATGAAAACTACCATCAAAATTTGTTTTGGTATCATCATCATAAATATCATCTTTATCACCATAAATGATGTAAACATCATAATCAGGAACATAGTATTCGCCTTGAACAGCTCCAGATTGGTCTTTTAAAAATATTTTTCCTTTTATAGATGAACGCCCACCTTCACCTTCTTCTTTAGAACATGAAGTAAGAATTAGTAATGAAGAAATGAATAATAAATAAACGTATTTCATTTTATATAACTTAGTAAATGTATAATTGCCGAAAATTAATATTAATTAATTATTAATATGATTGATAAATGTACAAAAGTCAGCCAAAATTGTATATCTAATTAAAATAAAAAAGAACTTATAACTATTTTTAGTTTTTTGTATAGATTTAGACGACAAAATTATAAATAACCCTCAATAAATATGACAAATAAAAAAATAGAGATTAATTATTCTGAATATGAGTCTGTTAAGCATATGGAAGAAAATGATTTTCAGTGTGTTAATTCTGCTGAAGATAATTTAAAAAATGCCTATGCTCCTTATTCAAAATTTAAAGTGAGTTCTTTGGTTCAGTTAGATAATGGAATTAAGGTATTGGGAACAAATCAAGAAAATATGGCTTATCCATCAGGATTATGTGCTGAGAGAGTAGCTATTTTTTCTGCTAAATCACAATATCCAGATAATAAAGTTGAACAAGTGTTTATTGTTACAGAACAGGGAAATGAAACACCTTTTTCTCCATGTGGTGCATGTAGACAAGTAATAATGGAGTACGAGATGAATCAAAAATCTCCAATTCAAATTATTCTTAAATCAGGTAACTCGAAAATTTGGAAGTTTAACAGCATGAAAGATTTGTTACCTTTTGCTTTTGAAGCAGAAGAAATATTGAAAAAAGACTAAACTTGTTCTTTAAGTGATTCAATTATTTTAAATTTGCGAACTAATTAGATTACACATGGCAAAAAAAACTAAATT
This sequence comes from Flavobacteriales bacterium, assembly GCA_020635825.1. GTDB lineage: Bacteria > Bacteroidota > Bacteroidia > Flavobacteriales_E > Vicingaceae > Vicingus. Next base: position 285,917 of record JACJZA010000008.1, read on the forward strand.
CTCTAAAGAACAATATTTAGCTTGGTATGAGTCGATGTTGTTGATGAGAAAATTCGAAGAAAAGTTAAGTCAACTGTATATTCAAAGAAAATTTGGAGGATTCTTACACCTTTATATTGGTCAGGAGGCAGTTGTTGCTGGAGCAGTTTCAGCCACTAAATTGGATGATAAAATGATCACGGCATATCGTTGTCATGCTCACCCACTAGGAAGGGGAACTGAACCTAAGTATTTGATGGCTGAGTTGTATGGGAAAACAACCGGACTCTCAAAAGGAAAAGGTGGTTCGATGCACATGTTTGATGTAAGTAAAAATGTATTTGGAGGTCATGGTATAGTTGGGGGACAGATTCCCTTAGGAACAGGATTAGCTTTTGCAGATAAATATAAAGGAAATGATTTTGTTACCATGTGTTCAATGGGAGATGGTGCTGTTAGGCAAGGAGCTTTACATGAAGCATTTAACATGGCAATGACATGGAAGTTACCTGTTATTTACATCATTGAAAATAATATGTATGCAATGGGTACATCTGTAGAAAGAACGTCAAACGTAACTGATTTATATAAATTAGGATTAAGTTATGACATGCCTGGTGAACCAGTTGATGGAATGGATGTAGAAGCAGTTCACAATGCTATTGAAAAAGCCGCAAAACATTGTAGAGATGGGAAAGGTCCTTATTTGTTAGAAATGATTACCTATCGTTTTAAAGGACATTCAATGTCAGACCCTCGTAAATATAGAACCAAAGAAGAGGAAGAAAAATATCAAAATGAAGATCCAATAGAAAAAGTATTGGAGGTGATCAAGAAAAATAAATATGCTACTGATAAACAATTAGAAGCAATTCAAACGAAGATTAAAAAGCAAATTGAAGATGCAATCAAGTTTGCTGAAGAATCACCACTTCCCGAACCTGATGATATGTATAATGAAATTTATGCTGAACCAAATTATCCTTTTATAAAAGATTAATACTAACTAAGAAGAAAAGAATATTATGGCTGAAATAGTTAGAATGCCCAAACTAAGTGATACCATGACTGAAGGTGTGGTTGCAAAATGGCATAAAAAAGTAGGAGATAAAGTTCAAGAAGGAGATTTATTAGCTGAAATAGAAACTGATAAGGCTACTATGGAGTTTGAATCTTTTGTGGATGGAACTCTTTTGTATATTGGTGTAGATGAAGGGAAAGGCGCTCCTGTAAATTCAGTGTTGGCAATTTTTGGAGATAAGGGAGAAGATTATTCTTCTTTATTAAAAGCTGAAGGTCAAGAAGAAGCTGATTCAGTTGAAGAAACTAAAACTGAGGAAAAAGCTGTTGCTACAGAAAAAATTGATACTTCAAATATTAAAGCATCTATCGTGAAAATGCCTAAGTTAAGCGATACCATGACCGATGGTGTTGTTGCAAAATGGCATAAAAAAGTAGGAGATAAAGTTACTTCGGGTGAATTGTTAGCTGAGATTGAGACGGATAAAGCTACCATGGAGTTTGAATCTTTTGAAGATGGAGTATTGTTACACATTGGGGTTCAAGAGGGAGGAAGTGCTCCTGTAGAATCAGTTTTAGCTATAATTGGAGAGAAAGGTGCAGATTTTGAAACATTATTAAAAGCTAATGCACAAGGTGGAAGTAATTCTGAATCACAAACAGAAAGAGTAATTGAAAAACCTGTTACTGAAACAAAAACAGTGGTTTCTGCTCCTGTTGTTAAGACTACTTCAAGTTCTTCATCAAATGGAAGATTAAAAGCATCTCCATTGGCTAAAAAATTAGCTGAAGAGAAAGGAATTAATATTAATTCTATTTCAGGTTCAGGTGAAGGAGGAAGAATTATTAAAAGGGATGTGGAAAATTATCAAGGCGGAGGAGCATTGAGCCAACCTGCATTTGTTGGGGTTGAAAAATATACCGAAGAACCTGTTTCTCAAATGCGTAAAACCATTGCTCGTCGATTAGGTGAAAGTAAATTTTCAGCACCTCATTTTTATTTAACGGTTTCAATAGATATGGGTAACGCAATGGAAGCTCGTAAATTGATTAATAAAATTAATGAGGTTAAAATCTCATTCAACGATATTGTAATTAAAGCTGCGGCAGCGGCCTTAAAACAACATCCTAAAGTAAATTCTTCATGGTTAGGTGATAGAATTAGATATAATGAGCATGTTAATGTTGGTGTAGCTGTAGCTGTAGAAGATGGTTTATTAGTTCCTGTAGTTCGTTTTGCTGATGGAAAAACATTATCTCAAATTTCTGGAGAAGTAAAAATGTTTGCTGATAAAGCTAAGAACAAACAACTACAACCTCAAGATTGGGAAGGAAGTACCTTTACTATATCTAATTTAGGAATGTTTGGAATAGAAGAGTTTACAGCTATTATTAATCCTCCGGATGCTTGTATTATGGCTGTTGGAGGAATTAATGAAGTACCGGTAGTAAAAGATGGACAAATTGTTCCTGGAAATATTATGAAAGTGACTTTAAGTTGCGACCACAGAGTAGTTGACGGAGCTTTAGGAGCATCATTCCTTAAAACCTTTAAGCAATTTATGGAAAATCCGGTATTGTTGTTAGGTTCTGCTAATATTTAACAATTATGTATTTATAATATTGAAAAGCCTCGGTAAATCTTATCGAGGCTTTTTGTTTAAATTAGCTGTTAAACATTTTAAAATGAGGTTGATTTTTAAAGCAGAACATGGCTTTCTACAAAGAGTAAGATTTTGGATATTAAGGTCTTTAGTAATTGTTGCCTTAATTTTTCTTTATATTAAAATTTATGAGATTAATCCATTTTTTGTAAATACGTTTAGTATTTTACTGATTTTGTATTTGTTTATAATTGAAGATGAAAAGATTTTACTTTATGAGAATTATGTTATATATAAAAGATATAGATTTTTGAACTTAATAGTATTTAAAAAGAAAATTGAATTAAGTCATTTAAAGGATGTTATCATAAATTCAGAATCAATCAAAAGACAATGGTTATTTGAGCTATTTCTTGGTTATAATATGAGATATTCGGGTGAAATCAGATATATATTCAAAAATGGAAATGTAAAAAAGACTCTTACCCATATCTATGGTGTTGAATTATACATATTTCAGGATGAATTAAGAAAATTGTTAGCAAGTAATTTATCATTACAAAATGAAGGGGAATAACTAGTATAATACATGTCACATTTTCTAGAAACTTCTATAGAATATTTAAAAGGCGTTGGACCTTCTAGAGCAGAACTGCTTAAAAAAGAACTAGGTATTTTTACTTTTGGTCAACTGTTAGATTATTACCCATTTCGTTATATCGATCGTTCTAAAATTTATTCGATAAGTGAGATAAATTCAGATACTGCTTACATTCAGTTAAAAGGAAAAATTTCTCACATTCAAACAATTGGAGAAAGACGAGCAAAGAGAATGAGCGCCGTTTTTACAGATGAAACAGGAGAAATTGAATTGGTGTGGTTTAAAGGGTTAAAGTGGCTGGCATCCTCTATTAAACCTAATGCTGAATACATAGTTTTTGGTAAACCAACCCTATTTAAAGGAAGATTCAACATTACTCATCCCGAAATGGAACCGGTAGGACAATCATTAGTTGCGAATCAAATTAATTTACAATCTGTTTATAATACTACTGAAAAGCTTTCGAATAAAGGATTAAATGCCAAAGGGATTTTTAAAATACAACAAAATCTTACAGCTCAATTAAAAGGAAAAATATTAGAAACTTTACCGGATGAGTTAATCGAAAAATTAAGGTTGATTAGTAGAGAAGAGGCTGTAATTAATGCCCATACTCCAAAAAATGAACAACTACTACAAAAAGCACTTTTTAGATTAAAATTTGAAGAATTGTTTTATCTGCAATTGAGTTTGTTGAGACAAAAAGTCATCAAAACAGAAAAGATAAAAGGATTGATATTTGGTGAAGTAGGAGAGCATTTTAATACATTTTACCAGAACTATTTACCTTTTGAATTAACGGAGGCTCAAAAACGAGTAATTAAAGAAATTCGAAAAGATACTGGTACCGGTAAACACATGAATCGTTTGTTACAAGGAGATGTGGGAAGTGGTAAAACAATGGTGGCTTTATTAACCATTTTAATAGCAATAGATAATGGTTACCAAACCTGCCTCATGGCGCCTACTGAAATTTTGGCCAATCAGCATTTCGAAACTTTATCAGAGATGTTGAAAGATATGGATGTAAGTATTGAACTTTTAACAGGAAGTACAAAAATTGCTGACAGGAAGAGAATTCATGAAAATTTGGAAAACGGAGAATTAAAAATTTTGGTGGGAACGCATGCCTTGATTGAAGATAAAGTTCAGTTTCAAAATTTAGGATATGTAGTGGTAGATGAACAACATCGCTTTGGGGTAGCTCAACGTTCACGTCTTTGGAAAAAGGGTAAAAAGGGAGTTCCACATATTTTAGTAATGACGGCAACACCTATTCCAAGAACATTAGCCATGACTTTTTATGGTGATTTAGATGTTTCAGTTATTGATGAATTACCTCCCGGGAGAAAAGAAATTAAAACCATTCATCGATATGATTCGGCTAGATTGAGAGTGTTTAAGTTTATTGAAGATGAAATCAAAAAAGGAAGACAAGTTTATGTGGTTTATCCATTAATTCAGGAGTCGGAAAAAATGGATTATAAAGATTTGATGGATGGTTATGAAAGCATTTCTCGCCGTTTTCCAAAGCCTGATTACCAAATTAGTATCGTGCATGGGCAAATGAAAGCTGCCGACAAAGATTATGAAATGCAACGCTTTGTGAAAGGTGAAACCCAAATAATGGTGGCAACCACGGTTATTGAAGTTGGCGTAAATGTGCCCAATGCCAGTGTAATGGTAATTGAAAGTGCCGAACGTTTTGGTTTGTCACAATTACATCAGCTAAGAGGTAGAGTGGGAAGAGGGGCTGAACAATCTTATTGTATTTTAATGACGGGTAATAAACTTAATAATGATGGTCGACTACGCATGGAAACCATGGTGAAAACGAACGATGGTTTTGAAATAGCGGAAGTAGATTTAAAATTGCGTGGACCGGGAGACATACAAGGAACTCAACAAAGTGGTTTGTTAAGTTTAAAAATAGCCGATTTAGCCAAAGACGGACAAACTTTGCAAATAGCAAGAAATGAAGCCATTTCCATTTTAAAAGAAGATGCTAATTTGCAATTACCAAAAAATCATCGTTTGGTAACAGGTTTAAAAAACCTCACAAAAAACAAAACCAACTGGAGTCGGATTTCTTAGACTTTAATCTTTAATTACTTTTAAAATTTGAGTTTGTTCTTTTATTTTAACTGAGATAAAATAAATTCCTTTTGGATAATTAGATAAATCAATAGAAATTAGATTTTGATTTTTATATCTAAATTCATGTAGTATTTCCCCAATAACATTGGAAAGAGTAACATTAACTTGAGAATAATAATCGTTTAAAGGAATATTAATTAACCCTGATGTAGGGTTTGGATAGAATAAATCTGAAAATAATGGATTTTCATTCTTTTCAATACCGGTAATTAACAAGGAATCATTTTTTAAAATGATTCCACTGGAACCGACAATGAATCCAACACCATTTGAAAGCATTTCAATATCTAACAAATTATTGGTTAAACTACCAATTTGTGTTTTTTCAATATTTTGATTGATAGTTGAATATTTATAAAGCCCAAAATTTCTTCCAACTATATATAAGTTATTTTGATTAATCAAAATACAATCTTCAAAAATATTTAAGGAGTCAGCATAATACATATCCAATGTATTTGTAGAATCACTAGATAGGAAAAAATTTCGTCCACCAATGAAACTAGTATTTGTTTCATCAATGCAATGAATTGATTGAATTAACTCGGTAGTAGGTAAACCTATTTGAGTCCAATTTTGACCAAAATCTATAGATTTTACTAGAATATTTTCATTCCCTTCAGGTCCCCAAGTTCCACCAGAACAATAAAGAGTGTTTGAGTTTTCTATCAAAAATATTTTACGAAATTCTTTTGGATGTGAATAAACTTGTTGCCAATTAGAACCTCCATCAATAGTTTTTACAATATAACCTTCTCTATATGCAGACATAGAAAAGAAATCATAATAAAAATAACCTACGGCAATAAATCCAGTTAATGAATCTTTAAAGGTAATTGAGTTAAAGTATAAGTTTTGATTGCTTAAAAAAGGAACAGATAATGTGTCCCAAGTAATACCTCCATCAATAGTTTTTACAATAGTTTTATTGGGTCCACATCCGTAGCCTATATTATTGGTTGGAAAATCTATACTTTTTAAATTAAAAGGAATAGTTATTTGATTCCAGTTATTTCCACCATCAATAGATTTTAATATAAAATGATCTCCACAAATATAACCTGTGTCAACAGATGGAAAATCAATATCTAGTAAATTTGGGTAAACTCCGTTTGTAACAACTTGCCATTGAGAAAATGAAAGTAAACTATTTAAGCAGAAAATAAATACTAATGTTAGCTTATTAACCAATTTCATTACAAGAGTTTTAATAAGAATAAATATACTTTATTAATAAATAAAATAATATTATTTAGGACAATAAATTAGTTGGTAAGTATTTAGCACTTAATCCTCAAAAATTTCTGCACGTAAAGGCTTTAAGGCATCTCTTACTGTTAATACTTCATTTTCCATTACCAGCAAGTAAGCGAGCCATTGCATTTCATTTACGTACTCAACACCAGCTATATCAAGTGCTAATTTTTCTTTAAGTGCAAACTCCTCTAAATGTATTTGGTGATGCTTGGCAGTTTGTTCGGCATCAGGTCCGTAAAATTCCCAAATTACTTTAATTTTTCTGTTCATTCTTAAGGCGCTTGAAAATCGGGGTTATTAATAAAATCAGGGTCGGAAAGTGATAATAAAAAGGCTTTTAAATCGGCTTTATCTTGAGGTGTTAATTGGACACCTCCTTGACCTACTTTTTTCATCAGTGGGTCAATAGTAGACGACCAAACCAAGCCTTCGCTGTAATGATTAATCACATCATCGATAGTGGCAAATCTTCCATCGTGCATATAAGGTGCAGAATAGGCTAAATTTCGTAACGAAGGAGTTTTAAACTTTCCATTGTCGTTGGGGTCTCCTGTTGTAATTCCCAATCCATTATCGGTAAAAGAAGCATCCAAACCATTGTTATGAAAATCATTGTCAGTCCACAATGGGTTGGCAGCATTACCATGGCAATGAAAACAGTCGCCACGAGTTTCATCCATAAACACATCAAACCCATTGATTTCTGAAGGGGTAAGAGAAATTTGTCCCATTAAATATTGGTCAAATCGAGAGTTAGCAGAAATGAGTGTTCTTTCAAATTGAGCAATGGCTTTGGTTACCAATATAGAATCAATAATGGAAGTTTCAAAAGCAGCTTCAAATAGCTGAGGATATTGGGGATGATTTTGTAGAGAATGAATTGCATTAATCCATGTATTGTGCATTTCAATTGGGTTGACAACGGGAGCAATGGCTTGAGCTTCTAGATGAGGAGCTCTACCATCCCAAAAAAACTTATTACCCCAATTCCAAGCCATATTAAACAATGGCATAGCATTTCTGTCACCTTGAATTCCATCAATTCCGGTACTAAATTGTGAAGATTCACCAAAACTAAATTGAGGCGTGTGACAACTTGCACAGGCTTGAGTTCCATCACCGGATAAAATAGGGTCGAAAAACAATTTTCGTCCTAAAGCAACTCCTTCAACAGTTAAAGGGTTATTGTTGGGAATAAAAGGAGGATTGATATTTTGGGCAAAAAGTGGAGGAACATTAAGTTCATATGGTGTAGGACTAGAATATTCACAACTTCCATTATCCACTTCGGCTTCAGGGTCGTAATTTAAAGATAAAGGGTCGGTGCATCCTTCTTTTTTAGCACATGAAAATAAAAGAATACATGAGGATAGAAAAAGATATGTTAATATTCTATTCATGATACAAAGTTAAGCAGCTTAAACCAAGTTTAAGCTGCTTAAAATCATTTATTGAGAAACTGTACCTAAACTAAATACCGATCTTCCATTTTGGTTCATCATTATTTGTGCCGTGTAATTTGGCATCAAAGTACTATGGAAATCGTTTAAAACCCATGTGTTTGGATTTTTATACCATTCAGCAATGTTCATTTTAATTTCGATGTTGGCATTATTAGAAATGGTAATAGCACCTAAGTCTGCTTTAAAATAATTTTGCTCAAAAACTCCCATCGATGGTCTAGCTGTACCCATATGATAAGCATACAATGAATCGGATCCATTATTTCTGTACTTTCCTTCCATTTGCATAAAGTGATAACCACCGCCTAGCATTGCTGGCCAGTTCCATGTTGCAGAGTTTAAATCAACGTAATTTCCGGTATTATCTAAACTGTCAAATCCAAAAATAAAAGAGATACCCGTATAAGAACCAAAAGGAATATCATCTGCTGGAGCCCAAGATAAGCCTGTGTTATTGGTAACGTCCACTAATTTATAGCCTTCAATTAAAATACTATCTCCTGTTGAAGTATATAAACGAATATCAGAAATTAGATAACGAAGTTTAGTTAAACTCAAAGTGTCTCCATTTTGATTGATATAATTAAATTGATTAAAATCAGTATTTGATACAGGAGTACCATCAAAATTATGAGTAAATGAAAAAGATAATTTACCAGTTGTAGCATTATAGGTACAAGAACCATCATCTTTATCAGCATCAGCATCATAATTATTAGCTAATGGGTCAGTACATCCTTCTTTTTTAGAACAAGATGAAAAAGCTATAACACTTAATATTAGAGTTGTAGCAATAAAAATTCTTTTAGTTTTCATGTATTTAAGTTTTATATAAAATTAATTAAAAATAAATTGATAATTGACTGATAACCCTTGCCTTATTGGAAGGCTGATTACCATATAAATAATTGTAAACAGGTTGAAAATAAGTAGTAGAGATAGAAATGTTGTTATAAAAAAACTGAAGACCGAAATTGGTAAACAAAGCTTCGCCACCACTATCTTCCGCTTTTTCATTTTCTCTCCAATCTTGCTGGCTGTATTCATAACTAACTCCTGTGTTAGACATTAATATCATTTTATCGTTCAATTTTGCCAGATAAAATAAAGAGGAGTTAACATTAAAACGATTAGCAAACTGAAATCCATTCCTGTTTTTGGTATTGATTTTATAACTGATGTCGTTATTGATTCCAAAACGATTGTATTTAACCATGTATTGTGTTGCCAATAGGTAATTAAAACTTCCGGTTCCGGGTTGTATATGCTCGTCTAATTCCATTAAAGGTTGACCAATAATAGTATTTGCAGTAAAAGAAGTTTCATATCCTTTTACCGATTTTTTATTAAAGCTCCCGGTAGGTAGTTCAATTCCTCCACCAATGGTAAATCGGTGCAAAAACTTATTTTTTGCTAAGCTGTCGTTAGCAACTTTAGTGTAAAACAAGCGGTAATTAGCTAAAATTAAAGCATCACCAACACCTGATACATTATCAATAATACTATCGTTTTGATAGATGTAATTATCAGAAAAAGAAGTAGTTAAAAATAAACTAAATCTTTTTCCAAACATTAAATTAGCAACAACATCAAAACTTGAGTATTGCTCAGTATAAATTATCGTACCATCATTATGTGTTCCTGTTAAACCATCTTCAACATGATTAATATTCATATCGTAAAGAGGGGTTAAACGGCTTCCACTTGTTTTTGATAAACTATTGGTATTGCTATTTAAAGTGTATTTATCTTCAAATATTCGATATCGATATCTTAAAGCAATCGAACTTTGAAAATCTCTTGGTTGTATTCCAATGTATACACTGCATAAATCACATGCCCAACTTGTTTTTACAAGTGTTAGCAAAAGGAACAGAACTATTATTCTGTTCATGTTTATGTTTTAAAGTGAATAAACTGTAATTGTTTTGAAATTCAGTTTATGCTTTTGGAGGAGGAGATAAAATACTATATGATTGTTCTATAGTAGAGTAAGTTATTTGACCAAATGATACTTTTTCTTGTTGTTCAGAATCATTTAGTTGAAAGCTTTGATTAAGAATGATGGATAAAATATCTAAATTATATGCTGGTTGTTGGTTGGTAAATGGGTTATCATCAGCTTGTTTTTCAGTTTCAACAAATTGTTTAGCTAAATGACATTTACCGTTACATTCTAGTTTTGGTTTTTCTTTGTTGATACAAAACAGTTCAGTAATTTCGGCTGTATTCAGGAAGTAATTGATGGTTAATAATGATTTAAAGTTTATCGAATAAATAAACAATAAAGCCACAATTATTGATGATATTTGAGAAGCAATTCTCACGTCACAAATATAAATAAACAATTGTTATAAAAAACTGATATATTTCAGGAATGCCACAGAAATTAATCGTCATACTTGGCCCTACTGCTACCGGGAAAACACAATTAGCTACTCATTTAGCTAATAAAATTGATGGAGAAGTAATTAGCGCAGATTCTCGTCAAGTATATCGAGGAATGGATATAGGTACGGGAAAAGATTTGGAGGATTTTGTAGTTGAGGGCAAACAAATTCCACATCATTTAATTGATATTGTAGATGCCGGTTCGGAATACAATGTGTTTGAATTTCAGAAAGACTTTTTAAAGGTTTATGATGATATTTTAAAAAGAAAAAAACAAGCTATTTTGTGTGGTGGAACAGGAATGTACATTGATTCAGTAGTGAAAGGGTATCGTTTTTTACAAATTCCAGAAAACAAAGAATTAAGAAATGAATTGGAACAAAAAGAGAATGAGGAGTTGGTAGAGATTTTAAAAGAATACAAAAAAGAAGTTCATAATACCACCGATACCATTTATCAAAAACGAATTATCAGAGCCATTGAAATTGCCAAGTTTCAGCAAGAAAATGAAGCCATGATTCGTGATTTTCCTAAAATCAACCATATCATTTTTGGAATTGACTTCGATAGAATCATTATTAGGAAAAGGATTACTAAAAGATTAGAACAAAGGTTGGAACATGAAGGAATGGTGGAAGAAGTGGAACAATTATTAAAAAGTGGAGTTTCACCTGAAAAACTAAAGTTTTATGGTTTGGAGTATAAGTTAATTACTCAATATTTGTTGGATGAACTTTCTTATAACGATATGTTTCAAAAATTAAATTCATCTATACATCAATTTGCCAAGCGACAAACAACCTGGTTTAGAAAAATGGAAAGAGATGGTTTTGAAATTAACTGGATAGATGGTAATTTAGAAATGGAGGAAAAACTGAAATTTATATTAGATAAAATTTAATGAAAAACTTTGCTGTCTATAATGCTTCTGCGGGTTCAGGTAAGACTTTTACATTGGTAAAAGAGTATTTGAAAATTGCTTTGGGAAGTGAAAATGATGGGCAGTATAAGAATATTTTAGCCGTTACATTTACCAATAAAGCTGCTGCCGAAATGAAAGAAAGAGTCATTTCAGCATTGCAAGCTTTGTCAGGAAAAGCAAAATTAGAAGGAACCCCTAAACATTTACAACAATCACTTTTAATTTCAAAAGAAGAAGGTGGTTTAGGGATTAGTGCAGAAATTCTTCAAAACAGAAGTGAAAAAGTTTTGAAATCCATATTACACAACTACAGTAACTTTTCTATTGGAACCATAGATAAGTTTACCCATAAAGTCATTCGAACTTTTGCCCATGACTTGCACTTACCTTTGAATTTTGACATAGAGTTAAATGAAAATGAAGTGTTGGATAAATCAATAGATATGTTGATCGCTCAAATTGGAGCAAATGAGAAAGTAACCAAACTGTTGATTGAATATGCAGAGAAAAAAGCTGATGATGAGCAAAGTTGGCACATAGAAAAAGATTTAAAAGATTTTTCGAAAAACTTACTCAAAGAAGATGGAGAGAAATATTTACAAACACTAAAAAACTTGACTGTTGATGATTTTGACAACATCAAAAATGACATTACAAAAGATGTAAAAGAGTTTGAAGAAAAAGTCAAATCTCTTTCAGAAAAAGTATTACAAGAAATTCAAAACAAAAGAATTGAAGAAGATAGTTTTTCACGAAGTTTTTATCCTGCCTATTGGAAAAAAGTACAGAAGTTTACTGACTTTTCGCCAACAGCAACCATGCTTAAAATTATAAATGGAGAGCAAAACTGGTATGCTCAAAAAGTAGATGCTCATCAAAAAGACTTGATTGATGCTCACGAGCAAGAGTTGATAGCTTGGTTTAATGATTTACAAGTTTTTTTAACCGAACATGAAAGTAATTATAGAATCAATCTATTATTGATTAAGAACTTATACAACTTAGCAGTTTTAAATGAGATTGAAAAACTGATTGCTGAATACAAAAAAGAGAACAGCGTGTTGAGTATTTCCGATTTTAATAAACGGATTGCTCAAATTGTAGCTTCTGAGCCTATGCCTTTTATATATGAGCGTTTGGGAGAACGATACCAACATTATTTAATTGACGAGTTTCAGGATACTTCTATTGTTCAATGGCACAATTTAATTCCTTTGGTAGATAATTCTCTGGCTGGAGGAAATTACAGTATGATCGTTGGAGATGCTAAACAAGCCATTTATCGTTTTCGTGGTGGAGAAGTAGAGCAAATCATTAAGTTGCCGAACATATACAATCACAACAACAATCAAATTTTATTGGAAAGGCAACAGGCTTTTATTAGAAACCACAGTCCTGAGGATTTAAAAGCCAATTATCGTTCAAAAGCTGAAATAGTTGATTTTAACAATCGTTTTTTCAACTTTATTTCCAATCATTTGTCTGAAGATTATAAACACATTTACGAAAATTTAGCACAGGAATTTAATCCTGAAAATAAAGGAGGAGGAGTTGCTATTGATTTTATCGATACTGAGAATAATGATGAGTTTGATGAATTAACCTATCAAAAAATTACCGCAATTATTGAGGAAACAACTAATTCCAACAATCAATATAAACTAGAAGATATTGCCATTTTAACACGCGACAATAAAAATGGTTCTGCCATTGCATCTGAATTGTTAGGAAAAGGTATCCCGGTAGTTTCATCTGAAAGCTTGTTGCTTAATAGCTCTAAAGAGGTTCAGTTTGTTCTGAATGTATTTCATTATTTAGCAAATCCAAATGAGGTATCCTTTCAGCTCCCTATTTTAAATTATTTAATCAATCATCAATTTCAAGAAGATCAATTAATAGATGTTTATCAAGCTAAAAATGCTGAAACGCTTAATTATTATTTAGTTCAGAAAAACATCAGTATCGATTATCAAACAATAGCCAATTATTCATTGTATGAGTTAACGGAATATATTATCAAGCATTTTGGATTAGATGGAGAAGTAAATATATACTTGCAATTTTTCTTAGATAAAGTACAAGAATATACCTCTCGTTTTGATAACTCGGTTATTAATTTTTTAGAATGGTGGAAAGCAAAAAGTGATAAATTTTCGGTGGTAATTCCTGATGGAATTGATGCTGTAAAAGTAATGAGCATTCATAAATCGAAAGGGTTGGAATTTCCTGTGGTGATATATCCTTATGCGACATCAGAGAGTAAAAACACCGAGAAATTTACCTGGATACAAGAAACTAATACGGAACAATTACCCGTAGCGATTGTTCCCATTATAAAAGAATTGCAACAAACAAAACTGGCTGATATTTATGATGCTGAAGAGAATAAATCAAAACTTGATTTGATTAATATCCTGTATGTGGCTTTAACACGACCTAAAGATAGATTGTATATTGTTTCAAAAGCTTATCACCCACCTAAAAAAGAGAGTGAAAGCACTAAAATTTATACTAATATATTGTTGCAAATTTATTGCGATCAACATCCTGAAAACAAAAATGATCAAGGAACTTATTCCTATGGAAGTTTTTTACCCAACCAAAATATAAACACAGATGATTTAGTGAATAGCAATGAAGAGTTTAAAGAGGTGGTTTATAACAATTGGCGAGATAAAATAGCGGTGAGTCTTCAAGCTCCTGAAAATTGGGAAGTTGAAAACCCTGAAACTGCTGCCGAACATGGTAAATTGATGCATCGAATTTTAGCCGAAATTAAAACCCAAGAAGATGTAGAACTGGTCGTGTATCATTATTTTGTTGATGGAACCATTAACGAAGAAGAAGCGATAATGATTCAAACTGAAATTGACAGTTTGTTGAAAAATACTGCTATTGAAACTTTTTTTACTGAGTTTGAGGAGCTGAACAATGAAAGAGCCATTTTACTTCCCAATGGCGAAACATACCAACCAGATAGAGTAATTAAAAAAGCTGGAAAAACTTATATTTTAGATTATAAAACCGGCCAAAAAGAAAAGCACCACGAAAAACAACTATTGAATTACCAAAGTATTTTATTGCAAATGGGCTACCAAAATGTAAATAGTTATTTGTTGTACTTAAAAGATAAAGAGTTGGTGGAAATTTAATTCATATAAGAAACCTTTTTACCATTTTACCGTTTGTTGGTATTGGAAACCAATTTTTAACTTTTAATTTATCACTATGAAAAAAAAATTACTCTTTATTATTACAATATTAACTACTGTTATTTTATCAAATCAATATTCACTAGCTCAATGTAGATTAACTACGGATTCTATAATAGCTGGGGATGAAATGACTAGACATTCTAATTATTTATATGATGGATCTAATAGAATAGTTAAAATAGAATATATCGACTCTAATTCAACGATGGTAGGTGCTTATGATACAATTTATTATAATGGAAGCAATCAAATTATTAAATTAGAAAGATATTGGGTAGGTAATGCTATTCCTTCATATATAGGCATTTCTACATATAGTGGAAGTTTAATGACGAGATATGATGCAGCTGGTGATAATGGTAATGGGCCATGGACAATGAGTCATGATTTCTTTTACAATGGAAGTAATCAATTAACAGATATGGTATTAGATAATTCTAGTGTTAGTGGTCAACCAGAGGGGATGGCAGCAAGTTTCAGGAATATTCAGTGGACTGGAGGTAATCCTACTTATATTGAAATAGTTGGAGACTTAGGAGCAGGAATGGATACATTAGAATTAAATGCAACATATGATTCTAAAAATAATTTAGAACGATTAATGCCATTTAGTGAAGCTTCAGATGCTTTAAATCACTACTCAACCAATAATATTTTAGAAGTTACTTTTATTAATGATGAAATGATGGGTAATGCAGGAACATTAGCTCTACATAATGAATATACATATACAGTTGCAAACGAAGTAGAAACTTTACATCAATTCCCTGGGGTTTTTGAAGATAGAGATAGAACAACCCAATATAAATATATAGATTGTGTAGCTAGTGTAAATTCTTTCGATAAAGAAGTAAGTTTGAAAGTTTATCCTAATCCAGCTTCTGATTTTATTACTATAGAAACAGTAGATAAAATTTCAGAGATTAAGTTATTTAATCAAGTAGGGGAAGAAGTGTTGAATACAAAAGAATTAATCATAGATGTATCTGATTTTCCAATAGGTGTTTACTTTTTACAAGTAAGCACTTCAAAAGGAGTAAAAAGTCAAAGAGTAATTATCAAATAAGCTCCAAACACGTAAAAAAAGCCTCGTTATTTACGAGGCTTTTTTATGTATTTATCTCAGCCATCATACACCTTACACTCCCACCACCCAATTTTTCTATGGTAGGGATAGGAGAATGTAAAATCGCACAATGAGCCTCTATTTGTTGGATTTGTTCTTGAGTTAAACAACTGTGTGCATTAGAGCTCATTACCAAGTATTTTTTACCATTTTTAGCAGTCACATGTAACATATTCCCTGCAAAATGGGTTAACTGATTTTCTGTTAGTTCAATAATGGTTTTATTACTAACTGATAATTGATTTGATATTTGCTTTCTTTCGTTATCATCATCGATACAATCTAGGCAAATTACAGCAAAGGTATCAGCAATACACATCATTACATTGGTATGGTAAATAGCTTTTCGCTGTTGATTAACAGTTTGATTGGCTGTAAATGCAATTGCTTTGTAATTGAAATCATCACAAAATATTTCTAGTAATTTGTTATTTGAACGCTCCGATAAAGCACAATAAGCAATTTTATTTTGTCTGTCTAAAACTAAGCTTCCGGTTCCTTCCAGAAATAACAAATCTTTTTCGTAAGGTGAGTAATCCACAATTTTATTAATTGAGAAACCATTTTGTTTGACAAAGCCTAATACACTTTTTCTACGTTCTAATCTTCTATTAGGAGCAAACATAGGGTAGAGGGCAACAGTTTCATTTTCATGAAAAGAAATCCAGTTGTTTGGAAAATGAGCATCGGGTGTGTCTAATTGGTCGGTTATTTGGTAAACCAACACCTCAATATCTGCTTCTTTAAGCACCCTAACTAAATTGTCAAACTCTTTAGTAGCAAGTGTTTGATAATCATGGTTTTTGATATCAACTTGTTGGTAATAATTATTAGAAGCGGTCTCTTCGTTGGAGCGAATTTGATGGGGGCGGATAAGAAGAAGGATACTAGTGTTCATCTCAAAAAAAGAAGCGAAGTTTAATACTTCGCTTCAATTAAAAATATTTAGAAAGGCAAATCATCTTCTTCACTGTCTGCTATTGGCGCATCAGACATGGTTGGGGCAGCTCCGGTACCTTGTTCAAATTGTGAACTTCCGCTAATTTTCCAAGCATCTAAGTTGTGGTAGTATTTTCCGTTAAATTCTCTTGAAGAAACATTAAACGCTACTTCTACCTCTTGTCCTTCACCAAAGTTTCTCAACATGTTTATTTTATCTTCACCAAAAAGACTGAAACAAATTTCCGGATTGTACTGGTCGCCAGTATCAATTACAAAACTTTGTTTTTTCCATTCTTTACCAGCTTTACTGGTTCCTGTTTCCATTGATAATACTTTTGATATTCTTCCTTTTACTACTAAACTCATGTGACTTAATTTTTTTTGAATAAAAACAAACTTAACTAACCCGTTTGGCTTGAATAAATTTTAAGAAAGAAACTTTTAAACATTTAACTGACAATTTAAATGTTGATACCCAGTACAAATTCAGCTAGGAGGTAAAATACAAAAGTAACAACTATTATTCCTAAAAAATTAAAGAGAATACCAGCTCTCACCATTTGTTTGATTTTTACATACCCACTACCAAAAATAATGGCTTGTGTTGGTGAGGCAACCGGCATCATAAATGCACAACTTGCTGATAATGTGGCGGGAATCATTAATATTCGTGGGTCAACTCCAAGAACGACACTTGCTTTTGCCAAAATAGGCAATACCAAATTAGTAGTGGCTGTATTGGAAGTTATTTCCGTTAAAAAAGTCAAAACCAAACAAACCACAATAACTAAAATAATAGGAGAGGAGATGTTTACATGATTAAACAAATTACCTATTACGGTTGATAATCCTGAACTCTCAAAGCCTCCTGCTAAAGCAAAACCACCACCAAATAAAAAGAGAATTCCCCAAGGTAAATCTTTCAGATCTTCCCATTTTAGTAAAGTTTCCTTTTTCCTTCTTTTTGAAGGTATCATAAATAATAATGAAGCAGTTCCAATGGCTATGCTGGCATCTGTCACCATTTTTAAGTCGAATAAACTTCTCCATCCCTTAATGGTATGATTATCGCTAATGGTGATGTCAGCTCCCGTTAACCATAGTAAAATAGCTAAGCCAAAAACAACACCTGCCATCAATTCATCTTGTTTTATTTTACCTAGCTGTTTAATTTCATTTTTAATGATTTGTTTACTTTCAAAAAGTTTGTATTTGGGCATTCGAAAAATTACTTTACTTAATAACAACCATCCGGTAAATAAAAAAACAATAGAAATGGGTAGTCCCAACATCATCCATTGTGTAAAACTTACTTTAGATAGTTCAGGAAAAGTGGTGTGATACATTTCCATAAAAACCATGTTGGGTGGTGTGCCAATTAATGTGGCCATTCCTCCAATATCTGCAGAATAAGCAATAGCTAACATCAAACTGACAGCTAACTTGCTTACCTGTTTGTCATCTTGATGATTATGTTTGATTTGCTCAATAATAGAAATAGCAATTGGCATCATCACAATAACCGAAGAAGTATTGGAAATCCACATGCTTAAAAACCCTGTAGTAATCATAAATCCTAGAACTAGTTTTCCGGGTTCAGTACCTATAATGTTTAAAATATGAAGGGCAATTCTTTTGTGTAAATTACTAACTTGTAAGGCTTTGGCGAGAATCATTCCGCCTAAAAACAAAAAAATCATGTCTTTGCCATAAAAGGAAGCAGTAGATTTTGCATCTAATATCCCAAACACAGGAAATAAAATGAGAGGAAGTAAGGATGTAACCGGAATGGGTAATAGTTCAAATATCCAACACATAGCCATTACTACAACAATAACAGCCATAATAGGCGCTTGTTCTAATTCGGTTGGGACTAACCAATAGATGAATCCAGCTAAAAGAAAAGTAACAATAGCCAAAAAGGTTTTTTTACTATTTGAAATTACTCTCACAGTTCTTTTAAAATCAATTGTTCCAATTCTTCAGTGCTAATATTGTGTTGAATTTCTCCTTTTTTACTGAATGAAATTTTTCCTGTTTCTTCAGAAATAATGATGGCAATAGCTTGAGAAATTTCCGTAATTCCTGCAGCAGAACGGTGTCTTAATCCAAAATGAGGAGGAAAAGATTGGTTGTCTGAAACAGGTAAAATACAACGAGCTGCTTTTATTTCATTATTTTCGATAATTACACCTCCATCATGTAGCGGACTGTTTTTAAAGAAGATATTTTCTAATAATGATTCCGATATTTTTGCACCTATTTTTTCACCTGAAGTAATATAAAGTTTAAGTTCAGAGTGTAAATCAATAATTATTAAAGCTCCCGTTTTTGTTTTAGATAAATTTTTAGTGGCTTTGATAATAGGAGTAATGTGAAGTTCTTTTTTCTGAACATCTTTTACTTGAAGCCAACTAAACCATTTCTTATTTTTGGTAAAAAATCGGTTGTTTCCAATCAATAATAAAAACCTTCTGATTTCTTGTTGAAAAACGATGATGAGCGCTAAAACTCCCACACCAATAAACTGCCCTAGGATTTCACTCAATAATTCCATCTTAAAAGCTTCAGCAATTTTCCAGAAAAGATAAATAGCCAAAATGCCTAAAAAAATACGAATGGCAACGGTTCCTTTTACCAATTTGTACAATTGATACATGATGATAGATACAATTAGTATATCCACTACATCTAGCCAACGTACAGTGATAAAAGCGAGTTGATTAAGCATGTATCAAATGTAGTATTTTAAAAGAAATGACAGAAATAAAAAAAGCCACACAAAATGCGTGGCTTTTTTTGAATTTATGAAAACTGTATTATTTTTTTACAGAATCGATAACAGCTTTAAAAGCTTCTGGGTGATTCATTGCTAAATCAGCTAACACTTTTCTGTTTAACTGAATATCTTTTTTAGCTAATTCGCCCATAAATTTAGAGTAAGACATTCCGTGTAATCTTGCTCCTGCATTAATTCTTTGAATCCATAAAGCTCTGAAATTTCTTTTCTTTTGCTTTCTTCCTGAATATGCATAAACACCTGCTTTTTCAACAGCATTTTTTGCTACTGTCCAAACATTTTTTCTTCTACCAAAGTAACCTTTGGCTTG
The DNA here is from genome assembly GCA_020635825.1 of Flavobacteriales bacterium. Lineage (GTDB taxonomy): Bacteria > Bacteroidota > Bacteroidia > Flavobacteriales_E > Vicingaceae > Vicingus. Next base: position 305,704 of record JACJZA010000008.1, read on the forward strand.
CTTCATTACTTTTTTACGTCTTGCTCTAGCTGCTACTGCATTTACTGATCTTGGCATAATTTTAACGTTTTTTGATAGTTAGTGTCACTTTTTGTGAGCTTAAAACTAAATACCTGGTTTTTACATTTTTTAATTTTACGATAACCGATTTAAGGTAAACAAATCAATTAGATAGCTAATTGTAACTTAACATTTTTCTCATCAGAAGGGTGTACTGTACCCATTTTTGTTAAGTTTCGCTTTTGTTTAGTCGTTTTCTTAGTTAAGATGTGACTTTTAAAAGCATGTTTCCTTTTAATTTTTCCGGTACCAGTCAATCGGAATCTTTTTTTCGCACTGGAACCAGTTTTCATTTTTGGCATACTTACTTATTTATTAATTATTATTTACTTTTTCTTTTTAGGTGCTAACATCATAATCATTTTCTTCCCTTCAAGCTTTGGTAGAGATTCTACTGTAGCTATTTCTTCTAATGCTTGCGCCATTTTTAACAATAAAATTTCCCCTCTATCCTTAAACACAATGGTACGACCTTTAAAAAACACGAAAGCTTTTACTTTAGAACCTTCGGTAATGAATTTTTCAGCGTGTTTTAATTTAAACTCAAAGTCGTGGTCATCTGTATTGGGTCCAAAACGGATTTCTTTTACGACAACTTTTACGGCTTTCGCTTTAATTTCTTTTTGTTTCTTTTTTTGATCGTATAAAAACTTTTTATAATCTATAATTTTACAAACGGGTGGATTAGCGTTTGGAGAAATCTCCACTAAATCTAATTCCATTTGTTGAGCCATTTCCAATGCTTTTGCAATGGGATATACATTGGGCTCAACGCCATCGGCAATAACCCTTACTTCTTTAGCGAAGATGCGCTCATTAATTTTGTGCTCATCTTCTCTTTTTCTGTCAAATCGACCTCTGTTATCAAATCTTTTAGCTATGGCTAATCCTCCTTAATTATTTTGTTACTAAATCAGTTTTTATTTCTTCATTTATGATATTGGAAAAATCTTCTACACTAAATTCACCCAAATCTCCAATACCATGTTTACGAACAGAAACGATGTTTTTTTCTACTTCTTTCTCTCCAATTATCAGCATAAAAGGCACTTTTGTAACCTCTGCATCTCTAATTTTTCGTCCCACTTTTTCATTCCTGTCGTCAACGAAGCCGCGAATATCGTAATTATTTAGCAAATTTAAAATATTTTGAGCTTTTTCGTTGAACTTTTCACTTACCGGTAAAATAGCTACTTGGTCAGGTGTTAACCATAAAGGGAAATTTCCACCACAGTGTTCTATCAGAACGGCTACAAATCGTTCCATAGAACCGAAAGGAGCTCTATGAATCATTACAGGACGGTGTAATTCGTTATCGCTGCCTTTGTATTCCAATTCAAATCTTTCCGGTAAATTATAATCTACTTGTATAGTTCCTAGCTGCCAACTTCTTCCTAAAGCATCTTTCACCATAAAGTCTAACTTAGGTCCGTAGAATGCTGCTTCACCGTATTCCACCACTGTTTTTAATCCCTTATCATTGGCTGCGTTGATGATTGCTTGTTCCGCTTTGTCCCAGTTTTCATCAGTTCCAATGTATTTTTCTCTGTTTTCTTTATCTCTCAATGAAATTTGTGCTGTATAATCATCAAATCCAAGCGCATTAAAAACATACAGAACTAGGTCAATCACTTTTTTAAATTCATCCTCTACTTGATCAGGACGACAAAATAAGTGAGCATCATCTTGGGTAAAGCTACGGACTCTTGTTAAGCCATGTAATTCACCACTTTGTTCGTAACGATAAACCGTACCAAATTCAGCAAATCTAACCGGTAAATCTTTGTAAGAACGAGGAGAACTTTTGTAAATCTCACAATGGTGAGGGCAGTTCATTGGTTTTAATAAAAACTCTTCACCTTCATGGGGAGTTAAAATGGGTTGAAAAGAATCTTCACCATACTTTTCATAATGACCTGAAGTTACATAAAGGTTTTTGTGACCAATATGGGGAGTAACAACAGGAAGATATCCGGCTTTTAGTTGCGCTTTCTTTAAGAAATTTTCTAATCTTTCTCTTAGC
>JACJZA010000009.1 GCA_020635825.1 Flavobacteriales bacterium
CTTCTCTATCACTCGAAAAATAAAGTACTTTTTCATCAGGAACGATAGAAGCACTCGATTCTATACTTTTTGAATTGATGTTAGAATGTAGTTTGGTTGGTTTTTCCCAATCATCTAAGCCCATTCTACTTTCAAATAAATCTCCCGATATTAAATCTTCATTAGTTCTAAAAAGAAGTAGCAATTGTCCATCGGCTGATAAACCGGCACTTGCATCATTGGTTTCCGTATTAATATTAGTTCCTAGTTGTTTCGGCTTTGACCATCCCATTCCATCATTACTTGATTGATAAACATCTTCAAAGTATCTTCCATTAGGGTCAAGTTTGCCACCTGTACTTCCCGGTCTTCTACTGGTAAAAAGCATGATTTCTTCATCAGCAGAAATTAAAGGAACATACTCATCATATTCAGTATTGATGGATGCTCCCACATTCATAATGGTTACATTTCTCGGTGATTTGATTTGATTTTCAGCATATAATGACTTTGCAATTAGTGTATTTACTTCATCATTTGTTAAGTCTTTATCTCCTTTAATTAACTTATAAGCATTGTAATAATTAATGGCTTTTTTAAATTTTTTATCTGCATGAGCAATTGCTGCTTTATATCTGAAGAGTTCTAAACTTACAGAACTACTGCTCTTTAAAAAATATTTTTCAGCATCTTTATACTGCTTTAATTCGAAATTACATACCCCCAACTTATAATTCACATCATTGTTTGTTGTATCCATTTCAAATACCTGATTATACAATGTTTCTGCTCCATAAAAATCATGCATAGCAAATTTTGCATCTGCCGATTTTATAAGCTTTGTTAAATCAACATTTTGAGCATTCATAATATGAAAACTCAACATAGACAATACAATTAAAAATCTTGTATTCATATTTTATCTTAATAATGTTAAATCACCTACAAATGTTTCGGTTGTTCCATCAATATAGGTTACTTTTATTTTATACACATAGACATCCTGCTGACAAAGTTCTCCTCTATAATATCCATCCCAACCAATACTCATATCTGTACTGATAAACAACAATTCACCCCATTTATTAAAAATGTTTAATTCATATTTATCTGCCCCTGTAATTATTGGATGAAAAACATCATTATCCATACTTCTAGGATCGTAAACTCCTCCATTACTTCCTCCAGAATTAGGAGTAAATGCGTTAGGAATTTTAATATCTCCTTCTGCTATGGCTTCTACAGCAGAAAATATTTTAAAAGTATCTACACAATTGTTTACCGATGTAGCAATTAGAGTAATATCATAAAATCCTTCTTCGGTATAAACATGCTCTGGATTAGTTTCAGTAGATATTGTACCATCACCAAAATCCCACACATAAGTAGCAGCAAAATTGGATAAATTATACATCACAGCAGGTTGCCCAGGAAGATTAACTATGGAAGGGGAAACGGTAAAAAAGGCATTAGGAATTTCATATACTTCAATAATTTGATTTTGTGTCATTACATCTGTACCTCCATCACCTGTTACAGTCAATGTAACTGTATAAATACCTGGATTATAGTAAGTATAGGTAGGATTTACTTGTGAAGATATTCCTCCATCACCAAAATTCCATGAATAGCTATACGCATATTGAGAACTATTTTGAAATTGTACTTGAAGAGGGCGGCAACCAGTTGCTGGTCCTGTAAAATTAGCAATTGGAACCGGAGGTATAATTTCAATTATTCTAACAGCCGTATCAGAACAATGAGTCCCTTCCACTAAAACACTTACTGTATAGGTTCCCCATGTACTATATACATGATTGGGAGGAATAGTTAGGTTAGAAATTGTTCCATCTCCATAATCCCATGTATATTGCCATGTTCCTGATGAAGTTGTATTATTAATAGAAATGGAAGTATTAGGATAAGTTTGACTAAATGGAGAAGGGGTAAAAGATGCCATTGGTGTAGCATATATAGTTACCGGATGTTGAATAGTATCTCTACATCCAAAAATTGATTCAGCTATTAATGAAACCGTATAAGTAACATCATTTGGAGTTGTGTTAGTAAAATTATGTGTTGGACTTGGAAAGTTCTCAGTTGGTGTACCATCACCAAAATTCCAAATATAGGTATTAGCACCAATAGAGTTATTTACAAATGCATTAAGTAAAGGACTACAACCTGCTGTATCGGCAACAAAAATTGCTTGAATATCAGGATAAACATCGATACTTTGGTAAGTCGTATCTCTACATCCTTTATCTGTTTCGGAAATCAATTGTATCTGAAAATTTTGAGTAACTCCGGTTGTATTGTAAAAAACATGGTCAAAAACTAAAGCATTTGTATCTAAAATAGAACCATCGCCAAAGTTCCAATAATAATTAAACCCACCTATTGAGTTATTGGTAAATTGGACGGTAAGTGGATGACAACCTATAAAATTATCAACGGTAGTTTGAGCTATTGTAGCTGGATAAACTAATATATCCTGATAGGTTGTATCAAAACAACCATATACCGATTCAATAACTAATTGAACTGTAAAAAAAGCATCCGTAGTACCTGGATTAATAAAAGTGTGAGAAGGGTTTTGTGTTGTATCAATCGGGCTACCATCTCCAAAATCCCAATAATACTTTACTGCACCTATAGAAAAACTGGTAAAATCAGTTGTAAAAGGTGTACATCCAAAAGTATCTACTTGCATAATTGCAGTTACATCAGGATAGACATCAACACTTTGAACCAAAGTATCTTTACATCCATGATCAGTTTCAGCTATCAATTCAATATCCATTTGTTGTAAAGCTCCAGTAGTATTTGTATAAAAATGAGAAAAAGACGAACTCAGAGTGTCAAATACTGTTCCATCACCTAAATCCCAATGATAATATGTACCTCCTGTTGAAATATTAGTGTAATTAACCCCCAAAGGATGGCAACCATTATTTACATCTGTGGTAAATTGTGCCGAAGGGTTAGGAAATACCAACACATCGCCATAAGTTGTATCGACACAACCAAAGGGAGATGTGGCAGTTAGTGTAACATTATAAATGACATCGTTTGTAATGGTATTTAAGTAGGTATGATTAGGTGTTGGACCTGTCCCCACATTACCATCTCCAAAATCCCATTGATAATCAACTGCTCCAATTACAGATGGGAATGTAACTACTAATGGACTGCACCCGGAATCAGGATTAACACTAAAACCAAATTGAGGTTCAGGGTAAACTACCATATTTTTTTGAACGGTATCAGTACAACCATTCAAGCTGGTGACAATTAAACTCACTAAATTATTATCTATAAACTGAGTTAGGTTTTGATAAATGTGAGTTGGACTAAATGATGTGTCAATTGGTGAACCATCACCGAAATTCCACAGATAACTATTCCCTCCTGTTGATGTATTTGTGAAATCAATAATTAAGGGAGCACAATCTAGTACCGCATTATCAGTAAATGAAGCACTGGGATTAGGATAAACTGTAATGTTTTGGGTGATAGTATCAGCGCAACCAAAAGCAGTCTGTGCAATAAGACTGACAACATAAGTAGTATCAACTCCAAAAGAATTTAAAAACAAGTGGGATGGATTTACAGCAACTGAAGTGTCTCCATCACCAAAATCCCAATAAAAATTAGTGGCATTAACGGAAGATGAATTTGTAAAATTTACCAGTAAATCAGCGCATCCATTTGTTGTATCTGCACTAAATGCTGCAGTAGGAACATTTTCTACATTAATTTGAACGGTATCAGTTCCTGTACAAAATGCCGTATTCACTGTTAAAATCATATCATAAAAGCCTGGTGCTGTGTACATATGAAATGGATTTTGAACTACAGAGGAGTTTCCATCTCCAAAATCCCAATCCCACGTAAGTATAGAATCTCCCGGAGAAAAAGTTGAGTTATCAATAAAGGATGCCAATTCGTTTACACAAACACTACTTGGTGTAAACGCAGGTACAGGAGATTGATATACTGTAAAGGTTTGATTGGTTGAATTAAAACAACCGTTAACATTTCCTACTGTAAGTTGTACATCATAATTTCCCGGACTATCATAGAATTTAATTGGAGGATTTGCGGTAGTATCTGTTTGTCCATTATCAAAATCCCAACTCCAATTAATAGCATCCACTGAAGATGCATCCCCAAAATTAACATACATGCTATCACATCCGTTGTTATTATCAAATGTAAAGTTGGCAATAGGGCTTGGAAGCACATGAATATCTAATGAAGCTGTATCTGTACAAGCTGCAGTTCCTCCATTAATATTGGCAACAACTTGAATGGTATAATCTCCTGAATTGTTGTAAGTATGATTTACATTTCCACCAGCTGAAGGATTCCAACCCGAGCCGTCTCCAAAATTCCAAAAATAAGAATTAGCGCCACCTCCTGATAAATTTCCAAAAGTGATATTTTCACCTTCACAAATGGTATCTTGGCTAGAGTTTAAAGCTGCAAAAGGAGGATTAACAATTTGTATTGTAATGTAAGCGGTATCTAATCCACAAAAGCTGCTATCAACCATCATCACATCATAGGTTCCAACACCTGGATATGCCATAGTATATGGTAAAGCAGGTGGCCAAGCCACCCATCCTACAATAGAATCATATCCATTTCCCCAATAATCGCCAAAATTCCACCATTCATATCGTTGAGCTATGTTGCCTTGTGCAAAACAATTTCTATTGGTTACATTTTGAAAAGTAACAGTTGTATCAGGATAGCAAAGTAAAACATCTGAGGCATTTATTGCAGCATCATCTATATCCCAAATTCTAATAGGATTGAATGTAGCTGTACTATTCCCTCCTTGTATGGTATTACAATAATTTTCGGCAGTTAAAGTAACTTGAGTAACACAATTAACCGTTCCTGGCATGTAAGTATGAGTTACTGTTTGTCCTCCATTGCTATAATCAAATGTCTGAATTCCACTTCCATCACCAAAATCCCATGTAAAAACAGTAGTTGGTGAAACATCGGTACTGCTATTCATAAATTCTAAATCACCAGGGGCACACACTTGAGTTACTCCTCCAAAAGGAATTTGGATAGAAGCATTAGAAGGCTCTTCCATTACCACAACTCCTTGAATAACACAACCTGAAGTATCTTCTGTAAAAGTCACCACAAAAGTATCTATTGCAGCTCCATAAACATGAGTAATGGAATTTCCAACCAATAATGGACCTCCATTTTGAACAGGGGAACCATCACCCCAATCTACGGTCCAGGCACCAATATTATTGGGTGAATTTATGTTTAATGTGAATGTTCCTCCATCACAGTCGTACCAATATGGAGCATTATTGGGCACCCCAAAAAAATCATTTAATTGAGGGCATTGCGCTTTAGTGTCTGAAAACCAAACAATAAGCATGATTAAACTAATGCAATGTTTTAAATAATTTTGCATATCTTAATTAGTACGTAAATATGCAAAAAAAGGTGCAGATTTCTAAGAAACTGTAAGAGTTTTTAAAATTTAGTTCTTACTCTTCTACTCTTATAATTTGACTTTCCTATTGTTACAGGTTTATTTTTTGGATATTTTACTGAAAAAGTCAGATTAATGGTCTCATTCTGATTAGGTTCAATGTTAAAATTCCATTTTAATTCTCCTGTTAAATCGTTTTTATTAGCATTAGATATTTCTTCTGAAAAAACTTCAATTTCACTATCCTGTGAAACAGGAATTTGATCTAAAACTTCAATATTAATTGGTACTTTTCTATTGTTTTTTACCACCATTTGATAAGCATGCGTTTCTTTTCGATTCGAACCAATATATTTGATAGAGCTGAAATCTTTCATTTTTGTTCTGGTTACCATCACTTTATTATCCCTTCCAAGTGAAATATCTAATGTATCACTCACATTTCTTGTGGCAATAAAAGATTGACCAACATAAGTTCCGGCAAAGTATATATTAGCTGTTCCTTCAATTAAATTTAAATCTTGCCAATTGATAATTCTTGCTAACAAAAAGGCATCTTTTTCCAATTTTGGAACTGCATAATGTTTATACAAAGTTTGTAATTCATGGTTGGTTACATCAACTATGTATGGTTTGTTATCAGAAGGAATGGTATATGATTTTTCAATATCAAACTCGGCACTTAACTCACTAACTGATATATTCTCAAAATCGGTAGATGGTATATTGGCAACAGTATTCGCTTTTCCATTAAAATAAGCATTTTGAGTAAACCCTTCATTATTTAATACCCCATCAATATATTGTTGTTCAGATGCAGATCTACTACCTCTAACCTGATACATATTTGAAGTTTGTTTTTTATACTGGTAGTTATCATATTGATTATTATAATTCAAATACCATGGTGTCATTTTAGGCTGAGTAGCACTCAAAGTTGGATCAGAAGTCGATAATTTAAAATTGATATTTTGCCAGTCTATGTCTGTATTATTATATACATAAGCTTTATATTCAAGCTTTATGGGTTTATTGATATCTTCTGCACGAATATTATATGAAGGAGTCCAACCGGCATTTGTTACCAAATATTTCAAATCTATTTCAGTTGTGACAGATGTTTCAACATCAAGCAATAATGTAATTTCTCCTCTTGAATAAGCTGTTTTTGCATTTGCTTGAATTAATTCAATATTTATTCTTGAAATCTTTTTATTATTATCATTTATTCCTCTATCAACATTAGAGATCGCTTTATTAATTTCCATTAATCTATTTCTATACAAATCGGCAGCTTGTTTTAATTCCACAACAGATACCCCATTATTTGAACCTCCTATAGATTTATTTTGCATCAACATATCTTTTTCTATGTTGTAAGCTTCCTTTTCATTATTTAAAGCAATATTTTTTTGATTAAGCATATCCAAAGAGTCTTTCAACTCCTCTACTCTCGGTTTTTCTTTTACATTGGTTAAATAATCAATTCGATGTGAAATAGCCAATAATTCCACATCATTGGTAGTAGTAACTTGTATATTTTGAGAGTTAAACTTGGGTGAAAGTCCTGTAAAAACTACTTTGGTTCTACCCTTCTCAAGTTGTACTTTTTTGGTTCTATGGATTTCGGCTCCGTCTAAATATATAATCGCAGATTTAATATCTGTGGTAACTTTAATTTCTTTTTCTTCTTGAGCAATCATAAAAAATGATTGAAGAGCCAAAACTGACAAACAAGTTATTTTTTTAAACATGATTTTCTTTGGTTTATAAGGTTTTTGAATATAGAAAAATTACAGTGTAAAATACAGAAAAAACACACTGAATCCTAAAAAATAAACAATTCCCATCCAACTAAGAACTTTTAAAAACATTCCGGGTTTATTTTCTTGAGGCATTGTTTTTCCATTGATAACCAAATAGTTGAGAATAGCAATAATTGGTGAAGTAATAAAAGCTATTATGGTTGCAAAGTCAACCAACTCTTTCATATTCGTCATAAATAAAGCTAAAATGAAGATGGTACCTATTACTAATATTATCATCCAAATCCAATAATAATCTATCTTCCATGACTTTTTACCCATCAACATATTTGAAGTTTCTTGTAACACACGAGGAGAAGCATCTAAACAAGTTAAAGTAGTACTCAACATAGTAGTAAAAGCAGCCAACGCAATGATTATATATGACCAACTTCCAATATTATTGGTATAAATTCCTATTAATTGTTTGGCAAACTTGCCTCCACTATTTTCTAATTCAATACCTGAACCGTAAATAGTAATAGCTCCTAAAGAAACAAAACAAAGAGCTAAGATTAATGTCCCCCAGTAACCAATTTTAAAATCCAATAAAGCAGTCTTCAAATCTCTTTCTGGTTCTTCTTTTGCTTTTTCTACCGACCATAATGAATGCCACACAGAAATATCGAAAGGTGCCGGCATCCATCCCATTAAAGCAATCAAAAACATAATGTGTGATTTATCTGAAAATACGAAATGAGTCATGTATTCCTGATATTTTTCATTATGTCCTGTAAATGCTGCTATTAAAGCTACAACAGTACTTAATGAAAGAATGACAATGATAATTTTCATTGCTTTATCTAATACATGATATCTACCTATTAATAAAATAGATGTACAAATAATAAGAAGAAATGCAGACATTAACCAAGGTTGAATCGCCAACCCTGTAATTTCAGAAGCTAATCCAGCTGTAACCACCGTTACAGCCGACTGAATGATAAACATACTCAGAATAGTAAGTACAGTAAAAAGAATCAATGACCACTTTCCTAAAGACTGATAGCCATGAAGTAAGCTTTTCCCTGTACTTGCCGCATATCGAGGCCCATATTCAAAGAAAGGATATTTTAAAACATTAGCTAAAATGATAGCCCACACTAACCCATAGCCAAAATCGGCACCTGCTCTAGTAGATTGAACCAAATGTGATACTCCAATAGCAGCTCCGGCGTATAATAAGCCAGGACCTAATATTTTATACCATGGAGCACTCATTAACTACTTTAATTATTCATTGAAGTTGTTTTTAGGCAACTCATCGCTGTAAGTATTCATCATATTAAAAGCTCCCGCTGTTGCAGCTTTTTTCTTTGATAATGATTTTAATAAACCACCAAAGGCATTAGAAAGTGGTAATAAATGAACAATTGCATCAGGGTGCTTAGATGTTTGAATGATGTGTTCATTTTCATACAATGTTCTATCTCTATGTGTTGGAGGATAAGCTTCTTTTAATTTATTATCCGAGTCTTTTACAATTACATTCACTCCATTCCAGAAATCTTTTTCCGCCTCTTTTCTTTCTTCAGCATTTAAATTTAAAGGATGACATCTAGTATAAGACTGAAACATCAGCTTAAATTCTTTATTATTAAATAGGAAATCTCGATTTGCCTGACGTACGTGACGATAATTACAATCATCAATAATGATAATGGCATGATCAGCTAAAAAGGGCTTAATTAATTCCAAACACATTAATTGACTACGGTAATCATGCGGACCATCTACAAAATACACTCCCACTTTTTTAGCCCCAATGTGCTGTGATAAATTTTCTAAGGCGTCCTCATAATCTTGATTGATAAGATTAACATTAGAAAGATTTAATTTTTGAGTACGCTCATTCACAATGGAAAGGTTTTTTCCTTCTCTATCGAAAAATGCAAAATTATCTATACCGTAAACTTGTGCGTTATCTAATTCTTTTGCAACTGATAATAAAGTCAATCCTTGAAAAACCCCGACCTCCACATAGCAAGTATTTTCATCCAGTCTTGCCTTTGCAACATTTTGTAACAATCGAACCATTCGATGTCCGGAAAATCCGGTCAAAACTTTATCATCGGTAATAATCCCTTCACTTTCAACTGCTTCTTTTATTGCTTTATAATATGTTTCTGTCATTTTCTATTTATCTCTTTTTAATTAATAAATCTACCCAACCTGTTTTATTTACATTAAAATTGATTAAATACTCAAAAAACGAATCTAAATCTGACAATTCAAGATTATTAATGAATAAATCATCTATTTTAGCTGTTTTATAATTAACTAAACCAACCAATTCTACTACTTTATAATTTGTAATTAAATATTCTAAAAATTCTTTAGGATTAGTTCCTTGTTTTTGTAAATGAGAAGGAGAAAACTCAGTCTTAATAAGCCAATTGGAATTGTTCTTTAACACAGTTTTTGCACCGGCAAAAACAGATTTTTCAAACCCTTGTGTATCAATTTTAATAAAAGTAAAGTGAAAATCTTTTTTACCACTTAGAATAGTGTCTATGGAAGTAGTTACTACACTTTCTTTTTTCCAATAAGAAGAAGGAGCTTCCACTCTATTATCTTGACTATGAACAGGATTAATGCTAAATCCTTTTATATCCCCACTATTTTCATCACAAATTGCTTGAACAACTTCAATATTATTACATTTATTTCTTTTTTTATTTAATTCAATATATTCACACAACCATTTACTCGGTTCAATAGCAACAACAGAAGAATTAGAGAAAATTTTAGCATATAAAACGGAAATAAAACCATAGTTAGCACCTACATCTATTACAATATCTGGGTTACACTCCTTTGCAATTAATTTATATAAAGGATTAATTACTTCCTGGTATGAACCTCTATCAAAATAAGCCTGACCACCTTTTTCTAAAGCATTAATAGTCAATTCAATTCCATTAATATTTTGAGTTTGATTAATCTTTAATTTTAAAATATGTACTAAAAAATATATCCATACTTTACCTATTACTCTATTTATTTTTCTTACAAGAAATAAAAGTTTTAACATACTATCTTTGTTTTACTATTTTTCAATATTACACTAATTAAAAAAGGTGCCTAAATATAAGCACCTTTTTTTAAAATCAATATTACAAATCAATTAATGATATGACACTTTTTTAATAATTACTTTTTTATTATCAATAATGATTTTCACAAAATAAATACCTGAAGGGAAATTAGTAATATCTATAGACATGCTAATATTAATATTATCAACCATTATTTGTTGACCATTAATATTGTAAACTTCAATTCTTACATTGTTATTGTTTTCTAACAAAATATTAAATTTTCCATTATTAGGATTAGGAAAAATTACAATTTCATCTTCCATAAAAAATTCATTAGAAACTGTTGTTGTAATTATATTACACTCTCCTGCAATAAAATTAGAAGTTGCTCCATTCAAATTAAAATCATTCAAATTTCCATCATTGCTATTCAAAGAATTATCTGTTACCTGTGTTATTCCAATATTATTACCACCTGATATTCCTTGATTGAAATTATAATAAACCAACAGATTAGCTTCATTCCCTGTTAATTCATTATTCATATTCGCTTGTATTTCTCCCTGAGTTCGAACTTCTGTCCAAATTCTAAACTCATCTATATCTCCATTGTAAAATTGAGATGTAAGAGGGCTTCCTGTATGTTGATTATCCCACTCTTGACCTATACTATATAAATCATCTGAAGCTAATGTGAAGTTTGAAGTAAAACTCCCTTCATTTACACCATCTATATATATTGTTCCTATACTTCCATCCCTAACATATGCTATATGATGACATTGATTATCCGCTATTACTTGTGTACTAATAAAATCTATATTGCTTCCTGCTACAGAACCTTCATCTTCAATCACTAATTTTCCGTCTTGACTTGTTGCTCCACCCACAAACATTAAAAATCTATTTCCATTACTTGTCATATTATTTATGGTAAATAAAGAAGTTCTAACACTGCTTGTTTGGTTTAAAACATTAGCTTTCATCCAAAATTCAACTGTAAAACTTGTTTCTCCCGCCAAAGGTATTGCAACAGAATTAAGTTCTAAATAATCACTTGTTCCATCAAAATTTAATAAATGATTTTGTGAAAAAAGTAGGTTTGTGATAATACACAATGAAAATAAAAAATATGATTTTTTAAACTCCATTATATCTCAATAAAAAAATAAATATATAACATATTTAAATTATTTTTTAAACGGTAGTTAATTTAAAATAATCGGTTCATTTCAAGCTATTTTATACTCTTGAAAACACCAATTAAATATCGAAATCTATAAACAATAGAAAAAGATAAGTTTCGTAAAATTCTCGATAAAAAGTTATTAGATTTTTTTACTATAAAATGCTTTTTGAACCAATAAGGTGCGAATCCTGCTTTGTTAAAATACTTAAATATTTTCCATGGATAAAGCCCAGTATTGGAATCTTTCCAATCATGAATTTCTATTAAAAAAGTAACATCATGTTTACTTAATTCAGAACAAGCACCTTTAAATGCAGAAAATTCAGCACCTTCCACATCTATTTTGGCAAATATTTTTTGCTTAGGAAATTGATTTAATAAACTTATTAATGAAATTGTTGAAACACTCTCCATCGTTAAATCAACCTCTTTCATGTAAGTTTTAATATGGTCATTAATAAACAAAGAGCCACTCACATTTGATTCTGTGACATAAAAGTCAATAGATTCATCATCTTTTTCGTAAAACGCCCTATGAAGTGCTTGTATTTTATTTTGATTTAGAGATTCCCATTCTTTACAACTCTCGTTTAACAACCTATAACGAATAGGATCCGCCTCCACAGCAACTATGTTTTTATTTTTTAAGATTTTATTAGCAAAAAAAGTGTATTGTCCACCACTGGCTCCTATATCAAAAAACACATCACAATCTTCAATCAAATTAGGTAAATCATCTATAATTTCCTTTTCATGACATTCTTCAGAAAAATAATATTTTTCCCATGTTTTTTTTAATTCTTCTTCTACCATTCTAATTCATCAATTAAATAAACTATTATAATCTACCCTATCAAACACTTCTAATTTTCCACCTTTAGTAGCATTATATATTTTTCTATCATCTATTTCGTACATCAATTTAGCCATTTTATAGCTTTTCAATACATTGTGAAGTTTAGGATCATGCCACTTTTTTCCTTTTCCAAAATAATCAGGATGAAAGTGATTCACATCATCTTCTGTACTTTCTATCACATTTCCATCAACAATAGCACTTTGGGGTATGTTGTAACTAAAATCCATTCCGATCAAATACACTTCAGTAAAACCTAAATAATATGCTAACTGAAGATTCACAATGGTTACGGATTGCCCACAAAATACTTCTGTAGAACAATCTTGAGAGAATCTTGGTTTTTCGAAATAAGGGCTCACATCATTAAAAAATGAGTAATCAAGATTAACAAAATACCTGTTGTTCCCTTTTTTAAATTTTGATTTGAATTTTGCTGGAAAAAACATGTAATCACATTCATATTCATTTATTTCCTTGATGTTATCATTGATTACATGTGGGTCTTCTACTGCATAAAAAGTAGGTTTATAACCCATTTCTCTAGTCTTATAATAAATAGAATTAACTGCAAAACTATACTCGTTTTTGAGTAATGATAAATCCAACTCATTAAGAGAAGGACCATTCCCAACTATAAAACATCTTTTTCCTTTAAACTTATCTTTTAACTGCCTCAATTCTTTTTTACTGCAACGGTATCTTCCAGGCTGGTCAATAAGAATAGATGGTAATATTTTTTTTATTTGTTTCTTCAAAATTTTCTATCTGTAAAACGAACAACCCTGACATGGCTTTGGAAGCTCGTGTTTTTGTTCCCAATTATAAATAATTTTTTGACGATTTTCTTCTAAATTTTTCATTGGATCATCAACTGTTCCTAATTGCAATGAATTATCGCCAGGCATTTCAGAAATCATACATCCATCTGCCCAAACACCTCCATCTGCTGCATATCTTGTTTTGTACAAGTAAGTACAAGCTCGAGTAGGATTTTTCACCTCATCCATATATTCCAAGTTCTCCAATTTTGGAATAGCATCGTTATTCATGTATTTGTACAACACTTCAATTGAACAGAAATCGTAACCGTGTTGATTAAACATTTGGTGCGCCTTTTCAAAATCTAATTTGTGATTCTTAGGTAAACGAAATTCTAAACTTACCCTCACCAAAATATTTTGATCTTTTAATTTTTTTTGAAATTGATTAATATTCTCCAACACTTCATTAAACTTATCAACTCCAAACATTATGTTATAGGTTTCTCTATCTAATCCACCCAATGAAAACAAAAGGGCAAAAATCTTTTTCTTTTTATCTTTTTTAAGAATTTCTATTAATTTATCTTGATTGCTATCATTCAGTAAAATGGCATTGGAATAAAAGAATATTTGTTTGATTTTTGATACATAAAGCATTTGTTCTACAAAGTACTCCCACTCCTTATTCATAAAAATATCACCCGTAGTTGGGGTAAAACTTATCAATGAGTAATTAGATTGTTCTATCTTTTCTATAGCTTTAGCAAAAGTATCTTTATCCATATTTTTTAGTCTTTTACCAGATTTTATGATATCCGGATAAAGACAAAAAATACAACGCGCATTACAGGCAGATGAAATTTCAAATTCGATAAAATGAGAACCAAATGAACGTACTAAAATGTAATCGATAAAATGAATTAGTTTTCGAGTCAACTTTTGAACCAAGCTTCCCATTTTTCCATCTATGGAAATTAAGCTTCTTCTAACAGGCATTAAGCACAATGAAGCTGCTCTTTTTAGTTTAGTTGAAACAAACTTTTTAATCATAATTCTTATTAAACCAAAGAGTGGTTTTTACAAAGTTATCGATTTAAAATCTATTAGGTGTCCAATGGCACTCATCCCCATGGCTAAAACAGCTTCTTTAGCATTTCCTCCTATATGAGGAGTGCAAATTAAATTAGGTAAATTTAAAAGCAACATATTAGTTGGTGGTTCTTCTTCAAAAACATCTATTGCTGCAGCTTTTATTTTATGATTGCAAAGAGCTTCAAATAAATGGTTTTCTTCAATAATTCCACCACGCGCAGAATTAATAACAATTGCATTGTTCTTCATCAATGAAAAAGCATTTTCATTGATCATGTATTTTGTGTCTTTGGTTAACGGAGTGTGTACCGTAATTACATCAGAATTCTTAAAAATTTCCTCCTTTGATGTTTCTATCAATCCATTTTCCTTGTAATAATCGGTTTGGTCAATAATGTCATTTACTAAAATCTTACAATTAAATGGTTTTAATAGTCTAATAAGTTCTTTTCCAATAAAGCCTACACCAATGATGCCCACTGTTTTTCCACTTAGTTGTTCGCCTCCATCTTTATTCCATGTTCCATTACTTAATTGATTAGATGTTTGATATAAGTTTCTTAATAAAGTAATCACATTTCCTAAAACCATCTCAGCTACTGAAGTTTTGTTTACACCTCCGGTCCATCCAATTTTGATATTCCTTTTTGCACAAGCTTCTAAATCAATGTTATTTAAACCTACGCCATATTTAGCTATAATTTTTAAGTCTGGCAAATCATTCAACACTTCATCCGTTACATCATCCAAACCAACAATAGCGGCATCATATCCTTTTAAATACTCTACTAAGCCTTCGTGAGTAAACCTTAATCCTTCAGTATTTAATTTTGCATCAGGAAATTCTTGATTCATTTTGGCAATTAAATCAGGATGTTTTGAAAAGGAAGGAGATGTTACAGCTACTTTCATTATTTAATTTGTTTTATTACTTCATTCAAACTTAGTAAATCCTTTATCTTAATTAGCTCTTTATCTTTAAAAAGTAACTCGTTTTCTTCGTGTTCTCTCAAAATGAAATGAAAATGATGATGCTTTGCAGCTTCATAATCAGTGGCAGCATCACCTATAAATACAACTTCATCAGAATTTAATTTATACTTTGAAAGGAGTTCTTGACTCCATTTTATTTTATTGGTGGGAGAGCCACATATTTCTATAAAAAAATTGGAAATGTTTAACTGATTACAAATCATCTCTATTTCCTTTTGAGGAGTGCCTGTGATAATAAATTGCTGATAATTGAACCTTAATTGATTAATTGCATTAAACGCACCATTTACATAAGGGCTTTCAACAACTTTTTGCAACACTAATTCAGAAAATTTTTGAGCCCATTCTTGAATTTCATGTTCTGTAAGCTCTATTCCTAAATAGTTTTGATGCCAAAATTTAATTTTTTCAAACCGAGAAACCCCTCCATTTTCAACATGGTAGCGTTCTACTTTTTTAGCTATATTTTCCCCAAATTCTTCATACAATGCATAAAAAGCCTTCGACTTTATATCTGTCGATTCTTTTATTACACCATCAAAATCATAAAATATGGCTTTTATACTCATTCTATTTTTGTAATTATGGTAACCGGTGCTCCGTCTGCATTTTCTATTAATAAAGGAGCCACTATAACTTCCTTAAAAATAGTTTGAGAATTAATCGCTCTCAAATCTACTTCTTCGATGATTAGAATATCATTTTTAATCAAATATTCTTTATGAGCTTCTCTTCCTATTTCTCTTTGTTGATAAGAATTCATTGAAATTAAATCAAACGCAATGGCTTTGAGTTGCGGAAATTTTTCTTTTAAAAAACTTGCAGTTTCGGGATGAAAACCCAGCCCATATTCCCAATATTCAGGAGTGTGTCTTTTATTACAAAAACCCGTTTTCACTATCAACATCTCAATATTTGAAGAGATATTTTCTATCACTAAATTCTTATTTCCAATTAAATAATCTTCCACTAAAGAAGCATCTACCTCCACAAAACCAATGTTTTGAAAAATGAAATGTTGAGCTAAATAATCTGAAGATTTTTTCCCGTCCACAGAAAAATGAAATGGATAATCAATATGAGTTCCATAATGAGTTGGCATTTCAATGGTTGTATTATTACTGGTATCTCCACAACAAATGTCTCTCACTTTAGTTAACTTAAATCGGTCACCATTTCCATAACCGTAAGCCTCACTATTTAGAGGATAAGAAAGAAACAATGTTTTACTCATTATTGCTTAATTAAGTCATGTGCCTGTTGGATGCAAGCTAGTAATCCTTGCCCCATATCAACATATGGATTGGGAGTTAATTTTTGACTGGTTTTAGGTGAGAAGCTATAAGGTGTATATTTATAATGGTTTTTGTAACCATCTGCAGATAAATTAATTTTTAAACTACCACCTAAAATTTCATTAATCATTTTAAACAAATCACCTCTTTTTATTCTTTCAACGCCTGTAAGAACTAAGTGTTTATTCTTGTATTCTTCATGCTCTATTACATCCGCCGAAAGTTTAGCAGCATCTAAAGCATGAATATATTCTCTAATTTCTTCTCCATCACCTGGATGATTGATTTCACCAGTTTTTACAGCCGTTTTTACTAAATTAAAAATGTAATTATTTTCAAAATAACGATCACTATAAATTGAGCCATACCTTAAAATAGTATAGTCCAAGTTATATTTTTCTTTGTATTCTTCTACAATTTTTTCTGATGACAACTTAGATAACCCATAAAAAGAACCTTTATCACTCATAGCATAAGCACTGCTTGCATAAACAAAATGTTTAACACAGTGTTTAACCGATAAATCAATCAAGTTTAGGTTTCCCATTACATTTAATTCAAATACAGGAATGGGGTTTTCTACTGCTTTTTCTAAACTGGCAAAACCAGCTAAATTATAAACCACATCGAACTGATGTTCAGAAAATAATTTTTCCAACAAGTCTCTATCTAAAATATCTACCTTAACAAATCTTTCGGAAGGAATAAATTCAGAAATAGCAATATCCATTGCCACTACATCATGTCCTCTTTCTAATAATTCGGCAACCAAATAACTACCTAAAAATCCTGTACCTCCAAAAACTGCTACCTTCATTTTTTATTTTTTTAATAATTGCATTTGTTCTCTAGCTTTATCACCTAAAAAGAAAAAGTCTAAAGAAAAAGCTAAAAATGTATAACCTAAATCTATTTTAGCATTTGTAAAACTATGATCAGATTGTATCACATGAGCTCCCTTAGGTTTATTTAAGTCATCACATATCTGGTCATATTTAGTAATTGCTTCTTTTACTTCGGGTAAATCATACTGCCCAGGTTTATTCATGGAAGCTGACAAATCATAAGGACCAATTAAAGTAGAATCAATTTCATCAATAGATAATATTTCTTCCAAATGATGTATTGCATCAATATGCTCTATTTGGGCTATTATCACAATCTCTTTTTCCAATTTTTCTTGATATTGATCAAACCCAATTCCATAATTTTGTGCTCTAGATAACCCAACACCTCTTTTCCCTTTTGGTGGATAATAAACATAGTCAACCAATTTTTGGGCATCTTCTTTCGATTTTATCATCGGAACAATCACACCATCAGCCCCGGCATCTAAAACTCTTTTTATGATAACTTCATCATTGGCATAAACCCTCACAAAAGCCTTGATATTTTTTGCTTGAATAAATCCAATTAAATTTTGAATACTCTCAATATCAACAGCAGAGTGTTCTATGTCAATAGTTAACCAATCAAAACCTGCCGTAGACATTATTTCAATTACCGCTTGGTTAGGAATGGTAATCCAGCTTCCTAAGGTTAATTGTTTACTTCTTATTTTTTGCTTTAATGTCATTACTTCACTAAGTTTAATTTTTGAATCGCTTCAGCTAAAACAAAATCTTGTGGTTCATCAATATCTATGGCTTCTAATTTATCCATTTCAAACATCATTGGTTTTAGTCCAATACGTTTATTACCTGCATTTGTAAATGATTCTTTGGTAAAAATAAAGATATTAGAGTTCTCTTCAAAAACAGGAGGCAAATCTTGTGTTCTAATTAGTTCTTCAGGATTATGGTTGACAGGTTTTCCATCTTTCCAATACAATCGAGTTTGTAATTTGGTTACTGAGAATAACGAATCTTTATCGGATGCTTCTTTGAATTGCTCTATTGCTTCTAGGATAGTACTACTAGTTAATAATGGATTAGTGCTGTGAGTTTGGATATAAATATCCCCATCTGAATGATTCAAATCAAATGCAATTACATCATTCATCGAAACAAAATCACCACAAATTTCATCGGGACGATGGTGTATTTTCACCTTAGAAAAGAGCGAAGCACTTTTTTCTATCTCAGCACTATCAGTATTAATAATTACTTCATCAATCAACTCACAATTTTGCAATGAACTCAACACATGATGAAACAATGGTTGCCCATTAAAATGCTTAAGGTTTTTTCCTGGAACTCTTTCGGAGTTGCCTTTCATTGGTAATAGGGCAATTATTTTCACTTTTTTCCAATTAGTTTTTTGTAGTTAGACACCATTAGCTCATTCATTTCTGTTGAAGATTTCAAAACAAAATTTCCACCTATAAATATAATGGTAATCAAAATACTATTTAGAGCTATTTCAAAAAAATTATTATCAAGAATTCTTGGCTTGAACCAAAACAAAGCAATAATAATTAATGAAGTAAAAATGATTTTTAAATGTTCCCTGGAAAGTAAGTTCATTTTTAGTTTAATTATTACCACAATATATTTTACAATTGAATATAAAAACACAGTAACAGCAGTTGCTATAGAGGCACCTACTATACCATAATTATTTATAAAATAATAATTTGTAATGAATGTCGTTAAAATTAAAAAAGGTATCAAAACTCCATTCCATTTATAATGTTTTGATGCATTAATATTAATATCTGTAGGAATAAAAATTGCGTCCATCAATTTAGATAATCCAATATAAAAAACAACCCATTTCCCTTCTACATAAATCTCTCCATTAGGTATCATTAAAAACAATTCATCAATACTATACCAAATTAAAAAGAAAAGGAATATTCCTATAATACTCATACTAATCCCCATCCTTTTATACATTGATTCAAATTCTTTTAAATTATTTTCAGACCATAACTTTGCCATAATAGGCAACACAATTTGATATATTATTCGTTTTGGCATATCTATAACAGTAGCAATAAAAAATGCTACTGCATAAACTCCTAATAATTTAAAATCATCCGTAATACTACTAATCATAACGGAGTCAATTTTACCAACCATAACTAATCCACTGATTCCAATTATCAAATAAAATGCATAAGAAATTATTTCTTTTTTAAGTGGTTTTTCTATATGAAGTTTAGAGAAATTGAAATTAAATTCAATTTGATTTTTAAAAAAAAGATACAGGAGAATTACCTCTATAAAATGAGCTATTACATAAATATATATTAATTGAAAAAAATCAAAATAATTGAACGAGTATAGTATTAACAATAGCATTAAAATTACTCGTCTATAAATATTTTTTAAAAATGATGAATATACTATTAAAGATTTTGACACTAATATTGATTCTATCAAATATTGATAACCATAACAAAAAAGAAGGGGAATAATAAATATTAAAAATTCACTATATTTTATCGCATCATCTCCAAGTAAACTAATAATACTCGACTTAAAAAAAAATACAACTATACATACAAAAAGCAACAAGATAATTGGTACTAAAAAAAGGAAACTAATAAATTGATTTCTTTCTTTATTTTTTTCAAATAAGTGTAAAAACTTACCTGGTAAACCACTTGTACCTAGTAGAATAAAAGGTAACAACAATATCGTTACATCCGTAATATAACTCAGAATTCCAATTTGCAGTTCTGTAATAAATGCCGTTTGTAACCACAATACATTCACTACCCCTAACATTACTCCAATGTAGTTGATAATAGAGGTTGATATGGTTTTTCTTATGACTATGCCCATAACCCCTTACTAATCCAATATCTAAATTTTATGAGCATAGTTCCTTTACTTGGTTGCATTTTAAACAAATAAATAAACCATAAAGCAATGGTTCCTCCCCATTTATATAATTCGAGTATACTTCGTTTTAAGTATTCACCAGACTTTTTAGTTCTTAGTCTTTCTGACAACCCAATTCCTTCAGCTTGTTTTTTAATAAATTCAACTGTTAATCTTTTTGCTGGAATGACATGATGAACCAACATTTTTGGAAAATAATAAATAGGAATTCCAGCTTCTTTAATCCGATAAAAAAAATCTTTTTCTTCCCCTCCTAACATAGAATTACCACTACGGCCCAATGATTCATTAAACGCACCTATTTTCTCAATTACCTTTTTTGAAATCCCCATATTGGCACCAATAGGATATTTTGAGCCAGTAAATAATTTTACTTCAGTCCCTAAATCAATAATCGACATTAACGAAGATAAGTATTTCGACATCCATTTAGGTAACTCACATTCTAAATATGGCAATATCTTACCTCCAAAACCAACTAGTTCAGGCATTTTAATAAGATACTTTTTCAATTCTGAAATGTAATTTTCATCTAAAAAAGCATCATCATCTATAAAAACAATAAAATCTCCTTTTGACTCTCTTATTCCCCTGTTTCTAGCAAAAGAAAGTCCTTGATTTTCTTCTAAGAAGTAATAAAAAGATTGATTCGGGTTTTTAGATAAAAACTGAGCACACAATTCATCTGTAGAATCAGTCGAATTATTATTGACAATAATTAACTCAAAATCTGCTTTTGTGCATTGCTGATTTGCAGCACTTTCCAACATTTTAGGTAAATACTGTTCGCGATTATATGTGCAAACAACTATGGATATCATAAAGTATTATGCTGCTTGATTTTCCTCTTGTCTTAATTCTTGCATAATTCCGAAGATTAAAGCAAGTAAAACAACAATAAACGCACTAATTCCTATAATATTTCCAACTCCAACCATTTGTGGCTCAAATTTAAATTCAATTTGATGTTCTCCTTTTGGAACAGGTAATCCTCTCAAAATATAATTTCCTCTAAAATGTTTAACTGCTTTTCCATCAAGGTATGCATTCCACCCATCTTTATAAAACACTTCAGAAAAAACCGCTAATTGATCATTACTAGATTTAGATTGATAAATTAATTGATTCGGTAAGTAGGATGTTAATTGAATAGAAGCACTCTCATCTTTAACATAACTATTTGAAGTAATAACATTTTTAAACTTCTCATCCACAACCACAGTTTGTTTAGGATCAATTTTTTCAATGGCTAAAATTTCTTCATCCGGATTTTTAACAAATTGAACATCGTTAACAAACCATGCATTTCCATAGGCATGTGGATTTTGAAAAGCTAAATTACCTTGATATAAATAGTACTTGGTGTTAAGCATATTTAACACTTTAGTTTTTTCAGGGGTTTGCAACATTCCTAATTCTTTTTGAATATAGAAATCAATCATGTCTTGATACCTTGCCATTTTTGCAGCATGATAACCGCCAGTAGATTTATGAAAATAAGAAACGGAAGCACTGTTAAAAGGATTATCTAAATTCAATACTCTGTAATTGGTGTTAAAATTTAAACTTGAAAAACGGATGCTTTCTTCATCCATAAAGGTTAAACGTCCTTTTTCTTTTTTCTTTTCTTGAATACGTTGTATTGCTTTTTGTTCTATTTGAGGATTCGCTGTCGATTCAATGTAATAGATTTGTTGGTCACCTTGACCAGCAGGGGAAGTATTTTCAAAACCTGTTACTTTTTCCCAAGAAAGGTACTCTCTTTTATTTTGTGGGTTTTTATCATTGTTTAAATACCTTTTATCTACACTCCAAATATCTATCAATGAAAGTAACGCAAGTGCTGGTAATACCATATTGAATTTTAATTTATCTTTTACCCATAAAAACAATAATACAATAGCAGCTAAAACAAACATTAAAGTTCTAAATGCATCTTTTTGAAAAGCACTACTTCTAAAATCTATTAATTCCATTTCAGCATCGGCGGGATTAATCCCAGCTCTTGTTTGTGCATAGTTCTGATACATTTGGCCAAAAGCCATATCCTCAACATCACTGGTATAATCTAATAAATTAGGCATGATAGCTAAAATCAAAACTAAGCCAGCAATGGAACCACTTCCAATCAAAAGCTTTTTAATATTGGTTTGAGCCCATTCTTTGTTTTCATATAAGTGATGTACAAACAACATAGCCATCAATGGAAAGGTTAAATTTACAATAGTAAGAATAGATGAAACTGCTCTAAACTTACTATACATTGGAATATAATCGATAAAGAAATTGGTTAACCACATTTCTTCGACTGAACCTCCTAGATTTTTTCCCCAACTCAATAAAATAGCTAAAAAACTAACTCCAAACAAAGCCCATTTTAATTTAGAATGAACAAAAATTAAATACATTAAAGCTAAAAAGACAATAATAGCTCCTAAATAATTTGCGCCTGAAGTAAAAGGTTGGTCACCCCAATAACCACCAAAAACTCTACCTCCATTTTTTTGATATTGTTCTACACAATAATTAAACATTTGAGGATTATTTTCTCTTAAATAATCAAAATATTCTCCTGTAAGGTTTTTGCTATCACCTTTAGCATTTGGTATAAATAAATTGAGTGTTTCTTGTTTACCATAACACCATTGTACAATATAATCTCTATCTAGACCAGAGGATTGATTGGCTTTTTTACTACTGCCATCTGGATTGATAGTCAACTCAGGAGTTCCACGCATCGTATGTTTGGCGTAAGTATAAGTGTTGTAAAACTGATTAAAATTTGCCAAAACAGCTATAATAACTCCAACTACTAATAAAGAAGAACGTTTTACAAAATGTGCAATGGTTTTTTCTTTAAAGGCTTCATACAATTTAAAAGCACCAATAAATAGTAACACAAATGCAAAATAATAAGTCATTTGGATATGGTTAGCACGAAGTTCTAAACCCATAAAAAAAGTAAACAAGGCAAGTGGAAACCAAAAATTCTTATTACGATACATCATTAAAAAACTTCCCAAAACAGCGGGTAAATAACTTATTGCCTGCATTTTAGTATTATGACCTGCCTCGATAATGAGTAAATTATATGAAACAAATCCATATGCAACAGCACCTAAAACCGCAATCAAGTTGTTTACCCTTAATGCTTTCCCTAAAATAAAAAAGCTAAACATAGCTATAAATAACATTGAAATTGGCAACATGGTAAAAGGTAAACCTAAAGATAGAATGGCATTAATGGTGGTAAATCCGTTTAAATAATAGGTGCTAATCAAATAACCAGGCATACCTCCAAACATAGAGTTTGTCCAAATAGCTTCCTCTCCAAACATTTCTCTGTAATCGGTCAACTCTTTTGCGGCTGCTTTCCAACTCGAAATATCACCCTGACGAAGTGTATAACCAGTTAAAGCAGGTGAGAAATACATTGCTGAAAGTAGAGCAAAAACGAGTAAAATAACTACTACTTGCCAATTAGATTTTATAAGATTTACAAGTTTGTTCATCATATTGTTATTTTCAAAAAATCAAATAAAAGTACTTTTAATTTATGGGATAAAAAATCGAATCTGAATTTTACAATTCTTTCATTAAATACTGATACATTTCTACCATTGATTTGATATCTTTTTTATGTACTTTTTCATCAGGTGTATGTACATTATCTTCCGGTGCACCTATAAAACACCAATCAAATGGATATGATGAACGTTGAAGAGCATTTCCATCACTTCCTCCTGCACTTTCTACTTCTAACTGAAATGGGATTTTTGATTTTTTTGCCAACTCAATAATTCTATTTAAATAGACTCTCCTTGGTATTCCAGAATCTCTCATCGAAATTGCAACTCCTTTACCATGCTTCACTCCATTCGTCACCCAGGTTATATCAGAAATTAATGCCTGTTTTAAAGCATATTTTTCATATAAATATTTACCTAGATATCCAACACTTCCTCCTCCATGTTCTTCCCAAGAAGAAAATACAATTGCTCCATTTTCAAGTGTTTTAGCAACTTCTAAAGCTACCCACATTCCTAAACGGTTATCCATGTAGCAACATTGTATATAGTCTTTTGTTTCTCTAAAATCAGGCTTATAGGTAAGTGTTGTTCCTCTCTCTACTTCTCTTTTAAAATCTAAAGAATATGTTAAAAAATCATGTTCATCCTCTTCCGTTTTTAAAGTTCCTTCAATTTTTCCTTGACTATCCTTCCCAACTAATTTAGCTCCTTTTTTTGCTGATGGTCCTCCAATTTTTATCAAATTATTTTCATACCCAACAGTATATCCGATGGAATCCATGTGAGCAAAAATAGCAGTACGAGGATTACCAAACACTAGTATAATACAATCCTGAAAATCCTCACCATGCACAATTTCAGGTTGAACTTTCCAGTTCTTTTTATTTTGTTTGATGTATTTTATTAAATACTCCTTCATTACATATTCACTACCGGAAGGAGCTTGAATTTCACATAATTTCTTTAAAATTTCCATAGTTATAAAATAAAAAACTGCCACAGCTAAATTACCATGACAGTTTAATTTTGTATCAATTTATTCGATTAATTGTTCAACATAACTGGCATTACCAACATTAAAATTTCTTCCGCATCTTCATCTTTTTCTGTCGGAGTTAATATTCCCGCTCTATTTGGAGCTGACATTTCTAGATTTACTTCATCAGAAGTTAAGTTGGTTAACATTTCAATTAAAAATCTAGAATTAAATCCAATTTCCATATCTTCCCCCTCATACTGACAGGTCAATCTTTCGTTTGCTTCATTTGCAAAATCCAAATCTTCTGCTGAAATATTTAATTCACTTCCTGTCATTTTTAACCTCACTTGGTGAGTCGTTTTATTAGAGAAAATTGAAACCCTCTTAATAGAACTTAAAAAAGAACTTCTGTTTATGGTTAATTTATTAGGATTTTCTGTCGGAATAACCGCATTATAGTTAGGGTATTTCCCATCTATCAGACGACAAATCATTTTTGTTGTTCCAAAAGCAAACATTGCATTGGTTTCGTTGTACTGAATTTTAACTTCTTCAGTTAAATTAGCCAATACATTTTTTAATAATGTTAATGGTTTTTTAGGAAGAATAAAAGAAGAACCTGTTTCGGCTTTCAAGTCATTTCGTTTGTATTTAACTAGTTTATGTGCGTCAGTAGCAACAAAAGTTAAATTATCATTGTTTAACTCAAAAAACACTCCTGACATAACAGGTCTTAGCTCATCATTTCCTGTAGCAAAAAGAGTTTTATTAATTGCATTTGCTAAAGTTGCTGCATCAACATTAATACTTGATGGTGATTCTAATTTTGGAGTTTTAGGGAACTCTGCACCGTTGTGCCCTGTCAATTTATACTTTCCATTATCAGAAGAAATTTCTACACCAAAATTTTCTTTATCAATCGTAAATGTTAACGGTTGATCAGGGAAAGCTTTTAAAGAATCTAACAATAATTTAGCTGGAATAGCAACAACTCCATCTTCTTTCGCTTCCACATCTACCTGAGTAATCATGGTAGTTTCTAAATCTGAACCAGTAATGTTTAATTTGCTCTTTTTAATTTCAAATAAAAAATTATCTAAAATTGGCAAGGTATTACTAGAATTTAAAACTCCACTAATTACCTGTAATTGCTTTAACAATATTGAGCTTGATACAATAAATTTCATCTGTTTTTCTAATTTTTTTCTTTAACAAGGGTAACAAAAATAATCGTTTTCAAATGGTTTAATTTTTAAACTTTTGAATAATTATTAACACCTTGTTAATAGTCCATTTAGACTAAAGAAATTAAGATTATACAACTGTAAGAGGCTTTTTTACTTTTTGTTGAGTCAAAGCAATATTTATTACTTCCATCATATCTTTTACATAATGAAAAGTTAATCCTTTAAGGTAATCTTCATTGATTTCTTCAATGTCTTTTTTATTATCTTCCGATAAAATAATCTCCGTAATATCTGCACGTTTGGCTGCCAAAATTTTCTCTTTTATTCCACCAACAGGCAACACTCTTCCTCTCAATGTAATTTCACCGGTCATAGCAAGTTTATTTTTAACTTTTCTCTGAGTAAAAGCCGAAGCTAAAGCAGTAAGCATTGTTATACCTGCTGAAGGACCGTCTTTAGGAGTTGCTCCTTCTGGCACATGAATATGAACATCCCAATTATTAAATACCTCAGGAGTTAACCCTATCAAATCAGAATGAGCTTTTAAATAAGCCATTGCAATTACCGCAGATTCTTTCATGACATCTCCCAAGTTTCCTGTTAAGGTTAATTTGCCTTTTCCTTTGCTTAAACTCGTCTCTATAAAAAGGATATCACCACCTACTGATGTCCATGCTAAACCCGTAACAACACCAGCAACATCATTTCCTTGGTATTTATCTTTAGAATGACCCGGACCTAATATTTTCCCTAATAACTCTACTGTAATTTTTGGATTGTGTTCATTATCCATTGCAATTTCTTTAGCAATGCTTCTAACTAATTTTGCCAATGTTTTCTCAAGTA
Source organism: Flavobacteriales bacterium (assembly GCA_020635825.1). Lineage (GTDB taxonomy): Bacteria > Bacteroidota > Bacteroidia > Flavobacteriales_E > Vicingaceae > Vicingus. The sequence goes on from JACJZA010000009.1 coordinate 26,821, forward strand.
ATCTAACGCCTGATTCTCTGGTATAGTCTGTAATTACTTTTTCTAACACATTTTTAGATATACTTAAATGTGCTTTTTCCAATCCATGATTTTTAAGCAGTTTTGGAATTAAATGACGTTTTGCGATTTCTATTTTTTCTTCAACAGTGTATCCGGTTACTTCAATTATTTCCATTCTATCCCTTAAAGCAGGTTGAATAGTTGATAAAGAATTAGCAGTAGCAATGAACAATACTTTTGATAAATCATAATCCAACTCTAAAAAGTTATCATAAAACGTAGCATTTTGTTCTGGATCCAACACTTCCAATAATGCAGATGAAGGATCTCCCTGATGACTATTTCCAAGTTTGTCAATTTCATCCAAGACAAAAACCGGATTAGATGCTTCCGCTTTTTTCAAATTTTGAATTACTCTACCTGGCATTGCTCCAATATATGTCTTTCGATGACCTCTAATTTCAGCTTCATCTCTTAATCCACCCAATGACATTCTCACATATTTTCTACCCAAAGCTTCAGCTACAGATTTTCCTAATGAGGTCTTTCCTACACCCGGAGGCCCATACAAACATAAAATGGGCGATTTCATATCACCTTTCAATTTTAAAACAGCCAAATGTTCAACGATTCTTTCTTTTACTTTTTCTAAACCAAAGTGATCCCTATCAAGTATTTTTTGAGCTCGTTTTAAATCAAAATTATCTTTGGTGTATTTACCCCAAGGCAATTCTATGATGGTTTCTAAATAGTTATGTTGAACAGAATATTCGGCAGCTTGAGGATTCAAACGAGCCAATTTATCCAATTCCTTTCTAAATCTTTTATCTACTTCTTTGTTCCACTTTTTCTTTTTGGCTTTTTCTAAAAAATCTTCCACTTCTTTTTGAACCGGATCTCCTCCCAACTCTTCCTGAATTTGCTTCATTTGCTGGTTCAAAAAATACTCACGTTGTTGTCTATCTATATCAACTCTTACCTTTGATTGGATATCATTTTTTAATTCCAATAATTGTAATTCATTCGTAAGATGAATTAATAATTTATTGGCTCTCTCTTTCAATTCGGGAACTTCCAACAACTCTTGCTTTTCTTTCACTCCTGCCTTCATGTTAGAAGCAATAAAATTGATTAGAAATGTTGGACTCTCAATATTTTTAATAGCAAATGTTGCCTCGGTAGGGATATTTGGCGACTGCTCAATAATTTGAGAAGCCAAGTCTTTAATAGAACTTACCAGTGCTACAAAGTTTTTACCTGTTGGCGTATCTATTTGGTTATAAGACTCAATAGAAGCTTTTAGAAAAGGTTCTTGTTGAGTTAACTCTTTAACTCTAAATCTTCTTTTTCCTTGAATAATAACAGTTGTATTACCATCAGGCATTCTAAGCATTTTTAGAATATGAGCAACTGTTCCTACTTTGTATAAATCGTTTAATTCAGGGTCTTCAACATCATCATTCATTTGAGCTAGAACCCCAAGTGTTTTATTCCCTTTATAGGTTTCCTTAATTAAACGAATTGATTTGTCTCTTCCTACAGTAATAGGAATTACAACGCCGGGGAAAAGAACTGTATTTCGCAATGGTAAAATAGGCAATTCTTCAGGAATTGCTTCTGCGTTCATTTGCTCCTCATCATCAGCTGATAATAAAGGAATAAATTCAGCATCTTCATCCAACACATTTGATAATGCTATATGGTCAAAATCAAAATTATCTTTCATTGTTTATTTTTTTTAAGTCATTATGACAGCTTTCCAAAGCAAAGACTTCAGAAAACTGATTCATCATTACTTTTCAAGCTTTGTGCCATAAAGTAAATACGGTAATTTTGTCTGCTTTAATTTCTGTATTTTTCAGTTATTTCAAAAACAGCCGACAATATTTCTTTATCATCTTGAGACAAATCTATGTGCCTACGTTCCATTACTTTTTGAGCTACTTCAAACATTTTATCTAACTGAAAAGTAGAAGAATCATTAAAACCACCCCAAGTGAAAGAGGATATAAATTTATTAGGAAAGCCTCCTCCAAAAATATTTGCACTTACCCCTACTACAGTTCCTGTATTAAACATAGTATTGATACCACATTTTGAATGATCACCCATTATTAACCCACAAAATTGAAGTCCGGTATTTTCTAGTTGATTGGTAGAATAATTCCAAATTTTAACTTCACTGTAGTTATTTTTCAAGTTCGAGTTATTGGTATCGGCTCCCAAATTACACCATTCTCCTAAAATGGAATTTCCTAAAAAGCCATCATGCCCTTTATTACTAAAACCTTGAATATTACTATTGGTAACCTCTCCTCCTACTTTACTATATGGACCTACAGTGGTAGCTCCATATATTTTAGTTGATAATTTTAACGTTGCTCCTTCACACAATGCTAAAGGACCTCTAACAACAGTTCCTTCCATTATTTCAGCATCTTTACCAATGTAGATGGGACCTGTACTAGAATTTAAAACAGCTGCTTCCACTTTTGCCCCTTCCTCTACAAAAACAGCATCTCCTATCATTGTATTTGTTAAAGACAATGTTTGAGATTCTCTTCCTTTTGTCAATAATTCAAAATCATCTTTAATTGCCTGATCGTTCTTAGAAAATAAATCTGTTATTTTTTCCAATTTTAATCTATTAAAGCTTGGATTATAATCTTTAATATAAAAATCAGCTTTTTCAAATTGTTCCTTACTACATCTCACAGCAATAAGCTCTTCACCTTCATAAATAGCTTCGTTTAGATTTAAATTTTCTGTTATAAATTCAAATAAAAAAGAATTGGGACAGTACCTAGAGTTGATAAAATAATTTTCTGGTTGGTCTAAAAAAGGAAATTTACCGGACAAATACTTTTCGGTTAAGTAAGAAATATCTGAACTTATTTTAGCTCTATACAGATAGTGCATCCACTTTTCTTCTATGGTTAAAATTCCAAACCTTAGTTTGGCGATTGGCTTAGTAAACACTAAAGGCAAAAAGTCATTTCTATTAATCTCAAAAAAGATGATGTTCATTTATTTAGTTTTTATTGAGAGTACTAAAATAAAAAAGTCCCGAAGTATATCGGGACTTTTTATCAAATATTATGAAAATATTATTTTTTATCGTGTCTAGCGTAACGGCTTTTGAATTTATCAATTCTACCTGCTGTATCCACCAACTGCATTTTACCGGTATAAAAAGGGTGTGAAGTGTGAGAAATCTCTAACTTAATTAATGGATATTCATTTCCATCTTCCCATTGAATTGTTTCGCTAGTTACAGCTGTAGATTTGCTTAAAAAAGCATAATCGTTTGACATATCTTTAAATACTACAGTTCTGTAATTTTCTGGATGTATATCTTTTTTCATCTCTCTTTAATTTTATCTGTTCTTTTAAAAGCGGTGGCAAATGTAACCATTAATTCTACAATTTTACAAACTTTTATAATTTATTTTTATTCAACAAAAACAAATAACTTTGTTTCATCTAAAATTTGACCAATAAACAGTGTATTTAATGTTCATCATATATTCCATAGTTATTATTCTTCTAATTGATTTATACTATTATCGATCATTTAAAATACTTGTTTCGAAATTAAATCCAATTATTCAAAAAACTTTAAAATTTTCTTATTGGATATATACTTTAAGCACTTTAGTTTTTATGTTTTTTGTAGCTTCTTATTTTTCCAATAAAATCCCTGCTCCTAAATTCATGAGAATATATGTTATGGGGTTTGTATTTATAGTTTTAATTTCAAAACTTATTGGCTGTATTTTTATTTTATTGGATGATGTAAAATCACTATTTACGTGGTTAAAAAGGAAATTGTTTCCTGTTATAGAAACTCAAAATGGCAATATAATATCGAGAAGAAATTTCTTAAAAAAAACAGGATTGGTTGCATCTGCTTTACCTTTTGGAACTTTACTGTTTGGAATGCTTAAATCAGCTTTTGATTATACTATTCATAAAGAAAAATTAGTCATTCCTAACTTACCGAATGCTTTCAAAGGATTGAAAATTGTACAAATTTCCGATTTGCATGTAGGCAGTTTTTTAAGCGATGAGCCTCTAAAAAAAGCCATTAATATTATAAAACAGCAAAATGCCGACTTAATATTTTTTACTGGCGATTTAGTGAATGACATTACTGAAGAAGCACTTCCTTTTATGGATGTTTTAAAAACCATACAAGCGCCAATGGGTGTGTTTTCTATATTAGGCAATCATGATTATGGCGATTATTTTTACCAAAAAGATGATTTGGAAGGTAAAAAGCATAACTATGAGCTCATGAAAGAAATTCATTCAAAGCTAGGATGGCAATTATTGCTTAATCAACACCATGTCTTTACTAAAAACGAGGAAAGACTTGCTGTAATTGGAGTTGAGAACTGGGGTAGTGCTCACCGTTTTCCTAAGTATGGAGATATCAACAAAGCAAAAGAAGGACTTTTAAATGAAGACGTGAAACTACTATTGAGTCATGATCCATCTCATTGGGATGCCGAAATTCTACCTCATCACAAAGATATTGCGGCGACTTTCTCCGGACATACTCACGGTATGCAGTTTGGTGTAGAAATTCCCGGTTTTAAATGGAGTCCTTCAAAATATTTGTACGAACAATGGGCAGGACTTTACCAAAGCAAAGAGCAACTATTATATGTAAACCGTGGATTGGGGTTTATTGGTTATCCCGGAAGAGTTGGTATATTGCCTGAAATTACAGTATTTGAATTAACTTAATAAAGTATGTGTTGCAGTAACGATTTTATCAATCTCTTTAAAAAATCTTCTTTTACTATTAAAAAAAATAGTGATGAGAAAGAGGCCATTCAACTTCTTCAAAACAGCTTATTTCATTTAGGATTTGGAAAAATTTTGAATTGGGAGAAATATGGCGCTGATGGTGATTATGGTAATTTGACCACTAAAGCTGTTTTATCATTTTGCCGCCAAAACAACATTGATTCAAATGGCGAAGTAATAGATAAATCTATTGCCAATATAATGGTAAAAAGATTAGATGTTCTAGACGAGCTTCAATTGTTACAAGAAATTATCAATAACAATCAATGCGAAGAAATTTTCTATAAAAATTCACCTAAAAAAGAACAAATTCAAGCCCTTCAAACTTTATTAAACGAAGCAGGGTTTGGAAAAGAATTAAACTGGAAAAAATACAAAAACGATGGAGATTATGGTAATTGTACAACTAATGCTGTTATTGCTTTTTCAATAAAAAACAATATCAACTCCGATGGGGCTGTTTTCAATCAAGAATTAGCTCAACTACTTATTAAACAGTTAAGTTTATTTTACGGAGAAGATTGGTTTTTGCATCCTGTTTCTGAAATTATCGAAAGTAATAAAAACCCTTTAGTAGAATTTTCAGGGAGTCATTTTACAGGAAAAACAGTAATTGCAGATAAAGATTTTGTTCCTTATTTAAAGCGAATAAACAACTACGCTAAAAAACATAAAGTTAAAATTCATGTAACCAGTTCATTTAGAAAAACATCTATTGTACCCGGAGCAATTGTTAGTCCTGCAAAAATGTCGAACCACATGATAGGACACGCTATTGATATGAATTTACAATATGGAGAAAATTTTAGTAAATGGTGTAATTCTTCTTGTTTAGCAAAAACTAACTTAGCAGAACCAGTTGCCAATTTTATTCAGGAAATAAGAAATGATCAACATCTTAGATGGGGTGGTGACTTCAAGAAACGAGATACCGTACATATTGACGACCATTACAATAAAGATATTGAAAAGTGGAAGTTGAAATACAATCAAATTCAACAATCTTTATGAGGTATTTATTACTGGGAATACTCTTTCTTATTCATTATTCAACATTTACCCAAAACTATGTTGATTTGGCTAAAATAAGTTATGCAATTAGCCCTTTTAATGAATACAAAGATGACTCATTAAATATTTTACCACCAACACAAATTATAGAATTCAGTACCGATCTTACAGTTCCTATTGTTCTTAAAAACAACAAGGTAATTATTAGTGGTTTAATTTATGAGCAAATTAATTTGAGAACTGAAAATTCAGACCAACTCATCTATACCATTAATCCCAAAATGGGTATTAAATTTAAAAGTTCCGAAAAATTCAGCTCCACGTATATAGCACTACCCAAACTTTCGTCCGACCTTGAAAACATTGATGAAAAACACTTTCAATTTGGTGCTATTGCTCTATATGAGCTCACAAAAAACACCAATTTTAAATACAAATTTGGACTGTATTATAATAGTGAGTTATTTGGTCCTTTTTTCGTTCCCTTGCTAGGTTTTTATTATTTAAGCAACAATAAAAAGTTTGAAGCCAACTTTACTCTGCCAGTAAGCGCTCAAATGAATTATAAACTTAATAAATGGTTAAGTTCAGGAGTATCATTTAGCTCATTTGTAAAAACTTATCATTTAGGCGATTTTAACAACCGATACCTTGTAAAATATTCAAATGAAATATTTGCAACTCTCCAACTCGATTTAAAATCGTACAGATTAGTAATTGAACCACAAGTTGGTTATTCTGTGGCTCGTAGTTATCGAATGTATGCTTCTGACGACCAAATTAATTTTGGATTTTCAGCATTTAAATTTGGAGATGACCGAACTCAACTAAACAACGATTTTAATGATGGTCTTATTTTTAAAATAAGACTGCTCTACCGTTTTGTGACCGATAATAATTAGTTTTGTAAGAGAAGTTTTAATTTGATTTATGAAAATTGCTTTATTTCCGGGTTCCTTCGACCCCTTTACCAAAGGGCATGAAGATATTATTCTAAGAGCTATTCCTTTGTTTGACAAAATAGTAATTGGAGTAGGAAACAACAGCTCTAAAAAATATCTTTTTACAATTGAACAAAGGTTAGAATGGATAAAAAAAACTTTTTCTAACCAAGCAAGTGTAGAAGTAACTAATTATGAAGGGTTAACTGTAGATTATTGCAAAAAAATAAATGCTAACTATATTTTAAGAGGATTAAGAAATCCAGTTGACTATAATTACGAAAGCAATATTGCTTACATGAACAAAGCTTTAGAAAATAATATTGAAACTGTTTTTCTTTTAACTTCTCCTGAGTTCATGGCAATAAATTCAACAATTGTACGTGATATTATAATTCACAAAGGAAATGCTAAGCAATTTGTGCCTTTAGCCATTCAAAACGATTTTTAAAACGTATGACAAAGTTGAGATTAGGAACTCTTTTTTTACTCATCATTTTTTCACACTTTTCTTTTGCTTCCAAAACAGTAATTAAAGGAAATGTAAAAGGTTTTGACAACCAAGAAATCTCATTATACACCTACTCTGATTATATTACTAACACTAAAAAAACGCTAGGATATACTACCATTTCTGCAACCGGAACATTTAGTTTTGAATACGATTGTGAGTACACTCAAAAAGTGTTTTTAAAAATAGAAGACAAAAGCACTTGGTTTTTTAACGAACCAGGAAAAGTGTATAATATTTCTTTGAGCTATGACGAAGAGTACAATAAACAAAGAGTTTACGATAAACAGCTTTCCTTAAAATTCAATTTTCCTGCTCCTACAGAACTGAATCAGGAAATAAAAAAATTCAATGATAAATATGATGCTTTTTTTGATGAAAACTACATTTTGTTTGTCAAAAGAGACCGATCTGTTGAACCCAAAATAAAAGCATTTAAAACCAAAATGCTTAAAGAGGTGGAAACCATAAAATCTGACTTTGTAAAGAATTACATTGTCTATACCATTGCAGCTTTAGAAACCTCTATAGACGTTGATTACAGCGACCGAAAAACCGGAAAAAATAGTCAAAATACCAAAGCCAACATTTACTTGGAGTATCTGCACAACAAGCCCATTCTTTATCATCATTCGGAATACATGAACTTTTTTAAGGCTTTTTTCAAAACCGAATTAAAGGACCTCACTCTTCAAGTGGTTGGAACCGATATTACCAAAGCAATTAACGAAGATGCCAGTTCATCTTTACTAGCTAAAGCATTAAGTAAATATCCTTTTTTAGAAAATACTGAGTTTAAAACCCTTTTTACACTTTATGGATTGCTTACCATTAATAATGATAAATACTTTAACAGAGAGAATATCATTAAAATCATTTCTCAAATAAAGACAAACACAACTATAGATGATCAAAAAATGATTGCTTCCAATATTTATCAAATTCTTACCGAAAAAGAATTAAGTAAAGGAAGTAAGGCTCCTGATTTTAAACTCATGAATCAAGACAGCTCTCTTGTTGCGTTGAGCAGTTTTGCAGGTAAGCCGATTTACCTTAATTTTTGGGCAACTTGGAACATTCCCAGTCAAAAAGAAATGAAAGTCATGCAAACTTTACATCAAAAGTATGGAGAACAAATTCAATTTGTGAGTATTTGTACCGACAACAATTTTGATAAAATGAAATCTTTCTTGTCCAAAAATCCTAGTTACAACTGGACATTCCTTCATTTAGGAAGAAATCAAAAATTATTGGAACAATACCGAGTAGCTACCGTTCCCACTTATGTTTTATTGGATAAAACCTTAAAGATATTAAAAGCTCCTGCTGGAAGACCTGGAGGAACAGCAGAAAGAGCTACAGAAGAAAATATTGAAAAAGATTTTTACGACTTAGTTAACAAACATTAGTCCTTAAAAAATCAGCAATAGAAGCATAAGTATTTTTTAAAACCAAACTTTCAAGCTCCTTTTTACCCACCCATTTTACTTCTTCTATTCCTTCTTCAGTTTGAGGAATCAGTTCTCCTTCAAAATCAGTTTGCATTTCGAACCAGTAAGTTTGTTTTAAAATCGGGTTTTCCTTGATATGGTAAATGTGAAAAGTATCGTTAAGTGCTTTCGTAATTTGCAAACCATTTACAGCACACTCCTCTTCAACTTCTCTTACTGCAGCTTCTTCAATTTTTTCGCCTTTTTCTAGTTTTCCTTTAGGCAAATCCCACTTTTCCAAACGATAAATTACTAATAGTTTATCTTCTTTGTTTTTAACTACTCCACCGGCAGCCTTTATCAAAGTAAATTCATCGGAAAATTGATGGAAAGCTTCTTCAGGGTTTTCTAATTCAAAAATAATGGCATTCAGTTTTTTGTCATTATTCAATAACTGTGTATAAATCATCGAAGAACTTTGCTGAAAAAAAGTTAATTTTAATACGCTTTTAAATTGAGCGTCAAAATTTGTATGCTTTTTGCTAAATAAAATTACCTTATCCTTAATAAAAACTTTATACATTTGCGCCATGATATTTAATAACGAATCAGCAAAAAAAGTAGCTCAGTCGCTTTTACAAATTAAGGCGATAAAACTACAACCATCAAACCCTTTTACTTGGGCTTCTGGCTGGAAATCACCCATTTATTGTGATAATCGTAAAATCTTATCTTACCCAAAAATACGAACTTTTATTCGTCAACAGTTTGTAGAAGTCATAGAAAATGAATATCCAAATGTGGATACCATTGTGGGTGTGGCTACCGGAGGTATTGCCATAGGAGCTTTAATTGCTGAAGATATGGGATTGCCTTTTGCTTATGTTCGTTCTTCTGCAAAAGGGCATGGTATGCAAAATTTGATTGAAGGAGAAGTCCCCACAGGAAAAAATGTGGTGGTAATTGAAGATTTAATTTCTACCGGAGGAAGTAGTTTAAAAGCAGTAGATGCTTTAAGAGAAAGCAATTGCAATGTATTAGGTATGGCTGCTATTTTTACTTACGATTTTGAAGTGGCAAACAATAATTTTAACCAATACGATTGTAAATTAATTACTTTAAGTGATTACAATGCCTTGATAAAAACTGCTGAAGCAGATAACTATATTTCTCAGCAGGATGTAAACTCACTTTCTCAATGGAGAAAAGACCCTGCGAACTGGCAACCGGAAAAAATCAACTCATAAATGAAAATTAATACTTCACCAAAAACCGTTAAGGCGAATGCCGAAACCATCTACAATTTTTTGTTTGACATCAATAATTTTCAGGAATTATTTCCTGCTGAAAAAATAGAAAACTGGAACTCTACTGAAGAAACCTGCACTTTTAGAATAAAAGGAATGACCGACATCGGTTTAAAAAGAGTGGCTTCTACTCCTCATTCGCTTATTTATTTAGATTCATACGGAAAAGTGCCTTTTAAATTTACCTTGAACATTTTTTTAAATGAGAAAAACGAAAATGAAACCGATGCTCATTTAGAATTTGACGGTGAGGTAAACCCTTTTCTTAAAATGATGGTAGAATCGCCATTGACCAACTTTTTTAACATGTTGGCTGACAAACTGGTAGAAAAATTTAATTAAAATATTATGATGAAAAATCTATTTAAACTTTTTGCATTTTTAAGCATTGCCACTTTAATTGCTTGTGGTGGAAACGAAATTGAAGAAGAAGAAAACATTGACATCGAAAAAAATCCTTTGGGAGCGTTGATGAAAATGGGCGAAAACATGGAAAAGCAAGCCAAGAAAATGGAAGAACAAATGGAGGAAAGAAAAGATGCTAAAGCCATGCATTACGAAGAATTAATGAAATACTTGCCTGAATCTGTTGATGGGTACGAAAAGGGAGAACCGAAAGGAGAAAGCATTGATATGAATGGCATGTCTTATTCGAGTGCTCATGTGGAGTTTACCAAAGGTGATGAACAACTAAAAGTAGCGGTAATTGATTACAATGCAGCTTTATCGATGTATTCTATGGCGACTGCTATGTGGGCAACAGGTTTTAAAATTGATACCAGCGAAGAAATGGCGCAAAGTGTAAGCTTAGATGAAAACATACACGGTTGGGAAAGCATTAAAAAGAAAAGCAAAGATGCGAGCCTTTTATTAGGAGTGAACGACCGTTTTTTAATTACCATTGAAGCCGACAACCAAGAAGATTTTGGATTTTTAAAAGAAATTGCCCAATCAATGAAATTGAAAAATTTAACTGATTTGTAAAAAAATAAAAAGCTAAGATATTGCCGGACTTATTCCGGCATTTTTTTTATGAAAACGATAAGATTTTGTTACTTTTATTTAAAGCCTTTTAATTTATAAATATGGAAATTCTCTTAGACTCTTCAAAGCTACATTTTAAACTAGATTCAAAAAAAATAGTAGAGAATCTATTTGATTTTAAAGTAGGATCAGCAATTACAGATATAATTGACATAGAATCAAGTAATGAATCTACTGCATTTGCATTAATATTTAATACGACCAGAAAAACATATATAAAAGTATCAAAAGAGCTAGACCAAGAAACACTGAATAATTGTTCTGATTTAGTTATTACACTCAAAAGCATTGAAATAGAATGGACAAAGTACCTAAATACTAAGATAAAAATAACTAAGAATTTTTTTAATAATATAACTCAATTCAACCCCGACTACCTAGTTAAATCGTATGATCTATTCGTAAAATACCTTAATTTAATCAATATCAAAGTTCCTGAAAATCTAAATTATATATACTATGAAGAATTTAGAAATGAACTTTTAAAAGAGTTTAATGAAGTACCTAAAAAGTATCAAAAATTAATCGACTTTTTTGAGAATCCTATTGAAGATTCAAATAGCACATTCTCAAAACAAATTTCACATTACAAGGAAATAGAAAAGAATTATACAGCTAAACTCCAATCAGGCATAGAAGATTCCAAAGAAACTTTAAAAGATTTATATATAAATCCTTTTTTTAAAATTTTTAAAAAGAATCTAAAATCCAATCTTAATGAAGACTTTGTTTATCCTAATGACAAAATTAACATTCATAAATTCTTAAATGATTTTGTTCTAGAAAATAAATTACCCAACAACTTAAGAGAAAACTACAATATGATTTTCATATTAGGTCAGCCTGGTCAAGGAAAAACATCTTTATGTTATAAACTTATTTTTGACATTCTATCGAAAACAAACGGACTACCTCAAACACCTCTTTTTTTTATAAAAATTCGTGATTTACATGCTCGAGATTTCATTGATGATACTTTTAACACATTACAAAATGCAATTAATCAAAATATAGATTTTAATAAAGATAAATGTTTATTAATACTAGACGGATTAGACGAGGCATATATGAGTGGCGGATTAACAGATAATGATTTAAAAAATTTATATGAAAGATTAAATAAAACATCTAAACAAAATAAGAATCTAAAGATAATCTTAACATCTCGATTAAATTATCTAGATATCAATGACCCAAGTGTAGAAGGTAGTATGGTTATTCTGATCGATTTATTAGATAATAATCAAATTAAAGAATATTTAACTAAATTCTCCAATTTCTATTCTGGTAATTTTCTAGCAAATAAAATTGATGATATATTAAATAATGAAGAGTTTAAACACATTGAAGAGCTACTACAACAACCAGTTCTAATATACTTCATTGCTCTAACAAATATAAAAATCGATGAAAATGATTCAAAAGCTAAAATTTATAACAAAATTTTTGAAACTCTTGCTCAAAGAAGTTGGGATAAAAATGGTCAATTAAACTATATAAAATCTGGTTTAGATTTATCTAAATATAGCAAATATCTTCGTCAATATATAAGAAGCCTAGCTTTTGAAATTTACCAATCCCCTAACCTTTACATTGACCTTAATAAATTAATATCGCTAGATTCGACTAAAGATTTTATAAAAAAATGTTTTGATAATAGTATACCTTTTGACTCAGAAAAGATAAGAAATGTAAGTAAATATTTATTGATAAGTTTTTATTTTCAATCCTCAAGTAAAAAAGATAATGACGGTAATACTGCTATAGAATTCTTCCATAATTCTTTATGGGAATTCCTAACAGCTGAATATATGTGGGAAGAAAATAAACGTATAATGCTAAAAAAGGATAATGATGACGATCTTCTACCAGTTAGAATTGAAGAGTATTTTGAAAACTTAACAAAACTAGTTGGTAATAAAGAGTTTGAAACTGAAATTAGACTTAATATAGAAAATATTATATTGATAGAGAATAGCGATATAATTAAAAATATATTTAGCCAAACAAAAGAAATTTTTTTCAAATTAATAGAAAAAGGTGTCCTTTTAGAATATAATTATAAAACTGAAAAATTAAATGCTTTTGACAAATTACACTCAATATTTAGCCTTGGATGGACTTTCTTTTATTATTCAAATTATGGTGAATCAAAAATAACCACAAACGAAGATTTAAATAATTTACTTTTTGATTATAGAACCAGCTTTAGTTTTAAATACAATATAAAAAATATTGTTTTTAGTGGAATGTTTTTCAATCCTGTATATATTACCCAATGTAGTATTGAGAATGTTCAATTTGACAATAAAGGTTTTATAGAACCTATTTCGTTAAATTCTAATATTATTAAGAATACTTCATTTAATCATTTTACAAGGTTTGATAACATTTATGAAAATGATTTTACAAATGTTATCTTTAATGAGGTAATATTTCCATCTCAATCTAAAATAAAACAAAATAATTTTATCAATGTTAAAATGACTAATTGTAGAATTCCCCATGAAAATTGGTTAAATGATATTATAGAAAATAATACAGTAGACAAATATTTCAAGACTAATCATCAAATAATATCAAAAAAAGAAAAATATTTTGAAGAAGAAGAATTAAATTATTACGTAAGTTATATTGAGAAATAAATATTTAAAAACCCAAACGAAGTTCCTTCATCCCAAACTCTTCCACTACTCCATTAATTTGTAATTGTAATTTACCAAAGCTACTTACCCCTACAATTATTCCTTCTTTTTGTTGTTCCTCAATTTGGTACACCAACGATTTTTGATATCCAAATAAATGAGCTAAATAATCTTCATTTATTTGTTTAAAATGATGGGCTCTCAATTGCAAGTACCTTTTTTCTAAATGTATCAATAAGTTGCTCAGTACTTCTTTAATTTCGCGTTCTACGTCTAATTCATTCTTCAACGAAGTTGCTTTTATTTCATCAGGAAAAATGCTTTGGTTTACATTTAATCCAATTCCCACAACAGATGTTCCTATTTTGCTTTGTTTTAAGGTATTTTCAATTAAAATGCCCGCTATTTTTTCACCATTCACTAAAATGTCATTCGGCCATTTTATTTCTACATTTTCAATTTTTAAAAAACTTAAAAAATCGTAAATACCCAATGCAATTACTTTGCTCAGCATAAATTGTTCTTCTACCAACAAATTAGGAGTTAACACCAATGAAAAAGTAAGATTTTTATACGGTTCAGCTTGCCAGATATTACCTCTTTGTCCGCGACCCGATGTTTGAGCTTTTGCCCAAACTACTAATCCTTCCATTAGTTTTTTTGAAGCAACCAACTCTTGCGTAAAAGTATTGGTTGAAGCTACCTCATCCAAAGTAATCAGTTCGTTTCCAAATATGAGTGCAGCAGCCATTGTAAAGCCAAATTTAGTGCATAGAAAATTGAAATAACAAGAAAATCAAATTATTCATCATAAATAATGTTAAATGTTTGGAAATATGAACGGCTAACTCGCTTATAATTCGTTATTTTGCACCGAATTTTAAAAATAGTGAATGGGTAAGAAAAAAGCGTTGTCGCCTTCTCAAATGATAGTAGATGTAGCCATTAAGGGCTTACAAGATAAAAAAGCGGAAGACATTGTTAGCATTGATTTAAGAGAAACTGAAAATGCAGTTTGTGATTTTTTTGTAATTTGTACAGGAACATCTAGCACACATGTTAATGCATTGGCAAAAGCAGCTGAAGAAGAAATTAGAAAATCCTTGGGTGAAAAACCATGGCATTCTGAGGGATTTGGAAATGCACAATGGGTATTGATAGATTACGTAACCGTAGTTGTTCATATATTTTTAGAAGAAACTCGCGAGTTTTACAACATTGAAGGATTGTGGGGAGATGCGAAATTCACAGAATATAAAGAAGCTAATTAAAAATTAATTTAAAGAAAACAAATGGCAGGATCTAAAAGCCCTAAAAAACCTTTTAACTTTTATTGGATTTATGCAATTATTGGTATTGTATTAATTTCCCTCAATCTTTTTAACTGGCAAGGAGGAAGTTCGGTAATTACTCCATCGGATTTCGAGCAAATGGTTGCCAATGGCGATGTAAATGAAGTGGTAATTGTAAACCATAAAACTGCACGCGTTTATTTAAATCCTGAGGCACTTGACCAAGAGCCACACAACAAAAAAATCAAAAAACCAACCTTCGGAATGCCGAATACTGGGCCACATTACATCTTTGAAATTGGTTCCGGAGATGTGTTTGATACTGACCTGAAAACTTGGTCGAAAGAATACGGTTTAAAATACAAATACACCACCGAAGAAGATTGGTTTGGAGGTTTATTGAGCCTTATATTACCTATTTTAATTTTTGTAGGTATTTGGTTTTTCATCATGAGAAGAATGTCCGGAGGCTCAGGAGGCGGAGGTGGACAGATTTTCAGCATAGGAAAATCGAAAGCTCAATTATTTGACAAAGAGCGTAGCACCAATGTTACTTTTGAAGATGTTGCAGGTTTAGAAGGTGCTAAAGAAGAAGTTCAGGAAATTGTAGATTTCTTAAAGAAACCACAAAAATATACTGATTTAGGAGCAAAAATTCCTAGAGGAGCGTTATTAGTTGGCCCTCCGGGTACCGGAAAAACTTTATTGGCGAGAGCCGTTGCCGGAGAAGCAAAAGTTCCTTTTTTCTCTTTGTCAGGTTCCGATTTCGTTGAAATGTTTGTGGGTGTTGGAGCATCGAGAGTGCGCGATTTATTTAAACAAGCAAAAGACAAAGCTCCTTCTATCATTTTTATTGATGAGATTGATGCCATAGGTAGAGCCAGAGGAAAGGGAATGGCTCAAGGAGCTAACGATGAGCGTGAAAACACCTTGAATCAGTTATTAACTGAAATGGATGGTTTTGGAACCAATACAGGAGTAATTGTATTAGCTGCTACCAACCGTGCTGATGTTTTAGATAGAGCCTTGGTTAGACCTGGTCGTTTTGACAGACAAATTCATGTTGATTTGCCGGAAGTACATGAACGTAAAGAAATCTTTAAAGTACACTTAAAACCGTTGAAGATTGATGAAACAGTTGACATTGATTTCTTATCAAAACAAACTCCCGGTTTCTCTGGAGCCGATATTGCTAATATATGTAATGAAGCAGCCTTAATTGCAGCAAGAAATAACAAGAAAAAAATTGGCAGACAAGACTTCTTAGATGCAGTTGACCGAATTATTGGTGGACTTGAAAAGAAAAACAAAATTATTTCTGACCACGAAAGAAAAGCAATTGCTTTCCATGAAGCTGGTCATGCAGCGGTTAGCTGGTTAGTTAAATATGCTTCACCATTGGTAAAAGTTACCATTATTCCCAGAGGACGTTCATTGGGTGCAGCTTGGTATTTACCGGAAGAAAGACAAATAACTACTACTGAACAGTTAGTGGACGAAATGTGTGCTGCATTAGGTGGAAGAGCTGCCGAAGAAGTAATGTTTGGTAAAATATCTACCGGTGCATTAAGTGATTTGGAGAAAGTAACCAAACAAGCTTATGCCATGGTAAGCATTTACGGTTTAAATGATAAAATTGGAAACAGAAGTTATTATGATTCTTCTGGACAAAGTGACTACTCTTTTTCTAAACCCTATTCGGAGAAAACCGCAGAGATGATTGACCAAGAAGTAAGCGCCCTAATTGAAACTTCTTATGAAAGAACCAAAAATATTCTGATAGAAAATAAAGATAAACTGATAATACTTGCAGAGAAACTTCTTGAAAAAGAAGTAATCTTTAGAGATGATTTAGAAGAAATTTTTGGGAAAAGCAAATTTGAAGACGAGTTAAATGAAGAGAAAAAAGTCTCTAAAAAAACTCCAGCTGCAGAAGAACCTAAAGAAGAAAAAACAGAAAACAAAACCGAAGATATAGCTGAACAAATAGAAGCTTCTGAGGTTGAAAACGAAAATACAACCAACGAAGAAACAAACGAAAATAAGGCTTAATGTCCGGATGGGTAGTTGTTTATAAATGTACAAATGCTAATCATGCTGCCATGATGAAGTCTTTTTTGGAAGACAATGAAATTCCAGCTATTGTTATCAATAAAATGGATTCAATGCACATGCATTTAATGAATGGAGAAATTGAAATTCATGTAAAAAATAACGATGCCATTCAAGCAAAAAGATTAATAGACAAACAAAATAATTAATGTTAACCAGAGCCATAACAGGAGGACTATTTGTTGCTGTTTTATTAACAGCTATTTATTTTGGAGCCATTAGTACCTTCTTTTTATTTTTGATAATTGTAGCTTTAGGAACAGATGAATTTTATACACTTGTAAAAAAGTCGAAAGAAGTAAAACCAATTAAAGTTTTAGGAACCTTATCAAGTATAATCTTATTTAGTGTTATAGCTCTTTGCTCTCTTAACATCATTTCAATTAAATATTTTGCGATTCCTTTAATTCTTCTATTTCTGATATTTATTGTGGAGTTGTATAAAAAATCAAAGAGTCCATTTTATAATATTTCCTATACCTTTCTTGGAAGCATTTACATTGCACTTCCTTTTGGTTTGCTTTTTCATTTGGCCTTTTATGAAAATCTAAGTTTTGGTAATACCTTTTCTTACCACATTATCTGGGGATATTTTTTCTTATTATGGTCGAGTGATACAGGTGCATATTTAGCTGGAAAGTTTTTTGGGAAACATAAATTGTTTGAAAGAATTTCTCCTAAAAAAACCTGGGAAGGCAGTATTGGAGGAGGTTTATTAAGTATAGCGGTTGCTTATTTAATATCTCAATTTTATGCTGAACTATCTCCTGTAAATTGGATGATAGTTGCTCTTTTAACAGTAATATTTGGAGGATTGGGCGATTTGGTGGAATCCATGCTTAAAAGAAGTTTAAACATTAAAGATTCGGGGGCATTACTTCCCGGACATGGTGGTATTCTCGACCGATTTGATGGACTATTATTGTCTATCCCTTTTATTTATGCCTATTTATTATTGATTAGCTAGCTTTTATTATTTTTGTCGCGTTTTTAAATTCATTCAATGAAGTTTCACAGAGAAGGTTACCCCTCATTATTAATTACGCTGTTATTTATTGCAGTTTTAAACGGATTAGTATATTTATTTTTAAATGAATACCTTATTGTTAAAGTTTTAGCTTATGCTATTTCAGGTTTTCTATTGATTACCATTCTTCAATTTTTTAGAAGTCCCAGCAGAAATTTTGTTCAAAAAGATAATACCATTATTTCTCCAGCAGATGGAAAAGTGGTGGTAATCGAAGAAGTAGAAGAAACCGAATATTTTAATGAAAAAAGATTGCAGGTATCAGTATTTATGTCTCCTGTAAATGTGCATTTAAATAGATATCCAATTGGTGGAAAATTAAAATATTTCAAATACCATCCCGGATTGTATTTAGTAGCTTGGCATCCAAAATCATCTACCGAAAACGAACGCACTACTATAGTTGTTGAAGATGAAAAAGGCAGAAGTGTTTTATTTAGACAAATTGCAGGAGCATTGGCTCGTAGAATTGTTTTTTTCGATAAAGAAGGAAAACAAGATTGTCAACAAACCAACGAATGTGGCTTCATCAAGTTTGGTTCAAGAGTAGATTTACTTTTACCTTTAGATGTAAAATTGAAAGTTAACTTAGGAGATAATGTAAAAGGTGGAATTTCTACTATTGCTGAATTTTAGTTATTTGGATTCATTCCATTTAACCGTCTCAAAATGTTAAAAAATTGTAAATTAGATCTCTACAGGATAAAATTCAGTACCTTTAAGCCATTCTAAACATCAAACTTTATCAAAATGAAAAAATTATTATTGTCAATTGCTTTATTCAGCTTTGTAGGTTTAACTACTATTTCTGCATCTCCATGTGAAGATGGAAAAAAATGTGATAAGAAAGAATGTACATCTAAAAAATCAAAAAAAGAATGTACTTCTGCTACTGCAACAGCTAAGAAATCTTGTTGTGCTTCTAAAACAGCATCAAAATCTTCTTGTCATTCAGCAAAAGCTAAATCAACTGAAGAAAAAACTAATGACTAATCTTTTTAAGATTTTCAATATAAAAAAGGTGAACAAATGTTCACCTTTTTTATTTATAATATTTTCATCAACTCACTTAAACAATTGATTTCTCTATCAATTTCCAATTGATGAGAATTTTTGTAAAAATTAAAATAAATACTATCCATTCCTACCCTTTTAGCTCCATATATATCGGCATAATAATCATCTCCTATCATTAAAGAATTATTGATGGATGCATTGGCTTCTTTTATTGCTTTTTTAAAGATGAGTGGATGTGGTTTTTTAACTCCTACTTTCTCAGAGAAAATAATTTGATCGAAATAGTTCATGATTCCCGAACTATTTAGTTTAATCAACTGAACTTCCTCAAAACCATTGGTAATAATATGTAAAATGTACTTTTCTTTTAGATAATCTAAAACCTCAACTGTAAAAGGTAAAAGCGTAGTTTGCTTAGGAGAATGTTCCAAATAATAATCCCCTATTTCAATAGAAAGATTTCTATCTGTTTTATCGTATTTTAATAAAGTTTGATAAAACCTTTCAGAACGAAGTTGCTCCTTCTCAATTGTTCCTTTACGATATTGCTCCCATAAATCTTCATTGATAATTTGGTAAGATTCTATAAACTCTTCAGCATTTGAGATATAACTACTTAAAGAAAATTGTGAAAAAATATCATGGAGTACATTTTTAGAATTTTCATCAAAATGCCACAATGTTCTATCTAAATCAAAGAAAATATGTTCGTATTTTTTAATCATAAAAAATATCCCGGCACTCAGTCCGGGAAAATATTAAAACATATGTTTTTCGGCATGATAAGAAGACCTTACCAAAGGACCACTTTCAACGTATCTAAATCCCATTTCTAAGCCAATTTCTTTAAATTTTGCAAATTGTCCGGGAGTAATAAATTCTTTTACCGGTAAATGTTTTGGTGTTGGTTGTAAATATTGACCTAGCGTTAGTATATCACAACCTGCATTAACTAAATCCTGCATAGTTTCTATCACTTCCTCTTCTGTTTCTCCCAATCCTAACATAACACCGGATTTGGTTCTCATTCCACCTTCTTTTAATCTTTTTATTACTTCTAAACTTCTATCATATTTAGCTTGTATTCTTACTTCTCTGGTTAATCTTCGAACCGTTTCTAAATTATGTGAAACTATCTCAGGAGCAACATCTATTATTCGTTGTAGGTTTTCCCATTGCCCTTTAAAATCCGGAATTAGAGTTTCCATAGTTGTTCCGGGAGAAAATTCTCTTACTTTATTAACCGTTTCTGCCCAAATAATTGAACCTCCGTCTTTTAAATCGTCTCTATCTACCGAAGTAATTACGCAATGTTTTACATTCATTAACTTAACAGAGTTGGCTACTCTTTCAGGTTCATTATAATCTGCTGGTAAGGGTCGTCCGGTTTTCACAGCGCAAAAACCACATGAACGTGTACAGATATTTCCTAAAATCATAAAGGTAGCTGTCCCTGCCCCCCAACATTCTCCCATATTTGGACAATTACCACTTTCACAAATGGTATGAAGCTTATGCTCAGATACAATATTTCTAACTTTTTTATACTCCTCACCCGTTGGTAATTTAACTTTTAACCAACTTGGTTTGTTCTTCATTTTATTCTCCTGAAGAGAAACATCTTGTGTTTGTTTATTTTCCAATTTACTCTGTTTTTTTTGTACCAAAACTTAGGGCAACATAAAAGTTTAATATAAACTGCTGATTATCATTATATGCCATAATTGGCAAATCTTCTAAAAATGCACTAAATGTAGCACCAACTTCTAGGGCATTAATATTACTTGCTTGTCTCGATGATTCAAAGTTTAAAGCTGCTTTTGCAAAGGCTCCGGGGAAAAACCTCCCATTAAAAAATCCTCTAAAAAAAGACGCCTTGCCAATAATATCACCTCTATTGTGTCTATCCGGATCATAACGTTGCACCTCTGTAATGGGAAAATTATCATCATCTTTGGTGATAATTTCTAAATAAACCGGTTTTGCATAAGCTAAATCAAAACCTAAACTTAATAGATAAGAAATGGCAACCCCTCTTACACTTTGCTTACTAATAAATGTATTACATGAACCTATTGTAGGACGAATACTTAGAATATAATTTTTCTTTCCGTAGAAATATCCATTTGAATTATCAAGAATAGAACTAAATGATTTAATCTCTTTTGGATGTTTTAAAGTGGCAAACTCAATTTCATATACTCTTCGACTAAATCCTGAAGTATAAACTCCATATCGATAATCTAATCCCCAACCACGAGTATGTATCATTCCTCCAAAAGTATTTTCTCTTTTATAAATAGTTCTTGCTTCTTCAAAAACAGTTTGCTGTGCTTTCATTGACAAAAACAGAGAAAAGAAAAACACTATGAAAATTGAATACTTCATAATCATGCAAATTTAAAGATAATTAAAATGTAAAACTTATTTGTAGCTATGTTATAAAAGCATTTACTTTTGTGAAAAAGAAAAAAATAATGGCAACATCAACGGTAAAATATTTAGGTAGCTTAAGAACAGAAGCTATTCATTTAAAAAGTGGAGAAAAAATTATTACTGATGCTCCTACTGATAATCATGGAAAAGGAGAAGCTTTTTCACCTACAGATTTAGTAGCTACAGCATTGGCTAGTTGTATGGTTAGCATAATGGGTATACAGGCAAACACAAGCAACATTCAATTGGGTGACATTGATGCAGAAGTAACTAAAATAATGGGGACTAACCCACGAAAAATTGCTGAGATTATTGTTACCATATCTTTTAATAACCATCAATATAGCGATAAAGAAAAAAAGATATTGGAAAATGCTGCTAAAACTTGTCCGGTAGCTTTGAGTTTACACCCAGATATTATACAAACAGTAACTTTTAATTATTAAAAAGTTTAGCTATCTCTTTGGCCGAAATTGAAATGTGAGATGCATGATGGATACATTCTCCATTTTTAACAATCAAAATTTGAGGAGATTCATGTTGGATATTGAATCTTTCAGCGATTTCATTAGAAATTTCTCTAAAATTGATTAAATCCAAATAATAAATAGGGAGTTCATCTTTAAAATCCCAAGCTAATTCTAATCTTGATTTCGCAGCAAAACTTATGGGACATCGTGTGCTGTGCTTAAAGATAGCTACTGCTTTTAAATTTGAGTCAAAAGAAGCACTGATAACTTCATCTAGTGAAGTTACATCCTCTAATGTAAGCCAATTCATAAAATAAAATTATGCTGAAATTTTCTTGCTAGTTGATTGCACCTTTCCGTAAGCTGGACAAGTTTCGTGAGATTTACAAGAAGAATATACTAAAGCTAGTAAAAAAAGAGAAGCTGATACTATTAAAACTTTTTTCATTCCAGTTACAATAAGATTTGTTAGTCAGTTACAAAAATAAGAATAAAATTCTTTTCAAATCAATTTAATTTTTAACAAAGTAAGTTTTTCATAGTCAGTTCCTTATTTTTTTATTGATGAAACTCTTTATGAATAGTATTTTTACTTTTTTATAAATTATTTAATGAAATCTGTAAACCCTCAAATTGAAGAAAGCTGGAAAGAACATTTAATGTCAGAATTTGAAAATGAATACTTTCAAAAAATTAAATCTTTTCTTCTAAACGATAAACAAAAATATACTATTTATCCTCCTGGTAAAGATATCTTTAATGCTTTTAATCTAACTCCTTTTGAAAAAGTAAAAGTGGTAATCATTGGTCAAGATCCTTACCATGGTCCTAATCAGGCTCATGGTTTGTGCTTTTCGGTAAACGACGGGATTAAACACCCTCCATCTTTAGAGAATATATTTAAAGAATTACAAAGTGATTTAAATATTCCTTATCCTAAAACCGGAAACTTAGAAAAATGGGCTAAACAAGGTGTTTTATTATTAAATGCCAGTTTAACTGTTCGTCAAGGAGAAGCCAATTCGCATCAAAATATTGGTTGGCAAAAATTTACCGATGCAGTCATTCAACAATTATCTAACGAAAAAGAAGGCATTGTCTTTTTATTATGGGGAGGTTTTGCTAAAAAGAAAGGTGCTAAAATAGACACAAAAAAACATCATGTATTAACTTCAGGTCACCCATCTCCTTTGAGTGCTAATAAAGGACATTGGTTTGGAAACAAGCATTTTAGTAAAACCAATGAATTACTTGTAAAAATGCAAAAAGAACCGATTAATTGGAATTTAGAATAAACCTTGTTTATTTACCGTTAAGTCATTTTGAAAAAATTTTATTTCATATTACTTCTTTTGATTCCTTTTCAAATTTTGGCTCAAAAAATTGAGTTAGAAATAATTTTTAATGACTCCTTGCTTCGGCCTTCTAAACTTTTTACTTACAATAAAAACATTCCTCTAGAAAGCCTAAAAGACGAACTGAATTTATTTATTACAAAGCTTAATAGTCAAGCTTATTTAAGTGCTACGATTGATAGTATTAATATAGAAAACAATAAATATCAAACCTATATTCACTTAGGTAAACAATTTAAATGGACTTACTTAAAAACAAAAGGTATTGACGAAGAAGTTTTAAGCAAAATTGGTTTTAGAGATAAAATTTTCACAAATCGACCTTTCAGTTCTCGTCAATTATATTCTTTTTACGAAAAGTTGATTCTACATTATGAAAATAATGGGTTTCCTTTTGCTTCCATTCAATTGGATAGTATAAAAATTGAAGATAATGAAGTAAGAGCTTTGCTGGTTTTTAATAAAAATACACTCATAAAAATTGACAGTGTTAATGTGGTTGGAAATGCAACTATTTCAGAAAGATACATTGAAAATTACATTCGTATTAAAGACGGTGATTTTTATAATGAATTACTGATTAAAAACATTAGTAATAGGATTAAAGAATTGCCTTTTGTACAAGAAGCAACACCATTTAAAGTAATATTCACTGAAAAAGAATCTAAAATTTTATTGAATCTTCAAAAAAAGAAAGCCAGTCGCTTTAATGGAATTTTGGGAATACAACCCGACAACCAAACAGGCGAAATAAGATTTACAGGTGATATCAAGCTTAATCTTTTAAATTCTTTCAAAAAAGGAGAAGAGATTAAATTTAACTGGCGTTCCATTCAAAAACAAACCCAAGATTTAAAAGCGGGTTTTAGTTTACCTTTTGTCTTTAACACTCCATTTGGTGTTGATTTTGATTTTAAATTATTTAAGAAAGATACCACATTTGTGGATGTGTATAATAAAATTGGCGTTCGTTATATCATGAAAGGGAACAATTATGTAAGTGTTTTTGTACAAAACAAAAACTCTTCCTTACTCTCCACCAAAGGTTATAAAAACATTACCGTTTTACCCAATTATGCTGACATCTCAACTCAATTGTATGGATTAAGACTCAATTATGCAAAACTAGATTATAGACTAAATCCTAGAAAAGGATTTGAAATAGAATCGGAAGGAGCTATTGGACAAAAGAAGATTAAAAAAAATGTAGCCATTAATGAAGATTTATATAAAGGATTAAAGCTTAATTCGGATTTATACAATGTTGTTTTGAATGCAGCTATTTATTTCCCCATTAAAAAAAGAAGTGTGATTAAAGTTGGTACTCAAAATGGGTTAACTTACAACGATAATTTATTTGAAAATGAATTGATTAGAATAGGTGGATTACTTACTCTTAGAGGATTTGATGAAGAATCTATTTATACATCTTCTTACACCATCGAAACTATTGAATATAGATACTTATTAGAACAAAATTCTTACTTATACCTCTTTTTTGATGGAGCTTATTATGAGCAAAGAAAATTAAACTCTTATCTATCCGATAGGCCTTATTCTTATGGAGCAGGAATGAGTTTTGAAACTCGTGCAGGTATATTCTCCATCAGTTATGCATTAGGAAAACAATTCGACAACCCAGTACTTATTAAAAATGCCAGAGTTCACTTTGGTTTTGTCAATTATTTTTAAGCGAATAATAATTACCTTTGTTAGCTTATAAAACGCAGTAAATGGAAAACATAATTAATCCAATCTATTTAGATCAAGATAAAGTACTTGAACTAAAACAACAATTTGAAACTGCAAAACCATGCAAACATGTGGTTTTACCTAATTTCTTAAACGAGGAGTTTGCAACTTCTTTGTATGAGAATTTCCCTAAAATGGACATTTTAAATGTGAAACGTAAAAGCATAAATGAAAATAAAAATGAAGATTACCACTTCGAGCGTTTTCATCCGGATTTTACCAAAATTAAAAATGCACTTGCCAATCCTGATTTTATTAAAAATGTAGAAATCATTACTGGTTTGACTGGTTTAGTAACTACAAATGATGCATTAGGAGCAGGTGTTCATCAAGGATCTAATGGAAGTTATGTTGATGTGCACATCGATTCTAACTTTAACCCAATGGAAAATCTTTGGAGAAGATTGAACTTGTTGGTGTATTTGAACAAAAACTGGAAACCAGAATACGGTGGAGATTTAGAATTGTGGGATCAAAAAATGACCAAATGTGAAGCAACTATTCCTTGCGATTGGAATAGAGCCGTAATCTTTTTAACCGACGAGACTACTCCTCACGGATATGGAAAAATATCTGTACCGGAAGGCGAAACTCGTAAATCATTTTACACTTACTACTCTACTCCACCAGAAAAAGGTTTTAAATATGTGGATTCTCACTTTAAAGCCAGACCCGATGATGCTTTAGGAAAGAAAGTAGCCACCAATATTAAAGAACCATTAAAACTAAATATCAAACGACTTTTGAAAAAATTAGGTATTACATCGCTTGATTTTCAAGATAAGAACAAGAAAAAATTCTAATGGCAAAAAGACAACGACCAAAATTTTCGAAAGAAGCAACGCGTAAGGCAATGCGTGTTTTTAAATACATCAAACCATTCAGAGTTCCTTTTGTTTTTGGATTCATCATTTTGGTTTTTTCAACTGTTGCCATGTTGGCTTTTCCTAGAATTTTAGGTAACTTGATGGATGCAGTTAAAAGTGCTTCAGATAAAGAAGTAACTTACTTCATCCAATTATTAATCGGTTTGTTTTTTGTAATTGGTGTTTCTGCGTTTTTAAGAATTTATTTGTTCGGAATTGTTGCTCACAAATCCTTAGCACTCTTAAAAACTGAAACCTATAAACATTTAATCTCCTCACCTATGAGTTTCTTTTCTCAAAAAAGAGTAGGAGAATTAAGTAGTAGAATTAGCAACGATATTTCTTTATTACAAGAAACTTTTACCATTACCATTGCTGAGTTAATTCGTCAAATTATTACCATTCCTGTTGGTTTATTTTTCTTAATCTACATATCCGGAAGGTTGACTGTTTTTATCATTGCTGTAATACCTGTTATTGCTATTATTGGGATTTTCTTCGGTAAATTCATTAAAAAACTTTCTGTTGAAGCACAAGATGACATTACAGAATCTACCAAAGTGGTGGATGAAACTTTACATGGTATTGCAAGCGTAAAAGCTTATGCTAATGAGTTTTTTGAATTAATTCGATACAACAAAAGCATCAATCAGTCAGTTAACACATCGATAAAAAGAGCGAAGTGGAGAGGTGCTTTTATTGGCTTAATCATGTTTGTGGCAGGTTCTGCTTTAATGGCTATTGTATGGTATGGTTTGTATATGGTAGCCGAAAATGAAGTAGATCCAAGCAAGGGAATTACCATTGGTGAACTATTACAATTTGCTTTATATGCTGCTTTTATTGGGGTTTCATTTGGAGGAACAGCTGATTTATTTTCGCAACTGCAAAAAGCAATTGGAGCTACCGAAAGCTTAATGGATATATTGGAAGAAAAAACAGAAAATATCTCTTTAGAAAAACCAAAAGTCATTGAAATTGAAGGAAATGTAACTTTTGAAAACGTAAACTTCTCCTACCCTTCTCGTAGAGACATTGAAGTATTGAAAAACATTTCATTTAAGTTAGAAAAAGGAAAACAAATTGCTTTTGTTGGTCCATCTGGTGCAGGAAAATCGACCATTGCATCTTTAATTTTCGGCTTTTACAACCCTACAGGCGGAGCAATAAAAATTGATGATAAAAACTTATCGGATTATCATTTATCTGAAATAAGAAGCCAAATGGCATTGGTACCACAAGAAGTATTATTGTTTGGTGGAACCATTAAAGAAAACATTGAATACGGAAAGCCTGGCGCAACAGACGAAGAAATTTTTGAAGCGGCAAAAAAAGCGAATGCTCTTGAATTTATTGAAAGTTTCCCTGAAAAATTTGAAACTATTGTGGGTGATAGAGGAATACAACTGAGTGGTGGACAAAAACAACGTGTAGCTATTGCCAGAGCTATTTTAAGAGATCCTTCTATTTTGGTATTGGATGAAGCAACAAGCGCCTTAGATACCGGAAGCGAACGTTTGGTACAAGAAGCATTAGAACGCTTAATGGAAGGACGTACTTCTATTGTAATTGCACATAGATTGAGTACCATTAAAAATGCCGATAAAATTATGGTATTGGAAAATGGAAAAATTAAAGAAAGTGGTACCCACAAAGAGTTGATGGAAAAAGAAAATGGTATTTATAAGAATTTAAGTACCATACAGTTGGCGGCGGTTTAAAAACTAATTTACCGTTAATTTTAATTATCTACCTTTAAATAAATAGAACTTATATTTTTTCAATTTTTTTAAAACATCTTTCACTAATATTATTAACTTTTCATTTGATTTTTTATAAAACTTATGGTTTCTAAAAAGAGCATACTTCTATTAATTGCACTATTTTGCTTCTTTTTTTCAAAAGCACAAATTGAAAATGAAATAAAATCATTTAATGATAGTACTGACATTATTGTTAATAATGGACGTAAAATGATTGTTCAATCAATTATTAGTAATGAAAATTCAAAATCCATTGAAATATATAATTATTTACAAAATACTGTTAAAGGTAAAGGTTATGCCGCTTTTTATTATGGTGAAGATTTGAATATAAATTTATTACTCTCAAACTGGAAAGAATGGATAAATAAAGCGAAATTATATAATAAATATTCTAATTCATATTGCCATCCCAATGCTTATCCAATATCTCGAATAATTTTTGATGAATTAATAAAAAAGAATGACTCAATTGTAAACTTATTGGAAAACTCATCATTAAATAATGAAGATAAACAAATAATCAGAATTTATTTATATTATATAAAAATAGGAATGACTGATGATTTATATTCTAAAATGTTAGTTGAATTTAATAAAGAATATCCTAATACTAGTTATGCCGATTTTTTAAAATTCTATTTACCAGGTAAAAACACTAAAACATCTTTTGGTTTTTCAATTGGAGCTAGAGCATTATTTTTTACTGAAAACTTAAATAAAAAATTCAATGCAGAACCTGGTTTTTTAATGTCCATTAATTTAAATATATATAGAGTTTTTTCTTCATTGTATTTAAATGGAGGTTCTTTATATTTAACTACCCCCTTTTCAACATATAATGGTAAAGACACACTTAACTTCAATAAAAATGAAAGATTTTCATCATTCCAAGGTGGTGTTTATTTAGGGTACTTTTTATTAAGAAATAATAAGTTTCACATTGCTCCTTTTATAAACTTATCTGGTGGCTATCTTGAGAGTACTAAATTTAATTCAAATAATAAGGATGATGATGGTGACATTAAAATATACAGCAGTTTTATTTATGGTTCAGGTATCCATACAGAAATAAAAATATGGGAATTCAAAAGTAGAAATCAAAGTTTATACTATCAAAATTATGGGTTAATTGATAGCCATATTAGTCTAAAAATAGATTCAGGTTTTGACTTAATTGCTTCCTCTAATTACAACAATAATTATAAAGGAAATATAGGATACATTAATGTAGGATTAGTTTGGGCTTGGGGAAATTTTTAACGAAAATTACAGCAAACTCTCAATTATTTTCTCAATAGAATAGCCGTCAGCTTCAGCTTTATAGTTACGAACAATACGGTGGCGTAAAATAGGTTCTGCAACCGCTTTTACATCTTCAATATCCGGTGCAAATTTCCCGTTAATGGCTGCATGGCATTTTGCTCCAATTACTAAATATTGTGAAGCTCTAGGTCCTGCTCCCCAGCTCAAATAATTGTTTACGGTTTCTGGAGCATATTCATTCCCAGCACGAGTACTCGAAGCTAGTTTAACAGCATACTCCACCACATTATCAGTTACCGGCATTTTACGAATTAAATTTTGGAAGAAAATAATTTCTTCCGCATTCATAATGTGCTGTACATTGGTATGAATATCAGTGGTCGTGTTTTTTACAATCGCTAACTCTTCTGCATATTTAGGGTAATCTACCCAAATGTTAAACATAAAACGGTCGAGCTGCGCTTCTGGCAAAGGATAAGTTCCTTCCTGCTCTATCGGGTTTTGTGTTGCTAAAACAAAAAAAGGATTATCTAATTTGTATTGATGCCCGGCAGCTGTTACTGTTTTTTCCTGCATTGCCTCTAACAATGCCGATTGAGTTTTAGGAGGTGTACGGTTAATCTCATCAGCCAAAATCATATTGGCAAACAAAGGTCCTTTAATGAATTTAAAGTTTTTGTTCTCATCCAATATTTCAGAACCGATAATGTCAGATGGCATCAAATCGGGTGTAAATTGAATACGATTAAATGACAATCCTAAAGCATCTGAAATGGTGTTAATCAATAATGTTTTGGCTAATCCTGGCACACCTACTAACAAACAATGTCCACGGCTAAAAACAGAAATTAATACATTTTTAATCACTTCATCTTGTCCTACAATTACTTTTCCTATTTCTTTAGTCAATAAATTGTATTTCTCAACAAAAGCATTGATTGCTTCCACATCTGATGTATATTGATTTTCTGCCATGTGTTTCTTTGTTAAAACCTAAAAATACTAAAAGTTATTAATTGGTCCATTTATTATCGAAAGGACAATCTTTATACTCATCACTAATTTTAATAAATGTGATAGCTACTTTTCCTTTAATCCAATTAGCTATAATTTCATTTTGCTTACTGGCTAAAGCTGCTGTTTGTATTCTAGCATAATCAGTTTCAAACTTGGCTAAATGAGGTTCCGTTTTGCTAATTAACTTAATAATACGATAACCTTTTTTACCGTCAAAAGACTCAGCAGGAACCGGTTTTGAAACTTCACCGGGTTTCATATTATCAATAATGTAAAAAATTTGTGGATCCATGGCTTCAATATCATAAACTGAAGTCCCTGTTTGAGGATTTACCATCAAACCATTACTGTTTTTGGTTTGTTTATCATCGGAATATTTAAAAGCTAATTCACCAAAAGTAAGCGTATCGTTACCAATTAAATTGTAAACACTATCAGCTTTTTGTTTTGCCAACAAAATTTCGTTTTCATCATCTTTTATTTTAATTAAAATATGGCGAGTATTTATTTTCTGACCTCGTCGCTCAATTAATTGAATGATGTGATACCCAAATTGTGATTCAACAATCTCAGAAATAGTAGTTGTATTTTTTAATTTGAATGCCGCCGTTGAATATTCGGCAACTAAGTCTGCTCTACCTAAAAATCCTAATTCACCACCTTTTTTTGCAGAACCTTCATCCTCAGAATACAAAACTGCTAAAGTTGAAAATTGCTCCCCTTTAACAATTCGTTCTCTAATGCTATTCAAACGTTCTTTTGCATCAGTTCTAGCTGCTTCACTTTGTTTAGCATTAATTAAAATTTGTGCCACCTCTACTTCTGAATTAACCATAGGAATACTGTCTTCAGGTAGTGAATTATAAAAGTTCTTTACCTCTTCAGGAGTTACTTTTACACCCCCTGTAATAGTACTTTGCATACTTTGAGCGATCAATTGTTCTTTAATGATTTCTCTAAACTCAGTTTTAATTTCAATCATACTCTTTTTATAATATTGCTCCAGCCTTTTTTCAGAACCTACTTGAGCAATAAAATAATCCAATCGTCTGTTCATTTCTGATTCTACTTGAGCTTCAGATACCTCAACAGAATCAATTTCTGCCTGATTAATTAATAATTTAGTAAATAGAAGTTCTTCAAAAATTTGGCACTTCTCTTCATTTCCCACCAAAACCCCTTGAGATTTAAGTGAGGCTATTTGATTTTCTATATCAGATTTTAAAATAATTTTATCACCTACAGTAGCCACAATTCCATCTATTACAGTTCCTTCTGTTTGGGAATAGCCATGTATTTGACTAAAAATTAAAAGAAATAATATAATCAGTTTATTGAGTTGATTCTTCATAAATTTCAAATTCTTTTTTTAGAATAGCTTCTTGGTATAAGTCTTTTTTGATTGCATTTATAAGCTCTAATTTTCTTTTGTTTAAGATAATGTTTTTGATATTATATCGCTCAAAAGTTAATGGAGCCACATCCGATTCTAATTTATAGTCTTTTATGTGAACAAAATAATAAGATAATGAATCTTCGGTTTCAACATTTTTAATGTTTTTTAAATAATCTCTTTTATTACTTACTTGTAAAGGAACTTCTTTTAACACTTCATCAAACAATATCCACTCATCTTCATTTAAATGAAACTTTTCAGCAAATTGATGAACATAATCCGATAATTTTTTTTGGTCTTCTTCTTTTGTTGAGCGGTAAAGTTTTTTAATCTTCTTTAATTGTGGAGCATTTTTCGAAACCTTTATGTACCTTACTTTAACAATATCATCTTTTAGATTGAAGTTATGTTTGTTATTATCATAATACTCCTTTATCTCCTGAGCTAACACTAATGTATCTAATCGCTGACTAATCATTTCTTCTTGATAAGTATAAATAATCAATGTGTTTCTATAATCATCCAACTGTTTTTTAAAATCTTTTTGTGATTCTTTTAAGTTAAGCTCAGCTTTTGCCAACATTAAATTCTCTTTAATCCATTTTTGAATATAATTATTGGCTATAGTAACACTGTCTTCAGGTGTAGATTTTTGAGGAATGATACCTACCAACTCATCAGGATATAAATATTTATCATTAACCCTAGCTATTGCTTTTTGCTCTTTATTTTTTTCAAATAGCTGACAAGAACTCACCATTAAAATAAGAAATGATAAAAGAATATAATGGTTAAGTTTTGTCATTTTTAAAAAATCAAAAAGTTATAAAGAGCCGTGTTCTTTACAATTTAAGGTATTTGGAATTTATTTTACCAGCTTTAAAACTTCTTTGTTTACGACAACTTCGTATTTATTCTTCAATTCATTCACCCATTCTTTTTCTAAGAAGTTTTGATAATCAGAAGTAACTGTTCCTCTAACCTCATTCAATTTTTTAGCTTCAGGTTTTAAAACTTCGTTTACTATCACCCAATTAACAGTTTTTCCGGCTTTGTCGTTTACTTTTTGAGTTGTTCCTTTTTCCCAATTGCATGCATCCACTAATTCATTTTGTCCTTTTTCAAACTTCCCTTCTTCAATATTTAAAGCTAACTGGCTATCAGTATTTACCATTTTAAGAATATCATCATTGGTGTATCCTTTTTTAGCTTTTTTCTTCAATATTTTCTCTACTTGAGATGCTACTGTTTCGTTATTACACTTATAAATAGTTACATCAACTCTTTCATTCCACATATAATTATTTTTATTTGTTTCGTAAAAGTTTTGCAATCCTGTTGTATCTTTTATTGCTTTACTCCAAACTTTTTCATCTGTTAAATCAAACAATAAAATACCATCTCTATATTCTTGAAGTAAAAGCTTATACTCCATATTGGTTTTAGGTAATCTTAACTCTTTAAATTCTAATGCTTTCTCCTCAACAGCATTATTATATTCTTTATTAATTTCTTCATCTAAGTTAAAGTTGGCATTTAACTTTCCTTTAGGTTGTTTCATAGCCATTCTTTCTGCGAACTCTTGTTGTGTGTATTCTAATTTTTCTCCATCATTTGCGTAAAAACCAAACATTACTTTATTTAATGATTTTACTCTATCAACAGACCAACTTCCTTCCGTCCATTCTTTTGGGTTTATTGCTTTATAGAAATCATTTCGCTCAGCTAAATTTTCTTTAAAATTGTTTTCAGCTTTAATTCTATTAATTACTACTTCTTTACTCTTATTTGCTCTAGAATCTCTGCTTACTCTAGATTTTAAACTATTGTATAAATTTTCATAAGAATCTAATTCTGTCAATTCTAATCGTTGTATAATATGGAAACCAAAATCTGAACGAATAGGTGCAGAAATTTCTCCATCAGTCTTTAAGGCAAATGCCGCTTCTTCGAATTCAGGTACCATTTTACCTGTTCCGAAAGGAGCTAATTCACCACCTCTAGAGCCTGATTGTTTATCATCAGAATGTTGTTTTGCTAAATCCTTAAACTGTGAAGGGTCATTTTTTAACTTTTCATAAATTTCTTTGACTTTTTGTTCTTTTTGAGCAAGTGTCAATGAATCTGCATCTTTTTTACATGCAATCATAATGTGAGCAGCTCTCATGGTTCCTCTTGCAGGTCTTTTGTCTGTTACTTTTAAAATATGGTAACCAAAACGGGTACGAACTGGCATCGACAATTCTCCTACTTTTAAATTATATGCTGCTGATTCAAAAGGATAAACCATATGTAAAGCTGAAAAGTAACCCAAATCACCTGCATTGCTTTTTGCCGATGGATCTTCAGAAACTTCTTTTGCCACTTTATCAAAGCTTTCACCTTTCATAATTCTAGCTCTTGCTTTCATTGCTTTATTATAAGCTGCTAAAGTATCTTTTGGAGAAGCATCGGGTCCTACCATAAATAAAATGTGACTCGCTTTCACATCCATTTTCATTCTTTCATATGCTTCCTTAATTAAATTCTCTGTTACTTCTCTATCAGATAAATAAGGTTGAATTAATTGTTTTCTGTATCCTTCTAATTCTCCTAGAAAAGCTTTGGTTGTATCATATCCCAACTCTTCAGCTTCAGTTACTTTTAGTTTAAACTTAATATATAAGTCTAAATATTCATTTACAGCTTTCTCTGTTGCATTTCCCTCATTCGTATTATTCTTGTTGAAGATAGCATTAAACTCAGATAAAAGAACTTCTTTTTTATTAATGGTCAATAAAACAGGGTCTTTCTCCTGTGCTTTAACAGAAATTGATAAAATTCCGATAAACAAAATCAAACTAATCTTTTTCATTTTTTTTCTCTTTTTGTTTAAAATAACATTATCTCGAATAATTTGGTGCTTCTCTTGTGATAGTTATATTGTGAGGGTGGCTCTCAGCAAAACCTGCACTTGTAATTCTAACAAATTTGGCTTTTTTCAATTCTTCAATATTATTTGCTCCACAATATCCCATTCCGGCCCTTAATCCACCCACCATTTGGTAAATAACCTCAGCTAAATACCCTTTGTAAGGAACACGCCCTGAGATGCCTTCCGGAACTAATTTTTTAATATCATCTTCAGCATCTTGAAAATATCTATCTTTAGATCCTTTCTGCATTGCTTCTATAGATCCCATTCCTCTATAGGCTTTAAACTTTCTCCCTTCATAAATAATAGTCTCTCCCGGAGATTCATCTACTCCTGCGAACAAAGAACCTGCCATAATTGAGTCTGCTCCACCTGACAAAGCTTTTACAATATCTCCGGTAAATCTTATTCCTCCATCAGCAATAATTGGAACACCAGTTCCTTTTAACCCTTCCGAAACCATCATAACTGCTGATAATTGAGGTACTCCTACACCAGCAATAACTCTTGTAGTACAGATAGAACCTGGTCCAATCCCAACCTTAACAGCATCTGCTCCAGCATCAGCTAAAGCTTTTGCTGCTTCTTTTGTAGCAATATTCCCTACAATTACTTGTAAATCATTATATTGAGACTTAACCTTTTTCAAAGCATCAATTACTCCTTTTGAATGACCATGAGCAGTATCAATTACAATAGCATCAACTCCGGCTTTATAAAGAGCATCTACTCTTTCCATAATATCAGCAGTTACACCTACTCCTGCTGCAACCCTTAATCTTCCCCACTTATCTTTACAAGCATTGGGTTTTAATTGAACTTTTGTAATATCCTTGTAAGTAATTAATCCTTTAAGTTTATTGTTGGCATCAACAACCGGTAATTTTTCAATTTTATGTTCTTGTAATATTTCTCTTGCTTTATCTAAATCCGTTCCTTCTTCTGTTGTAATAATATTTTCACCTGTCATCACTCCTTTTATTGGAGTTTCCATGTTTTTTTGGAATCTTAAATCGCGATTGGTAACAATCCCTACTAGATTATTTTGGGCATCAACAACCGGAATACCACCAATTTTAAACTCACTCATTAAGTTTAAAGCATCTCCCACATTTGCATCAACAGAAATAGTAACAGGATCTTGTATCATTCCACTTTCAGAACGTTTCACTTTTCTTACTTTTTCTGCTTGTTGCTCAATGGTCATATTTTTATGTAGCACACCTATTCCTCCTTCCTGAGCAATAGCAATAGCTAATTTTGACTCAGTAACCGTATCCATTGCTGCAGAAACCACAGGAATATTTAATCTGATTTGTTTTGTAAATTGTGTAGAAATATCTACATCTCGAGGTAAAACTTCTGAATAAGAAGGAACCATTAAAACATCATCATAAGTTAAACCTTCTCCAATAAATTTATCTGATAATTCACTCATAACAGGATTGTAAAATTGTGGCGAAAATACTAAAAATTGTTCATTCAAACACGTTAAAAATTGTTAATGCTAACAACTCTTTTATTATTCTTTTATTGCTATTTTAGGTGTATGAAAAATGAAATTTCTTTTCCTGTTTTTAGAAAATATAAAAACCAAAAATCTTTTTTTAAAATTATTTCACAAACTGAATTTGAAGAAATTAAATTATTTGGAGCTAAAGGAGAACTCCATTCCTTTTCAGCAAAAATTTTACCTGATAGAAATTATATTTATGATATGCTATATAACTATACTGATTATTGGGATGAATCTGATGAAAATGAATTCAATCTCATCAAATCTAAATTTGTAATTCAATAGTTTTTTTCTGAATTGTTACTTTTGCCAAAAATTTAAATATATGAAAGAGTTTTTAGCAAAAGAATTTTATCATAATACGGTTGGAGACTGGTTTATTTCTCTACTTATTATTTTAGGTGCAGTTATCGTTGGAAAAATCCTTTACTGGTTTTTTGGTAAAGTTGTAAAACAACTAACTTCTAAAACAAAAACTAGACTAGATGACATTTTAGTTGATATGATTGAAGAACCAATTGTATTGGCGATTACTATTGCCGGTTTATGGGTTGGATTACATCGTTTAGAATTTACTGATTGGTGGCAAATATGGATGGGTAAGATTTATCACATTTTACTTGCTATTAATATCACATGGTTTATTGCACGTCTAGTTGATGCTATTATTGAAGAATATGTTGTGCCCCTTACTGAAAAGACTGAAAGTGATTTAGACGACCAAATTTTACCCATTGTAAAAAAAGGTTTACGTTCGGTAATATGGATTTTAGGAGTTATTGTCGCTCTTAATAATGCCGGGTATGATGTGGGTGCACTAATAGCCGGTTTAGGTATAGGAGGTTTAGCTTTAGCTATGGCTGCTAAAGATTCTGTTTCAAATATTTTTGGAGGAATTATGGTATTTACCGACAAACCTTTTAAAGTTGGTGATAGGATAAAAATTGGAGGTTATGATGGCGTAATTACTGAAATAGGAATAAGAACCAGTAGATTAAGAACACTTGAAGGAAGGTTAGTTACAATTCCAAATATGCAGTTCACTGGAAATATGGTTGAAAATGTTTCTTTGGAACCCTCAAGAAAAGTAACAAACAATATTGGACTAATTTACGATACCACTCCTGAACAAATTCAGCAAGCTTTAGATTTACTAAAAGATATATCAGCTAAAAACAACAATGTGGAAGATAATTACTTAGTTAGTTTTAATGCTTTTGGAGATTTTTCATTGGGTATACTATACATTTATTACATTAAAAAAGAATCAGACATTCTTCAAACTCAAACTGAAATTAACCTTGAAATTTTAAAACAATTTAATGAAGTTGGCTTAGAAATGGCTTTCCCAACACAAACCATTTATACTAAAAACTGATTTTACATAATCACAAAACAAAAAAGGGAATCATTCGATTCCCTTTTTTGTTTTAAAATTGACTATTTCTTAGGACCTCTAAGTAATGTAACATATCCTGTAACTAACTTTTCCTCATTACTGCATACATCTGTATATCTTAGCTCATAAAAATATGTACCTGCTGCATGTCCGCCTCCATCCCAGTTGTCTGTCGCACTAGTTGATTCAAACACCTTTCTTCCCCATCTGTCAAATATCTTCACACTGTAATCTTCTGTTTTATCAACTCCAACAAACTCCAACTCATCATTCCAATTATCTCCATTTGGTGTAAATACATTTGGAATAATTCCTGTTGTTTCTCCTAATTCTATAAATGTTGCTTCACTATTAAATACTTTAGGGGCACAACCATCTTTATACAATTCTATTACTATTGGATAGCTTCCCGGTCCTAGATATTCATAATTAACTAAGGTATCATTGAAAAACTCCATTCCATCTCCCATATTCCAATATATAGAATCTGCTCCTGTTGAAGAGGCAGAAATATTCACCTCGTATGTTAATGCTTCACATGGAACCGGTGGAACATAGCCAATATTTAATTCAACCTCAGGGATTTGATTGATAACAATAGTAAAAGGTAATGAGTCTGCTATATTACATGTAGTTGAATCTATCGCAACAAACAACCCATTATAGGTTCCAGCACTAGGAAAAGAATGAGAAGGATCTATTTGTGTTGATGTTGTACCATCTCCAAAATCCCAGAAATTTTGAGGTGGTGCCGGATTTCCTGATGAAAAATCAACTACTAAATCCGCTCCGCAAATATCCACACTAGGATCTATGTTGGTATTAACCTGCGTATTATTTGGATTAAAATGTACAGTATCAGTAAATATTTCTGTATTGTTACATTGAAGATCATATGCTTCAAATACAACTATAAATTCACCTGGAGTTGTATATGTATGATTTATTACTAAATCATCAATAAAAGTAGTTCCATCTCCCATATCCCAATACAATGAATCTGCTCCTGTTCCAGTAAATTGCAGATTAATAGTTAATGAGCTTTGACAAGGATCATAAGGAGGAATATTAAATTGAGCATCTAAAGCTTCAGGTTTTATTAATTGTATATCAAAATATGCCGTATCAGCTGTATTACATGTACTTGAATCTATTGCTACATACATTACTGTATAACTCCCTGTATCTGCATAAGTATAGGTTAAACTTGGTAAAGTAGATGTTCCTGAGCCATCTCCAAAATCCCAGAAATTATTTGGCGGTGGTGTTGCTCCTGATGTAAAATCTACATTATATGGTTGAGCACATAAAATTTGATCACCTGGAGGTGTAGCTTGAACAGTTGTATAATTAGGATTGAAATGAATGGTATCAGTAAAAGTTTCTGTATTGTTACATTGTAAATCATATGCTTCAAATACTACTATAAAATCACCATTTGATGTATAAGTATGGTTAACTAAGGTGTCATTGATATAGGTTGTTCCATCTCCCATACTCCAATACAATGAATCTGCTCCTGTTCCGGTAAATTGTAAATTAATAGTTAAACTATCTTGACAATCATTATAGGGTGGTATCGTAAATTGTGCATCTAATACTTCTGCTGGCACCAAGTTAATATCAAAATAAGCCGTATCAGCAATATTACATGTATTTGAATCTATAGCAACATACATTACTGTATAACTCCCTGTATCTGCATAGGTATAAGTTATACTTGGTAAAGTAGATGTTCCTGAGCCATCTCCAAAATCCCAGTAATTATTTGGCGGTGGTGTCGATCCTGCTGTAAAATCTACATTAAATGGAGCACCACAATACTCCTGATCTCCTGGACTAGTTGCTTGAACAGCAGTAAAAACTGGATTAAAATGTATCGTATCTCTTATCGTGTTAAAACCTCCACAAGCAAAATCATAAGCCTCAAAGGTGATTACATAATCTCCATTTGTTGTATACGTATAATTAATCAAAGTATCATTGATAAATGAATCTCCATTACCCATGTTCCAATACAATGAATCTGCTCCAGAACCAGTAAATGCTAATTGAACTGTAAGACTATCCTGACATGGATTATATGGTGGTATATCTATTTGTGCATCTAAGGTTCCATTATTGATAACTGTAACATCAAAATAAACAGTATCAGCAATATTACATGAAGATGAATCAATTGCAACATACATAACATTATATGAACCGGTATCTGCGTAAGTGTGAGTAAAAACATAATCAGATCCTATACCTAAAGTATTCCCATCACCAAAATCCCAGTAAGTATTTGGTGGAGGTGTAGCTCCTGCTGAAAAATCAACATTAAAAGGCGCTCCACAAAGCAGAACATCTCCAGGATCATCTGCATTAGCGACTATTCCCTGGAAATCAAGTCCTATTTTAATAGATCCAAAGTTACAATTTGACGACCCATTGGTTGTTGACCAAGAACCAGCAGTTGTAGGAAAACTATTTGACCCTCCACATCCTGCACATACACCTTGATAAATAGTACCTCTTTTATCAAATCTAGAAGTACCACCATCAACATGCTCTGCTCCACTACCACCAAAAAAAGTCCCATATAATAAACTTTGGGCATCTCTTTCTAATACAAAAAAGTAAAAATCACTACCATCTGTTGATCCATCAATGGCATTTCCTGTTACTGGTAATCCACTAGTTGATCCTTCGTTGTTAGTACTCCCCCCCCAACCAGCAACATAAACATTACTACAATTATCTACTAAAAATGCAGTAATAGATATATCTACAGATGAATTTGCTCCATCTCCAAAAACTGTGCTATAATCAGTTGTGGTCAAATCACTACTCATCTTATGTATAAATTGAGCTGAACCGGCAACACTATATGGCGCATTTACTACAGGATAATTTCCCTTTGTTTGTCCAGTTGTATATACATTACCAAACTTATCTATTTCCAAAATATAAGCCTGATCATAATTATTAGTTCCAATATATGTTAATGCATTTAATGAACCATTATTATCATTAAGGGTCCCTAAAAATCCATCTGTTGAACCACCATATGTTGGCTTTATTACGCCAGCAGTTGTTCCTATATTATTACTTAAGGTTCCTCCACAAACTGCAACTGTATTATTAGTTTCATTAACTCTTATTGAATATCCAGCTTCACCTGAAGTACCTCCTAAATAAGTTGACCAAGTTAAAGCATCTAAATTTGGAGATAATTTTGAAACAACAGCATCATAATTTCCCGAAAGAGAGGTTTGATGACTACCTGGCGTAGTTGGATAATTATTTGAATTTGAAGTAGAAACTATATATATTGACCCAGCATTATCTATTACTACTTCTCCTCTATTTTCATCAGAATAATTATAATTTAAAGTAGCATTCAAAGCTAACCCATCATTTCCTGAACCTCCTAAATAAGTACTCCCTACAATACCATTTCCTGCTGCATTAAATTTAGTTATAAAAATATCAGATCCTCCTGTAAATGTAGCTGAATTCGGAGAAACAGTAGTTCCTCCATTATGTGAAGTATTATATGCGCCAACACTTGTAGGAAAATTTGTAGAAGCAGTTGCTCCCATTACAATTAACTCCCCAGAAGGTGTTGTAACTAAACTATGAGGTTGGTCTGCTCTGTTTCCACCTAAATAAGTTGCATAAATTCTGTTTGCTCCTGTTGGATCATACTTAATGATAGCTGCATCAATAACGCTACCAAAAGTTACATCATAAGCACCTGTTGAAACAGGGAATCCACTTGAAAATGCAATTCCACCACCATAAAAATTTCCATTATCATCATAAGTTGCTGTAAAACCCCAGTTATCTGCAGATGAACCTGTAAAAGTTGAAAAAATCCAAGTAGGATCAATGATTAATTCTTTTTGGATATCATATCCATTAGGAAATTCAAAACTTAAATTATTTCCATTTAAAACAAATTTACAAGGAACAACTTTTTTCTTACCATTATTCATTTGATATGCTACAGGAGCTAATTCATTTAAAGAGGTGTTTGGAAGAATAATATTTAAATTTCCATTATTTGTAATTTCAATTTTTTCAACCCCCTCATAATTAATTATTATATCGTTAGGGTTTGCACCAACATCAACAATAAAATCATATTTTAAAAAATCATCTTTTGAATAAATTTGCACATCAATTCCATTATATAAATTATCATAAGTAAGATGATAATACGACTTAACTCCTACAGCCCATTTTGAAGGATCATTTCCTTTTAAATAGTTTTTTACTCCATCTCTTTCCTCATCAGAATTAATAACTACATTAGGATTAGCATTTAAAAAATTCATTTTATAAACACTCTTACGCAAATTAAATGGTTGATTACCATACAATTCTCTACCTTTTTTTGTATGACGAACCTTATGAAGGTTTGATAAATCTTCAGATGAAAACAAATCAAAAGTAAAAGTGTTATTTTCGAAGAAAATGTCACCAACATGGATTTGACTATGATATTTAACCTTTGAATCAAATTGTCCTTTATTTTCATTAAAATGGTAATCTGCTTCAGTGTTTGATTTACCATGAGAAAATAAAAATTGACTTAACAATAGCAATGTTGAACTTAATATTAGTTTTTTCATAAGAGAATTATATTAATCTAGTACAATTGACTTCTAAGTATCTTAAAAAGTTGCATCTAAAATAAAAAAAAGGGATTGAAAATCATTGTTTTCAATCCCTTTTTATAAAAAATAACACCTTTACAACAAAATGTTACAAATTAATAACATCAAATCAAACTAGCCAATTGTTCTTCTAATACTTTAATCTTAGCTTCTGCATCCGCTTTTTTCTTTTGTTCAGCAGCCACTACCTGCTCTGGTGCTCCAGCTACAAACTTTTCATTACTTAATTTTTTGTTTGCAATAGCTAATGAACCTTTTACATATTCTAAATCAGCTTTAATTTTTTCAATTTCAGCTTCAACATCTACATTACCAGCTAATGGTATAAAATATTCGTTACTTTTTACAACAAAACTAAAAGCTCCTTCAACTTTATCATCAACATATTCAATCTTTGATAGATTGGTTAGCTTCTTTAATAGTTCCTCATAAGGCTGTACAGATATCCCATTAAGTTTAACATATAACTCTAATTGATCTTTGTTTGGAATATTCTTTGACTTTCTCAATGTCCTTATTTCAGAAATTACACTTGTCGTATAATCAAAATCTTTTAACAAACTCCATCCTATTGAACTTAAATCAGAGGCCGGGTATTCTTGCAACATTATTGTATCTCCTTCTTTTCTATCATCCCTTAAGTTCTGCCATAATTCTTCGGTAACAAAAGGCATAAATGGATGCAATACTCTCAGCAATTTTTCAAAAAACACTACAGTAGCTTCTTGCACAGTAGGACTCACTGGTTTTTGATAATCAGGTTTTACTCCTTCCAAATACCATGAACAGAAGTCGTTCCATATCAATTTATAAGTACTCATTAAAGCATCAGATAATCTATACTTAGAGAAATTATCATTTATTGAAACTAAAGTTTCTGAAAGCCTTTGTTCAAACCAATTAATAATACTATTTGCACTTTCAGGAGCTTGAAGAGTTTCATCAACTTCCCAACTTTTAACCAATCGAAAAGCATTCCACATTTTGGTAGAAAATTTACTTCCTTGCTCACACAAAGCTTCATCAAATAACAAATCATTTCCTGCTGCTGCACAAGAAAGCATACCAAAACGCACGCCATCAGCACCATAAGTATCAATCAATCCTATGGCATCTGGAGAGTTCCCTAATGATTTACTCATTTTTCTACGCTGTTTATCTCTTACCATTCCGGTAAAATAAACATGTTTAAATGGTTTTTCATTTTTAAATTCATAACCGGCAAAAATCATACGTGCCACCCAAAAGAAGATAATATCCCAACCTGTAACCAATACATTGGTTGGATAGTAATAATCAAAATCCTTTGAACCTTCATCACCAAAACCATCAAACACAGAAATTGGCCACAACCATGATGAGAACCAAGTATCCACCACATCTTCATCTTGTCTTAAATCATCAAGAGTTAAATTTACATTCCCTGATTTTTCTTTTGCAAGTATTAAAGCTTGTTCTTTGGTTTCAGCAACTACATAATCATTAGCTTCATTATAATAATATGCGGGTATTTGTTGTCCCCACCATAATTGACGAGAAATAGGCCAATCCCTGATATTCTCTAACCAATGTTTGTAAACATTTTTAAACTTTGGAGGGAATAATTCAATATTATCGTTCATTACATTTTCCAAAGCAGGTTTCACCATTTCATCCATTTTTACAAACCATTGTAAAGAAAGTTTTGGTTCTACCACTGTATCAGGATTACGTTCTGAATAACCAACATTATTGGTAATATCTTCTGTTTTAACTAAAATTCCCATTTCCGCTAACTTTTCTCCTGCTTTTTTTCGAGCAACAAACCTATCTTCTCCAACAAAGATTTGGGCAGCTTCTGCCATTGTACCATCATCATTAATGGTATCAATAATTTCTAAATTGTGTTTTTGACCAATTTCATAATCATTAATATCGTGAGCCGGAGTCACTTTTAAACATCCTGTTCCAAATTCAATATCAATGTAATCATCACAAATAATTGGTATTTCTCGATTTACCATAGGAACAATGGCTGTTTTACCATGCAAATGCTTATAACGATCATCTTTAGAGTGAACACAAACAGCTGTATCACCCATAATGGTTTCAGGACGAGTGGTTGCAATGGTAATAAAATCATCACTATCTTTTATGGCATACTTTACATAATACAATTTTGATTGCTCTTCCTTACGAATTACTTCTTCGTTAGATAATGTTGTTTGAGCTTTAGGATCCCAGTTTACAATTTTCCAATCTTTATAAATGTAACCTTTGTTGTAAAGTTTTATAAACGATTGGATAACAGCTTCATTTAATTTAGGTTCCATTGTAAAACGAGTTCTACTCCAATCGCAACTAGCTCCCAATCGTTTTAATTGTTCTAAAATTATTCCACCATATTTTTCTTTCCATTCATAAGCATGCTTCAGGAACTCCTCTCTTCCAATATCATATTTATTAATGCCTTGCTCTCTTAAAAGATTTACCACTTTAGATTCAGTAGCAATAGAAGCATGATCTGTACCAGGTACC
Organism: Flavobacteriales bacterium; assembly: GCA_020635825.1. Lineage (GTDB taxonomy): Bacteria > Bacteroidota > Bacteroidia > Flavobacteriales_E > Vicingaceae > Vicingus. Next base: position 71,307 of record JACJZA010000009.1, read on the forward strand.
CAACAAGCATTATACCCCAACATTCTGGCTCTACGTATTAAAACATCTTGAATGGTATTGTTAAGCATATGCCCCATATGCAAAACACCTGTAACATTAGGTGGAGGAATGACAATAGTAAATGGTTCTCTTTCATCAGGGGTTGAACTAAAAAAATCATTTTTCATCCAGTAGTCATACCACTTTTTCTCCATCTCATTTGGCGAATCATTTTTTACTTTTTCCATTGCTTTTACTGTTGTATTTTATAAAGTTTACAAATGTAATATTTTGATTTTTGATAAACACTACGAATAACTCCTTGTTTGGCATAATTTTAGTTGAAATAAGTCGCAAACAAAGTTAATTTGTTAATGAAGTGTTAATGACAAATCATTATTAAAGTATAAATTTTAAGTTTGTTTAAGAAATTTAGTAATTAACGTAAAACATAAACCCATGAAAAAAGTGTTATTATCATTTAGCTTAGTGGTTTGTTCTGTTTTAGGGATGCAAATAAGTGCAAATGCTCAAGAACTAAAAACAGATGCTCCAGTAGCTATTGAAAATCCTAATGCTCCAGTTATGGAATTTGAAACCGAAGTTATTGACTACGGTACAATTGAACAAGGAGCTGATGGTGTTAGAGAATTTAAATTTACCAACACAGGTAAAGAGCCTTTAATTATTTCAAATGCTAGAGGAAGTTGTGGTTGTACAGTTCCTACTTGGCCAAAAGAGCCAATCAAACCAGGAGAAAGTTCAGTAATTAAAGTAAAATACGACACTAAAAGATTAGGAGCTATTAACAAATCTGTTACTATTACTTCAAATGCTTCTGAAGCAACAAAAGTAATCAGAATTAAAGGTAACATTATTGCTCCAAAAACAACTCCAGTGAAAGAAACTTCAGTTGGAGCACCTGTAGAAAATTAAGATTTCAGGTTTTGATTAAATGAGTAACTTTTTAAAATTAGGTTTGAGCCTGCTACTAATTACAGTAGCAGGCTTTTCTTTTGCTCAAAATTCAATTGAGTTTGAAAAATCTACATTGAAATTTGAAAAAGTAAATGAAGGTGAAATTGTAAAATTAATCTATAGATTTAAAAATTTAGGAACTGATTCATTGAGTATAATTCCTCCTGAAGTTGACTGTTCTTGTACTGAAGTAAAAATTCCTGAATATAAAATAGTAGCTGGAGCAAGTGATTCTTTAATAGTAGTTTTTGATACTAAAGACAAGATTGGCTTTCAAGAACGAAAAATTACTATTCAGTTTGTGTCAGATTTTATGGATTCAAAAAGCATAGATAAACAAATTACTTTTAAAGGAATTGTAAAAGCTACCAAAGCCACTAAAGAAGCTTACAAAAACAAATAATTAAAGTCTTTCTATTTCATTATCGTTAATGGAATGATAAAGAAAACTCACTAAATACAACACTTGGTCGCGCCCTTTTCGTTGACCATATTTAGATGTCAAATAAATAACTCCATAAAGCAGTATTGCAACGGGAACAGCCCATATAAAAACTGATTCTTTACCTAAGTTCCATTTTGCCAAACCATATAAACCTCCAAAAAAAGCCAATACACCAACTGCAATGTAAAAAAACATTAACATTACCCAAATACTTTGCTTAGGTCCAACTAAACACCTGATATACGATTTATTTTTATTAGCTCTATATTTTTCCACCACCACTTCCATAACTGGTGACCAATAATGTTGGTTTTTATCAATTATTGTGAGAAAAATATGATTCCCCTTAATGGTAGCTTTTACTTCATCTTGATTGGGCAATTCAGTTTTTATTTTAGTAATAATTTCATCTTTAGAGAATTTAGAAACCAGCTTAAATCTGGGTCTAATTTCAATGTTATCAGAATTGTGGCTATTAAATAATGACATAAGAAATTTTCTTACCAACTTACAGCAAATTATTTTGTTGCAACATGACTTTTCTCAGCTTGTTATTTTTTAAAGATTTAATTGAAAGTTCTTAGTAAATTAGCTGCCTAAATTTTATAAAATGCCAACATTATCTAACAGAGGAAATGCAATGCCTGAATCACCAATTCGTAAATTGGTTCCATATGCAGAGGCTGCAAAGAAAAAAGGAAGAACTGTTTTTCATTTAAACATTGGTCAACCTGATATAGAAACGCCACAAGTTGCACTTGATGCGGTTAAAAACATAGACTTTAATGTAATTGAGTATAGTCATTCTGCAGGTTTTGAAAGTTACAGAAAAGGATTAGCAGAATATTACAATAAAATTAATTTGAATGTTTCTTACGAAGATATTCTGATTACAACAGGAGGGTCAGAAGCATTACTATTTGCCTTCAATTCGTGTTTAAATGAAGGCGATGAAGTAATTATTCCTGAACCTTTTTATGCAAATTATAATGGTTTTGCTACTACTGCAGGAGTAAATGTTGTACCGGTAACTTCTTCAATTGATAGTGGTTTTGCTTTACCTCCAATTGCTGATTTTGAAAAATTAATTACTCCTAAAACAAAAGCAATTTTAATTTGCAACCCTGGTAACCCAACAGGATATCTATATTCAAAAGAAGAGCTAGAAACGCTCAAGGAAATAGTTCTAAAACATAATTTGTATTTAATTGCCGATGAAGTTTATCGTGAATTTTGTTACGATGGGAAACAACATTTTTCTGTTTTCAACTTATCAGGAATAGAAGAAAATGCAATTGTGATCGACTCTGTTTCTAAAAGATATAGCATGTGTGGAGCGAGAATTGGAGCTTTTGTTTCTAAAAATAAAAAATTAGTTGCTACCGCATTAAAATATGCTCAAGCAAGATTAAGTCCACCTACTTTAGGACAAATAGCTGGAGAAGCAGCATTAAAAACTCCTCAATCTTATTTTGATAATGTGGTAGATGAATATGTAGAAAGAAGAAACATCGTTATTGAAGGTTTAAATGCAATTGAAGGAGTAAAATGTCCAAATCCTGGTGGTGCCTTTTATGCTGTAGCTGAGTTACCTGTAGAAAATGCTGAAGAATTTTGTCAATGGCTTTTAGAAGAATTTGAATACAACAACAAAACTGTTATGTTGGCTCCAGCTGCCGGTTTTTATGCAACTAAAGGTTTAGGAAAAAAAGAAGTAAGAATAGCTTATGTATTAAACAAAGATGCATTGAAAGAAGCAATTGATTGTTTAAATCAAGCATTGAATGTATATGAAGGTTCTTTGATTAGAAAAGAAAACATTAAATCCATCTAAGTTTGGTATCAAATTTGTAAATTGCTGACGAAAATTAATTATTCATTAAACTATTTATCATGAAAAAATTTATCATCGCTGCATTTTTACTAGGAAGTATTGCCTTTGAATCAAATGCTCAAACTCAATACAAAATTATTACTACTGTTGAATCTATTGTGCCTGGTGGACTTGGTCGTTCTAGAATTGTTGAAGAAAACCAAGTAATGGATTACAATCAATTTACAACTGAAAGAGTTGACGGAAAAGATAGTAAACAAGGTGATATTAAAAGAGGAGATGCCAAAATTGACAATATGTATGAAACTAAAATTTTGAACTTTTACAGTATGGCCGGATTAAATTTCCAAAATATTGCTTCTAATGATGCAATGATTAGTTCAAAATTAAATGCGATGGCTCAAGAAGGTTGGGAATTATTCACTGTGGTAAGTGGAGTTGAAAGTGATGCAGGAAAAGAAGATGGTAATGGTATTTTTATTACGAGATACATTTTTAAGAAATAATCTTACACTTATAGATAAAAAAAACCGGCAAATGCCGGTTTTTTTATTATTATTATTTATTGCCAATATGTTTGTTGTATAACTCTTGAATTACACCATCCGCTAAACCTACCTTCGGAACAAAAACATGTTTTACTCCCACTTCCTTCATTACTTGTAAAAAAATATTTCCGGCGTGAGTTATTACATCGGCTCTATCAGGTTTTAATCCCAATTTATTGATACGTTCTTCGATGGAATATTTCTCTAGAAAACTGTTCATCTGCTGTAAATCAGAGTATTCCATTAACTTATAATCTTTTAAACCACAAAGCTTATATAACTTATTAATGTTTCCTCCAGTAGCAATAATCATACTAGGCTGATTTTTCTTTTTGGCTTTATGAACCCACTCAGCCATTTCTTTCCAAGTTTTTTGATTAACCAAATTATTTTTCAGCCTTATGGTTCCTATTTTAAAGGACTTAGACATCATTTTCTTGCCTTCAGCGAACAATGTTAGTTCAGTACTTCCTCCTCCTACATCTACATATAAAAAACATCCTTTTTCATCAATTTTTTCAGCCACATGGGTTTGATAAATTAGTTCAGCCTCAATTTCCCCTTCAATAATTTCAATTTCAATTCCGGTTTGTTTTTTGATGGTTTTTATAATGTCCTTACCATTTTCTGCCTCTCTCATAGCCGAAGTTGCACAAACCCTATAATCGATTACTTCATATACTTCTGTTAAGTTTTTAAATGCTTCAATAGACTTAATGAGCTTATCTACATTTTTTTTTGAAACCATTTTTTTTGAAAAAACATCTTCCCCTAAGCGAATGGGTAAGCGAACTAAAGAAGTTTTTTTTATTGTTAGACTATCTTTAAAAGGATAGACATCACAAAACAGCAAACGCACCGCATTTGAACCAATATCTACAGCAGCAAATCTCATAGGCTAAAACTACAAAATATAATTTTGGTGAAAAATGTTCTAATTCAATTTTTTGAACAAAAAATTATTTTTAGCCCTTATCAGACTGCTCTTTAAAATAGTTGTACAATTCTATTTGGGATCGATTTTTTTCAACCTTTCCGGTTTCTTTGTAGCTATTGTTTTTTTTGATATTTACCAACCTCGATTTCGCATTATCTTTCAATTGGATAGTTAACATATCCATGATGGTTTGCTGTAATTTTTTATCATAAATAGGACATCCAACCTCTATTCTTCTATCCAAATTTCTACTCATCCAATCAGCCGAAGAAATATAATAAAGTTCATTTCCATTATTACAAAAAACCAGAATTCTTGCATGTTCTAAAAAACGATCAACAATACTAATTATCTCAATGTTTTCAGATACATTTTTAACTCCTGGAACAACGGAACAAGTTCCTCTAATAATTAATTGAATTTTTACCCCAGCTTTACTTGCTTGATAAAGTTTTTTTATCAAAATGTTATCTACTAAATTATTGAGTTTAATAATCGCATAAGCATCGTGACCATGTTTTGCATTTTTAATTTCATTATCAAGTAAAGTAATGAGCTTTCTTCTGGCATTAAACGGAGAAACCATCAAATGTCTAAAAGAAGGTCTTTCATAAGTATTTTTAAATAATCGCAATACCTTATTTATCTCATTTGTAATGATGGTATTTTTAGTCAACAAAGACACATCACTGTAAACCGTTGCTGTTCCTTCATGAAAATTTCCTGTTCCTACATGACCATAACGTACCGTTTTGTTCCCTTCTTTCCTGCTAATTAATATTAATTTCGAATGCACTTTTAACCCCGGAATTCCAAACACTACTTTTACTCCTTCATCTTGTAATTTTTCTGCCCAGTAAATATTAGCTTCTTCATCAAATCTTGCTCTTAATTCTACAATTACTGTTACCTTTTTACCATTTTTGGCAGCACTAATCAGTGCATGAATGATTTTTGAATTTTTAGCAACACGGTATAAATTAATTTTAATTGAAGTAACTTTTGGATCAATAGCCGCTTCTCTTAATAAATGAATGATATGATTGAAAGATTGGTAAGGATAATTAAGTAAAATATCATTTTTAGCAATTTCATGAATGATACTTGCCTTGTTTTTAAGTTGAGGATGGTCTACCGGAGGCAATTTACGATAGCTTAGTTTATCATTGCCTACATCCGGAAATTTAATAAAATCCTTGAAATTATGATACACTCCAGCTGCAATAACACTATCGTTTAACGATGGTTTAATTTTATCCAAAATAAACACCAGTAAATCAGGAGCGATATTCTTATCATATATTAAACGAACCGGTTGAGCTGTTTTTCTACTCTTTAAACTTTTTGAAAGCTTATCAATCACCCCTTCTGAGATATCATCATCTAAGTCCAACTCTGCATCAAGGGTAACCTTAATAGTATAAGCTTCAATCTTTTTATAATTAAAAATATCAAAAATGCTATGCAATTTATACCTGATGATATCATCTAATAACATTACATATTTTTGATTGTTGACGGTAGGTAACACCAAAAATCGAGATAATATCATAGAAGGAATTTCGATAATGGCATAATCAAATTTTGTTTTTGATGCGGTCAATTTAATGGCAAAATAAATGGAACTGCCATTTAAATTGGGCATGTTGGTTTTCGACAACATGATAGGAACCAAAGCGGGTCTTACTTTTTCTTTGTAATATTCTTCTACAAAATCAATATGTTCAGGTAATAACTCTTCGTGAGTAATAATATTGATTCCTTCGTTATTGAGTTTTTTAATAATCGTTTGATAATCTTTTTCAAATCTATTTTGAAGGGCAATTGTTTTAGTATTTATTTTTTTCAATAACTCTTTTGGGTCGGTATCTAATAGTCGCTGTTCTTTTAAAGGAAGATTGGTCAACCTTTTGGTTGTTGCTACTCTTACCCTAAAAAACTCATCTAAATTATTGGAGAAAATACCTAAAAAACGGAGACGTTCCAGCAAAGGAACAGTTTCATCTTCTGCCTCCTGCAAAACTCTTTCATTAAAATCTAACCAACTTAATTCCCTGTTTACAAATGGAATTATCTCTTTTTTGATATGCATATTTTTTTTCTTCATTCCAAAGTTGGTTAAAGTGTATTAATCTAAAATTAAGCAAAAGTTAAATTAAACAAGTCATCTATGGTCTTTTCAAGAAAATATATTTAGATATTATTATGCCTACCTGAATTTAAGTAATTAACAAAAAAGTAAAATCAGTTAATAACTTTGTTGATAAGCAATTATAGAGCGTCTTAAAATCGATAGACTATATTTTATTTTTGTATAACCCCTAAATTAAAGTAAGCTATGTTTACAATATTTGGAAAAAAGAAAATAAAAGAAGAAACAGCTATTAACATCTTTATTAATAACTTGTTAGACACTATTGAGAATGGTTTTCCTGAAATAGCAGGCATTATTAATGATTCTCCTGAGTTTGTAATTTCTCCAAAACTTGAAGAAACCAATTCAGAGAAGTTTTTATTGATTGTGATTGCCGCTAATTTATTGTACATTCCTGAACATTTCAATAATAATCAGGATGATAGAATGTTGAACTTGATTTACAATCAATTATCTAAAGTTTTTGATGTTGAAAGAGAACGTTTAGAGGCTGTAATCAAAGATTATCAAACTTATATTACCAAAGTAAATCATCCATCAAAAAATACGCTATATGGTATTTCAAAAGCTGTTTTTGGAAAATATGATTTAAACCAATATCAGGATGAGTATTTTAAAAATATGAGAAGCCCTAACCCGATGTTTTTAAAACGCTTAGATGAAGCGGTAGATTGTTTTGTTTGGAATTGGAATACTTTCAAAGAAAAATACCAGATTATCCAGTAACTTTCTTCATTTTATAAAGGTAGTAAGCATTTATTACTACAATTGCTGCATTGGTCACAATAATGGGGATTGAAAAATCCAATAAAACACCATAGGCAATAAACAATCCACATCCAATAATATTTATTATTCTTAGTCGAACCATTCTACTCATTAAAAAAGAGCAAAGAACAGTTATGGAGGCTAAATAGCCCACTATATCAGTAACTGTAAAATCCATTTTATTAGTTTAAGTTAAAATGTTGGTGAGCCATTTCACAAATTTGGTCACCAATGGCCAAACAAGCAGTTGCTGCAGGTGAGGGAGCATTTAACACATGAATACTTTTATCTTTGTATTCAATTCTAAAATCATCACGTGTATCTCCTTCTCTGTTTAACAACATCGCTCTAACACCAGCTCTACCCGGTTTTATGTCTTCCATAGTTAACGATGGAATTAAACGCTGTAAAGTTTCCAAAAACAATTTTTTAGAAAAGGCTCTACGGTATTCATCAATTCCAAATTTCATGTTGCTTAAAAACAATTTCCAGGTTCCGATATAAGTTAAGGCATCAATGGTATCTTTTAAATCAAAATCTGTTTTTCCGTAACCTTCTCTTTTAAAAGTAAATACAGCGTTAGGGCCACATTCTATATCTCCGCTTACCATACGGGTAAAATGCACCCCTAAAAACGGAAACGCAGGATTTGGAACCGGATAAATCAGATTTTTAACCTTGTGTTTGGCTTGGTCCGTTAATTCGTAATAATCCCCTCTAAAACCTACTACTTTTTCTTTTAGGTTTACTCCGTCTTTTTTTGCCAAACGGTCGGCTTGTAAACCACCACAAAATATCATGTAGCGAGTTGTGTATTTATTTTTAGAAGTAATCACTTCCGTTTTTTCTCCGTGTATGTAATCCAACACTTCTTCACCCAACACAATTTTGCTTTCGGGTTGTTTTGCCACCACCAATTCGGCTAATTTTTCGGTGGTTCCTCTAAAATCAATAATACCCGTACAAGGCACCCAAATACCACCAATACTTTTCACATAAGGTTCAATCTCTTTTACCTGGTCGGCATTTATTTTTTCAATGCCTTCAGTGTTGTTGGCTAACCCGTTTTCGAAAATCTTATCCATAAATGGTAGTTCGCTCTCCTCTACAGCAGCTACCACTTTACCACACACATCGTGTTGAATGTTATATTCTTTAGCAAACTTTACCAATTGATGACGACCATCTACACAAGTTTTTGCCTTGGCAGAACCGGGCTTATAATACAAACCCGAGTGAATTACTCCTGAGTTATTTCCTGTTTGATGATCGGCTAAGTGAGGTTCTTTTTCAATTAACAACACTTTTAAATGAGGATAACGCATTTGTATTTTGTAAGCCGTTGCAGCACCTACAATTCCTCCGCCCACAATGGTAATATCGTATACTTTTTTGTTTTCCAACTTATTGCAATTTTAGTAGGCGAAGTTAATTATTTTAGAGGATAAGTGTTTGGGGAATCCATAAAGATTTATAGTTATATTTACCTATATTAACAAGCTGTTTTACTTTTCCTATGAATAAATTATATTCTTTTACTACGGATTACATTTCAAATACATTTGTATTTCAAATAGAAGCGGATAATCATATTGATGCTATTAATACTTGGTATAAAAAAATAACTACCAAAAATAGTTTTCAAAACATTGATACCCTTTTATTTCAAAATAGTTTAAAAAATATACAAATTTCTGAGTTAGGTCAGAATTTATGGTTTTTTAAATTATCTTTTAATGACAATATATTATTAACACATTTTATTGTTTCACTTAAAGAAAATGAACCTTTTTATAATACTGAAATAGCTCCTATTTTTATTTACGAGAAATTAAATGATTCTGAAAAATCTCAAATTTCAAAAGACATAATTAATCAAATACTTGATTTAAATTTCGAATTTGAAAAAGAAATGGGATACATTAAAACAATAACCAATGATAAAGGAAAATCTTATATTGTTCCTACTGAAAAAATTGATCATTATGATGAAATTGAACAAGTAAAATATATTCAAATGAAATTATTAGAACAAGGTTTAAATCTCTCTATTGATATAATTGATTTAATTCTAGATTTTGAATTTGTATACATGAAATCTATTGGGATGTTTGAAGAACCAGACAAAATAAAATTACTTGATATTGAATTTAACAAACTAAATGATAACTGATGAATATAATAGAGATTTGGTGGGAAGGTCCATTTACCTTTGAACAACTTGAAGTTTTTAATACTGATATTGATTATGGTCTATACCAAATTTATGGTACACATAATATTAATGGTCCTAATAATTTATTGTATATTGGTTTAGCAAATGATCAAAATTTCAATACTCGAATTTCTCAACATTCCAATTGGATTGACTGGGAATATTCTGATGTACAAATCTTCTTAGGAAGATTAGGAGGTTGTGAAACTGAAACTATTGAAAACTGGGAAAATAATATAGACATTGCAGAAAGAATGTTGATTTTTTATTCTAAACCACCATATAACACTAAAAACTTAAATAGTTATGGAAGTGATATAAAAGAAACTATTGTTTTAAATTTTGGTAAAAAACATAGATTACCTATTGAAGTATCATCATATTATAATGAAAGTTTATTTTGGTCTGAAAAATGGGAACCTTTTTCAATCTAATCTTGAATTTTCTAGATTAAATTTTAATTATTTAAATGTGATATTAAGTTTTTTTCGGAATCCTTAACAACAACAAAAAGCCTAAGAAGAAAAATACAATTATCGATAAAATAGACTGACGCATATCACCTGTTAGTCCTTCAATGAACCCATAAGCAAATGTTCCTACCACAATGGCTATTTTTTCGAGCACATCGTAAAAACTAAAAAAAGAAGCATGGTCTTCGGTTTCGGGCAACAACTTAGAATAAGTAGAACGCGACAAAGATTGTATTCCTCCCATCACAAAACCAACGACACCTGCTGTAATGTAAAAATGCATAGGTGTAGAAACCACCGCATAAGCTCCCACACAGATTCCTATCCAAATAAAAATATTAATACCTAAAGTTTTTATGTTCCCTATTTTACCCGATAAATAAGCCATTAAATAAGCCCCGGGAATGGCAATAAACTGTATTATTAATACACTTACAATTAAACCGGTAGTTTTAGCTGCTTCATCGGGCCAAGCTATTTCTTTAGTACCAAAAAATATTGCCATAATCATTACCGTTTGAACGCCCATGCTATACACAAAAAAAGCAGCTAAATAGCGCTTTAAGCTTTTTAATTGCTTGAGTTGGTTCCACACATTTTTAATTTCTTTAAAGCCTTTGGCAAACTTGTTTCCTTCGGCTTTATGGCTAAACACATTATTGGGCAAGCCTTTGTAAGTAATCTGACTAAAACCTATCCACCACAAGCCTGTTAATACAAAAGAATAACGTGCGTCTATTTCCAACACTTGAATTAATACCAAACAAATAATGAGTAGAATAGAACTACCTATGTACCCTCTTGAAAAACCTTTGGCACTTATTTTATCGTGCAAATCAGGCGTGGCAATTTCGGGTAAATAGGCATTATAAAAAACCAAACTTCCCCAAAAACCCACACTTGCCAACAAAACCGAAATCATGCTCAACTCAATATTTTCTACCGAAAAAAAATACAAACTGATACAAGCCAATGCTCCCATGTAACAGAAAAATTTCATGAATGTTTTTTTGTTGCCCGAATAATCGGCAATACCCGACAAAATGGGCGAACATATAGCGACAATAATAAACGACAATGAAACCACATAAGAATACAACTCTGTGTTGATGAGGTTGAAACCAAAAAAATCAACTTTTTCAGGAACTACTGCTTCATAAAAAATAGGAAAAATAGCGGTGGTTATCACCAAAGGATAAACCGAATTTGCCCAATCGTAAAAAGTCCAAGCATTGATGATTTTCTTATCGTTTTTTTCCAATTTCATTATTTACAAGTATTGCAATAAATTTCTTTTACCGATAAGTCTTTCAACAACTGGAAACTCATATTGGGATATCCAAACAATTTACAAAAACGCGCTTGGTTCATGTCTTTGGCTCGAATCATAAATTGTTGGTATTCTTTTGGCGTAACCAATTCACGGTTGTAAATAGCAACAGTAAGGAACGTAAACAAAAACTCTTCGTCTATTTTTTGCTTTTCTGCCCATGGTTTCATTAGTTCTATTGCCCAATCAATTCGCATTTGAAACATAAAATAATTGGCAATTTTTAAAGTTTGGTCACGATTTAACTGTGATTGTAATAATATCTTTTTCACCTCATTCAAAGATTTATCTCTTTCTCTAAACTTTTTTACTTCGTAATAATAATCTGCTGAAACAATGTGATAATTCAAGAGTAATTGATGTATTTTATGAGGCTCTATATCTCTGTTGTATAGCGCTTTAATGTCTTTTAATAAATATTTTGGATCAGCTTCTCTATCAAATTTTTCAGACCATAAGAGTAGTTTGATTAAAATTCTGTTGTATTCCAAATAAGCATTGCTTGGATCTACTACTTGTTGAGTTTGCACATCACGAATCAAATATTTATTTAAACTGTCTCTGTTTTGAGTTTTAAAATATTCCCATCTAAAAGCAATTTGATTGTTGTTTAAAGCAACTGTTTGTTTTAAATGTGGTATTTCTATTGCCAATACTTCTGCTGGAGCTATTTTCCCTTTTTTTACTGCTGAGAAAATAAAAGATTGATACACTTTTGCTTTAGTATAATCTTTAGTTTTCAATGATTTTTTAAAACGCTCTAACAAGACATTGTACAAAGCAGAATCCATGAATATTTTTTCTACGGTTAAATTGATTTTAGCTTGGCGTTGGTCTTCCAAATAAGGTTCTAAATTGTATTCCAATGTATCGGAATTCACTATTTTTTTTATTTCCTCTTTTGATAATTTTAAAATTTCAGGTTCATAAGGAGAACCTTTTAATGAATTGTAAAATCCTTCCCAATTCTCTTCGGTTTTTATTTCAGTTTCTACATCTTGTAATTTGTATTCTTTAATGGCTTTTAAGATACTGTTAGCACGCTTTTTCTGTAATTCCATATTTTCTTTTTCTCTTCCCTCTATAGAAGAATAAGCAATGATTTCAATCTTTTTTAAATCGTATCGATTTAAACTCAAAGAATCTAAAAATGGTTTAATGTCGGCCATTTTATAATCCGATTTTCCTCTTTCAAAAGGGACAGTAAAAGATAATCGATTTAAAATAGAGTCAGCTTGATTACTAACCGACAAAGTATCCATAATAAAATCGAGGTTTAAGGAACGTAAGTTTTCACCTCCTAAACTGTTATAAACAATGGTTTGACACAAACAACCTTCCTGAATAATCAATAAAGTAAATTCCACATTATTGGTATCAACAAAATCAGGAATCGGCCCCAACGAAACTTCTACCTGCCCATCGTCTTTTAATTCATTTTTTCCCAATAAATAGGATTTTGATAATGGAGGTAATAATATCCCTTTATGGATTTTTGATGGGTATAATCTATTTCCTGTTTCACAAGAAAACTGGTTACGTGAAATCACATCCAAAGCAATTCCATCATTTCCATTTTTCATAATGGATTTAAAAAGTTCTAAATCGTGAAAGTAAAAATAGATTTGACCATCTTTAAAAAAAATGTTATCCGACATTAATTCCGGCAAATAGGGATAATTCCGTTCTAACTCACCACATTTATCTGCACTGTAAGGTTGAATTTTATAATCGTCTTTATCAATTTTTGCATTTTGAGGAACAATAAAAGGCTCTGAGCCATAAACTTGTGTAGCAACAATTTTTTTACTTTTTGCATCCACCATTACTGATGTTCCAACATTATAATATCCTGAATTAAAAATCACATCAGGGCTTTCTTTAGCACTTATCCAGGCAGATGCAATAGCTGTAGCAACATCCTGATAAGTTTTTAAAGTAATTCGAGCTGATGAACCAGCTACTTTTACTTTAGCTCCCAACGCTGTTTGCATACAGTTTTCACCTACTTCATTTACCAATCCTTCATAAAACATTACCCTGTCAAAAGGGGTTGCTTTCTTTTTGTTACTTTGGTCATGCACTACCCTTCCTCCTTTTAAAATGTAATCGGATTGGTCGGCGGCTGCCAATTTTAAAATAGGATCCTGCTTTAAAGAATGTTGATTTTTTTGAGCTCTCTCTTCATTGATTTTTTCTTCAATTAACTGTTCTAAAAAAGAAGTATTGATTTTTTTTAGATTAATGTTGTCGTGAGCCTTTTGCCCAAAAACATTAATTAGTGAAGACAATAAAAGAATTGGTATGAATATAAGTTGCTTCAAACGAATCAATTAATTCCGAAAGATAATCAAATAACGTGCAAATTGCAATTAAGGTCTTTCTATTTTATCACAAAATAGATATATGCCAAATAAGACATGGCTAAAATAACACCTTTTAACCGGCTGATGCGTTTCCCAAAAAACATCAAAGGAAAAATCAAAAAAGAAACACCTAAAACCCAATAAATATCTTCGTTTTGAACCTGAAGACTGATAGGGATTTCTTTTACTATGGATGTAATTCCTAATACTGCTAACAAATTAAAAATGTTAGAACCAATTAAATTACCAACAGAAATATCGGTTTCTTTTTTAAATGCCGCCACAATAGAAGTAACCAATTCTGGAATACTGGTTCCGAAGGCAACTATTGTAGCTCCAATAACATATTCTGAAACTCCAAAATTGGTAGCGATGTGTATGGCTCCATCCAACAACCAATTAGCACCAAAAGCCAAGCCCACTACTCCAGCAATCGCAAACCCAATACTTTTTACAAAATTTACAGGTTCATCAGCCTCTTTGTCTAAAATTTTTTCGGCATCTTCATCAATAGAAATTTTAGAGTTTTTAATCATCATCACATTATAAACCACCAAAGCAATCACATACAAAGTTCCTTCCCACCATTGCATCTCTCCATCTAAAATAAATAGAAAAAAGGCAAAGGTGGATAACATCATTACTGGCCAATCTATTCTTATGGTAGATTTTCTAACATTGATAGGTAAAACAATGGTAGTCAAGCCCAACACTAAAGCAATATTGGCAATATTTGAACCTAAAACATTACCTACCGCAATCTCAGGGTGATTTTCAAGGGCTGCTTTTACACTAACCAAAAGTTCGGGAGCAGAGGTGCCAAACGCTACTACTGTCATACCAATTACCAAAGTAGAAATATCAAATTTTAAGGCAATCCCAACAGCTCCTCTTACTAACAATTCGCCAGCAACAATCAAGGTAACTAAGCCTCCTACTAAAAGTAGATATTCCATAAATTATTTTTCTTCCTGATTAGTGGTGTAAGAAGTGCTAGAACGAGATACAGTATTAGGTTGCCCTTGTTGTTCAGGTTCTGATTCTTGTTCTTTTTCTACTTCTTTTGTTTCAGCTTTACTTTCGGGTTCTTTTACTGCATCATCAATTATTTTATTCACCTGTGCTTTTACATCTAAATTCTTTTTAAGACCTGTAACATCAGCACTTTTTTTTATTTCCTGTTGAATTTCTCCCGTAGCATTTTTAATCTCTCTTAAACCTTTACCCAATCCTCTCGCTAATTCCGGAATTTTTTTGGAACCAAAAAACATAATAATCACCAATACTATAAAAAATAGTTCGGCTCCTCCAATGTTAAATAACAGTAGTGTTTGAGACAACATGATGCAAAGATAAGTAATTCATTAGTACATAAAACAAAGCCACGCAAATTGCGTGGCTTTCATTTTTATCATCAATTTCTTTAAGCTTTCACTCTTTCAGAATAAGCTCCAGTACGTGGGTCTAGCTTAATTCTATCTCCTTCATTTATAAACAATGGAACTCTTACCTCAGCACCAGTTTCAATAGTTGCAGGCTTCATAGCATTGGTTGCTGTGTCACCTTTCAATCCCGGCTCCGTGTAAGTAATTTCCATTTCAACATAAGCAGGTAATTCACACAATAATGGAGATTCTTCCTCAGCATGAACAACAATTTCTACAATTTCTCCCTCTTTTAAGAATTTAGGAGCATCAATCAAATCTTCCATAATAGAAATTTGCTCATAATTCTCTTGATTCATAAAATGGTACCCCATTTCATCATTATATAAATACTGATATTTTCTTCTTTCAACTCTTACAGGCTCAATTTTATGACCTGCAGAAAAAGTATTATCGATAACTTTTCCTGTAGTTAAGTTCTTTAATTTAGTTCTAACAAAAGCAGGACCTTTTCCTGGTTTTACATGTTGAAATTCAACAACAGTGTATAATGCATCATTAAACTTAATACACAATCCGTTTTTTATATCTGCCGTAGTAGCCATAATAATTAATTAATTTAAAGGACCTCTAATCATTCCTTTTGTTGATTCTTCTATAAATTTTAATATGATTTCTTTCTCTTTACATTGAGGGGTTTCTTGTTCAATCACTCTTACTGCGTTGGTTAGATTTAAGCCTCTAACATAAATTGAACGATAAATTTCTTCTATTAGAGTAATAGAATCAGTAGAGTAACCTCTTCTTCTTAATCCAACAGAGTTTACACCAACGTAACTTAATGGCTCTCTAGCTGCTTTAACAAATGGAGGCACATTTTTTCTAACATTAGAACCTGCAGCAATAAAAGCATGTTGACCAATCTTTACAAATTGTTGGACTCCACAAACTCCCTCTATCACCACAAAATCTTCTAAAACAACATGCCCTGCTAAATTTACACAGTTGGCCATTATACAATTATCACCAATAAGACAATCATGCCCAACATGAACGTACGCCATTAAAAGACAATTATTTCCAACCACCGTTTTCATACGATCAGTAGTCCCTCTGTTTACGGTTACAAATTCTCTAATAATAGTATTATCTCCTATCTCTGCAGTAGTTTCTTCACCTGCAAATTTTAAGTCTTGAGGGATGGCCGAAATAACAGCACCAGGGAATATTTTACAGTTTTTCCCAATTCTTGCCCCAGAAAAAATAGTAACATTTGGACCAATCCATGTTCCTTCACCTATTTCTACATTGTCGTGAATCGTTGTAAATGACTCAATTACAACCCCTTCACCTATTTTAGCATTAGGATGAATGTTTGTATAAGGATGTTTCTCCATTGAATAAAATTATTTTCGGTCAAAAATAATATTATTTTATTGAACTGCTACTTCTTTACTTTCCTCTTTCTTTTCCTTCACAATTTGAGCCATTAATTCACCTTCAATTGCTAATTGTCCATCTACATATCCATACCCTTGCATATGAATAATCCCTCTTCTGATTGGAGTAAGTAATTCTAAATGAAACACCAAAGTATCACCAGGAATAACTTTTCTTTTGAATTTCACGCCATCAATCTTCATGAAATAAGTCATGTAATTCTCAGGATCAGGAACCGTACTTAAAGCAAAAATTCCACCTACTTGTGCCATGGCTTCAATTTGAAGCACTCCAGGCATTACAGGATTTCCTGGAAAATGACCAGTAAATTGAGGTTCGTTTTGAGTAATATTTTTATAACCAACAATGGTTGTTTCATCCATTTCGGTTATTCTATCTACTAATAAAAATGGATATCGATGTGGTAATAATTTTTCAATATCATTAATGTTGTAAACAGGCTCTTTCGTTAAGTCAAACTTTTTGCCTTGTTTTTGTTGTTTTTTAATCTCTTGTTTGATGATTTTAGCAAAATCAACATTTCCCTTATGACCAGGACGAGCAGCTAAAATGTGTCCTTTTATTGGCTTACCAACTAAAGCTAAATCTCCAACAATATCTAATAATTTATGACGAGCAGGTTCATTTTGATAATGCAATGTTAAATTATTTAATATCCCTGCTTCTTCAATTTTGATGTGTGGTTTCCCTAAAATATCAGCAATTTCATCTAACTTTTCTTGCGGTAATACTTTATCTACTAAAACAATAGCATTATCAATATCACCACCTTTAATTAAACCATTTTTAGCTAAAACTTCTAATTCTCTTAAGAAAACAAAAGTTCTACATTTAGCAATTTCCTCAATAAATTCACCGGTGTGATACATATGAGCATGCTGAGTACCCAACAATGGGGAATTATAATCAACCATAACGGTAATTCTAAACTCATCTTGAGGAACTGCCAACATTTCAGTTTGGCGCTCTAAATCTTCATATGTTAAATTATCAGTAATTACAAAATAATCTTTATCTGCTTCTTGCTCAACAATACCTACTTGTTGAATCATTTTTACAAAAGGGTAAGCACTTCCATCCATAATAGGAATTTCTTTCCCATCCAATTCGATTAAAGCATTATCTATCTCCAAACCAGCTAAGGCAGCTAATACATGTTCAGTAGTATATACCCTAACTCCATTTTTCTCCAAAGTGGTACCTCTTGAAGTATCAACCACTAAATCCGCATCGGCATTGATAATAGGTTGACCTTCTACATCAATTCTTTTAAATTTAAAACCATGATTTTCCGGTGCAGGGTGAACGGTCATCGTTACTTTCTGCCCAGTATGTAATCCCACTCCAACAAGAGTAAAAGAATCTTTTATCGTTTTTTGTTTTGCCATCTTAAATCTAAATCTTACTTAATTTTATTTTCAAGTTCTTTAAGTTTATCTAAAATCTCAGGTAACTTTCTAAAGCCCACATAAGCTCGTTTGTAATCTCCTATATAAAATGCTGGTGAACCTTGCACAATCATTCCTTCTTTTTCTATACTTGTACCAATACCCGATTGAGCTGCAATCTTAACTCCATCAGCAATGTTTAAATGACCAACAATCCCTACTTGACCACCTATCATACAATTTTTACCTATTTTGGTAGAACCGGCAATCCCTGTTTGAGAAGCAATCACAGTATTTTCTCCAATTACCACATTGTGTGCAACCTGAATTAAATTATCAAGCTTTACTCCTTTTTTTATAACAGTAGAACCCAAAGTAGCTCTATCTATAGTAGTGTTTGAGCCCACTTCTACATGGTCTTCTATTATTACATTTCCAATTTGAGGAACTTTATTGTAATTATTCTCACTGTTTGGAGCAAAACCAAATCCATCCCCACCAATCACAACACCCGAATGAAAAGTACAATGCTTTCCAATCACACAATCTTGGTGGATGTTAACTCCTGAAAAAACAATAGTATTATCACCAATCGTCACATTGTCTCCAACGTAAGTGTTTGGATAAATTTTCACATTATTCCCTATTTGAGCATTTTCACCAATCACCACACAAGCACCTATATAAACATTATCTCCCACTTTAGCTGATGAGCTTATTACAGCTCTATCGTCAATCCCTGTTTTGTTATTTTTTATTTGATTGTAAGTTTCCAACAACTTAGCAAAACACTCATAAGCATTATCAACACGAATAAGCGTACAAGTTTCCTTAACAGGTTTTTCTAATTGAAAGTCTTTATTAACGATAACAATCGATGCATCGGTAGTGTATAAATACTCTTGATAAGCTGGATTGGCTAAAAATGAAAGTGAATTAGGCTCTCCTTCTTCAATTTTGGAAAGCTTGTTTACTTTAGCTTCAGAATCTCCCTCAACTTTACCGTTTAGTAATTCTGCTATTTGTATCGCCGAAAATTCCATAAAAGTCAAAAATAATAGTTTGCTCAGAATTTAACTAATTTTTACATCGAAGTTATTAACTTATTCGTGTTTAGGAACTGTATTTTTTATATTTGTCGCGTACTAAAATAAACAACTTGAGTTTTTTCAGACTTCATCCTTCCTTTGTTTCTGTGTTAAAGTTTCTTTTTAACATTTACTTTTTATCCATCGTTATATTTTTCATGTTCAGGGTTATACTTTTTTTATTGGAAGTAAAACATTTATCTGACATTCCTGGAAATGAAAGAACATCTTTAATATTTCAAGCATTTGTAATGGGATTTCGGTTTGATACTGTTATTTCTTGTTATTTATTGGCTTTACCTACTTTTTTAATTCTCGTTTTTTATCAATTAAAAATACACTCCAAGATTTTCATCACCATCCTTAAGTATTATTTGATTCTTGTATTCTCCATTGCCTTTTTAATCTCCGGAATCGACCTTACTTATTTTCATCATTTTTTCTCTCGCTTTTCTGTAGCCGGTTTACAGTGGGCTGACGACACTACTTTTATGTTTAGTATGATTTTTCAGGAATTTGATTTTTGGTGGGTTATTTTCCCCATTATCATTGCCATTTTTCTATTCATTAAAATTGTTACTCGAATTTTTATAAAATGGCAAGAATCTGTTTCCAAACAGAAATCAGAAAGTTTTAACAGAACTTCCTCTATCCTTATTTCCGTTTTAGTTTTAGGAATCGTATTTTTAGGTATCAGAGGTCGGTTTGAATCCAAATCTCCAATTCGAGTTGGAACTGCTTATTTTAGTAATTATGCTTTTATCAATCAAGCTGGATTAAACCCTGTTTTTACTTTTTTAAGAAGTTATTTAGATGCGCAAAAAAACAAAGAACAAACAATTCATATTTTGGATAACCAAATTGCGATTCAAAACACTCAAAACTATTTAAACACCAATGGAATTGATAGTATTTCACCTATTGCCAGACAAATAACTCCTGACAGCATCAATCAAAATCCACCAAACGTGGTTTTGGTTATTATGGAAAGTATGAGTGCCAATAAAATGGGCAGATATGGAAATCCTGATAATTTAACTCCATTTTTAGACAGTATTGCGAATCAAGGAATTTGCTTTGACAATATTTATAGTGCAGGAACGCATACTTTTAATGGTATTTACAGCACCATTTTTTCAATGCCGGCTTTGTTTACCAAACACCCTATGAAAGGGGTTGAAATCCCCAAACTGAATGGAATTGGAACAGTTTTAAAACAACATGGTTATTCTACTTCATATTTTACTACTCACGACGACCAATTTGACAATGTGGGTGGATTTTTAAAAGGCAACGATTTTGAATTAATTATCTCACAACAAAATTATCCTTCAGAGAAAGTAGAAAGTACATTAGGTGTGCCTGACGATTATATGTTTGAATTTGCTATCAATGAAATTAACCAACTTCATCAAAAGCAAAAACCATTTTTATCGGTAATGATGACTGCCAGCGACCACGGTCCTTATACCATTCCTGAATATTTTACACCTAAACAACCCGATGATGTAAAAAAACAAATTGTGGAATATGCCGATTGGTCGATTAGAAAGTTTATTGATTTAGCAAAAAAACAGACTTGGTTTGAGAACACCATTTTTGCTTTTATTGCCGACCATGGAGCTTTTATGGATGCCGATTATGATGTTCCCTTGAGCTACAATCATGTGCCGTTTATTATTTACGCTCCACAGTTGATTACCCAACACCAACAACTCCAAAATTATGGTGGACAAATAGATGTTTTTCCAACCTTAATGCATTTAGTTGGGCTACCTTACATTAATAATACTTTGGGGATAGACTTATTAAATGGAAACCGTCCTTTCATGTACTTTTGCAACGATGATAAAATGGGAGTAATTAACAAAGAGTATTATTACATTTACCGTAAAACCTCAGCAGCTTCTTTATATCGATATAAAGAAAACGATCGTAAAGATTACATCGATTTTACTGAACAAGCCGAACGCATGAAAACCTATGGTATTTCGAATATGCAGATGGGGCAATATTTGATTAAAAATAAGTAACAATGAAACTATATAACTTACATATAGAAATCAAACCAAGCTGGAAAACATACAATAATATTACAGATCTGTTAAAAATCACACATGTAAAATACAAAAAATCAAAATTTGATAGTGACGAGGAACCGACAGACTGGCATTACCAGATATGTGAAAATGAATCTGACCCTCCTATCGATTTTATAAATTATTTTCTTAATATATTAGAACCTAATCTTATTAATTTAAAATTATTAGGTATTGAACCCAAAGACATTCTATTTTGGATAGTTTATGAATATAAACATCAATGTTCGCTAGGATTTAATTCTCAAGAACTTGAAAGAATTGGAAAAGTTGGAATAGGTTTAAACATTGATTGTTATGATATAACAACATCTAAACCTTAGGAAAACACAAAAACCATTTTTTTACCGGTTTAGAAATTGCCGTTATACTTAAAGTGTCTGCAGCTTCAGCTATATCTTTGATTTGGTTATTTTTTAATAAGATATTAATCTTATCTTTTTTAGAATTGTAAGCATTATTTACGATGCTATCCTGAAAAACAAAATATTGCAATTCATCATCAGCTAACTTTAATTTCTTTTGAATGGTGTTTTTCACCTCATCAATCTCAGCTTTTTCAAACTTTTTGTTCTGTAAAGAAATTTTATAAAGTTTTCTGTTCACCATCATTTTACACAACAATGACAATACTTTATCATCATGCCTTTGCCAAACTTTTACTGACGACATAATATCCATGTCATCTAGCTCAGCAAAGGTTTGTAGCAAATGGCTGTTATTTTGAAATGATTGTAAGTTATGATTGTGATACAAAAATTCTTTTAATGCTGGTGTGCAAAATAACTCAACATCTTTTGATGCTAAATACTTAGCTCGTTTTAAGATTTTCACCAATAAATTTTCAGCAGAAAGAACAGTTTTGTGCAAATACACTTGCCAATACATCAATCTGCGAGCAATGATAAATTTTTCAATCGAATAAATTCCTTTTACTTCAATTGCTAATTCATCATTTTTTACTGTTAGCATTTTAATAATTCTATCCGTACTAATCACCCCTTCTGAAACTCCCGAATAAAAACTATCGCGTTTTAAATAATCCAGCCTATCCATATCTAACTGGCTAGAAACCAACTGATGAAGGAATTTTTTCTTGTATTCGTTTCTGAATATTTTCAGTGCCAAATCTAACTTTCCTTTAAACTCTTTATTGAGCTCATCCATAAACAGAGTTGAAATTTCTTCGTGCGATATTCCACTTACAATACTGTGTTCTAAAGCATGAGAAAAAGGACCGTGACCAATGTCGTGAAGCAAAATAGCAATTAACGCTCCTTGAGCTTCATTTTCAGTAATCTCAACATTTTTGGAGCGCAACACATCAATTGCATTCATCATTAAATGCATACATCCCATAGCATGATGAAAACGGGTATGCAATCCACCAGGGTAAACCATATGAGTTAATCCCAACTGTTTAATTCGTCGTAAACGTTGAAAATAAGGATGTTCTATTAAATCGAAAATAATATCGTAAGGAATGGTAATAAAACCATAAATTGGGTCGTTAAATATTTTCTTTTTGTTAGGTTTACTCATAAATAAACAAACGAATTTGAGCTTCAAAAATAGTATTTTTGAGCAGGTATTTATTAAACAATTTTAAACTTTCAGTAAAATATGGATGCAATTACAATACTTTGGGCAGATGATGAAATTGACTTATTAAAACCTCATATTCTTTTTTTAGAAGAAAAAGGATATAAAGTTCTTTCTACTCAAAGTGGTGATGATGCACTTGATATTTTAGAAGAAAACCGTGTGGACATTGTTTTTTTAGATGAAAATATGCCCGGATTATCTGGTTTAGAAACTTTAGAAATTGTAAAATCTAAATACCCTTCATTACCTGTAATTATGATTACAAAAAGTGAAGAGGAGTTTATCATGGAAGAAGCAATTGGTTCTAAAATTTCCGACTACTTGATTAAACCAGTAAATCCAAAACAAATTTTACTTTCACTTAAAAAAAACCTAGATACTTCTCGATTGGTAAGTGAAAAATCAACCTCTAAATACCAACAAGAATTTAGAGAAATTGGAATGCGATTGAATGATAGATTGGATCATAAAGATTGGGCTAACATTTATAAAAAACTGGTTTATTGGGAATTAGAACTAGAGAAATCTAGAGAAAGTGGTATGGAAGAAATTTTGCAAATGCAAAAAAATGAAGCTGATAGTCAGTTCTGCAAATATGTAGAAAACAATTACATGGATTGGCTTTCGCATCCTGAAGATGCTCCAGTAATGTCACAAAATTTATTTAAACATTACGTAATTCCAGAAGTAAAGAAAAATGAAAATCCTGTGTTTTTTATTGTAATCGACAATTTAAGATACGACCAATGGAAAACTTTATCATCTATTATCACTAACGATTTTTGGATAGATGAAGAAGATGTTTTTTACAGTATTTTACCTACTACCACACAATATTCTAGAAATTCCATTTTTGCAGGAATGATGCCCGGAGAAATTGCAAAGAGATATCCTGATAAATGGTCGAATGATGAAGATGAAGGTGGAAAAAATTTACATGAACAATTTTTCTTAGAAGAACAACTCAAAAGAAATGGATTAAACATTAAGTTTTCATACAACAAAGTACTCAATGTAAGTTATGGCAACAAAGTATTAAATGACATTCCGGGCATGTTCAGCAACCCTTTAAATGTTATTGTTTACAATTTTGTGGATATGCTTTCACATGCTCGTACAGACACTGAAATCATTAAAGAATTAGCCAATGATGAAGCAGCTTATCGTTCGGTGGTAAAATCTTGGTTTGAACATTCCACTTTAAGAGAGATTCTAGGAGAAATTGCAGCAAGAGGTGGAAAACTAATCATCACCACTGACCATGGATCAATTAGAGTGAAAGAACCAGTAAAAATTGTGGGTGACAAAGATGTAAATACCAATTTACGTTACAAACAGGGAAAAACATTAAGTTTTAATTCAAAAGAAGTTTTTGAAGTTCGCAATCCTGAAGATGCTCATTTGCCTAAAGTTAATATGAGTCAGGCTTTTGTATTTGCAAAAAATGATGATTTTTTTGCTTACCCAAACAATTTCAACCATTATGTAAAATACTATAGAGATACATTCCAACACGGTGGAATTTCTATGGAAGAGATGTTAATTCCAATTATTAAACTAACAGCAAAAAAATAAAATGAAGGAATTCATTGCAAAAAATGTTGCTGATTTAGAAACAATTAGTCAACAACTTTTAGTTGAGTTTGGAACAGAAAAAATTGTTTTATTCAAAGGTGAAATGGGAGCCGGAAAAACGACACTCATCAAATATCTATGCAAACAATTAGGAATCGATGATGTTACCAGCAGTCCTACTTTTTCTATTGTAAATGAATATGTTTCTAATAAAGAACAAAAAGTCTATCATTTTGATTTTTATAGGATTAATGACGAACAAGAAGTAATGGATATGGGATATGAAGATTATTTTTATGGTGGTGCTTACTGTTTTATTGAATGGCCAGAAAAAATCCCAAATTTAATTCCAGAAAAGTTTGTAGTTGTTACAATTGAAGTAGATGAATACAATAATAGAATTATTTCTATTGCATCCTAAGTACTATTTTTTATTTTTGTATAAATCCTATCATAACAATTGATGACAACTTCAGATGATTTATTAAAATCCTTAGCTCAAGGATTTATGCCACAAGAAGAAATGCTAGAAGTGGCAAAGAAGAAAAGCAGTTTACAAATCGGTATTCCTAAAGAAACTTCCATTCAGGAAAAAAGAATTCCTTTAGTACCCGATGCAGTTGCTGTTTTAGTGAATAACGGACACGAAGTAATAATAGAAACTGGAGCCGGGGAAGGAGCAAGTTTTAGTGACAAAGATTACAGTGAAGTAGGTGCTCAAATTGTTTATGGTACACAAGAAGTATATCAAGCCAATATGATTTTAAAAGTAGAACCTCCTACTCTTGAAGAAATTGATATGATGAAAACTGGGCAGATTTTAATCTCTGCTCTTCAACTACCCATTCAACCTAAAGATTTTCTAAAAAAATTAATTCATAAAAAAATTACTGCTATTGCTTTTGATTATATTAAAGACCCTGAAGGGTTTTTACCTATAGTAAGTGCAATGAGTGAAATTGCCGGTAACGCATCTATATTAATTGCAGCTGAATATTTAAGCAGCTCAACGAATGGAAGAGGGCAGTTATTTGGTGGTATTTCTGGAGTATCTCCAACAGAAGTTGTGATTTTAGGAGCTGGAATGGTAGGTGAATATGCCTGTAAATCGGCACTTGGGTTGGGAGCTAAAATTAAAGTGTTCGACAACAACATCAACAAACTAAGACGATTACAAACTGAATTAGGAAGAAGAATAGACACCTCAGTTATTCAACCTGGAGTTCTAACAAAAGCATTAAAAAATGCAGATGTGGTAATTGGAGCAATTAGTAACAAAATTGGTCGATCACCTATCATTGTAACTGAAGAAATGGTTCAAAAAATGAAAGATGGTTCGGTAATAGTTGATATTAGCATTGATAAAGGAGGATGTATTGAAACATCAGAAGTTACAAGTCATTTAAAACCTACTTTTATTAAACATGGTGTAATACATTATTGTGTTCCTAATATTGCTTCTAGAGTTGCTAGAACTGCATCTAATGCTTTAAGTAATGTAATTATGCCTACAATAGTTGATACTGGTGAATTTGGAGGGGTAGAATCAATGATAAAATCCTACTCAGGTATTCAAAATGGTGTTTATTTATACAAAGGAATATTAACCAATAAATATCTGGCTGAAACCTTTAGCTTACCTTATAAGGACATTAATTTACTTTTAATGGCTATGTAATGAGTGGATTAAGAAGAAGATTAAAATATTACGGAATTGGGTTTGCATTGGGATTAATTGTCGTTTGGGCAACATTATTGAGAAATAGAGACCGTGCCTCATGGTTACCTGAAGGTAGAACTTTAGAGTTTTTAGAGCGAGTTGATATGGCTATTACAGAAAATGCACAATGTCAGTTAGATTGCTTAGAATTAACCCCTGATATTTTTGACAAACAATTTTGGGAAAAAGCCGACTTAGATTTTAAAAAAAGTGCCACACAGCGTAAGCCTTGCCCAGAATATTTCATTTCTTCTACCCTATCTGATAATAGAAAAGTAATTATTTATGTAGAAACCTGTGAATATTGTGAAGATTGTGAACAAGAAGGTACTGCCTTTTTGAGAAGTATAGAAATTGAAGATAAAGAATGTGATTGTAACTAATCATTATTTGTAGGAACCCCGATATAAACCCAATCTCCCCAAATCTTTTCACATGTATTATTTTCAATATCAATAATTGAAGTTAGTTTTTCTTTAAATGGATAAAAGTTCACATGTTCATCCAGTGTATAGTAAAAATATCTCTGGCAAGGAACTGCAATAATAAGTTGTTTCTTTGCTATTCTCTTTAATTCACTTATAGCTTTTTCGGGACTAATGATGTGTTCCAAAGTGTGAAAACATGTAACAATATCAAATTCATTATCTTTAAAAGGTAACTTCTCTATATTTCCTTTGACATAGTTGTAGTTTTTAGATTCACCTTTATCAACTATATCACAACCAGTTAATTCTAGTCCTTTGCCTTGAAGCTGACTAAGAAAATAACCCTTACCACAACCAACATCAATCAGGTTTTTAGCACTACTATCTAAATTTTTTATTATAAATTCAATACTTGGTTGATTTAAATCCGTTTTTCTGTTTCTTGAAATCGTATTTAAATTGTTATAGAAGTTGCTATACTCTTCTTCGGTAAAAGAATACACTAAACTTTTAAAATTCATTGCCGTTTTTAAATCTCTCCCTCTATATGCAAAATAGTAAAAAGGATACATAAAATACTTACTATCTCTTATTAGTGGAGGAACACATTCGTCCATTACAAAACGGATAATATTTGTTACTGTTCTATTCATTTTTGTTTTTTATACTTACCTGAAATATGATTAATCTTTAATAAAAGAATATCTCGTAACATTCCTGGTGCATGTCTCATTAAACTTACACTCGTTTCATTATTGTTTCTTAATCTAACAGGCAATCTTTTTATATCATAATTCCTTTTTAATGCAACATATAATAATTCCACATCAAATGCAAAACCATTAATGGTTGATACCGAAAATAAATCATCAGCTATATTAGATTTAAATCCTTTTATTCCACATTGAGTATCATTCAACCCACTAGTGACAAACCTTCCTACTAAAAAAGTAAAAAATAAACTCCCCAGTTTTCTTGACTTAGGAATTTCTGACAAATAACTTGAATCCGGTAATGTCCTGTCTCCTATCACTATATCAAACTCTTTAAAATCTAAATAATGTAAAAATTGATCTATTGAGGAATATTGAAATGGGATATCAACATCCGTATAAAGTTTAAAATCACCCTTTGCTACTTTCATTCCTTGTCTAACCGCCTCTCCTTTACCTTTGTTATTAGCATAGCCAATAAATTTACACCCATTTTTAATTGCAATCTCCTCCGTTTTCCCATTATCATTTGATCCATCATCAACTACTATTACTTCATATTCTATTTCTTTATTGGATAAATATTCAATGAAGGGGGACAAATGCTTTTCTAATGTTTTTGCACCTTTATATGAGGGGATAATAATACTAAGCATTTGAATTATTTGATAATATATTTTTCTTTAATCTTAATACAACAAACTCTATTAACCAAGAAAACACTAAAACTATAAAAAACAAATGAAATAATGAGTTAAAAGTACTGTTACCTTTTGAGTAAAACACCAAAGAACTTATTGCTAAAGGCAAACTAAACAAAATCAATTTTAACTCAAAATATTTTTTCCAATAAAATAATATAAACAGAAAAGGGAGTACAAATAATCCATTTATAGGAATATTAAATCTAAAGTTGAATATTTTAATCCATACAGGAGAAGTATCTTTAAAAACACTCCAAACTCTTTTTGAGATAATTTCTAGATACCATAATGGATCATTTGTAATATCATGCATGACTTTGTTTTTTACAACCTCATCATATTCATCAAATAATTCTAATTTTTTATAGTATTTTTTATCATCATCATAAAACTCATTTAACCCAAATTCTCCTGAATAATTTAAATCCATATTATATTTTTCTTTCAAAATAGGAATTGCATATTCATAAGCCTTTAAATCATTCCATTCATAACCATATTTTGAATCATAATCACCTAACCCACAAAATATTGGATGCCAAACGGTATGTGAATTATACCTTCTTCCATCGTAAGGATTCCCCCCCTTTTCCTTCACTAATTCGTAAGCTTCATCAAATTTATAATCAAAGTATGTCTGCCAACTTTTTTTAACAATAAAAAAAGTAGATACTAAAATGAAACACATCAAAACTTTCTTTAGGATAGTATAGGAAGAAATAGTCAAATAGATAAATAAGCAAGATATTATTAGAACAGAGTTTTCCCCTCTAATATGAACAGCTGTAGCAATAATTATTGAGGACAAGATTGGAGCAATCCATTGATAAAGCGATTTTTTATTAGCATTTTCATCAAAGAAATAAAAGTTAATAGAGAGGATTAAAAGAGTCACAACAGCTAATAATGCAAAAATATTATCCCTACCATAGGTTTCATATAACAAAAAAGGATTGGAGCCAAAGACTAAAGCTATTAAAAATCCTAAAAGTGGATATTTATAATACCACAAAACAGAGTACACTATCAATAACGCAAGAATAAATACAATTGTATTAAAAAGAATGATACTTGGATTTTCAGGAGAACCATGTAAATATGCATTGGGTAAATACAATAAAATTTTCACATTCTCTCCTAATCGAGACCAGTGACCATATTCCATAAGTAAACTATCTCCATGTTCTTTTATGCTATTAATAGCATCCTTTTCTGAATATTCCAAAGGTTTGTAAGAGGTTGTCAGAGGAAATAAATCTAAATAGTAGTAGTAATAGACAAATTCTTTACCATAATTATGAGCAAAACCACTTGCTCCATTTCTTCCATATTCACTTTCTGTGAATGGCTTATTTATATAAAAAAATTGAAAGGAAAGGATAAATAGAAATCCTAATAAAAAGAAAACTTTATTATACTTATGATTAAGTATCAACTTATTTTGATGCTTAGTCTCCAGTACAAAATCTCTTATGTAATTAAATTTATTTTTCAAGAGAAAAATTAGATAATTAACAAATCTACAAATTAAGATCAGATTAATTCAATTTTGTTCTTTTGCTAGACCTGATGTAAACTAACAGATAAAATTTATATTTGCATAAACCCAATTAATAAATGGCTGAAGAATCTCAAGAAATAGAACTCAATCAACTTTTAAAAAGTATTTATCTCTTCATTTTTAAAAATAAATGGTATTTATTTTTTGCTTTTTTAATTGGTTCTGTTTTTGGATACTATAAAACAATAAAAGACAGTAAAAAATATACTTCTTTTTACGAATCAAAATTTTTTGTTAAATCTCTGTTTTTGGAAGATGATGAAATATACTCAGCAATTAATAATTCCTCTTTATTTCTTCATCAAAATAAAGCGAATAATGGTACTGAAATTTTAGATAATAATGATTTTACCGTCGAATGTGTAAGAGAATTATTTTTTGATGATAAAAAACCTGCTCCTAAAGTCATTATTACATCTAAAGACACCATTGCAAAGTCTATGCTTATAAAGATTGTAAATTCTATTTTCGAATCGAATCAAACTTTAAAAGAAAACTTACTCATGGAAAAAAAAGCAATTGAAGAATTTTATGGAATATTAAACCGTCAACTTTTAAGTACTGACTCTTTAAATTTACTAGAAACTGAAAAGTTACTCACCCAAAAAATTGAACTTGAAAAAAAATTAAATGCAATAGAAAATCCAATTAAACTTCTCCCTGTTAACCCATTAAATGACTTAATAAAACCCCGAAGTAAGACATTAACCATTTTAGGGACCGGATTGGTGATTTCTGCTTTAATCGGTTTTCTTTTGTTTTTATTTCATCTGTTAAAAAACAAAAACTAATTATTTCGTTTTGCAACTTAAAAAGCTACTACAAAAATCAGAGTTTACTAAAAACACACTAGTTCTTTTAGTAGGAACAATAGTTGCTCAAGCAATTCCTTTAATAATTCACCCTTTTTTAAGAAGAATATATTCTGCAGAAGATTTTGGTGCTTTAGCAGTTTTTTTAAGTCTTTTTAGCATGGTAACCATTGTAGCATCATTGAGATATGAATCAACAATTGTGTTGCCTAAAAACAATATTGAAAGTATCAACATATTAGCACTAACCTTTTTTATCAGTATTGTTTTTAATGTGTTGTTATTTATTATTCTATTCCTTTTTAAAAATGAAATAGTCCAACTTATTGGTTTACCACAAAAATTTGCCAATTATATCTATTTTTTACCCGCCACCAGTTTTTTTTACAGCATGTACCAAAGTATGAATTATTGGTTGATAAGAACAAAAGCTTTTAAAGCCAGTTCCATCAACAAAATAGTAAGACGATTGGTTGAAGCTGTTTTTCAAGTTACTTTAGGTATTTTGAAATTCCCTGGAGGATTATTTGTGGGCGATTTGTTTGGTAATTTTTCTAACGCTTCAAGCGGAGTATTTCAAGTTTTCAAAAACACTTTTTCTTTCAAAAATGTATCAAAAAGAAAAATGAGTTTTGTATTTAAAAAATACATAGAATATCCTAAATACAATGTAATTCCAACCTTATTAAGTAGTGCTGCTACCTTTTTGCCTTTTTTATTTATCAATAAATTTTATTCTACCGAAATAGTTGGTTATTTAGATTTATCTCGATTGGTTTTATCCATTCCACTTGTATTTATTGCCACTACTATAGGACAAGTACTATTCCAGCAAATAACAGAGAAAATGCACCAAGAAGAAAGCATAAAAAAAGATTTACTCAATATCTGTTACCTCATATTTTCTATCATTTTTATTGAGTTATTATTACTCTTTACAGTTGGTGATTCATTATTTACACTCATTTTTGGAGAACAGTATATCATTTCAAGTAGTTTTTCTAAAATATTAATTTTCAGTTTTTCACTTAACTTTATTTATTCCACTTTTTCATCGATTTACATTACTTTTAATAAAATAAAGCAGAGCAGCATTTGGCAAGTATTTTATTTTTTAAGTATTTGTTCTTTGGTTTTCTTTAAACACTTTGAAATTAATCAGTTTTTACAAATTTATGTAGGTATAGAAGCTGTAATGATGATTATCAACATTACAATGATGTACCTAATTGTAAAAAAATATGAAGAAAGAACTGTAAATGGCTAGCGTTCTAAAAATAAACAAACACTTTTTCACCATTAGTTCTCTTTTGGTGCTAGTTAGTTTTATACTAGAAATTTACTATGTTTTATTTTTATCTACTCAATTCGAATATTTTGGATACAGTAAAGAATTTAATATCATTAAGTACATCGAAATTAAATTATACTTGGCTTTTTTTCTATGGATTTCATATTATTTATTTAAGAAAAGTGAATTTATTTTCTCCATTTTCACATTGTTGATTCTTTTCTTTTATATGCCTAATTCTATACTTTATGCCTTTATGGATAACATAAGAGGTCCTTTATATTCAGTGAATTTGTTTTTAATTTTATTTTCGTTGATAGCTTCCTATAAATTAAACCTTCAGCGATTTCTAAAATTTAACCCTCCATCTTCTCTTTTAATAAGTGGAATTGCTATTGCAATGCTTATTCCGATATTTCTTACCTATAAATTTAATTTTAATCTCAATACGTTATTACTAAAAGATATCTACGAAACGAGAGAGAGTTTTTCGAACAACATAAGTAGATTGAGTAACTACTTATATAATTGGGAAGTAAAAATTGTAGTTCCCATTATGTTGGCTTTTTTCCTAATTAAGAAAAAATACATTTTTGCAAGTTTATCTTTTTTAATATTAATCTATCTATTTGTTATTTCCGGAAATAAAGCGGTTTATATGACTTCTATCGTTACCATCTTTTTTTATTTTTTAGGAGGAAAAAGTTATATTCAAAAAACCAAATATCTTTTATTGTTCTTAATTCTTGCTCTATTGATAATTCCTCTAATTGATGAGTTTTTATTAGATAGTATTTTGTTTAGAGGAACCTTTGTGATGAGGATTTTCTTTTTTCCTGCATTACTTAATTATTGTTATTTTGATTTGTTTAGTGAAGTTTCATTATATTTTTCTGAAAATCATTTTTTCAATCTCATCTCCCAAAGTCCTTTTGATGTGAACTCTGCTTATTTAATAGGGAAAGAATATTTTGATACCAATGAAATGTATGCTAATAATGGTATTATTAGCGATGGATACATGAATTTAGGTTATATCGGTGTTTTTCTTCTTTCTCTTATTGTTTCATTCGTATTTATGTTTTTTAATTCCATTAAAATAGATGCGAGATACTATGGGATATTTTTTATTACAGTCTTTTTTATTTTAAGTGCTCCTATATTTACAATATTCGTAACAGGAGGCTTGTGGTTATTAATAGCATTCTCATTTTTTATAATGAAAAAAACAAACTAATAAATATGAGTTATCGTTTTGTAAGGGTTACCAATTTTTATAAAGAATATATTAAAGACTTTTATTTAAGAAATGAAAATGTAAATATTTATTCATATGAAGAGCATTACCAACTGATTATTAAAGATTCGATAGAAAATTCAAGTTCTTATGTAAATAATTTTAAAAAAATTGGAGTTACCGCATTTGAAATTATTACAAATGCTGAATCATTGCAAAATGCTTGGAAAAAAGAACATCATTTATCCAATAATATTTCTAACAAAGATTTAGTCATTGAACAAATAAAATTTTATCAACCCGATGTAATTTGGTTAGATGATATATCATTATTAACTAAAGAATGGAAAGATAAATTGTTAAAAAAAGTTCCATCCATTAAATTATTTGTTGGGCATCACTGTGCACCTTATGGGAGTGAATTGGTTGAACGTTTAAAATTATTTGATATTCTATTTACATGTACCCCTGGATTGAAAAAGGATTTTGAGAAACTGGGGTTAAATACTCAATTACTTTACCATGGCTTTGAATCTTCTATATTAAATAATATAAATGAAGATAATTACTTCAAAACAAATGATTTTGTTTTTACGGGTTCATTAATTACTGGCGGTGGTTTTCATAAATCAAGAATTGAATACATTGAATCGATACTTAAATCGGGAATAAACTTAACAATATATGGAAACCTCGAATCATTAAATAAAATTAGGGCAAAAAAGATTTTTTATTATTTGATTAATTTTTTAAGAAAATTGGGGTTAAAAAGCATTATAAAAAATGTTTCCATCCTTAAAAAGAACGAAGCTTTTGGTGATTCAAAAATAAAAATGTACTCTAAAAAATTAATTAAGAGTACTAAACCACCGGTTTTCGGAAAAGAAATGTATCAACTATTAGCCAAATCAAATATTTGTTTTAATATTCATGGAGATGTAGCTGGCAATTGTGCCGGAAATATTAGATTATTTGAAGCAACAGGAATAGGCTCTTGTTTAGTTACCGATTGGAAAGAAAATATTACAGAATTATTTGAACCTGGTAAAGAAATAATCACATACAAAACAAAAGAAGAATGCATAGAAAAAGTAAAATGGTTAATAGATAATCCTGAAGAAAGAAAAAAAATTGCTGATGCAGGACAAAAACGAACAGTTACTGACCATTCCATAGAAAAAAGAACATCATTCTTAAATGAATTGTTTTTAAATAACTTAATGAAAAATAATTCATAAAATCAGACCTTATTGTTTAATCAGTTTACTAAATTTATTAAACTTGTTGCCCTGTATTTTTAGCAAATAGATCCCATTTGGATATTTAGAAATATCAATAACTATTATCTCACTATTTGATTTCTTTCTGGCAATTAATTTTCCCGATAAATTATATAACTCAATACTAACATCCTCTCTAACATTAGGAATACTTACTTTGAATATTCCATTAGTTGGATTTGGATGTATAATTATATCCCTTGATTCTTCTAGGTTAATCTTATCTTCAATACTCTCATTAATAAAATTACTAATACCTGTTTCTCTGTAAGCATTTCCATAATCATTTGGCATACATTGTATCCAATTACCACCTGCCCCAAAATATTCCATTTGCCAAGGATTTGTTTTTAGTTTCCAAGTATGAATTCTCGTTTCATTACTTCCTACATCATATATTGCTGCTATCCCCTTGGATCCTGATGTAAAAAAGTCACCAGATAATACTCTCCCAGTAATTGAATTTGCATTATAACCACTTGAGACATTCCATAAACCATAGTTACTTGGATAGCTAAAGTAATTTCCTCTTCCTTCAAATACATGCATTCTAGTTTCAGTATTTCCATAGTCATAAAATACCGCTATATCATCAACTAACATGTCATTATCAAAATCACCAGAAACAACCCTATTCGTAATAGCATTTGCATTATATCCTGTTGTATTCCACCACCCATAATTACTTGGATAATAGAACCAAGAATTTTGTCCTAAAAACATATGAATACGAGTTTCTCCATTTCCATAATCATAAAATACTGCTATATCATCATGTTTAAAATCATTATCAAAATCACCAGAAACAACCCTATTCGTAATAGCATTTGCATTATATCCTGTTGTATTCCACCACCCATAATTACTAGCATAACTAAAATAATTGCTCCTGCCCTCAAACATATGAATACGAGTTTCATTATTTCCATAATCATAAAACACAGCTATATCATCTTTAAATCCATCACCATCATAAAAATCACCAACCACAACTCTACCTGTAATAGCATTTGCATTATACCCTGTTATATTCCACCATCCCATCGCACCAGAATAAGTAAAAGTACCATTGTTTCCAATAAACATGTGAATTCTAGTTTCATTATTTCCATAATCATAAAAAGCCGCTATATCATCTTCATAACCATCATTATCAAAATCACCAGAAACAACTCTCCCTGAAATTTTATTAGCCTCATAACCAATAGCAGACCACCACCCAGATGCCGACTGATAATCAAATAATTCAAAATCTCCTGTCCATACATGTATTCTAGTTTCAGCATTACTACCAGTACCACCATAATCATAAAAAGCCGCTATATCATCCTTCTTTCCATCATTATCAAAATCACCAGAAACAACCCTATTCGATACCATATTCGCATTATAATTCATTCGATTATTAATTCCATCTTCATTAAA
Source organism: Flavobacteriales bacterium (assembly GCA_020635825.1). GTDB lineage: Bacteria > Bacteroidota > Bacteroidia > Flavobacteriales_E > Vicingaceae > Vicingus. Next base: position 107,107 of record JACJZA010000009.1, read on the forward strand.
AACTTTTTGAGAAGTATTAATTGCGTCATTGTAACTAGTATAAAATAATAAGGATGGTGCTTTTTTAGCTGCATCTTCACCTGATTGTCCATTAATCCCAACTTTCGATGCTGATTCTGTTTCTAAGGATATCCAATTTAATAGATTTTTCAGGTATGTCTGTTCTGTTGAATTGAAATATTCAGTATGATATTTTGAATAATAAGCTATTAATGCAAATGGTTCAACTATATCTTGTGAATAATGATATAAATAATCTACTGTTCCATTCGTTAAACAATTGCTATCAAACCAATATGCTAGTGTAGCTCCTTGAGTTGAAGTTGAAGGGTTTAAATTAATTCTATAATTTATAACATGATTTACTCCTCTTTTAATTGAGTTTGCTAATCTATTTTTGAATGTTGTTGCAGTATTTGGAGTAACATCAAAAGTTTCGATTAAACCCCTCAATATTATGGAATGATACCATATCCTTGTATCGTGTTCATGATTACCTTCACTACCTCCTGTTTGCCACATACCTTCACAAACTCCACCATCTTCCTGTAAATCAATTAAGTAAGAACTGTGGTATTTAGCTTTTTCTAAATAATTACAATCTTGGGTTACCTTATAAGCTTTGCTTAGTGACCAAGCTAGTAACCCTCTGAAATTAGAATTATCGATACAATTTATAGGCTCATACAATAGTCTATTTGCTGTTGTATTAATTGCATTAAATAAATTTGTCATTTGAGCATAAGTCAAGTTAGAATTTTTACTATAAAACATATATCCATCACACATAGCAGCTAATGCATAGGCCGCTTCATAAAGGTGTGTTTCATTATGATAAGATGGTATTTCACCAACATAGTTAGGTATCCACTTATCGGGTCTGTAATCCCAATTGTTATATGTTCCATCCGAATTCTGTCCATAAATTAAAAAATCTAGACCTGATTTTATCATATTTACAACGGTACTTTTATCATTAGTATACAAAAATGTATTATATCTATTATAAAGTTGTATCATCCCTCTTATTTGTTTAGCAGTATCTCGATATTTAGGACGGCATCCTGCAAATTGATTTAGACCAACTTTAAATCCACCATTTTGACAACTAGTATAGCTCCCAGTGTAATTATTGAGCCAATTATTAGCACTTTCGAAAGATTGGGGACCTCTAAACCAAGCTCCTTGATGCCATCCCCCAACTCTAGTAAATGTTAATTGTCCAGTTGAAGAGTTAATACTAATAATTCTCTTTGGGTTCCTAAAATTCTCACATTGTTGTAGTATTTCATCGATATTAGTATGCCCATTAGGTGCAGTTGTATGCACACCAATATCAGGGACAGACTGATAAGGAACTGTAACAATAATTTCATTTTGGGAAAATAAAATGTTTGATTGAAATAATGAAAGTAAAGCTATAAAAGCTGTAGTGATATAGAAATTTCGCATATAATAATTATTTGACAATAAAAATATTTATAAACAATAATACTAAAAAACTAGTAACACAATTAATTTACAATAAATAGAATTTATTGGTAATAAGTGATTTTAATGTTAAAAATGAAAATAAAACAATAGTTTTGTTAAACTGGTTATTATGTCAAGCATTAAAAATAGACTTATACAAGAACAATTTAAACCCTCTTTTTTTAGTGTGTTTATCAATCCTTTTTTTATTGCAAGAAGAGGTTTATACATAAACATTAAAAAATTAAGCTCTCACATTAAAGGAAAAACTTTAGATGTGGGGTGTGGCATTAAACCATACGAACAACTATTTAATACATCTGAATATATTGGCGTTGAAGTTGAAGTGAGCGGACATGACCATAGTAACTCTAAAGTAGATGTTTATTATGATGGCAAAACCTTACCTTTTCCTGAAAACGAATTTGATAGTGTTGTTACCTTCCAAGTTTTCGAACATGTGTTTACTCCATCACAATTCCTAAAAGAAATTAACAGAGTTTTAAAAAACAATGGCACTTTATTATTGGCTGTACCTTTTGTATGGGATGAGCATGAACAACCCTATGATTATGCCAGATATTCTTCTTTTGGGTTAACCCATATTTTGAAAGAACATGGTTTTGAAATTGTGGAAATCAAAAAAAGCGTCAATAATTTTGCTGCTATCTCTCAATTAATCAATATTTACATTTACAAAGTATTATCGTACAACATTCTAACAAAATTATTCGCTTTGTTGTTTATAGTTCCAACTACATTATTCGGGTTGCTATTTTCTATAATTTTGCCTAGAAACAATGATTTATACCTTGATAATATAATTTTAGCTAAAAAGGTTCAATAATTAGTAATGATAAATACTCCATACAACTTCTGCACTCTTTTCGATTCTAATTATTTGAGTAGAGGACTCACGATGTATGAATCATTAAAAAAACATTGTGATAATTTTCACTTGTATGTTTTTGCATTTGATGATAAAACCAAAGAAATTCTTGATGCTCTCAACTACAATAATATTACCGTCATTACACTTAAAGAATTTGAAAACGCTAAACTTTTAAGTATAAAAGCATCTCGTTCTGTTGCCGAATATTGCTGGACTTGTACCCCTTCTACCATTCTTTATGTATTAAACAATTTTGAGGTAGATAATTGTACTTACATAGATGCTGACCTATATTTTTATAGTTCTCCAAAAGCACTTTTTGATGAAATGGGTGATAAATCTGTTTTAATTACAGAACATCGTTATACTCCTAAATATGACAGAAGCGAAATTGCAGGAACTTACTGTGTTCAATTTATCACTTTTAAAAAAAATGAACATGGATTAACCGCTCTTAATTGGTGGGTAAATGCATGCCTAGATTGGTGTTATGATAGATATGAAGATGGCAAATTTGGAGATCAAAAATATTTAGACGATTGGACTACCAGATTTGAGGGAGTTCATGTTTTAGAACACTTAGGTGGTGGATTAGCTCCTTGGAATATCCAACAATATAAAGTGGTTTCAAGAAACGGTGACCAAATTAAAATGATAAACAAAAAAGATAATTATGCTTTTGAAGCGGTATTTTATCATTATCATTATGTAAGACATTATGAAAATAATATAGTTGATTTTGGATGGTTTAAATTAGAAAAAAACATTATTACTAATTTTTATGCTAACTATATAGTTGCAATGAATCAGTCATTAAAAACTATTCAAAAAATTGATGCTAATTTTAAAGAAAGTTTAAGACCTTTTTCACTTAAATTGGCTAGCAACTTAAAAGAAAAACTCAAGTTTTTCATAAAAGCCAATCTAAAATATAATATCTTTAAAACTGCTGACTTTCTAAAATAAACTTATGGCACACATTATTGACTTAAAAACTTTTACTGATAGCAGAGGAAACTTAACTGTAATTGAAAAGGTAATTCCATTTGATATTAAACGTGTGTTTTACATTTATGGAGTAGATGATTCTGTAAGAGGAGGACACAGACATCATCAAACTATACAAGCAGCAATTTGTATTCAAGGAAGTTGTATAATCTCCAATGATAACAATGCAAAAAAAGAAGAATTTATTTTAGATGCTCCAAACAAATGTTTAATTCTAAACCCTGAGGACTGGCATCAAATGCATCATTTTACTAAAGACGCAATCTTAATGGTTTTTGCATCTGAGTACTACGATGAAAAAGATTATATCTTCGAACCTTATTCTTAACCTAATTAATGTTTGAATTCTTTCAAAAACACAAACTGTCATTTTTTATTTTTGGTTTATTCATAGCCATTATTTTAGGCGGAAAAGATGCTCGATTTTGGGGATTAAATAATCCTAGTTTAGAAGAAATATTAAATGATGTTGGTTCAGGAAAAATTGATGCAAGAACTGTTGTTTTAGATAGTATTCAATTGGTTAAAGCTAAATCTTTAATGAATGAAAATCCAGAAAAATACAACGATCTACAAAAATCCTTAATTCAAGAAAAAACTGGAAAAGAAATTTTATTAGAAGTAGGCTTAGGTTTTAAGCATCCAGGGCAAATCATTCTCAATTCAAAACAAAGTGAAGAAATTAAAAAGTTAATTCTTGCTAACCCAAAAAAATATAGTCAAGCACAAAAATCATTAATACCTGAGTTTAAAAACAAAGACTTTTCTAATTCAAAGCATTTGATTACACCAGTTGCTCTTAATTTATCAGGAGCTGAAATTCTTGAAGAAGTAGGTTTAGGAAATTACAGTCCTGAAGAGATTAAACTCACTTCTCAACAAAAAGAAGAAATAAAAACACTCATTAATGCCAACCCTTCTGATTATAATGAGAATCAGAAATCGTTGTTAAAATAAATTAATGGTCTATTTTTGTTTTTAGCAATGCAAGTATTATTTTATAAATAAATGATTGATTACGAAAATTTAGGAAAATTAAATCAGCCTTTTTTTAAAGAGTTTGAAGAATCATTCCACAAAACACTTACAGGAGGTTGGTATGTGTTAGGTAAAAATGTAGAAACTTTTGAAAACGAATTTGCATCTTTTACAGGAAGTAAATATTGTTTAGGTGTGGCTTCAGGTTTAGATGCATTAATTTTATCCTTAAAAGCTTTTAATTTTCAATCAGGAGATGAAGTTATTGTTCCATCTAATACATATATTGCTTCCATCATTGCTATTATCCATGCCGGTTTAAAACCTGTTTTGGTCGAGCCAAATATTGATACATATAACATTGACCCTTTAAAAATTGAAGAAAAAATTACTTCTAAAACTAAAGCAATTCTAGTAGTTCATTTGTATGGTAAATCGTGTGAGATGGACAAAATAACTGCAATTTGCAAAAAACATCAATTAAAATTAGTGGAAGATTGCGCTCAATCTCATGGAGCAAAATTTAAAGATAAACAAACCGGTACTTTTGGCGAATTTGGATGCTTTAGTTATTACCCAACAAAAAATTTAGGCGCAATAGGTGATGCTGGCTCAATTACCACCTATGATATCGAGCTTCTAGAAAAAGTAAAAATGCTTAGAAATTATGGTTCTAAGGTCAAATATGTGAATGATGTTGTTGGTTATAATTCCAGACTAGATGAAATTCAAGCGGGATTTCTTTCCATTAAATTAAAAAAATTAAACGACATCAATCAACATAAAAGAAAGTTAGCTAGTATCTATTTATCCAACTTAAAAAGTGATTTTATAAAACCGATAGTTCATCCCGACTATTTTGATGTTTATCATATTTTTAATATTCGCCATGAAAAAAGAGATGAACTTAGAGATTACTTACTAAAAAATGAAATTAAAACAGAAATTCATTACCCTATTGCCCCACATAAACAATTGGCCATGAGAGGTATTTTGGATAATCAAAATTATCCTCTTTCTGAAGAAATCCATCAAACCACTTTAAGCTTACCCATTTCATATTTCCATACTGAGGATGATATTAATAAAGTGATTGATGTAATGAATAAATTTTAATTAGAGTGTTGAAAATTAGTATCATAACGGTTTGCTACAATAGTGAAAAGCACATTAAAACTGCTATTGAATCGGTTATCAATCAAACTTACAGTAACATTGAATATATTGTAGTTGATGGTGCATCGAAAGATGCTACAGTTGATATTATAAAATCTTATGGGGATAAGATAACAAAGTTTGTAAGTGAGCCAGACAAAGGCATTTACGATGCCATGAACAAAGGTTTCCAAATGGCTACCGGCGATTATTTGGCTGTTCTTAATTCTGATGATTTATACATCCACAACGAAGTGATTGAATGGGTGGCAAAAGAATTAGAAAATAAAAAAACTGATAGCTTATTTGCAGATCTTATTTATGTTGATGAACATAATACTGATAAAAAAGTAAGATATTGGAAATCGAATGAATTTGTAACCGGTTCATTTAAAAAAGGTTGGCACCCTGCCCACCCCACTTTTTTTGTAAAAAACAAAGTGTATAAAAAATACGGTTATTTCGATCTTTCATTTAAACTAGCAGCGGATTTTGAATTAATGCTACGTTTTTTAGAACGTTATCAAATATCATCTTGTTACTTGCCAAAACCCATTATTAAAATGAGATTAGGAGGTACCACTAATAAAAACATTAAAAATATTTACAACCAAAATATTGAATGTTACAGAGCATTTAAAACCAATCATTTGAAGGTTTCTATTCTTTACCCAGCCTTTAGACTTATTCCTAAATTTTTACAATTTTTTACCAAAAGTAATGAGTAACAAACTCAACATATTGATTATCGGGGGAAGTAGTTTTGTTGCTAAAAATTTCATTCGTCTTCAACACTTAAATTATAACATAAAAACTGTTTCTCGAGCTAATATTCATTTTGAGAATGAACTTGTAATTGCTGATTTTTTCAACATAGAATCGGAACACTTAAAAAATGTAGATATTGTTATCAATTGTGCTGCTATTGTTCATCAGCAAGGGAAAATAGACGAAAAAGTATATTTCAAAATCAATAAAGATTTACCTCTTAAAATTGCAGAGAAAGCAAAAAATGCTGGAGTAAAAACCTTTATTCAGTTGAGTACTATTGCTGTTTATGGCAAACAAACCCATATCTCCTTAAAAACCCTAGAAACACCTACTACACCTTACGGTAAATCTAAATTAGCTGCCGATCAAGACTTATTAAAATTGAAAAGCAATGATTTTAATGTAGTCATTTTAAGACCTCCTATGATTTATGGTGGTGATAATCCTCCGGGAAATATGATGAAATTAATTAGGCTTATTTCTAAAAACCTTCCTTTACCTTTTAAAGGCATTAAAAACAAAAGAGATTTTATTCATATTGACAACTTAATTGGTTTTATAGATGCTGCCATTCAAATTAATCAATCAGAAATTTATTTAATAAGTGACAACACTCCTATAAACATCGAAGAATTGTATATAGCAATCACCCAATCACTTTCTATTAAGAATAAAGCTTACCAACTTCCTTCTTTCTTTTTAAATTTTATGAAAATGATTATTCCCAATATCTACGATAAATTATTTGGTAATTTAACTCTAGATATAACAGATACCCTAACTCAACTAAATTTTAAACCTCAACCATTATTTTTAAAAGGAATTGATGAAATGGTGGAATCGCTCAAAAAGGAAAATTAACAAATGACTGTTTTATTCATATTCTTACTATTATCTTTTGTACTTACCTATCTGGTAAAGTATTTAGCTGATAAAAAGAATTTAATGGATGTACCTAACGAAAGAAGTTCTCATAGCATTCCTACTCCTCGAGGCGGTGGCTTAGCAATTGCCATTACTTGGTTTTCAGGAATTTGTTATCTTTTTTTTACTCATCAAATTGAACAGAATCTATTTTATGCTTTATTATCAGGAATTCTAATTTCCGGTATTAGTTTCCTGGATGATATTTATACTCTTAAATCTTTACCTAGGATTATTGTGCAAAGTATTTCAGCTTTTTTAACACTTTATTTTATAGGAGGATTTCAAGAATTAGATTTAGGTTTTACCATTATCACCAATACTTATTTGCTAAATACTATTGGGTTTGTAGGAATATTATGGTTCATCAATTTGTTTAATTTTATTGATGGTATTGATGGTTATTCAAGTACAGGAGCGGTTATAATTTCTTCCGTTCTTTACTTTTTTATTCAAGATATCTTATTGTTGATGTTAGTTGTTTCTGTTCTTGGTTTTATACCCTGGAACTGGCAAAAAGCGAAAATATTTATGGGTGATATTGGTAGCACTCTTCTTGGATTTACAATAGCTGTGTTGATTATCAATTATAATAATCTGCATCAATTCTCAATAATTTATGGTTTAATTATTACTTCAGTATTTTGGTTTGATGCTACATATACCCTTTTTAAGCGTTTTAGAAATAAAGAAAAATTAAGTCAAGCCCATAGAAAACATGCTTACCAACGTATAGTTCAATTTGGGTTTAGTCACCAAAAAACAGTCATCATTTCAATTCTTATTAACCTTCTATTTTTTGGATTAATTGTTATTGCTAAAAATTATGACATTAATGCTGTTTATTTCCTTGTCATTGTGATTATCGGCCTATTTATTTTGTATAAACTAATTGACTCTAAAAAACCTTTTAACCCATAGTTCTCCATTGACTAGAATAAATATCCATAATAAATTACACTATGTTTTAGCTTTATTAATAGCCTTTACACTTCCTTTTGGGAAACTTACTCCACTTTTTATAGGATTATTTTTTGCTAATTGGTTATTTGAAGGAAATCTTAATATGAAGTTCAAAACATTAATTAACAAGAAAACTGCTATTTTGTTCTCTTCATTGTATTTAATCCATTTAATAGGATTACTTTACACTTCTAATATCAATTCTGGTTTCTTTGATATTCAAGTCAAATTATCTCTGTTAATTTTCCCTTTGGTGATTGGCTCAAAACCATTCAGCAAAAAACAAATTACTATTTTATTTACTGCTTTTATTGTAGGTCTTATTTATGCCTGCATTTATCTTCTTTCTCGATCATTTTCACTTTATTTTACTGATAACATCAACACCTTTTTTTATCAATACTTTTCAGTATTAATTCATACCAGTTATTTTTCTATGTATCTTAATTTAGCTATTATATGGCTATTATATAACCAATACCCTTCGGAATCCCACAATCTACTATGGTCTAAAAACATATCTTATGTTTTAATTTTGTTTTTCTCATTCATCATACTTTTAGTTTCCTCAAAAAGTGGTTTAATTTCTATCTCCTTAACATTACTGGTTCTAATAGGGTACTTAGTATTTAGAAAAAAAATGTTTGCAAGTGCATTTATAACTGTATTAATTATTCTGGGAACCTTCTTTATTATTAAACATCAACTACCTGATACTCATCAAAGAATGGAGGAATTTTTTACTGCTGTTAATTCAGAAAATGAAAATACAACAACTGCAAGTACCTCTACTCGATTATTGATTTGGGATGTTTCGACTCAAGTAATTAAAAATAATTTCATATTTGGAGTTGGAACCGGAGATGTAAAAGAAGCTCTAAAACAAGAATATGAAAGAAAAGAAATAACAAATGCACTCAAACATGGGTTTAATGCTCACAATGAGTTTTACCAAGTGTTTTTAGCTCTAGGAGTAATTGGATTTATCATCTTAATATTAAGCTTAGTTTATCCCATGTATTTATCCTACCAAAACAAACAATTCTTATATATATTCTTTGGTGTATTAATTATTTTTAATTTTTTATCAGAATCGATGCTCGAAACACAAGCTGGAGTTATGTTTTTTGCATTTTTTAATTCTTTGATATTTTTTAGTTATTATTACAAAAATGACGTTTTAGAATAAAATTATTTTTCAAATGAAAATTATTACAATAGTAGGGGCTCGACCTCAATTTATTAAAGCTGCGGCTCTAAGCAGAGAGATTGCAACAAACAAAGATATAGAAGAAATAATAGTTCATACTGGTCAACACTTTGATGACAATATGAGTGAGGTTTTTTTCAGAGAAATGGATATTCCTCTTCCAAAATATAACTTGGCAATCAATAGCCTAAATCATGGTTCTATGACTGGTAGAATGTTAGAAGGAATTGAAAAAATATTAATAGATGAAAAACCTGACTTAGTATTGGTTTATGGTGATACAAATTCAACTATTGCAGGAGCTTTAGCAGCAAAAAAACTTCATATTAAAGTTGCACACGTTGAAGCAGGATTGAGAAGCTTTAATATTGAAATGCCTGAAGAAATAAATAGAATTTTAACTGATAGAATTTCAGATTTTTTATTTTGTCCAACTCAAACAGCTGTAGATAATTTAAAAAAAGAAGGATATGAAAATATTGACTGTAAAATAATTAGATGTGGTGATGTAATGCAGGATGCTGCTAATTATTATTCCGAAAAAAATTCCAACAATGACTTTGTCAGAAACAATATAGGATATTCCAATTTCATTTTATGTACTTTACATAGAGCTGAAAATACAGACTCCCCTGAAAAACTATCTACCATTATTAATACTTTAAATGAAATACATGAAATTACTCCAGTAGTTTTGCCTTTACACCCTAGAACAAAGAAAAAAATAGCAGATCTACATCTTGAATTGAAAGTGAAAATTATTGAACCTGTAGGTTATTTAAACATGATTGAACTATTGAAAAAATGCTCATTAGTAGTAACTGATAGTGGTGGCCTTCAAAAAGAAGCCTTTTTCTTTCAAAAAAATTGTGTTACCCTTCGTGATCAAACTGAATGGGTTGAACTAATTGAGAACAATGTCAATATACTTTCTAAAATCAATAGAAATGACATTATTGATGCTATAAATAAGATGCTAACAAAAACTTCAGATTTCACTATCGATTTATATGGTAATGGAATGGCTTGTAAAAATATTCTGAAAGAACTTTTAAAAATAAAAACAGAAAAATAGCCTATCTCATTCTTTTGAAGTGATGCTATTTCAGTATTTCTAGGATATATCGTATTTTCGTATTCATATCAACTACTAAAAAAGTCTATTTATTAAATGAATATTACCAGAGTACTTTTTCAAGATAATATTCCTCGTTGGATCATTTTTTTTATTGATCTGACAATATGTTTTGTATCGATAATCATTGCTTTTTTAGTTAGATTTAATTTTACAATGCCATCCCCAACAGTAATGACTGTTAAAGATATCTATTTTGTATTTTATGCCATTCTAGGGTTAAGATTTGTTAGTTTTTTAATTTCAAAAACTTATAAAGGAATTATTAAACATACGAGTTCGAAGGACTCTCAACGAATTTTTATCACAATAACCATTGGAAGTTTACTATTTGTTGTCACCAATTTAGTTTTCTATTATGGTATTAATGGAAGATTTCCACTTCCTTTTTCTATTATCATCATTGATTATATGTCAACTTTATTCTTGATGATAACATTAAGAGTTCTTTTTAAAGCTCTCTATACTGAGTTGGTTAATCCATATAGAGAAAAAACACAAGTTATCATTTTTGGTGCCGGTGAGTCAGGAATTATTACCAAACGAACTTTAGACAGAGATGCTGGATTAAACTACAAGGTGTTGGCATTTGTAGATGATGATTCCAAAAAAGATGGTAAAATTTTAGAAGGAGTAAAAATTATTTCTTTCAAGAAATTAGAAAATCTTTTGTCTAAAAATGATGTTGCTCATTTAATTATTTCTGTTCAGAATATTAGTGCTGACAGAAAAAAATCCTTAATTGATTTATGTTTAAACTATGATATAAAAGTGCTCAATGTACCACCTGTAAAAGATTGGATTAATGGCGAATTAAGTTTTAAACAAATTAAAAAAATTCAAATAGAGGATTTACTTGAAAGGGAGCCAATAAAATTAAGTGTAGAAAAAATTCAAAATCAAATCAACAATAAAATTATACTTATTACTGGTGCTGCTGGAAGCATTGGTAGTGAAATAGTTAGACAAGTTATTCCTTTTTCTCCAAAAAAAATCATCTTGTTAGACCAAGCTGAAAGTCCTTTGTATGATATGGAAATGGAATTGAATGATTACAAAAACAACATCCCTTACGAAATTGTAATCGGAGATATTAGAAACATTGAACGAATGGAAAATGTTTTTAATACATTTAACCCTAATATTGTTTTTCATGCTGCGGCATACAAACATGTTCCTATGATGGAAAACAATCCATCAGAATCTATTTTAACCAATGTTTTAGGCACAAAAATTATTGCAGACCTATCAGTAAAGTATCACGTTGATAGATTTGTAATGGTTTCAACCGATAAAGCTGTTAATCCTACTAATGTTATGGGAGCCAGTAAACGAATTGCCGAAATCTATACTCAATCATTAGGAAAAAATTCAAAAACTAAATTTATAACAACTCGATTTGGAAATGTACTAGGCTCTAATGGATCTGTAATTCCTCGATTTAAAAAACAAATTGAAAATTTAGAACCAATAACCATTACTCATCCAGAAATTACAAGGTTTTTTATGACCATTCCCGAAGCATGCCAATTGGTTTTAGAAGCAGGTACAAGTGGAAATGGAGGTGAAATATTCATATTTGACATGGGTGAATCAGTTAAGATTGTTGACTTGGCTAAAAAAATGATTAAGCTATCTGGCTTAGAATTAGATAAAGACATTGCAATTGAATTTACTGGCTTAAGACCTGGCGAAAAGCTATATGAAGAACTCTTAGCAACTGAAGAAAACACACTACCAACACATCATAGACAAATTATGATAGCCAAAGTAAAAGAATATGATTTTGATATGGTAAACAAACAAATAAAAGCTCTTATATCAAGTTTTGACAACCAAGATAATATATCTATTGTTAAGCAAATGAAAGAGCTGGTTCCAGAATTTAAAAGTAATAATTCCATTTACCAAGAGTTGGATAAATAAAAAACGCCTCAACAATGTGAGGCGTTTTTTTATAATGATAATGTTTTTATCCTACAATAAAACCTCTGATAATAAAAAATGAAATTGCTCCAACTAAGAAACCTAACATTGCCAACCAAGATATTTTTTTAAAATACCAAAAGAAAGATATTTTTTCCATTCCCATAGCCACGACACCAGCAGCAGAACCAATAATCAACATACTTCCACCAGTACCTGCAGAGAAAGCTATAAAATGCCAAATAGGGTCATTTAAATCATTTTGGAACATTCCTAAACTTGCAGCAACCAATGGAACGTTATCAATAACTGCAGAACCAACTCCTAATAACATTACTACAATATCTGAGTTAGGAATTGCTGCATTCATTTTATCAGCAAAATTAAATAACATCCCTAAACTTTCTAGGGCTGCTACTGCCATTAAAATTCCAAAAAAGAATAACACACTAGGCATTTCAATTTTCGATAATGATTTATGAACCGGACTATGATGACCAACATCTGCTTTATGATCTTCTAAAGATGTTAGAGCAAAACGTCTGGTACTAAATATTTCAGCAAAAGTACAAACAACTCCAAGAGATAACATCATCCCAACATAAGGTGGTAAGTGAGTAATGGTTTTAAAGATTGGTACAAATAAAATCATCCCCAACCCTAAATACAACATAACCGAACTGAATTTAGTTTCGTGAATTTCCTCTGGACTTACTTCAACATCATTTTCTAATGAACCTTTAAATGGTTTCATAAAAGACACAATAAATGCAGGAACCATCATACACAATAATGAAGGACCAATTAAATAAGTAATTAACATATCTGTAGATACTTTATTACCAATCCATAGCATCGTAGTAGTTACATCACCAATTGGTGACCACGCCCCACCAGCATTTGCAGCTATAATAATTAAGCCCGCAAACCACATTCGAGTTTCCTTATCATTAACAATTTTTTGAAGAATAGTAATTAAAACGATAGTAGCGGTAAGGTTATCAATAATTGCAGATAAGATAAAGGCTAAAAAAGAGAAAATCCAAAGTAATTTTTTTCTGCTTTTAGTTTTAATGTACGTTTTAAAAGTAGAGAACCCATCAAAATAATCAATGATTTCAACGATGGTCATTGCACCAAGTAAAAAGAATAAAATTTCTGCCGTTTTACCTAAATGGTGTAGTAAGGTATGCTCTAACCATCCACTTTTACTGGCGAAAAATCCTAACTCATCATGTTCTCCATTTGCATGAATTGGCAAAGAACCAAATCCCTCCACTAATCTACTGTGCGAAGAATCAAACCAACTAGTAAAACCCTCTAATCCAAATGCTACTAAAGCCCAAATTACAGCCATCATTGCAACTGCTGGTACTAATTTGTCAATTTTTAAATTATGTTCTAAGGTGATTGCTAAGTATCCCAATATAAACACAACTACTATTGCTATTTCCATTTTATATAAGTTTTATTAATGAAACAAATCTAACTATATCAATTGATTAAGTGCTATTTCGAAAGAAGTTTTTGCAATGTGGTATTTACTGCTGTTCTTTTTATGAGCATTTTTTAAAGCATTTTTAATAGTTTCTGAAGTATCATGAAAGATAGATTCATCCTCTAAAACACCCAAATCGTTACTCATTAAATAAGCAAATACTCTCGCCATTCCACAATTTGAAATAAAATCAGGAATAATACTAATGTTATTATCCGCATAATCTGCTATTGGTCCAAAGAAAATTTCTTTATCAGCAAATGGAACATTTGCACCGGCTGCAATTACTTCAATTCCTGACTTAATCATTCTATCAACTTGGTCTTTAGTTATTAATCGTGAAGCAGCACAAGGAATAAAAACTTCTGCTTTCACATCCCAAATTTTTTGATTTACCTCTTCAAATGAAAGCATATCAGGCGCATGTAATTTATTCCCATCCTTATCTAAAAACAGTTTTCTTATTTCTTCAAAAGAAAACCCTTCTTCTTTTATTAATCCTCCTACTCTATCAATTATTCCAACAATTATAGCTCCTTCTTGTACCAAATAATAAGCACCCGCAGAACCAACATTACCCCAACCTTGAACAATTACTCTTTTACCTTTTAAAGAACCTCCATATACATCATAGTAATGTTTTACAGATTCGGCAACACCATAACCAGTAATCATATCTGCCACTACATATTTTTTTGAAACTTCTGGACTGAAACGATTATCTTCAATTACTTTTAAAACACCTTGTCTTAATTGACCAATCCTATGTATTTTTTGTGCTTCTCTTGGTTGAAAATGACCATTAAATACCCCTTCTTGAGGATGCCAAACTCCACAATCTTCAGTAATTGGAATCACTTCATGAATTTCATCCACGTTTAAATCACCTCCTGTCCCATAATAATGTTTTAATAAAGGCGTAACGGCAGCATACCATCTTCTTAAAACCCCTTCTTTTCTAGGATCATTAGGGTCAAAATCAATACCTGATTTAGCACCTCCAATTGGTGGTCCGGCTACTGTAAATTTCACTTCCATCGTTTTTGCTAAAGATTCTACCTCTCTTTTATCCAACCCTACTCTCATTCTGGTACCACCTCCGGCAGCTCCACCTCTTAATGAATTGATGACTACCCATCCTTTAGCTTCTGTTTCTGCATCATTCCATTCAAAAACTACCTCAGGAATTTTATTTTCAAACTTTTCTAATAAATCTTTCATCAAATAGATTATAATTAAACATAAAATACGATAAGCGAACAAATGTAAAAAATTCATTCTTTTTAACTAATTATTCAGATAAAATATAGACTAAACAAAGCAATTTATCGACTTAATTTTTTTCTAAAATTGATGTTAAATTAGGTTGTATAAAGTATTTTCTTTCATTAATTTAGCCTTCCAAATTTTATTCATCTTTTAAATACAAATATTTATGAAAGTTACAGTTGTAGGTGCAGGTGCAGTAGGTGCAAGTTGTGCTGAATACATTGCAATTAAAGACTTCGCCTCGGAAGTTGTTTTAGTTGATATTAAAGAAAATTTTGCTGAAGGAAAAGCAATGGATTTGATGCAATGTGCATCTTTAAATGGTTTTGATACTAAAATTGTTGGTAGCACTAACGATTATTCTAAAACTGCTGGTAGTGATATTGCCGTAATTACAAGTGGTATTCCGCGTAAACCGGGAATGACTCGTGAAGAATTAATTGGAATTAATGCAGGAATTGTAAGATCGGTAGCAGAAAACTTAATTAAACATTCACCAAATGTTATTTTAATTGTAGTAAGTAATCCTATGGATACTATGACTTACTTAGTGCATAAAGCTACTAATCATCCAAAACACAAAATTATTGGAATGGGTGGTGCTTTAGATAGTGCTAGATTTAAATACAGATTATCAGAAGCTTTAGGTTGTCCTACCTCTGATGTTGATGGAATGGTAATAGCTGCTCATAGTGATACTGGAATGCTTCCATTAACTCGTTTAGCTGTTAGAAATGGTGTTCCCGTAAGCAACTTCCTATCTACAGAAAGATTAGAACAAGTTGCACAAGATACCAAAGTTGGTGGAGCAACTTTAACAGGAATGTTAGGAACTAGTGCATGGTATGCACCGGGTGCTGCTGTATCTGCATTAGTACAGGCAATAGCTTGCGACCAAAAGAAAATGTTCCCTTGTTCTTTAATGCTTAATGGAGAATATGGTCAAAGCGATATTTGTTTAGGAGTTCCTGCCATTTTAGGTTCTAATGGAGTTGAAAAAATTGTAGAAATTGAATTAAACGATGCTGAAAAAGCTAAGTTTAATGAGAGTGCAGATGCTGTTAGAGTAGTAAATGGAGATTTAGCTAGCGTTTTAGCATAAATAAAAGAAATATTATTACTTTTGGATTTATGCGGGAGTAGCTCAGTTGGTAGAGCGTCAGCCTTCCAAGCTGAGGGTCGCGAGTTCGAGTCTCGTCTCCCGCTCTCCTTATCAATGCCGGATTTATTCCGGCATCTTTTTTATTAAAAATTATGACAACGAGTATTTTACCTATTACTTTACAAGCCATTGAAGACGATGGATTCCACATTTCAACCAGTATTGAGATAAATGGGAAAAAAGCTTTAATGATCATCGATACAGGAGCTAGTAAATCTGTTTTTGATGAAAACAGAATTCATGAATTTGTGGGACATGAACAGTTTGAAAAACAAGATAAATTATCTACGGGTTTAGGAACAAATAGTATGGAAAGTAAAACCGTAAATATTGATTCTCTAATTTTAAAAGAAATAGAAGTTAAAAACTACAAAGCTACTCTACTCAATTTGCACCATGTAAATCTTTCTTATGAAAAACTAAACTTAGCACCCATTGATGGAATTATCGGAGGAGATATATTAACTGACTTTAATGCAGTAATTAATTATCAGAAGAAAGAACTAATCCTTACTAAAAAATAAAATTCTATTGTTTAACTATTTTAACAACTTTACTTCCCTTCACATTAGATAATTTCAACAAATAAACTCCTTCAGTCAGATAATTGATATCAATCGCCGTTTTTGTAGTGGTTAATCTTTGTTGATAAACACTTTTACCTAAAACATCTATGATTTCAATATGCGCATTCTCTAAATTATTAATTCCGAAATCGATATTTATTTGATTTGAAAATGGGTTAGGGTAAATTTTTACATCATTTAAAACCTTAAATTCAGGAACAGAAATGGGAGCTTCTCTACCTTGAAAGTAAGATATACCACCGGCATAATTACCTATTATCATATCCAAATATCCATCATTATTTATATCAGCTATGGTTGGACAACTATTTTTTCCTTCATCCAAATTTAAGAAAGTGGTATCGGCTCTGTTAAATGTCCCGGTAAGGTTTCCTTCAATATCATCAAACTTATATAAATAACCACTCAAGGAACCTGCTATCATTTTGTATTCTCCATTATCATCATAAATAAAAGGAACACTATTCCCTTGAAAATAACCATATTCACGTGTTGAAACATAACCTAATGAGTCTGTAATTTTGGTAAAACTGGGTGCAGAAATTGTTCCGGTATTTTCGTAATAAGAAAAGAACCCTGTATTTTTACCTATTACCAAATCTAATTTATTGTCTCTATTTAAATCAATAAGTTGTGGAGATGCAAAACTTCCCACATCAATTCCTTGATATTTTACTTGATTTAACACAAAATTTGCAGGATTTCCTACTCCGGCTGTATTTGTAAAATAATGAAGATTCCCCAGATAATCACCAATTATCATATCATCATCTCCATCATTATCCAAATCACCAAATGTGGGTTTAATTCCAAGTGTGGGACTACTAGAACTTAAATCAAGATTCATAGTAGATAATCCTGCCAAATCTTCGTTTACTAATTTAAAAACCGGAGTTGTACTTGTTCCAATATTTTGATAAACCATTAAAAAGGAAGAATAATTATTGGTTAGTAAATTGTCATATCTACCATAGTTTCCAATTACCAAATCCATCAAACCATCATCATTATAATCAAAAAAAACCGGTAAAGCACCTTCTCCAACTTCAATCATTTCATTTTGTAAGAATTGGTTAGAAACAAAATTAAAGTCTGGCTTATTTGTTGAACGATTATTTAAATACAGCCAAGAAGTTTTAAAATTTTCACAACCTGAATTACAATTAGTTGAAGCCATTAAATCCTTCACTCCATCATTATTTACATCGAGGTAATATCCTGCCGGAAAAATATCGATATCTACTTTTTGGGTAGTGAAATTATTTGCTGGAAATTCTACATCTTGTGCGACTACTGAGGATGCCGTTAAATCAACCGTATTATCCCCATTGTATAGTAGAGTTAAATTTTTAAAGGATACATCGCCCAATACTAAATCTTTGGTGTTATTGGAGTCAACATCAAGGGTCAATAAGGTCGATCCACTATGTTTTTTCTTTTCATCTTTAACTGATTCTTCTACAATTCTTTCAGGATTAGCCACATTAAAATCGCAGGTATCATAAAAATTCACACTATTATCTGATAAATTTTCAGAGAAAAAGCCCCAACATTTATTGCTTAAGTAAAATTTTAAACTATCACAAGTTCCAAACAACTCAACCGAATAATTTTTATGATATTCTAAGTAAGTTCCTAAAATACTGAATGTCAACACATCTAAATCCCCATCATTATCAATATCATCAAGAGCAGGAATATCTGTTGAACTTACATACAGATTAATAAAGTTGTCGGTAGCATCATCTGGATTGTAATCAGATGTTAAAAGTGGTGTAATTAATTCAAAACTCAAACTGCTTTGGGATGTGTTCTTATACACTGCCATCCCACCCGTTGAATACGTAAAAATATCTTGTTTACCATCACAGTTATAATCTCTAAACAGCACCCAACTTTTAAACTTTGGCAAACTATCAATATACTCGGGAGCATAAGTATAATCAATAGTTTGATTGGTTCCACCATTAATGTAGGGAGAAATTCTATCTCCTGCCCTATCAAAAACAATTAAATCATTAATTCCATCCAAATTTAAATCCACTTCAGAATATTGTACTGAATTCATTCCACCTGAAAAAGGATATAGATAAGATGAATTATTCATTCTTTTTACATCCAGATTTAAGCTACGTTCAAAATCATCTTGAGCATATAATTGGAATAAGCCAAATACAATGGAAAAAAATAATACTAGAAAAGTTTTTTTCATTTAAATACTTTCATCTTTATCAATACAAAATTATTGATTTTACAGCGGTTTTCCATCATAATAAAGTTATTCAAAAATTATATTGTTAAATAGTTTTTGAAATTCTATATTTGCAGGCTTATAAATTTAGGAATATTAAATTAACATAGACAAGATAGAGAAATGCAAAACAAAGGATTATTAACAACATTCACAGTATTATTTGCTTTAGCAGCATTATATGCTCTTTCATTAACTTTTGTAGCTAATGGTGTGGAAAGTGATGCCAAAGAATATGCAAATGGAAATTCTGATTTAGAATTTGCTTATTTAGATTCAATGGCTTCAGAAGAAGTGTACCCTGTAATTGGATATACTTATGGAGAATTAAGAACAAAAGCTTTGAATTTAGGACTGGATTTAAAAGGAGGAATGAATGTAACTCTTGAAGTTCAAATTGATGAAGTAGTAAAAGCTCTTGCTTCTTTTAGTAAAGACAATGCTTTTAACCAAGCAATTATTGATGCTAAAAAAGCTCAAAAATCAACTAACAGAGATTTTGTGTCATTGTTTGGTGAGGTTTATCAAGAGAAAAATCCAAATGGAAAATTATCTTCTATTTTCTATACTTTAGATAATAAAGATAAGTTATCTCCAAATGCAACAAACGAAGAAGTGTTAGCTTTTGTTAAAGAAGAAGCTGATGATGCTATTGATCGTTCTTTTAATGTATTAAGAACCAGAATTAACTTATTCGGTGCTGCTCAACCTAATATCCAAAAATTAACCGGTTCTGACCGTATCTTGGTTGAATTACCTGGTGTAAAAGATAAAGAAAGAGTTCGTCAGTTATTACAAGGGACAGCTAAATTAGAGTTTTGGTTAACATACGAAAACCAAGAAGTTTACCCTATGTTAGCTAAAGCTGATGAAGTTTTAGGTGCTGCAAACAAAGCTAAAGAAAGTGTTCTTGATTCTACAAAAACTGAAGAAATAAATGAAACAATAACTGAAGATGTTGCTGATGTAGTTGATTCGAATAAGGTAGATTCAAATGCTACAGCCTCGTCATTATTAGATAAGATTGAAAGTGTTGATGCTGAATCTACTGATAGTAATGCTGTAGCTGCTCCTGAACAATCATTTGAAGATTACGCTAAAGACCACCCATTATTTGCTGTGATGCGTCCAGCTATTTTTCAAAATGAGCAAGGACAATATTTCCCTGGACAAGGGCCAGTTATAGGTTATGTTGCTATTAAAGATACAGCTAAAGTAAACGGATATCTAGCAATGCCAGAGGTAAAAGCTTTGTTCCCTCCACATATTAAATTTTTATGGACCGCAAAACCTTACGATGATGAAGGTAAATTCTTACAATTATTAGCCATTAAAGGGAATAGAGACAACAAAGCACCATTAGAAGGTGATGTAATTGTAGATGCTTCTCAGCAGTTTGATCAATTTTCTGGATCTCCAAGAATTGACATGGCTATGAATGGTGAAGGAGCTAATAAATGGAAACACATTACTGCTGATAATATTAATAAATCAGTAGCTATCGCTCTTGATAATTTAATTTATTCATACCCTACTGTAACTCAAGAAATTTCAGGTGGACAATCAAATATTACAGGAAACTTTGATATTGAAGAAGCTAAATTAATAGCTAACATTTTAAAAGCCGGTAAATTACCTGCTCCTGCAAGAATTATTGAAGAAAATGTAGTGGGTCCTACTTTAGGTCAAGAATCTATTGACAAAGGTATGATGTCATTCTTAGTAGCCTTATTAGTGGTATTAGCTTACATGGTATTTTATTACTCGAAAGCAGGTGTTGCTTCAGTAATTGCTCTGTTAGCTAACATGTTCTTTATTTTTGGTGTATTAGCCTCAATGCCGCAATTGATTGCTTTAACATTACCTGGTATTGCAGGTATTATCTTAACTATTGGTATGTCGGTTGATGCAAACGTTCTTATTTTCGAGCGTATTAGAGAAGAAATTGCTGCAGGTAAAGGAATGAGATTGGCTGTAGCAGATGGTTACAAATTTGCTTATTCTTCCATCATTGATGCAAACGTAACTACATTGCTTACTGGTTTTGTGTTATGGTTTTTTGGTACAGGTCCGGTAGAAGGTTTTGCTAAGACTTTAGTGATTGGTATTGCTACTTCATTATTTACAGCAATTTTTATTACTAGAATTATTTTTGAATTTAACTTAAATAAAAATAAAGTTCTTGCATTCTCAACCAAAATGACTGAAGGTGCATTAAAAAACATTAACATCAACTTTGTAACTAACCGTAAAAAATTCTACATCATTTCAGGATTAGTAATTGTTGCAGGTATTGCTTCACTAGCTACTAAAGGATTGCAATATGGAATTGATTTTAGAGGTGGTAGAACTTATGTTGTAAGATTTGATGCGCCAGTTTCAACAGTTGATGCAGCTAAAAGTTTAGCTGGAGTTTTTGAAACTTCGCCTGAAGCAAAAACTTTTGGAGATGATAATCAAATCAAAATCACTACGACATATATGATTGATAGTGAAGATGAGCATGCTGATGACATCGTTGAAGGTAAATTGAATGAAGGATTAGCTTCATTAAATACGAAATACGAAATAATGAGCTCACAAAAAGTTGGACCAACTATTGCTGATGATATTAAAACTTCATCATTCTGGTCAATTTTATTTTCATTATTCATCATTTTTGTATACATCGTATTCCGTTTCAAAAAATGGCAATTTGGTATTGGTGCTTTAGCAGCACTTTTCCATGATGTTTTAATTACATTATCAATTTTCTCAATTTTCTATGGTATTTTACCTTTCTCTTTAGAGATTGACCAAGCATTTATTGCTGCTATCTTAACAGTTGTAGGTTACTCTATTAATGATACTGTGGTTGTATTTGATAGAATTAGAGAATATTTCGGTTCATTCAAAAAACGTAATGAAGAAGAACTTGTTAATGATGCATTAAACAGTACTTTAAGTAGAACAGTAAATACTTCATTAAGTACCATTTTTGTATTATTAATGATATTTATTTTTGGTGGAGAAGTAATTAGAGGGTTCTCATTTGCTTTATTAATTGGAGTAATTGTAGGTACTTACTCATCATTATTTATTGCTTCGCCAATAATGTATGATTTAACCAAAAAACAAGATAAAAAATAGATTTTAACCTATCTATTCAAAAAAACCCTTTCTAAATTAGAAAGGGTTTTTTTATGAAAAAAAATTACTTTATCAATTGGATTATTATCTTTATTAAAAATTACCTTCATGAAAATTCAACCAACAACATTAGCGCAAATTGCCAACTTATTAAAAAGTGAATTTAGTGGCAATCCTGATTTACCTGTTACGGGCATTAATGAAATTCATGTAGTTATACCCGGAGATATTGTTTTTGTTGATCATCCAAAATACTATGATAAAGCTTTAAACTCTAAAGCTACAATTGTTTTAATCAATCAAAAAGTAGATTGTCCTGAAGGAAAAGGATTAATTTTTTCCGAAGATCCATTTAAAGATTTTAATTTTTTAATCAACTTTTTCAACCCCTTTGAATTTAATAAGGAGCTTGTCGCTTCCTCTGCTGAGATTGGAAAAAATTGTCAAATTCATACTTCAGTAACAATTGGCAATAATGTAAAGATTGGTAATAATTGTATGTTGTTTCCTGGTGTAGTTATTCACGATAATTGCATTATTGAAGATAATGTTATAATACAATCCAATAGTGTAATTGGAGGAATGGCTTTTTATTATAAAAATAGAGGAACACATAGAGAAAGACTCAACTCCGGAGGTAGAGTAATTATTAAAGAGTATGTTGAAATTGGAGTTTGTTCTACCATCGATAAGGGAGTTACAGGAGATACCATTATTGGGAAACACACTAAAATTGATAACCATGTTCAAGTTGGACATGACACCGTAATAGGTGAAATGTGTGTCATTGCTTCTCAAGTGGGTATAGCAGGCTGTTCTGTAATTGGCAATAATGTAACACTTTGGGGACAAGTAGGTATTCCTAGTGATATTACTATTGGTGACAATGTAGTAGTTATGGCTCAATCAGGTGTTACCAAATCCTTAGAAGCTAATAAATCTTATTTTGGTAGCCCTGCTGAAGAATCAAGAAAAAAAATGAAAGAACTTGCTTCTATCAGACAAATTCCCTCTATCTTAAATAAAATGAAAGGTGAGTAAACCAACCAAAAATATCAAGAAACGGCTTCAATTAGGTAAATTAAAACTTAACAAACTACTTGAAGTAACCAATGGTATTAATAATAATTTATCGCAAACTGAACTATTTAAAATTTATGAGCACGTTTTAGTTGATGACTTGAATATTGGCAAACTTATTCTTTTTGTTTTTGATGGTGAAAAATGGAAGCAAGAGCTTTGTCATGGTGATTACTGTAACTTGATTAGTGTTGAAAAAGATCTTATTGATATTAATGAGATTATTAGCACTAATAATCTTTCGAACGAGAATCTAAAAGAATATGACATAATCATTCCTGTTTATCATAAATCAAACCCATTGGCTTTTGTATTAATTGGTGATTTAACAATTGAAAAAATTGAAGTTAGCCCTATTATTAAACATTTAACCTTTATTCAAACTTTTACCAATATTATTGTGGTGGCAATAGAGAATAAAAGATTATACAAAAGAACACTCAAACAAATTGCTATTGAAAGGGAAATGGAATTAGCTTCAGAAATGCAAGCTATGTTATTCCCAGATAAGCTACCTAATAACAAAGACATAGAGATTGTATCAAAATATATTCCTCATCATTTAGTAGGTGGAGATTATTATGATGTTATTCAACTTAACAGAGATGAAATAGCTTTTTGCATCGCAGATGTTTCAGGAAAAGGTGTTTCTGCTGCTTTAATAATGTCCAATTTTCAAGCAAGTTTTCGTTCATTAGTAAAAAGAACTTCTTCATTAACAGAATTAGTAACTGAATTAAATTCAAACATTTTAGCCAGTGCCAAACGAGAAAAATTTATCACTGCTTTTATTGGCAAATACAACTGTTTTACCCAAAATTTACAGTTTATCAATGCAGGTCACAATCCTCCTCTTTTATTAATTGGACATCAATTTAAAGAGTTGATTGATGGTTGTACTATTTTAGGAATGTTTGAAAGATTACCTTCTATCACCGAAAAAAATATTTACATACCAGAAGATAGTTCTTTAATCTGTTATACAGATGGTGTAACTGAGCAAAACAATGCACTAGGTCAAGAATTTGGAATTAATCATTTAAAAAAAGCTATTCTTAAAAGTAAAGATTTAAAAATCAATAAAACTGTAGATTTTATTATTGAAGAATTAAATTCATTCAAAAAAGAAGCAGAATATGCTGATGATATTGCCTTACTCGGGCTTCGTTTTAAATAAATCTACATCTGAATGATATACATCTATTGCAACAATTAATGCTATAAACCCCCAAAAAGGAACTGAAGCCTTATCCGTATCCAAGTAATTATTTAAAAATCCGTGAACCACGTAGGTAAACAATCCCAATAAAGTACATAATACAACTGTTTTTATTTGTCCTTTTGGTAATCGGTGATACAAATTAGAGCCTCGATAAAAAACAACACTAACCATAATGATAACCAATAATGAACCTATTAAACCTTGTTCTGCCAATGGACCTATATATTCACTATGGGCATTACCATTATTACCTACATTAGTACTAATAATGGTTTTATCTTTCGACATTTGAAACGGAGCATATTGAAAAACATAGGTACCAGGTCCCCATCCAAATACTGGACGCTCTAAAAACATTCTCCATGCAGAACCCCAGCGATTAATTCTTTCTAAATTAGAGGCATCGGTAGAAACATTAGATATTGATTTGACATGTTCAGCTAATTCAGCGGAAGAATCTTGTTTATTCCTCTCCATATTCATCATTAGCTTATTCCAATTAAGAGCTAATGTAGATATCCCAACCAAACCAACAATCAATAAATACTTGAACTTTACTTTATACTTGTAAATAAAATATAAAACTAATGCCGCAATTAAACTCACCCATGCTGCACGTGTGTATGAAAATATGGTTCCTATAATCAATACTCCAAATAAAACAAAAGCAACAATATTTACCCATTTTTTCTCATTTTTATGAAAAAAGACAAATATAATAGGAACATACATGGCTAAAATGGCACCATATGAAGTGTGATCTTTATAAAAAGGCTCCATTACCCAATGAGCAGCTTTTTCGTTAAAACTATAATGTGCCAATCTAGTTACAGCATAAATTATAACACCTACTAGAGGAATAATATAACACCAAAAAAATACTTTATAGTTTGAAAACTTTATAAACAACTGAGTTGCCAAAAAATAGAAACAGATTACAAACCACATTCTAGATAAAAAAAACTTTAAAGAGACAACTGGCATTGAGCTGGTAATAGATGTAAATAATATCCAACCTAATTGAAGGATGATAATAAATGTAACCGGATGCTTTAAAATTTTTGAATCAAATTTCTTTTCAGCAAGGAGTTTTAAAAAGAATAAAATCATTACCCCAAACATCAAGGGTTCGGTAGGCAAATACATTCCTATTCCACCAAACTCCAACTCTTCTAAATTCATTGAAATAGGTGTGGTAAAAACAATGAAAAACATCAATTTTTCAACATCAAAAAGTGCTAAATAAACTAAGGCTAGAGCAAAAGGAATAATTGCTAAATAATAAAATTCGTTGGCAATTAAAAAACTGTTTAATGCAATGAACAAAAAACTAAGAATATATATTGAATATGGCTTTAATGCTTTAAGCATTCTTAAGGTTACTTTACCTTTTGTTTAAATAATAGGACAACAAAAGCAAAAAATACAGCTCCAAAAGTTGATACCACAACGATTAACCATCTAACCGGAGATACCTTTTTATATGAAATATAAGGTTGAGTAACTATATTAGTATAAGTCATTTCTCTATTTACATTACGGGATGCTTTTTTTAATTCGTTATCCCAATAGTTATAAGAATCAATTAATTGGTAAAATCTTTTTTCAGCCTGAATAAAATCACCACCTTTTTCTTCAATGTTCTTTTTTAATTTTAAAATTTCCTGCATATTCACTGAAGTAGAGTTCGCTCCATCAAATGTTTTTAAATACCCTTTTGAAATATTTTCTGATTGAACACTATAATTAATAATCTCAAATTCAGTTCTCATTTTTTTTAGTTCGGTTCCAATGGAATCTAACTCTTGTTTTACATTATTGAATTCTATTTCAACCGGTTTTAATTCTTCCAAAGATCTTTTTCTATGTTCCTCTCTAATCACCTTGTTTAAATTTCCAATCACACTGTTTACAATCTTAAATGCCATCTCTGGTTCAGTATCAGTTACAGTAATTTCTGCTGATTCATATTTTGTTTCCTGAATGCTTACATTTTCTCCATATTCTAACAATAACCAATAATGTCCTAAACTATCATTTTTGGTATCTATATCGTAATGTTCTGCTAAACCTAGCTCTTTAATTACATTTTCTTTAATGGTTCTAGATTCAAACCACTGCATCATCTGCTCAATAGGACTTTCCTCTGAATATTCCCCCAAGTTTGAAGGGTAAACCACTGCTTGTGATTGAAATTTTGGATCTATAAAAGTAGGTCCTGAAAAAACAACAGATACAACAGCTGCTATTAAACCTATAATTGCTAATAATTTGAAATTTTTCAAAAAAATCTCTATCAAATTATTATTCATATTTTTTAAATCAAACATCTTAACTTTATTTAGATTTACTTCTGTTATACAATATTATAAATAAAAGGGATACTAAAATGGCACCCAGGGTTGAAATTACAACAATTAACCACCTTATTGGATAAGTTGCTTTTTCTGCAGGAGTTGCTTTATTTACAATAAATTTATGTTGTAAATTATTTTCTGCATCAACCTTTGCTTCTTGATATTTAGCATGAATAAAGGTGAGTTGCTTTTTTTCATATTCCAATTGATCTCTAATAGAGACATAAGCACCACCATATTTAGATAGAACAGCTAATTTATCTTCTAATTCTTTAGCTGCAACTTTTTTACCTTGTAAAATAGCCGTTGCCATTTGCTCGGTAATTCTTTCTGCCTGTGATTCGTAATCAATCACTCCATATCCTCTCAATTTTGTCAATGAATCTTCAAGTTCTTGAACATATTGTTTTTGACTTCCATATTGATTTTTAACAATTTCAAAAGCTTTTACAGCTATTTCATGACGCATTCTATTTTTTACCGTATCCAACAACATCGATATTTCATTAGCTATTAATGCTGCTGTATCGGCACTATAATCCAACACCTTAATTTCTACCGCTAAAAATTTTGTCAGTTTAAAAGAAATATTGCTTTTATAACAATTAGCTAGTTTAGTTCTCTTAAAATCATCATCCCTGTCAATATCATAATGTTCAATTAAGTTGAATTTTTCTATAATTCGGTCTCTAATTTCATCAGAATTTAATATCTGAATTAATTGTTCAGCTTCTTCAATTTCTCCAAAAGCCAAAACATCATCTTTTCCTCCATAATTTTCAGCTATTAAAGCTTTAGAAATTGAGCTTGTGGTTGTTGGATAAAGAATGACCGAAGATTCGTATTTATCCTTAATTAATAAAGAGAACACACTCGATATAAGAATTGAAATTAAGCAAATAATTATAAGAGCTTTTTTACTCTTTAAAATTATCTTAATTAATTGAGTGTTATTTATAGCATCATTACTCTGAGCCATTAATCTCTTCGGTTTTTTTAGAAGCGACAAAAGTACTATTTTTATTCTATTCAGCTATTTCCCTGTTTAAGAATAAATGAAGCATCTGTTTTAAATTTATGACTCTTAATATTAGTCCTAAAAGCAAAGCAATAAGAATGATACTTGATATCCCCAACATTAAATCAAACTTTAATTTTTGAATTATAAAAACAGAAATTATTAGAAGTATCAAAAAAATAAATAGACCTATTAAATACTTATAGTTAATTTGAAATTTAAATATTTTAACCACTAAAATAATTTGAATAAAAACAATTAAAAATTGAGTTATCATACTTGCTAAAGCTGAACCATAAGCTTTATATAAAGGAATCATCAACCAGTTTAATAGTATATTAATAACCATTCCTCCTGTTGCTAAAATATTTAATTGCTTTAAACTTCCATTAGCTGTCAATAAAGTTCCAAAAATATATGTTGATGCGATTGCCACAAAACAAAACATCAGCACAGGGAGTATTAATGATGATTCTAGCGTATTATTTTCATATAAAGCTGTCATAATTTGACTAGAGTAAATATATGTTATTAGTGCTAATACAACTGCCGGAATAAATAACAAACTGAATGACAACTTTACTAATTTATCCAATCTCTTTTTATCTTTAATCATAAAGGCAAACATAGGCAACAACAAACCTGCGAACAATACTCCTATTTGATTTGATGCATCCATAAGCCTATATGCTTGAGCATAAAGAGAAGACTGGTATTCACCATCTTCCAACATATAATCCAACATTATTACATCCATACGATAATAAAATGTCATTGTTAAAACTAATAATGCATAAGGGAATGTTTGCTTAATAATTATTATCAAAAATGGAAGATTGATTTTTAAATATATTTTTTCTGCTTTTTTGTAAACTGTAATAAACAAAATAATTGCAGCTATTAAGTAAGCTAAAAACTGAGCATAAACAAATTGATGTAAGGTAAAAACTGAAGAAAAAAGATTTCCCCATAGTAACACTGCACAAAAAATAATCATCAATGTTTTATCTAATACAGAAAACAAACTATCTAGCATGTATAACTGTAATCCAGAAATATTTGATCGTAAATACTGTATAAAAGAGATTAAAAATTGATTCAATGATAAAAACACCATTAAATAAAATCGTTCCGAATTGTAACCCAATACATAACCTGTAATAAAAGTGACAATAAAATAAACAATTGCCAACATAAACTTAAATGCAATGATTCCTGAGAAGTACTTAGATAATAATTGGCTGTGTTGTGAAATATTTCTGTTATTATAATTAGTTATTCCTAAATCCAATAAGATATTAAACAACATCGAAAAATTGAATAACGCAAAATAAGTTCCATATTCTTCAGCAGTAACTGTATTTTGAACAGTTCTATCAATACCGAATATCCAAAATGGTTTAATTAAAAAATTAATTAACAATAAAAATCCAAGGTTTATAATAAACTTCCGCTGCACAAAAATTGATTTTCAACAAATGTAACTTATCTTGAGCAATATTATTATTTTCGCTAAAATTTAACCTTGAAAATAGCCGTAAATACACGATTACTGATTAAAAACAAAATGGACGGAATTGGTCTGTTTACTTTCGAATCATTCAAAAAAATTGTTTTAGAAAATCCAGCTATTGAGTTCTATTTTATTTTTGACAGAAAACCTGACCCCAAATTCATTTTTGCAAAAAATATCAAACCAATTGTTCTATTTCCTCAAGCAAGACACCCTTTTCTTTACTATTTATTTTTTGAGTTTTCTCTTAAACGATTTTTAAAAAATTTAAACCCTGATTTATTTGTTGGTACAGATGGTATTACACCTCTAAACACAAAAACAAAAACATTAAGTGTGATTCATGACTTAAATTTTGAACACTATCCGGAACAACTTCCAAAAAATTACAGAAAATACTACTGTAATAATTTCCCAAAATTTGCAAACCAATCTACAAGAATTGCAACCGTTTCGGAGTTTTCTAAAAAAGACATCATAAAAACTTATAATATTTCTCCTGATAAAATTGATGTAGTATACAATGGGGCCAACGAAAATTTCAGACCTATAAACGAGGATATAATTACTGAAATCAAAAATCGATTTACAGAAGGGAAGAATTATTTTTTGTTTGTAGGAACACTTCACCCAAGAAAAAATTTGATTCGTTTGTTTCAAGCTTTTGATGCTTTTAAAAAACAAACAAACTCAAATTTTAAATTACTGATTGTTGGAAAAAAAATGTGGTGGACAGATGAAATTGAGTCAATATATAATTCTCTACAACATAAAAGTGATATTTTGTTTGCAGGGAGAGTAGCTGAACAGGATTTATATGACATCACAGCTTCAGCTTACGCTTTAACGTATGTGCCAATTTTTGAAGGTTTTGGAATTCCTCTTGTTGAATCTATGAGTTGTGGTGTTCCAGTCATTACTTCAAATGTTACGTCAATGCCCGAAGTTGTTGAAGATTCCGGATTATTAGTTGACCCTTTTTCAGTAGATGATATTTCTATTGCTATGATTCAAATAGTTGAAAAACCTGAATTACGAAATACGCTGGCAGAAAAAAGTTTAATTCAAGCAAAAAAATTCTCTTGGAACAAAACAGCTTCATTACTTTGGGAATCCATTCAAAAAACACTTAATGCTTAAAAGTTGTTTCCAAAATAAATTCATTGAAGCAGGTTGTGATGAAGCTGGAAGAGGTTGTTTGGCTGGTCCGGTTTATGCAGCAGCAGTAATTCTCCCCAAAAATTATAAAAACAAAACACTCAACGACTCTAAACAACTTTCTGAAAAAAAGAGACTTATTCTTAGACAAGAGATTGAAAAAGATGCTATAGCATATGCCCTTGGAATTGTCGATAATTACGAAATAGATAAAATAAACATTCTTAATGCTTCTTTTTTAGCCATGCATAGAGCAATAGAAAATTTATCTAAAAAACCAGAACTTCTACTAATAGATGGAAATAGATTTAAGCCTTATCCTTCTATCCCACATGAATGTATCATAAAAGGTGATGGGAAATTTTTATCTATTGCAGCAGCATCAATTTTAGCTAAAACTTACCGTGATGAATTTATGGAGGAATACCATAATAAATATCCAGTATATAATTGGAATAAGAACAAAGGATATCCAACCAAAGTTCATCGAGATGCAATAAAAGCTCATGGATCAACAGAAATCCATAGAAAATCTTTTCGTTTATTACCCGAACAACTAGAGTTAAAATTTTAACGCATTTTTCGTAATTTATAATCATTCTGACTTTGTAACTACTTTACTAAGGCTTATATTTACACTCCTTTAAAAAAGCAGTAATGAATTACGAAAACAGTATTGATTTTGCTCAAAAAATGGATGAGCAAGATGAATTAAAAAGTTATAGAGATAAATTTTATATTCCTGTTATCAATGGTAAACAAACCATCTATTTTACAGGAAATTCATTAGGTCTTCAACCAAAATCAACTCAAAAATACATCAATCAAGAATTAGAAGATTGGGCACAATGGGGTGTTGAAGGTCATTTTCATGCTAAAAATCCTTGGTTTGCTTATCATGAAATGTTTACGGAGCCTATTTCAAAAATTGTAGGTGCACTTCCAAAGGAAGTTGTGGTAATGAACAACCTTACTGTCAACCTTAACTTATTGATGGTTTCTTTTTATCGTCCAACCAAAGAACGATATAAAATAGTTTGTGAAGCAAAAGCTTTTCCATCAGACCAATATGCTTTAGAGATGCAAGTAAAATCCGCAGGATTCAATCCTGAAGACGCACTGATAGAAGTTGCCCCTAGGGAAGGAGAAAGAACTACAAGACACGAAGATATTATCGATGCTATTGAAAAAGCAGGAAGTAGTTTAGCTTGTGTAATGATAGGAGGCGTAAATTATTTTACTGGGCAAGTTTTTGATATGAAAGCAATTACAGAAGCTGCACATAAGGTAGGTGCTAATTGTGGTTTTGATTTAGCACACGGTGCAGGTAATATTGAATTAAAACTACATGAGTGGAATGTTGATTTTGCTTGTTGGTGTTCATACAAATATCTTAATTCTGGGCCTGGAGGTGTTTCTGGAGTTTTTGTTCATGAGCGTCATTGCAACAATACCGAACTTCCAAGATTTGCTGGTTGGTGGGGACATGAAAAAGAAACTCGTTTTTTAATGGAGAAAGGATTTAAACCCATGAAATCTGCTGAAGCATGGCAAATGAGTAATGCTCCAGTATTAACAATGGCCGCTCATAAAGCATCCATTGATATTTTTGATGAAGTGGGAATGGATAAGTTATTAAAAAAACAACGTTTACTTTCTGGATACTTGGAATTTGTTGTTGATGAAATTTCTGAAACTTACCTCAACAAATCTGAAGGAAAATGGTTGGAAATTATTACTCCTAGAGATTGGTCTGAAAGAGGTTGTCAGGTATCAGTTATTGCTCACGGTTTTGGAAGGGCTTTATTTGATAAACTTCTTAACGAGGGTGTAATTTCTGACTGGAGAGAACCAAATGCTATCAGAATGGCTCCAGTTCCATTGTATAATTCATTTGAAGACATTTACCGTTTTGGTGAAATTTTAATAAAAGCTATTTCACAATAAATGAATAAAGGAGCATCAATATTTGCTATATTATTTTTAATTATTGCGGGTTACTTGATGTGGAATCATTTTGAATTACCTACAATTTTTATTGGTAAAACTGGAAAAGTAAAAGGTTATGTTACTAAAATTGATATTATTCCAGGATATAGAGGTAGTGGTGTCTACCAAAAAGCATATTATTCTTACTCAGTAAATGATTCTTTGATTAAAGATGACTTTATAGCTGATAAAAGACATGGAATACAAAAAGTAGTTGATAGTTTATTAGTAGAATATTCAATTAACAACCCTTTAAGAAACAAAATCGTTGGCTTTTATAATCAATAAATATTTTATAAAGTAATTATATGAAAACAGCAACAATTGTAGGTGCAGGATTAGTAGGCTCATTATGGGCTGTTTACCTATCAAAAGCAGGATATAAAGTAAAAATTTTTGAAAGAAGACCTGATATTCGTAAGGCAGAAATATCTGCTGGAAAGTCAATCAATTTAGCGCTTTCAACTAGAGGCTGGAAAGCATTAGATGCTGTTGGTGTAGGTGATGAAATTAGAAAAATTGCTATTCCTATGACCGGTAGAATTATGCATGACATGGAAGGTAATTTAACCTATCAACCT
The DNA here is from genome assembly GCA_020635825.1 of Flavobacteriales bacterium. Classification (GTDB taxonomy): domain Bacteria; phylum Bacteroidota; class Bacteroidia; order Flavobacteriales_E; family Vicingaceae; genus Vicingus. The sequence goes on from JACJZA010000009.1 coordinate 140,356, forward strand.
TATGGAAAAGAAGGTCAGGCTATTTACTCCGTTTCACGTGGTGGTGTTAATGCAAAAATGATGGACATTGCTGAAGAATACGGTAACGCTAAAATTTTCTACAATGAAAAATGCATTGATACAGACTTAGAAAATGGCATTGTTTATCTTGAAAACACTGAAACCGGCAAAAAATCAGAAGTACAATCTGATTTAGTATTTGCAGCTGACGGGGCTTTTTCTGCAGTTCGTTACAATGCTATGCAAAAACTTGATAGGTTTGATTACAGCCAAAAATACATTGAAGACGGATATCGAGAAATTCTTTTACCAGCTAATGAAGATGGTTCTTATAAACTAGATAAAAATGCACTCCACATTTGGCCAAGAGGAAGGTTTATGTTGATTGCTTTAGCTAATGAAGATGGTTCATTTACTTGTACCCTTTTCATGCCATTTAAAGGTGAAAAATCTTTTGAAACACTTACTAGTAAAGAAGCTGTAGATAATTTCTTTAAAACTACCTTCCCCGATTTTTACAATATGATGCCAAACATTGCAGATGCTTGGGAAGATCATCCATTATCTTCATTAGCGATTGTAAGATGTTACCCATGGACACATGGGAAAACAGCTTTAATGGGAGATGCTGCACATGCTACTGTTCCTTTTTATGGTCAAGGGATGAATTGTGGTTTTGAAGATTGTACTGTGATGTGGGAATTAATGCAAAAACACGGTGATGATTGGAATAAAATATTTGAAGACTATCAATTATTAAGAAAGCCTGATGGAGATGGAGTACAAGACTTATCCTTACATAATTACCATGTAATGAGAGATTACGTTGCAGACCCAATGTTTTTATTACAAAAGAAAATAGAAGCTCATTTTTCTGAAAAACACCCAGATAAATGGATGCCTTTGTACAGTCAAGTTACTTTTAGCCATATTAGATATTCTGAAGCATGGAATACTGGACAGAAACAAGATGCTATCATGAAAAAAGTAATGAAACAATTTAATGATATTGAAAACGTTTGGGATAGTGAAGATGTTGAAAAAGCTATCTTAAACGAACTATAATTTACATGAAAAAAACACTGATTTTCCCTTTTATTTTATTATCTATTATTGCTATTGGACAAACTTATGGCCCGGGTAATAAAAAGGGAGGTTTATACAGTTTAGGCAATGATAAACTAGATAAAGGATGGTTTTTTGGTATCGGTGCCACTTATATGTTTCCTTACCTTAAAGAATCAGAAACTATTGATTTTATAGATACACTAAATCAAACATTTACTCAAGACTATACCGCAACTCCTAAAGGAAATTTTGGATTGTTCTTTGAAATTGGAAAATTTAAAATTAATGGAAAGCGAGTAATCAATTATCAAGATTTTGGTTTATCATACAAATGGTTTAGGGGTGGAGAAGATTTTGAACAAACTACTATGCTTAATAATGCTATCTACTCTCAATCTTCGACTAATGCTAAATTTAGTGATCATGCTATCTCTGCATATTTTAATATTGGTAATAGTTATGATATTTCTGAAAAGACATTTATGGTAAATGGAATAGGATTAAATGCAGATTATTTTATCATCAAGAGTAGAGGTGCTGGTGGAACAATTTTAGGTCAGGAACAAAAATTTGTATCCGATTTTGTGGGTGAATTACATTACTTCTTTGGAATGGGGTTTAAAACAGGAAAAAGACTGATTATTATGCCAATGATAGAAACCCCCATTTTTGCCATTTATGAATTTAACCATATTAAATCTACACATGATTATTTTAATACTCGCTCTCGCCCATTTATTATTAAAATAAGAATCATGTTCCTTAAAAAAGGTTCTACTTCATGCCCAAAGGTTTATAACCCGATGGGAATTGACCCTGATAATTTTCAACCTGAATAAATAATGAAAAATATACATAAGGATACTGATTTTAAAAGGGGCTATGATTTAGGCAAGGAAAACTTTTTAAATCATTTATTAGTAGCAGAAAGTTGTGAATCCATCTCTTATGGTATTGCTACATCACATTTAATTTTAGCAGCTGAAGAAGCAGTTAAGGCTTTTCTTCTTTTACAATTAACTATTGATAGAGAATCAATAAAAAATATAAAACCTGAAGATTTTGATAGTTATTTTTCTAGGCATCGTTTTAAGCATGAGGTAATAAGACAAGCGGAAGTTTTTGGAACTTTAATGGAGATTAGTAATGATATTAGATTAAAACCATTTGAAGGTATTGAACCAGGAACAGTTTCAAAAAAAAGATTACATGAAAAAAATAGTCAAGGAATTAAAAATTTAATTCAATGGCTTAATGATTTGACTGATGGGAAAGAGTCTTTAGGTGTAAATGAGGAATGGTGGAAACAAGCTGATACAAATAAAAATAAAGGTTTCTATATTAATTTATTAAAGAAAACGGGAAAGTGGGATGGCCCTCATTTGATTGATGAATCTTTTTATTTCCAGAGCAAAGATATTGTTGAGAATTTTATTAAAAGAATATTAGTAATTGAAGAGGCTTTTAATAATGAAGAAATAAAGACCATGTATTTTGAAATGATAACGAAATGGAGAAAAGAACAATTTTAATAATTAGTACATTTATAATTCTCATATTTTATGAATGAATAATGTGTCATACTGAAAATTTAAATGATATATCAAAATTTAAAGAATATTTTGATATAATTTTCCCTGTAACTGCATTTATCTTAGGTATTTTAGCTGACCGAATTATAGATATATTTGTTGAACGAAAAAGAGTTTCAAAAGCAGGGGAAAGATGGATAGCAGAAATTGAATTCTACAATACCCCACTTGATAATCAAATTGAGGAACTCAAAAAGTTTCTCATAGAACACCGAAAAGAAAAATTTGACACACCTGAAGTTACTACAATCATCCAATTGAGAGGAGATATATTTAAATCTTTAGATAAGGGAGACCTTTATAAATATCTGTTGCAAAAATTTAAAAAAAGAGAAAAGGCAATTGAAATTGGAAACAAAATTAATGGTGCTGTCCTAATCAATGAGCAGTTAGCAATTAATTTGGAGAATAAGTTTTATTCGTATCAAGATACATGCAGTAAACATGTGGATTACTTTAAATTACACCTCCAAAAAGCAATGAAATCCTTTGTGAAACTAGAAACGGAAGTCGAAAAAATTAATAATGACCCTCTTTTAGGACCAATTGATTTACTCTTTAGGAAATATATATTTCCTCATCTAGCATATACAGGAACAACCGATGAAAATAAAACTCCTATGGAATTATTTGAAATTCAATCTGAATTTCTTATCCCTACTATTGAACATTTATCTAAATTTATTGGAGATGAAAGAATAGAAATATTTTCAACACATATTTCAGAATGTCAGCAAGCAATAATAGAAATAAGATTAGAAAAATCTTACTTAGAAATTAATATTGAAAATTTTATTGAAGGGTTTATTAGAGTAAAAGAATCTCTTTCTGAATGTTTAAATGAAATTAAGAAATAAAAAAACCTCCAACATTGCTGCTAGAGGTTCTTCTTTAACCTTTCAAGCCTTCTAAATCCTTAATTGTGCTATTCTCAAAATGTTTCATAAAAGACTTGCATAATTAAGGCCACTAAAGTGGGGCTTTTTAGTTAATCTATATTAGCTTATTTTTTCACAAATTCTTCATAGGACTTTATTTCCATAGCTTTAATCTCTATTTTTTCAGCAGAGCTTAAATACTTAGCAAACAATCCTTTCTTGATAGTCTCAAAATCTGTTTTAGCTTTATTAAAACGATTGGTAATTAGTTTAATGTTTTGATACTCTGAATTAGAAGGTTTACCATAGTAGCCTGCTACTTTGCTATATATATCTCCCAACTTTTCTCTTAATTGAGGTTCAGCAGCACCAACATAATTATCACCAGTGGTAATAACTAGAGTCTTTTTCAAATCATTTAATTTAGAGTTTAAAACAGCACCTTGTTTAGACAATGATTTTTGCTCTTTATTATTCTCAATGTATTTAAGCATTTCATCTAATTCATAAACTAAATATGCTAGGTCTTCTGTCATTTTATACAACTCTATAGTAGTTTTGAATTGTTCATCTCTTTCAGCTAAAGTAAAAACAGTGTTTGGAGTATATTTTAATTCAATCTCAGTCTCAAACTGTTCTTTACCTTTTTCAATAACCACTTTATATTTACCTGCTTTTACTCTTGGGGGAGTCATTCCACCAAATGAAAAGGTTTTACCGGTAGCAACTTTAGGCGCTTTCATTACACCGTCCCATTCAACTATGTTAATTCCTTTTTGTTTACCGGGCGATAGGGTTGTTACTTCTTTCCCTTCCATATCAACAACCTTCATGGTCATTTTACCAAAAGTGTGTCGTTTAGATAAATAATAAATAATTTTTGCAGAACGACTTGGATTTGACCCCACAAATTGAGTTTCAGTACTGGTACCTCCAAAAGTGCTTTCCTCCCACAAAATAGCCGGGGGTGTTTTTAAAAATACTAATGGTTTTTCCAATATTTCAGGTTTAATTTGACGCAATGGGCTAACATCATCCAAAATGATAACACCTCTACCATGCGTTCCCATGATTAAATCATTTGTTTTAGGATGCATTTCTAAATAATGAACAGCAACAGAAGGCATATTGTTAGTAAACTTACTCCAATTCATACCTCCATCAACAGTAACATACAATCCAAATTCAGTTCCCAAAAACAACAGATTTTCGTTTTCTAAATCTTCTTGTAAACTTCTTGCAAAACCATAAATATCATCTGTTACGATAGACTTCCAGGTTTTTCCAAAATCGCTTGTTTTATATGCATAGGTTTTCATATCGTTTTTGGTATGGCCATCGAATACTGCATAAGCTATTCCTTTACCAAATTTACTTGCTTCAATATGGTAACACCATGTATTTGCAGGTAAACCAGCAATATTTGGTGTTGTATTTAACCAGGTTTTTCCCCCATCTTGTGTTACTTGTACATTCCCGTCATCAGTTCCAACCCAAATAATATTTTCGTCTAAAGGTGATTCTGCTATTGTAAATATAGTACAATGATTTTCAGCACCTGAATTGTCTTTAGATAATCCACCAGAATTTTCCTGATTCTGTTTAGCTTTATTATTAGTAGTTAAATCAGGGGAAATTTTTTCCCAGTTATCTCCCTTGTCATTTGAACGATGCAAGAATTGGCTTCCAATATAAAACCTATCAGGATTATTCGGACTTGTAGTCATAGCAGCATTCCAGTTAAATCTTAACTTAGGGTCACCTTCAACAGGTAATGGTTGAATTGTTCTTGTTTGACGTGCTTTAGCATCATATCTCCATACATTTTCTGCTCCTTGCATTTCTGAGTACATAATATGTGGCTGGGTAGGATGTGGATAAACTCTAAATCCATCTCCTACACCTATTACTTCCCAATCTCTTGCCTCTACTCCACCTGGACTAGATGAAGGTCCATACCATGAACCATTATCTTGTAATCCTCCATAAACATTATAGGGTTCTTGATTATCTACTGCAATATGATAAAACTGACTGATAGGTAAATTTTCAATCATCTCCATGGTTACACATTGATTTAAAGAACGATACAAGCCTCCATCTGTTGCAGCAAACATTTTATCTGAATCTTTAATATCAAACCAAATATCGTGTATATCAGGATGCATTGCTCCCAATCCTTTAAAAGTAGAACCTCCATCTTTACTAATTGAGCCATATAAACCAGCTTTCACTAATACATCAGGATTGGTTGGATCTACAACTATTCTAGAAAAATAAAATGGGCGAACCACCAAACCAAAATCTGCATTCATGTGTTTCCATGATGCCCCTCCATCTTCAGATTTATATAAACCATTTTTATCTGGAAATTCCGTTTCTAAAACTGAATAGACTATCTTACTATTAGATGGAGCTACCGCAACTGCTATTCTTCCTAATTTGCCTTTAGGGAATCCGTTATGAATTTTATTCCAAGTTTTTCCGCCATCAACAGTTTTATATAATGCACTATTAGCTCCTCCAGAACTAAAAGACCAAGCAGTTCTTCGGTATTCCCAAAAAGAAGCATACATAATGTTCGGATCTATAGGATCCATCACTAAATCAGAACAACCGGTTTTATTATCAATGTAAAATATCTTTTCCCAAGTTTTACCTCCGTCTGTAGTTTTATAAACTCCTCGTTCTTCACTATCTCCCCATAAAGCTCCTAAAACTCCAACATATAAAACATCTGAATTTTTGGGATGAATTTTAATGCTTGAAATTCTATCAGATTTATCCAACCCCATTTTTTGCCAAGTAGTTCCTCCATCATTAGATTTGTAAATTCCATCTCCTACAGAAACACTATTTCTTGTCCATACTTCACCTGTACCTACCCAAACTACATTATCCGGTTGATTTGGATCTACAGCAACACAACCAATTGATTGACAGTAATCATCAAATATTGGATTAAACATCACACCACCATCGTTTGATTTCCATACACCACCTCCGGCTGTTCCAATGTAAATTACTTTTGAGTTGGAAGGATGACCTTCTATATCTGTTACTCTACCACTCATTAAAGCCGGTCCTATATGACGAGCTTTCATATCTCCAAATAATTCTTTTCCTTTTAGAGGAATTTCTTGTTGTGCATTAGATACAAGAGTAGATAGAGCAAATATTGCTAAAACTAACTTTTTCATGAAATTCAATAAGTTTTAAATGATTATTTACCTTCTTCCGTTCCTGATTCTTCTTCTGTTTCAGGGAATTTAAATATTGAGTCATCAATATCTACATTTACTTCTACTTTTTCTATAGTAACAGGTTGTCCTTGACCATCTTTTAATCTAGAATTAATTGAAAAAGCAAAATAAACACCTTCTACTTCTTGGTAATCACTAAATACAGTTTGAGAAATTGCACCCTTCATTTGGCCACTTTTTATCTCTGATTCTGTAAGAATTGGAATGTAATTTTCAGTGTCAAAATAATAATAGGTTACATTTTCAACTTCTTCTCCATCTGCTAACAATGGTTTCTTAGTAAACTTTACTTTGAAACATTCAACACCTTCCATGGTTTCTTTACCTATTAATTCTATTTGGTAACCTTTCTTTTCATAATCTAAGAAAGCCTCAGGAAAGTCGCCGGCTTCTCTTTTTATATTTTCTGTTTGTTCAGCATCTGCTTTTTCAGCTTTTTGAGTCATAAAATTAACTCCCCAAGAAGTTTCACCATCGAAAGCTTGTTGAATCATTTTCTTACCTTGAAATTCAAAACTTACTATCATTTTTCCTTCTGAAGTGTTTATCATTTCCAAAGGCAAAGTCATACCTTGAGCATCAACTTTTGCAGTCATTTTTACATTTTTAATGTTGCGTAAAGCTTCTTCTCCACCAATATTTTCTATATATGTTTTTACTATTTCTTCAGCAGTTTGCGCTGTTGAAACCATTTGCGTTCCGATAAGGAACAATACGAAAGTTGCAATTTTTTTCATTTTATTAAATTTTGTTTTACTGCTAATTTATCTCTTGTTTTATATAAATGAATATGAATTATGATAAACGGTTTTATTTGCAGATGAATATCTATTTTCAATAAAGAAAACTAATTGAAATAAGAATATTACATTAGCTGAACAAATCTTTAAAGATGATAAAATATTACACGACTTTTTTTTTATTTTGGTTCACCTTAAGTATTCTTGCTCAAGAAGTAAAAATTGACAATTTAGGTAAAAACCTAACTTTTACAGGTACAGAAGTAATTGAAAATGATGATGATTATGATTCAACAGGTCAGCTAGTATTAAGTGGATATGTAAGTTCTTATTATGCTTATTATAACGATTCTGTTGGCACAGGAAATTATCAAAAGCTACCTACTACTGCACCTTATAGTGATAAATTTGGTTTAAATATAGTTCAACTTGGAGGAGTTTATACATCTGATAATTTTAGAGGAATTTTTACTTTTCAAATAGGGGATATTCCTCAAAGTGCTTGGTCTTCCCAATACAACATGATACAAGAAGCCAATGCTGGCTACAAAATAATAGACAAGCTATGGTTTGATATTGGTTTTTTTAGAACCCACATTGGGCTCGAATCGATACAACCTAGAGAAAATATTGCCAGTAGTATTGCTTCTACTACTTATTTTGAACCTTATTTTTTAAGTGGAGCTAAACTTACCTATCAATTCAACAAAAAAATTGCTTTACAAGCCAATGTATTCAACAGCTTTAACACGTTTGTAGAAACCAATAAAAACAAAGCCGTAGGATTATCTGCTGTTATTAATCCAAACGATAAACTAAGCATTACCATTAACACCATTACTTGTGATGAAAGTCCGGAAGATTTTCCTAGACCACAACAACGCTTATACAATAATTTGTATATGGTTTATCGATCTGATAAAATTGACATTGGTGCTGAATACAATTTTGGCTTGCAGCAAAACTCTCAATTAACCGATACAACAAAAACGGCTTATATGCACAGTGCTTTATTTGCCTTAAAATACAAATTCAATAAAAAATATGCTGTTTACGGTCGCGAAGAATTTTTTACCGACCCAGATGAAATATTAACTGGTCCAATTCAAAATAGCCATCATGAGTTAGTAGGAATGGATATTATAGGAACCACTTTAGGGGTTGAGGTAAAACCTATAGAAAACTCATATGTTAGGCTAGAAGGCAGAACTCTACACACTAAAACAAATGAAGATATTTTTTTAGTAAATCATAAAAACACCAACCACCGAGAAGAGGTAATTTTTAGTGTAGGTGTTTGGTTTTAATCAAACTTCCCAAATGACTTACAAAAGTGAGAGATATCACACTCACTACATTTAGGTTTTCGAGCTAAACAAATATAACGCCCATGTAATATTAACCAATGGTGAGCTACCGGAATTACTTCCTCAGGCAAGTATTTTACAAGTTGTTTTTCGGCTTCTAATGGAGTTTTAGCATTACTAGTCAACCCCAAACGTTCTGCTACTCTAAATACATGTGTATCCACTGCCATAGCAGGTTTATTGTAAACTACACTTGCAATTACATTAGCTGTCTTCCTCCCTACTCCAGGCATTTTTTGCAAATCATCAACATTATCAGGAACTACATTATTAAAATCATGCACTAAAATTTTAGCCATTCCTACCAAATGTTTGGCTTTATTGTTTGGATAACTAATACTTTTAATGTATTCAAAAACTTCCTCTACATCCGCTTCAGCCAATTCATTTGCATTAGTAAATCGTCTGAAAAAATCTTTAGTCACTATATTCACTCTTTTATCGGTACATTGTGCCGAAAGTATTACAGCCACCAACAATTCATAAGGATTAGAATATTCCAATTCAGTTTCCGCTGTTGGATTTTTCTTACTGAAATGGTTTATAAATAATTGGTATCGTTCTTTTTTTGTCATTAGACAAAATTACATTTTTTGAATCGTTAAATAATTAGCTACTTTTAAACTCAAATTAAAGATTTGGAAGTTTTACTCACCATATTTTATTTTTTGGTTTTTTGCTTTATCATTTACAAAATGCCTTTTTTTAATGATGAGCTCATTCCAAAATATTGGTTTATAGTTGTTTTTGGAATTAAATTGATAGCCGGAATAACGCTAACCATGCTTTACACCAACTATTATTCCGATAGAAGTTCAACTGATATTTTTAAATACTTTGATGATGGTAAAATAATGTTTGATGCCTTAAAAACCAATCCTTCCGATTATTTTAAAATGTTGTTTGCCTTCCAAAACGACACCCCGTATTTTAATACCACATACTACGATAAAATGCATTTTTGGTACAGTGAATATCCTACCAACATTTTTAGCGACAGTCACATTATTATTCGTTTTAATGCTTTTGTACAATTGTTTTCTTTTGGTCATTTTCATGTCCACAATGTGTTCATTAATTTTATTTCGCTTATTGGATTAACGGCTATTTTTAAAACTGCAATTCATCACATTCGTCAAAGTAAAAAATTGCTTTTTTACTTTATTTTTCTTGCTCCTTCTGTTTTATTTTGGGGTTCAGGATTGCTCAAAGAAAGTTTTATTTTTTTTGGTATCGGAATGATGTTTTATTCCTATGTTCAACTTTCAAAAAAATGGAATGCCAAAAATATTGTGTTTTTTGTTCTTGGGTTTGTTGTTATCATATATACTAAAATGTACATTTTAGTGGCAATAATTCCAGCTTTACTTGGTTATATAATCTATCAAAAAAGCTTCATTAAAAATGTAATCATTGCTTTTTCTTTTAGTTTTTTGATGATTTTGTTAGCTAGTTATTTACTACTAAATGCACCTCTCAAATTCAATCCATTTGAATTGATTATTGCTAAACAACATGACTTTTTACAGTTGTTAACTGAAGTAAAAAGTAAAAGTACATTTTATGTTAGCGAGCTAGAAAATTATATAGATGTTCTTATTCAAATTCCTTTTGCATTAACCAATACTTTTTTACGCCCATTTTTATGGGAAGTAAATTCACCATTAGTGTTAATGAGTTCAGTAGAAAACTTAGATTTAATCATTCTTTTTTTATTCTCATTTTATCACAAAAAAAACAACCCGGATTGGGCTAAAATTCTCTTCTGTATTTCTTTTGCAATTAGTTTGTATTTAATAATTGGATTAACTGTATCGAACTTTGGAGCAATTGCCAGATATAAAGTTCCTGCTATTCCATTTTTACTGTTAGCAAACGTTTTATTGATAGACATTGAAAAACTAAAACAAAAAATTCCAATCTTAAAAAAGATTTTATGAGATCATTAATTTACATTTTACCTCTTCTATTATTGTTTGCTTGCGAGCCTACAGAAAAAGTAGATTTAATTGTACACAATGCTAAAGTTTATACTGTAAATGATGCTTTTGAAACAGCAGAAGCTTTTGTAGTAGATAATGGAGAAATAATTGCCGTTGGTGCTGAAAATGAAATTTTAAATAAATACTTAGCAAAAGAATATTTAGATGCTCAAAAAAGACCTGTTTTCCCAGGATTTATTGATGCTCATTGTCATTTTGTTGGTTATGCAAAAAGCTTATTACAAGTGAATTTAGTTGGAACATCCTCATTTGATGGAGTTCTCGAAAAAGTAGTAACATTTTCTAAAGAAAATTCAATTGAATGGATTGAAGGAAGAGGTTGGGATCAAAACGATTGGGATATAAAAGAATTTCCAAACAAAGAAAAATTAGATATCCTATTTCCTAATCGCCCTGTATTTTTAAGACGAGTTGATGGGCATGCAGCTATTGCCAATCAAAAAGCACTAGATATAGCTAACATTGATTTAACAACTCAAATAAATGGCGGAATCATTGAAAAGAAAAACAATCAATTAACAGGAATTTTAATCGATAATGCTGTTGATTTGGTCATGAATGTTATTCCTCAACCCAATGAAAATACTCTGACGGAAGCTATAATAAAAGCACAACAAAATTTATTTGAAGTGGGTTTAACAACTGTTGATGATGCCGGATTAGACCAATTTGAAATTGAATATTTAGAAAAACTAGATACTCAAGGCATCTTAAAACTCAATATATATGCTATGATAAGCGCTAGACCAGAATTATTTAACTATTATTTAGAAAAAGGTCCTTTTAAAACCAATCACATAAATGTTAGTTCTTTTAAATTTTATGCTGATGGCGCTTTGGGCTCAAGAGGTGCTTGCTTGTTAGAACCTTATTCAGATATTATTGAGCAAGAACAATTTGGATTGATGATTGAATTGAAAGAATTTTATGAAAAGTATGCTCCTTTACTATATCAAAAAGGCTTTCAGATGAATACACACTGCATTGGTGACTCTGCAAACAGAATGATTTTAAATATCTATAAAAATGTATTGAAAGGAACTAACGACAAACGATGGAGAATTGAACATGCACAGGTAATAAATGATAAAGATTTTGAAATTTTTGCTCAGTATAATATTATTCCTTCTGTTCAACCTACACATGCCACCTCAGATATGTATTGGGCAAAAGATAGATTAGGCGAAATAAGGCTTAAAAATGCTTATGCCTACAAAAAGTTATTACAACAAAATGGATTGATTGCATTGGGTACTGATTTTCCAGTGGAAGGAATAAATCCTTTGAATACTTTTTATGCAGCAGTTGCTAGAAAAGATAGCAAAGGGTATCCTGAGAATGGCTTTAACCCAGAAAATGCATTAACAAGAGAAGAAGCTTTAAAAGGAATGACTATTTGGGCGGCCATTGCCAATTTTGAAGAAAATGAAAAAGGAAGTTTAGAAGTTGGAAAAAAAGCGGATTTCATTGTGTTGGATAATGATATTATGGAAACCAAAGAAAATGAAATCTTAAACACTAAAGTTCTTGAAACTTATATTAACGGAGAAAAAGTTTTTAGTGGCGGAAAATAAATACCTACTTTTGGCATCTGATATTTAAATTCAAATGTTAAATCGTTTAAAATCAGCTTTTTTAGTCTTTCATCTCTTAATTTTGTTAAGCACTACTCAGGCTCAAAAAATTACTCCTTTTGCAAATTGGAGTCACAATGACTTACAAAGAGCCAACACCGGAAAAACCATTAAAGAGTTATCCTTTCAAGAGAAAAAAGTAATTTTTTACATCAACCTTGCTCGAATGAATGGTGAATTATTTGCCAATACTTACCTTAAAGATTACATGGACGAGGTAAAAGTTTCAAAAAACAAATATTACCGTTCTTTAATTAAAGATTTAAAAGAACAACCTAAAATGGAGCCTCTAGAAGTGAAAGAAGATTTATACAAAGAAGCCATTCATCATGCGAAAGAAATGGGGCGAATTGGAAAAAAAGGTCATCGTTCTTCTGATGCAAAAAGCTTTGCCGAACGAATGAAAAAGTTTGAAAAAGATTATGATAAAATAAAAGAAAGTAACCAATACGGATTTCCAGATGCTCTTTCGATTGTGGTAGATTTATTAATTGATGATGACCAAGAAAGTTTGCGCCATCGTAGAATGCTGCTCGACCCTGAATTAGAATTTATAGGTGTTGGTATTAGAAGCCATAAAAAATACAGAGTTAATACTTCCATTTTGTTGGGAAATGGAGTAAAAGATTAACTATCTAATAATCCTCTTCCTACTTTTTTTAATTCTCCTGTTTCTTTTAGTTCCAAAACCAATTTATCCAAAATCCCGTTCACAAATACTTTACTTTTTGGTGTACTAAACCACTTCGAAAGCTCAATGTATTCGTTTAAGGTAACCTTTACAGGAATTGAATTAAAATGCATAAGTTCGGTTAACGCCATTTTCATCAACAAAATGTCAATCATAGCAATACGCTCCACATCCCAATTTTGTGTTTTTTTGGCAATTTTTTCTGAGTTTACATCGTCGTATTTAATCGTCTTTCTAAATAAATCTTTAACCATTTTCACATCATCCTCATAATCGGTATACAAGCTCAAGATGGAAGAAAACTCATTAGAATTGGCATTAAACTTTTTAATAGTTTTAATCACCATGCTTAATACAAAATCAATCTCATCAAACCCCCAGTAAATACTCTTATCTTGAATATCAGCCAACATCAATTCAAATTCAGGAATTAACTTTTTATATAAGTTCACCACAAATTGTTGATCTTCTTCAAACGATGAAGTTTTTTTACTCATATAGTCAAGATACACATCGTGCTTTCTCATGTAATTCATGAACTTACCAATCAACTCTTGGTCTGCAGACCATGAAATCTTTTTATCAGAAAGTTGTTTTTTTAGTGAAGTGTTGTTGGCTAATAAAGCAAAAACCCTGTTCTCAATAAATTTGAGATTAGGGTTTAAATCTTCTTCTGTAGGTAAACGTTTACTTTTTGAGTCTTCAACTCTTAACTCAGCTTGATGAGTTAACTCAGAACCAATTGACAATAAATACAAATACAAATCGTACATACGTTCTAAGCTCAAAAACAATTCGTTTTCTGCTTTGTTGATGTTTTTATCATTCGACTGAAAATAGGCATACAATGCCTGAAATGTTTTTACTCTTAAATAGCGTCTGCTAATCATTTTTGTGTTTGTATTTTAAAGAACGTTTTTCTATTATTTTTTGATTAAAATGACAACTTGACCTTGCCTAATGCTTCTATCCTTTCTTCTGCCATTTTATTAGCAATTGCGTAAGTTGGGATATTTTCCTGAGACGAACGATTTAAAATAAGGTTTGTTGTATTATAAATTTCTTCAGCTTTTGCCATCGCCCACTCAGAAGTTAATCCTGCTACTTCAGCATAACAGTTTATCACTCCTCCGGCATTCAACATAAAATCAGGAACATACATTATTCCTTTTTCAATAACCGCTTTACCTTGAATTTCTTCTTGTTTTAACTGATTATTCGCCGCTCCGGCAATAATAGAACATTTTAATCTATTCAAAGTATCATCATTCACTGTTGCTCCTAAAGCACATGGAGCATAAATATCCATATCTAAATCGTAGATATCATTCAACCCAACTACTTTTGCTTTATATGTATCTGCTACTCTTTTTAAAGTATCTTCATGAATATCTGAAATATAAACCTCAGCACCTTCTTTTGATAAATGGTTAACTAAATATTCTCCAACATGTCCTACTCCTTGAACCGCAATTTTTTTACCAGCTAATGAGTCGCTTCCAAATTGTTGTTTAGCAGCAGCTTTCATTCCTACATACACTCCATAAGCAGTCACCGGTGAAGGATCACCACTTTTTCCTGGTAAGCCTGCGACATGGTTAGTTTCCATGTTCACCCAAGTCATATCTTGTGGAGAAATTCCTACATCTTCTGCAGTAATATATTTACCACTTAATGAGTTAACAAATTTTCCAAATCTTCTAAACAATGCCTCATTTTTATCAGTTCTTGAATTACCAATAATAACCGCTTTTCCTCCCCCTAAATTTAATCCCGAAATGGCATTTTTATAAGTCATCCCTCTTGATAATCTCAATACATCGGTTAAAGCTTCAGCACCTGTAGCATAGTTCCACATACGTGTTCCCCCAAGAGCTGGTCCACAAACGGTATTGTGAACTGCAATTATTGCTTTTAAACCTGTAGCATTATCTTGACAAAAAACCACTTGTTCGTGAT
Organism: Flavobacteriales bacterium; assembly: GCA_020635825.1. Classification (GTDB taxonomy): domain Bacteria; phylum Bacteroidota; class Bacteroidia; order Flavobacteriales_E; family Vicingaceae; genus Vicingus. Next base: position 155,551 of record JACJZA010000009.1, read on the forward strand.
TGTATTTTGCCATATCGTCAAGTACTGTATTCATTGTAGCAGTTGATTGTTGTTGATCTAAAATATCAGCCATTGTTTATGAATTAATTTTTATCTGTTAAAGAAGCTAAAGATAATTACTTTTGCAGTATAAATTATTTTTTGCATTCCTTTTGTAGGCTGCAAATTTAATCTTTATTAACAAATAGAATCAGATATTCGACCAAAAACTAAATTAAGACATCCATTAGGCTAAATGAAGGCATTAAAACATTTAAATAAATACCTTTTAAAATACAAATTCAGACTATTGTTGGGAGTGCTTTTTGTAGTAATATCTAATATTTTTGGTTTATATCCTGCACAAATAATTAGAGAAACCTTCAATTTGGTTGAATCAAAATTATCAGGAAAAGTAATTGAAAGCAGTAGTTTTTTTGGGGATTTATTTAATGAACTCTCATTTGGAAAAGCAATTTTGGCATTTGGAGGAGTTGTTTTTGCTCTTGCCATTGCAAAAGGGATTTTCACCTTTTTTATGCGTCAAACCATTATTATTATGTCTCGCTTAATAGAGTTTGATTTAAAAAATGAAATTTTTAATCACTTTCAACATCTTGATACTTCTTTTTATAAGGAAAATAATACAGGAGATATTATGAACCGAATTAGTGAAGATGTAAGTAAAGTAAGAATGTATTTGGGACCTGGAATTATGTATACAGCCAACCTTATCACTTTGTTTGCTTTAGTTATTCCTGTTATGTTTTCCATAAATGTAAAACTAACACTCTACTCTCTTACCCCTCTACCTATTCTTTCAATAATTATTTACTTTGTTAGCAATAGAATTAATAAACAAAGTGAGCAGGTTCAAGCTAAATTATCTGACATCACTACCCTATCTCAAGAAACCTATTCCGGTATTCGAATTTTAAAATCATTTGTAAAAGAAGCACTTTTTATTTCTAAACTGAATAATGAAAATGAAGCATATAGAGATAATTCGATGAATTTAGTAAGAACCAATGCTGTCTTTTTTCCTGTAATGATGTTATTGATAGGTTTAAGTACAATTTTCACAATTTATATTGGAGGCTTAGAATACATCAATGGCAATATTACTTTAGGTAACATTTTGGAATTTGTATTTTACATCAACATGCTTACATGGCCGGTAACTGCAATTGGATGGGTTACTTCCATTATTCAAAGAGCGGCAGCTTCTCAAAAAAGAATAAACGAATTTTTATCTACTCCTTCTAAAATTAAAAACCCTAGCAATGAACATTTTGATTTAAAAGGAAATATAAAATTCAAAGAAGTATCTTTTACCTATCCTGAATCAGGAATTACTGCATTAAAAAATATTTCTTTTGAAATTAAACAAGGTGAAACACTAGCGATTGTTGGGAAAACAGGTTCAGGAAAATCGAGCATCATTAATCTTATTTTAAGAAATTACGATGTTTCCGAAGGCGAAATTTTAATTGACAATCACAATTTAAAAGATGTTAACTTAAATCAATTAAGAGAAAATATTGGGTTTGTACCACAAGAAGTATTCTTATTTTCTGATACCATTGAAAATAATATTGCTTTTGGGTACAAAAATGGATTACCTGATGAATCAGTCATTAAAAAGGCTGCTAAAAATGCCGCTATCTATAGTAGTATAATAGAATTTCCTCAACAATTTAAAACACGACTTGGAGAGCGTGGTGTTACACTTTCTGGTGGACAGAAACAAAGAATTTCAATTGCCAGAGCCATTATCAAAGAACCTAAAATTTTAATTTTTGACGATTGTTTGTCTGCAGTTGATACAGAAACTGAAGACATGATTTTAAATAATTTAAAAGAAGTGATGCGAAATAAAACCTCTTTAATTGTTAGCCATCGTGTTTCATCGGTTAAAAATGCAGATAAAATTTTGGTGATAGATAATGGACAAATTATTGAAAGTGGCACGCATCAATCTCTAATAGAACTTGGCAAAACCTACTTTAAAATGTACGAGCAACAATTATTAGAATTAAATGAAGAAAAGTAGAATAATATTTCATCAATTTGTTTGCTAACTAATATTTAATGTATAAATTTGCAGCCCTTTTAAAGGAAAACTTTTAATAAACAGAAGCATGGACGCGATTAAATTAGTAGAAAACGATTTATCTCCAATTCAAGAATTGCCAGTTTTTAACGCAGGAGATACAATTATTGTATATTACAAAATTAAAGAAGGAAATAAAGAAAGAATTCAGCACTTCCAGGGTGTAGTTTTACAAAGAAGAGGTTCTGGAGCAAATGAAACTTTCACTATCAGAAAAATGTCAGGTAACGTAGGAGTAGAAAGAATTTTCCCTTTTGCCTCTCCATTTATTGATAAAATTGAAGTTGTGAAACATGGTAGCGTAAGAAGAGCTCGTATTTTCTACTTAAGAGAAAGAACTGGTAAATCAGCAAGAATTAAAGAAAGAAAAATGATTAAAAAATAATCATCATTTGAAATAATAAAAAAACCCAAACTAAATAGTTTGGGTTTTTTTATTGATTAATTTTTTCTATTTATTTGAAGCTGCTTCTTTCATTTTTCTTAAATCAGCTCTCACATTTTTACTGTACACTTTATCATGTACATATTCATCTTCATCAGCATCATATTTTATAATAGCGGTAGGAAAATCTAGGTTAGACATATCTACTCCTTCAAATTCTTTCAATTTCATTAAGTCAGCTATAAACTCAAAAAAGTATTTATCATCCATATCACCTTTGTTCTTAGTATTTACATAAATACGTTCATTCACACAATCTTTATAGCTTATCTCCAACATGTATTCATAATCACTAAACAACATAAACCTAAATCTTCCATTTTTCTTAGTAGAAACTTTATTCACAATCATATTGTCTTGATAGAGTTTCACAACTGCTCCTTCCACTTTATTATCATCTAATAGGACATAACCACTCATATCCAATACCGATGGAGATGAATTAGAAATAGCAAATGCAGAAATCAATAAAAAAACAGGTAATACAAATAAACCAAATACTCTTCTTCTCTTCATATTTTAAAGTTATTTTCAACTAAAATACAAAATTTTTATAGTTTCCTCTTTCAAAAAAAATTATCTTTCCTAAATAATTTTATCTCATCATGAAAAAAATTGTTTTTAGTTCATTAATTGTTATTTTGTTCACTTCTTGTGCACAAATGTTTAATGGTGCTGTATTACCTAATCAATGTAAAAAATGTGACTTAATAAATCGAATGAACAATGAAATTTTATGGAGTATTGAAGGTTGCGGAAGTGATAACACAAGATTAGAGGAACAAACACAAATTAAAGCTTATGAAATGAGCAGAGGTGGTTATAATTTATGTGATTTAGAAGTAGTTTGTGAATCGTGGAAAAAAGACCCTGAAACAGAGGAGTAAATAAATGAAACAGTTATTCTTTTCTTTTATATTATTACTGAACATTTCTGTTGTTTTATCTCAAGACATTGATGAGCAATTGAAAATAGCTAATCAAATTTATTATGTAAATCCCGATTCATCATTCCAATTATACAAAGAGCTGGAAAATGAATTGTCTAACACAGAAAATAATCAAATCGAGCTTGCTCAAACTCGATTGGGTCAAGTAAAATATTTAGTTTTAAAAACCAGATTTGACGAAGCAAGTAAAATTCTGAGTGAAATTATTCCGATTTTAAAAAAGTATGAAAAAATAGATGACTTGGCCAATTGCTACTCTTTAAAAAGCATTATGGCTCACAAAATAAAAGAAAAAGAAAATACTTTTAAATACGCACATGCTGCTTATAGTTTATATGTGAAATCAGGAAATTTAGATGGCGAATTGAGAGTATTGACCAATTTAGCAATGGATTATATGAATTATCAAATGTATGATTCTGCTCACATAGTTCTAAATAAATTGTTTGCCTATGAAACTAAAATGAGCAATCCCAAAAAATACTATATGTTCCAAAATTTTGGAATGTATTATTATGAGATTAAGGATTACAAAAATGCCGTTTACAATTTCGAAAAAGCTCTACAAATTGCCGAAACAGAAAAAATGACAGATAGTAAAGCAACTGTTCTCATGTTAATTTCTAAAACCTATTTGGCTAAAAAAGACTACACTAAGGCTTTTTCTTTCATAGAAAAAAGCATACTAATATCTAAAGAAAATAAGTTAATTTATGAGTTGAATGAAGCTTATGACCAATTAATATTACTTTATTCACAAACTGGCGACTATAAAAAAGCATATGAAACCAAAGTAATAAATGATTCTTTAAAAAATGAGATTTATGATATTGAAAAAATCAATCGAATTAATCAATTTGAGTCTCAATTAAAACTTACCGAAAAAGAAAAAGTAATTGCAGAACAAGAACTAACCATCAAACAAAAACAATTAGAACAAAGCGAAGCAAAATCAAAAATTACCTCCTTGCTTTTTGTCTTAATAGTTTGTGTATTACTCATCTTTTTTATCACATTTATTTTTATTAGAGCCCGAAAATTAAACCAAGAAATTAATGCACAAAAAGCTCAAGTTGAACTCCAAAAAAATATTGTGGAAGAAAAAAATCTTGAAATAACTAGTAGCATTGAGTATGCAAAAAAAATACAAACTGCTATACTTCCAACACAAAGTTTTATAGACAAACTATTACCCGAAAATTTTATATTCTATTTACCAAAAGACATTGTTGCAGGAGACTTTTATTGGATACAACCTTTTCAAGAATCTATTTTATTTGCCGTAGCTGATTGTACCGGACATGGAGTTCCAGGTGCTATGGTGAGTGTGGTTTGCCATAATGCACTAAATAGAGCTGTAGGTGAATTTCAATTATCAGAACCAGCTAAAATTCTTGATGCTGTTTCAGAAATGGTTACAGAAACCTTTTCTAAAAATGAATCGGAAGTTCAAGATGGAATGGATATAGCTCTTTGTAGTTTAAAGTTTGTGGCTAACAGCAATCCGTCACCAGCTAACAGTCAACAGTCAACCGAAAGCCGTCAACTGGTAGCTATACTAGAGTATGCAGGAGCCAATAACTCGTTATATATTATTAGAAATAAGGAATTAATTGAAACTAAACCTGATAAACAACCCATTGGAAAGTTTATAAACAAAAAACATTTTACTAATCATACCATTGAACTTCTTAATGATGATTATATCTATCTTTTTTCAGATGGATACGCCGATCAGTTTGGAGGAGAAAAAGGGAAAAAATTCATGTATAAATCCTTTAAAGATATGCTGATTAAGTTTCATCATTTACCTCTTGATGAACAAAAAACAGCCATAAAAAATATTTTCTTTGAGTGGAAAGGGGAAAATGATCAGGTTGATGATATTTGTGTATTGGGGCTAAAGATTTAATCAACTTTTTCGTATTCATTTATTTTATCTAAACGAACTGTTGATTTTCCTTGCTCATTATGGCCCAAAACTGAAACAAATTTTGCATTACCAATAATTTCATTAGACTTGTAGGATGTTCTACTATATATCTCCTGATTATAAGTATCATCATAAGAATTGAAAAGTACAATCAATTCTGAATCTTTATTATTAAGTTCTTCTATTGAGACTTGAAATAAAGGACTATCTTCATTAATAGGATGAACAACTGTCCAAGAAGTAGCTAACATACTTATTTTATCCATCTCCAATTTTAAAGTATAAAAATCTCTTTTGGGCTTACCATCAATATTTTCAACCCATGATAATATCATTCTTACAGAGGCATTAATCAATTGACTATTTTTTGCGTTAGCAATTCTTATCATCAACCCTTTGCCATTATTGTAAGGAGCAATTAATGCATTATGGCTGAAAATCAATTTTCCTTTAGGTCTAGAAAATTTCCCATACAGTAAACCAGTTGCAACAGCAAAGCTCAACAATCCAATAAATGCCTCAATAGCAGAAACTATACTAATACCTTTTCCTTTTGGGTAAAGTCCACCATATCCCACTGTTGTTAATGTTTGTGTACTATAAAAAAATGCATCTAATAATGATGCATTTTCAGGCATTCCTTCAATCCCTTCTAAACCTATTATATAATAAGTAATTGAAAAAATAAGGTTAATCATTAAATAAGCACCGAACATCCAAAAAATGAATAGCCACCATGACATATTTATCAATGAATGAAATAAACTAAAACTTTGCAGAAAACTTAATCCTTGTTTTTCAACATTATATTCTCCACTTTTTTTTAAAAGTCTATTCCCTTCGTTTTTTAACTCCGAACTAAAACCACTATTTTTAAGTACTTGAAACTTCTTAAACATAACATCACTAATTTAAAAATTAAATTTATTAAACTCAGATAAAAATATCTTGAGAAAATCAAATAGCATATTTATTAATGAACTTTTTTATTTTAGCAATATAATTCTATTCTATGGAAACAAAAGATCAAGAACTTACTTTTAACATTAGGTATGATATGCATGAAGAAGACTGGAAAGACCTAATGCAAGTTTTTGAAAATATGCCCGGTTGGGTTGGAGTTGAACCAACAGGAGAACTTTACTGGATAAGCAAAGATGAAGATAGTGCACATATTAAAGCATTTATTACTTTTAATGGATTAGTAATTGAAGGATATTTACCAGACTACATTTGGGCAAAATGGATATTAGAGTTTATTGAAAAATCTTCTGAAGCTTTAGGTTATGAAGTGAAGAGTGTTTATCACAAATAATTATTAAATTAGTGTTCTATGAAAATAAATAGAACCATACATTGGCTTTTTAAACCTATTCTAATAATTCTTCTATTTTTATTTTCCAACAATGTTTTCTCGAATGAACTAAACAAATTAGTAAATAGACTACCCTCATTAAATAATGATACTGGAAAAGTTAATACTCTTAATAAAATTGCCTCTTTTTACATCGATAGTAATTTTATAAATGCTTTTCAATATGCTCAAAAAGCTAATAAACTAGCTCAAGAAATTGATTATGAAAATGGTTATATTGAAAGTCTTCGTCTTTTAGCTGACGCAAATGACTACTTGGGTAGGTATTCAGAAGCTCAAAAACTTAATTTCCAATTATTAGATTACTACACCCATATTAATGATGAAGAATTAATAAATGCCATGAATATTAATATTGGTATTATTAATTACTATCAAAGCAACTATAATCAATCCATTGAATATACATTTAAAGCACTCGCATACTATCAAAAAATAAATGACAATTTAGGCATATCAATTTGTTATAATAATTTGGCTAATGTTTATTCCGACCAACTTAATTATCAAATGGCTTTGAAACATTATTTTAAAGCATTAGAAATTGACGAAAAAGCAGAAAATATTGGAGGTATATGTTTAATTAAAGGCAATATTGGTGAAGTGTACATTGAACTAGAAGATTATGAAAAAGCTGAAGAGTACCTGAATAGTGCTTTATTATTAACCAAAATAACTAAAGATAAATGGCAAGAAGCGAACATACTAACAGGCTTAGGAAATTTAAAAATAAAGCAAAAAGAAGAAAATAAAGCACTTTTATATCTTACTGAAGCATTTGAGGTTAATGAAAGTCTTGGGGCAGTGGCTGAACAATCTGAAGTGTTTGAATCCATTTTTAAATTATACGAGCAACAGAAAAATTATAAAAAGGCTTTGCATTATTTAAAATTGTTCAACACTTATAATGATAGTATCTATAACAAACAAACAACTGATAAAATAGCTGAAATGAATGCTATTTATGACATCAAAGAAAAAGAAAAAGAATTAGAAGCAAAAGAAGCAATTACTACTTCTCAAAAAAAACAGAATGTTGCACTTTTCGCTAGTATTCTTTTATTACTCGTTATTATTGGTCTTTCTATTAAAAGTAACCTTTCAAAAAAGAAAACTAATGCTCAGCTAGCTCAACAAAAAATATTGATTGAAACCAAGAATAGAGATATTACAGATAGTATACAATATGCCAAACAAATACAATCAGCCATACTTCCATCAAATGAACTATTAAATTCTGCTTTCCCTGATCATTTTGTTTTTTATCAACCTAAAGACATTGTTGCAGGTGATTTTTATTGGCTTGAACAAGAGAATAATAAAATACTATTTGCAGCTGCTGACTGTACAGGACATGGAGTTCCTGGTGCAATGGTGAGTGTGGTTTGTCACAATGCACTAAATAGAGCTGTAAAAGAGTTTAAACTCACTCAACCTTCAAAAATATTAGATAAAGTTACTGACTTAGTAATTGATACATTTGAAAAAAACAACGCAAACATTAAAGATGGAATGGATATAGCACTTTGTAGCTTACATCAAAATAATGATAAATTAAATTTAGAATATGCAGGAGCAAACAATTCTATTTATTTAATAAGAGAAAATAATCTTGAGGAAATAAAATCTGACAAACAACCCGTTGGTAAATTTATTAATAAACAGCCTTTTACTAATCATGAATTACCCATTCAAAAAAACGACATTTTGTATTTGTTTACGGATGGGTTTTCCGATCAATTTGGTGGTCCTAAAGGGAAAAAATTAAAATACAAAGCATTCAAAGAGCTTCTTATTAGTGTTCATCATTTACCCATGTCAAAACAGATGAACATTATCAAAGAATATTTTTACAATTGGAAGGGTGATTTAGAACAAATAGATGATGTATGTATTATTGGCATTAAGATATAATAAAAAAGGCATCAAAGTTAATTGATGCCTTTTTATTCCGATTATCAGTTCTTTTATTCAACTACAATCACTAAATATTTTGAAGCAGACCAAAATTTTTCAGGATTAGTAATCTTTAATTTATCAGCTTTTCCAGCCTCTCCTTCAATAGAATATGAATCTGTAGGATGATTTGTAATAAGTTTTGCTTTTTCTGCTTTTAAATCAATCTGTTGAACCAATGTAATATCAATTTGAGTGAAGTATTTGGAGTTAAAGTCTTTAGATAATTTTTCAGTTTTTCCAATCCCAATAAATCCACCCTCTTTTGTTACTACACCTTGCTCTCTTAATTCTTTTGATGTTCCATAACAATAATAAGCTGTATTTAACTTATCTGTCTGCTCTCCTATCTCTTCTATTCTATTATTATATTCTTCAAACAAAACTTTTAATTGCTCATTTGCACTTGCTAACTGATTTTGTAAACCGGCTATTTCAGCATCTTTATCATTTAATTGAGCGGTTAAATTAGCTATTAACTTTTCTAATTCAACAACTTTCAAATTTGACTTTTTTAATTTCGAATTTAATGAAGCCATCTTTTGTTTATTTTCTTGAAGTAGATTATTTATTGCTTCAATATCAGCAACAATTTTATCCTTCATGGTCTCATTAATTTCTCCTTGAGACATGTTAAAATTAGTAGTAATTAAATTTTCCTTTTCTTTAATTACTGCTAGATTATCATAAATCTCATTCATAGATTTCATGTACTCTTCAATCTCTCCATCTTTCTCACTTACCCCCCCTTGTAATTCATTATTTTGTTGTTCTAATTCGGCAATTTTATTTTCTAATTCGTCAGTATTGCAAGCAAAAAAAAGTGCAGCGGTTAAAATAAGTGTAAAGGTTTTTAATTTGTGTAAAGTCATCTTAGTTTTGTTTTTTAGTTTTCAAATACTAAGTTAATAAACATTATTATACCTTTGTTTATTATCTATATTAATCTTTTTTATTCAACAATTGTTATGGATGATTTGATAAAAATTTATAATGAAGTAAATAATTTTGGTCGAGAACATCATTTGGAATTAAATATTCTTGAAGAAGGACTTATTCATTATAAAATGATTGTTGAAGAAAAACACTTAGCGACACCCACTGCTGCTCATGGTGGAGCTATTGCGGCATTTATGGATGCTGTTATAGGGGTAGCAGCTTTATCAGCTGTACATAAAGAAGGAAAATTGGTTTCAACAGTTGAATTTAAAATCAATTTTTTTAAACCTGCTTTTTTAGGAGACCAATTAAAAGGTATTGGTAAAGTCGATAAAAAAGGGAAAAGCATTGTGTTTACCACAGGAGAAATCTATAATCAAAATAATGAGTTGATAGCAAAAGCCATCGGGACATTAAATGCTTATCCTTTTTCGAAAAGTGATATAGCTCAATTAAGAAATAAATAACACAAGGTGTTTATTATTAATATTTTAGTAACAATCAAATAAAGATTTCCTGATTTTTCATAGTTCAATAGCAATTAATTTTGAAAAAAAACTAATGGAAAAATTTGAGCTTAAAGAATCAGTAAAAGTTCCTAGAATTTTAATTGATTATAAAAAAGGTGAAATTAAAATCATAGGAAGATCAACCCTTCAAAATCCTTCTGAATTTTATCCTCGTTTAACAGAATTATTCAGTCTTTATTGCTTAAACCCACAACCTGAAACTAAAATTCTAATTGATTTAGAATATTATTCAAATGAGTCGGCTCCTTATTTATTTTCTATAATTAAACTTTTAATTGAATTAGATACTCAAAACAAAAGCAAAATTGCTTTAGTTTGGCATTACGATCCAGATGATTATCATATCATTAAAGATATCAATTCTTTAAGTTCACAACTCAATTATAAGATTAATGCTTACGCATACGAACTTATTTAATCTACTTTGCTATATATATTGGATTTAGGTAATACTGCTTTCCAAAATTAGCTAATACCCATTTTTTTAATTCTTCAACTTCTTCATCCAAAAGTCTTTGATAAGCTTTGGCTAATTCTTTTCTAAAAAGTTTTACATCGAAGCTTACTTTTCTCAATAAGTCTTTGGTGTATTCTAACATTTCTTTAGCCATAATTTCTATTTGTTAAGGATAATAAATTTAAATAATTTCAGTCAAATAAAAAAATATTTTAGAGGACTAACTAGATAACTTAATTTAGCCGCTAATTATTATTGACTAACTTTACATTTAACATTTTTTAATAAAAACATGAAAAAACTAAAGCTGTTATACTTATTTCTAATCCTTTTTGTTTCATTTCAAATTAATGCTTCTGAAATAAAATATAAAGTAGCAATGTCAGAGCCTCATACTCATTATTTTGAGGTGACAATGAATGTGTTAGATTATCAGAAAGAATACTTCGATATTCAAATGCCTGTTTGGGCTCCAGGTTCTTATTTAGTAAGAGAATTTTCTAAAAATGTAGAGACGCTTAAAGCAAAAGCTGATGATAAAGAAATTAAAACACAACAGCTAAATAAAAACACTTGGAGAGTTTTTAGTAACAATAGTAAAAATGTATCTATCAGTTACATGGTTTACGCATTTGAAATGAGTGTAAGAACCAGTTTTATTGATGCTTCTCATGGCTATTTTAATGGTACTAGCTTATTTATGTTTATAGATGAACTTAAAAATGAAAAGTCTACACTTACTGTTATACCTTATAAAGATTGGAAAAAAGTAAGTACCAGTCTTCGTAAAATATCTGAGACAGAATTTATTTATGAAGCTGATAATTATGATGTTTTAGTTGATTCTCCTGTTGAAATTGGTAATCAAGTCACTTTTGACTTTACATCAGCTGGTGTTCTTCATCATGTTGCCATGTATGGGGAAGGGAATTATGACATTGATCGATTAAAAGTAGATATGGCTAAAATTACTGACGCTGCTACGAAAGTATTTGGTGAGAACCCAAACAAAGAATATACTTTTATTATTCATAACCTCACACAAGGCAGTGGTGGATTAGAGCATTTGAGCTCAACCACACTTCAGGTAAACAGATGGACGTACAAAGGAGATGATTACAATGGTTTTTTAAGTTTAGTAGCTCATGAGTATTTTCATCTTTGGAATGTAAAAAGAATTAGACCAATTACATTAGGACCATTTGATTATAATAGCGAAAATTATACTGACCTTTTATGGGTAATGGAAGGTTTTACAAGCTATTATGATGAACTATTATTATACCGTGCTGGTTATTATTCTGAAGAAGAAATTATTAGAAAATTTAACGGGTCTATTAACAGTATTGAAAATCAACCCGGAAACAAAGTTCAGCCAGTTGCAGATGCAAGTTTTAATGCATGGATTAAAGCATACCGTCCTAATGAAAATAGTTATAACACAACCATTTCTTATTACACAAAAGGTTCGGTAGTAGCAAACATGCTAGATTTAATGATTATTAATTCTACAAAAGGTAAAAAATCTTTAGACAATGTAATGCAATATTTATATAATGAATATTATAAAAAACAACAAAGAGGGTTCACAATTGAGGAAATGCAAAAAGCTCTTGAAACAGTTTCAGGACTCAAATTAGATGATTTCTTTAATAAATACATATTTGACACACAAACTTTTGATTATCCCTCAATTTATGGATTTGCAGGATGCAAAGTTGAAACCAGTCAAAATAATCGTCCCAGCTTAGGAGTAAATTCATCGGGAAATATTATTAAAAGTGTAACTAAAAATAGTTCTGCCTATGATGGTGGGTTAAATGTGAATGATGAAATTATTGCCATTGACGGGTTTAGAGTAACAGATAATTTATCTGACTTTATAGATAGTAAAAATGTTGGAGATAAAATTTCAATAACCATTAGCAGAGATAACATTCTTCAAACTATAGACATAGTATTAAAAGAACGAGGAAATACATACTATCAAATTTATAAAGCCACAAAAGATATTAATTCTGTTTACAAAAAGTGGTTAGAAAAAATATGATTGTTTCATTAATAGTTGCCATTGCTGAAAACAATGCAATAGGTTTAAATAACGATTTACTATGGCATTTACCTAATGACATGAAGTACTTTAAGGAAGTTACTACAGGTCATCATATCATTACCGGAAGAAAGAATTACATTTCTATTCCAGAGAAATACCGGCCTCTTGTTAATAGAACAAATTTGGTTTTAACTCGAGGTAGTTTTGATGAAAAGGGATGTAAATGTTTCAGCAATCTTGAAACTGCTATTAATCATGCTAAAGAAAATGATGAATATGAACTTTTTATCATTGGAGGAGGACAAATCTACAAAGAGGCATTAGAAAAAGGAGTAATCGATAAAATGTACATTACTCATGTACATGAGTCATTTGAAGCTGACACATTCTTTCCTGATATTGATTTTAACCAATGGAAACAAATTAGCTCCATCACATTTGATAAGGATGAAAAACATCCTTATGCTTATACATTTGCTGTTTATGAAAAATTGAACTAACTTAGATTATCAAAATAAATCTACATGAAAAATACCTTATTCATTTTTTTTGCATCATTAGTATTATTTACTGGTTGTAAAAAATCCGATCGAGATGAAGATGACTCAACAAATTCATCTGAAGACTATGCTCTTTCTACAGGATTGATCATGGATGTTTTTAAAATTGTGCATCAAGCATCAAATACTTCATCCGGAATAGTTAGTTCTACTTCATTAGATTCCAATTCTGTTTTTGGATGTGATACCATTATTTTTGATGCTTTATCTTCTCCTAAAACATTGACAATTGAATTTGATGAAAATTGTACCTCTTCATCTGTTTCAAGAGGAGGTGTTATTTACTCCACTTATTCTGGATATTATGATGTTCCTGGTACTGTAATTACTATTCATTTATACAACTATTCATATAATGAACATGTTTTTTATTCTGGTTCTATTTCCTGTCAATTAACTGACACATCCAATGGAGTTTATAATTATTCATTCAATACTTCTGATATAAAAATTAAAAACAAATACAATCAGAATGTCTTTTATAATGCTAATTACCAAATTAAAGTTATTTCAGGAAGTAATACACCATTATTTATAGATGATGAATATTTAGTAACTGGCTCAATGACGGGTAGAGCCTTTAGAGGAAATGGATTTTCAGCTCAAATTAATGACAGTTTAACAGCTAGTGGAAATTGTAATTGGATAACTTCAGGTAATGTATCTATTAAACCAGATACTAAAAGTACTAGGAATCTAGATTTTGGTGGAGGTGGTTGTGATGCAACTATTACAATAAGCATTTACGAACTTGATTACGAATACTCAATACCTTAAATCATGTTATCGATTAATCCTAAAGAAATTCCTGTTCCAAAACTACATCATTATTTGTTGGGAGCTGTTGGCCCAAGACCAATTGCATTTGCAAGTACTATTGATAAAAATGGTAACAGAAATTTAAGTCCTTTTAGTTTTTTTAATGTGTTTAGTGCCAATCCACCTATCATGGTTTTTTCCCCTGCACGTAGTGGTAGAACTGGTGAAACTAAAAACACTTTTGATAATGCCAAAGAAACTCATGAAGTAGTCATCAATATTGTAAATTATGATATTGTTCAACAAATGTCTTTATCAAGTTCCCCATACTCAAAAGAAATTGATGAGTTTGAAAAATCAGGATTAACACCAATTGCATCTGATATTGTTAAACCCTATAGAGTAAAAGAATCTCCGGTTCAATTTGAATGTAAAGTAAACGACATTATTGAGCTTGGAGAAGGTGGCGGAGCCGGCAATTTGATTATTTGTGAGGTGGTTAAAATTCATATCAATGAAAAAGTGTTGGATGAAAATGGAATGATTGACCAACACAAAATAGATTTAGTGAGTCGTATGGGTGGAAATTGGTATTGCAGAGCCGATAAAAACTCCATGTTTGAAATCCAAAAACCTATTACTACAATAGGCATTGGTGTAGATCAAATACCTGAAGAAATAAGAAACAGTAAAGTTTTAACTGGTAACGATTTAGGTTTATTAGGAAGTGTTGAAGCCATTCCTACAGAAGAAGAAGTAAATAATTATAATGCTACAAAAGGAGATAAACACCAAATAGCAAAAAGTCTTTTAGCAGAAGGTGATATAATGGATGCATGGAAAGTATTGTTAAGTAAATAATTTATGAGCTTTTCTGAAAAATATTCAAAGCTTTTTAAATATATACTCCCTACTCCTTTTACTATTGCTGTAATTCTTACATTCCTTACTTTTTTAATAGCCTTAGTTGTAACGACTCCACCAAATATTTCAATAACATCATATAGTATCGATTTATTAAAATATTGGGAAGATGGAGTATGGAACTCTGGTTTGATGGTTTTTGCACTTCAAATGATGTTAATGTTAGTTTTAGGACATACTTTAGCATTAACCATTCCTGTAAATAAAATTATTTCATCTGCAGTAAAAAGTTGTGATTCAACAGCTAAATCAGCTGCTTTAGTTACTTTTTTAACCGTATTGGTAAGTTTATTTAATTGGGGGTTAGGATTAATATTTGGAGCCATATTTGCGAGAAAAGTAGCCGAACATGCTAAAAAAAATCTAATCCCTTTAAATTATCCTTTAATTGGTGCAGCAGGTTATTCAGGATTAATGGTTTGGCATGGAGGTTTGTCAGGTTCATCTTTAGCTAAAGTAGCCGAAAACAACCACTTGAAAGAAATGATGAATGGAATATTAAATGAAATTCAAATTTCTTCTTTACCTGAAAAAATTTCATATTGGGAAACAGTAGGATCTTCAATGAATATCTCAGTGATGTTACTTTTAGTGATTCTGTTACCTTTATCAATGTATTGGATTGGTAAAAAATCAAAATCAATAGATTTCTCTATCTCTGAAAATAAAAAGAATTTAGCCACTAAAGAAAACATAATTGGAGCGGAAAAACTAGACTATTCAAGATTATTTTCTATTTTATTCGGAGGAATTTTATTCGTATATATTTTTCATAAAATAATTGTAGAATATGAATGGAATGTATTGGAATTCTTTACTCCCAACAATATCAATTTATTACTTTTTGCCTTAGCTATTGTTTTACATAAAAACTTCACTTCATTCCTTAATGCTATTGATGAATCGATTTCAGGTGCTTCAGGAATATTAATTCAATTTCCATTGTATTTTGGAATCATGGGCATCATGAGAAGTTCAGGTTTAGTGAATGAAATTTCTGACTTTTTTGTGCAAATTTCTAATAGTACTACCTACCCCATTTTTACATTTTTGAGCGCAGGATTAGTTAATATTTTTGTTCCTAGTGGTGGTGGTCAATGGGCTGTTCAAGGACCAATTATAATTCAAGCTGCTACAGATTTAGGATTATCATTGCCAAAAAGTATATTAGCATTAGCTTATGGAGATCAGTTAACTAATATGCTTCAACCATTTTGGGCTTTACCTTTATTAGGAATAACGGAATTAAAAGCAAAAGAAATACTTCCTTATACTTTATTCTTAATGATGATTGGAGGAATTATTTTTGTTTCTTGTTTATTAATTTTCTAAACCGTTGGCAAATCATCAACAGATTTAGAATCTAGGGCATCTCTTAACCCATTCCCTACCAAGACAAATGCTAATACCATTAATATAATAGCAACACCAGGTAATACAGCTAAATATGCATCACAGGTAATAATGTAACCTTTATGTTCAGAAATCATTTTACCCCAAGTTGCTTGAGGTGGTTGGGCTCCAATTCCTAAATAACTTAGTCCTGCTTCAATTAAGATGGCAGCGGCAAAATTAATGGCTGAAATCACAATAACAGGACCTAAAACATTAGGAATAATGTGTCTAAATATGATTCTTCTATTGGTAAATCCTAATGCCCTTCCTGCTTCTACGAATTCTTTTTCTCTTAAACTCAATACCTGACCACGAACTACTCTTGCAACCTCTACCCACATGGTTAATCCTACTGCAACAAATACTTGCCAAAAATCTTTACCTAAAGCTAAAGTAATAGCAATTACCAATAATAATGTCGGTATAGACCAAACCACATTTATTATCCACATAATTACATCATCTACCCAACCTCTAAAATAACCTGCTAAAGCACCTAAACTGATTCCAATAACCAATGAAATAAAAACAGAAATAAATCCAACAGAAAGAGAAATCCAAGTACCAGCCATTAATCTACTCAACATATCTCTTCCATATTTATCGGTACCTAAATAGAACTTTTTAGCCACAACATTATTTTCTTCTACCATCTCACGCAATTCAAGGATTGACATTTCTTTTTTCCCCTCTTCCAAGGTATAGAACTCCAATATACCATCATGTTCAGATACTTTATTGTGATCTATAGCATAAACAACATCGGCAAGATTATACTTTTGAATTTGACCATTGTTAATCTCATTACCGGTGTATTTTTCAATAATAATATTGCTCCCATCAAAACTATAATCGTAAATGGGAATAGTTTTGAAATCGCTTTCAGAACCGTAAGTTAATTTTTTCCAAAAACTTACATCTGAGGCTTTTTCGTTCTTTTTTATTCTAAGTAAATCTACTGTAAATCCTGGTTTTTTAGTAGTTACTTCTAAAATCTGGTCATTTGCTTTTGGTGTAGAATCCGGACGAACTAAAGGTCCTGAAAGGGCTACTAAAGTCGCTAAGAAAATAATGCCTATACCGAATAATGCCAGCTTATTTTTTTTCATACGCTGCCAAGCATGGTAAGTCAATGATTTAGAGTATATATCTTTATTTTCTTTACCCATTAATATTTTCTTCCTTTCCATTCAAACTTTATAAAAAAAGATGCTAAACCTACACCTACCACATAAATTGGATAAACCAACTGAGAAGCAATGTAATAAATTAATGCTTTTCTTCTTTTATAAAAAGTTGAAATCAAAAATAACAATATAAAATCAATCAACCATTTACTTAGGAGTAAGATTATATAAACGGTTCTATTAGTGCCGATTAAAAGCACATGAGAATAGATGAATATCAAATTGATGTTCTCCAACAACACTAAAAATGAAATAAAAATTAAATATGGGCTTTGGTAAAACTTACTTTTAGAAGCCCATCTCAATCGTTGATTTAAAAATTCTTTTAAATTTGGTTGAGCTTTTGTCTCCACTATACTTTCTCTTGATAAAAATCCATCAATTTTAAACGATTTTTTCGTTAGTTTTTCTAACAAAAAAACATCATCACCCGAAGGAGTTTTATAATCATCATGTCCCTTTACATCTTTATATCTATCTTTATTTATAACAAGATTTGCTGCATTATTTAAAATCGGCTTTCCAAAACTCATCATTCCAAAAGTGATGGTTTGCATCGCCATCATATCTAATTGTTGAAATGAATTGAGGAAATTGGATTTTTCTTTAAAAACAACAGGACCAATTAACATTGATGTATTTTGACTTATAGAGTTTGCTATTGTTTTTAACCAATTCACATCAAACACACAATCAGCATCAGTCATTACTACATAATTGAATTTAGTATGGTCAATTCCATATTTTAAAGCTTCTTTTTTACCCTGCTTATTTTCTAGTTTTAAAACTTTGATATTAGGGTGTTTTATTTTAAGAATTAGCTCTAATGTTTCATCATCACTATCATCATCTACTACAAGCACCTCAAATTTGTCTTTTGGATAGTTTTGTTTCAGTAACGAATCTATACAATTTTTTATATTTTTTTCTTCATTTCTTGCTGCTATTACAACTGACAATGAACATTCATTTTTAGTATTAGATTGTTTGCTATTTTTTATTCTATAAAAACCAAACAACATTAATATCACCATTATAAAATAAATGGCTGTAATGATAATTGATAAATATAGAAAAACCATTTCCATTATCTAAAACGGATTTGTTTGAAATTAAAAATGCCCATTAATGCTGGTATCGCAATATTAATCAACCATAAAGATAACGAAGCGGCTATAATTGAAACTGTATCATTAGACACTAGGCCAAAAACAAATACTGCCACAGATGTTCGCACTCCTATTTCTGATAATAAAATAGTTGGAATAATGGAAGCAAAAATGAAAGTAACAGGAATAAAAAAGAGTTCCGTGTCATTATTAAGATGAATATTGAATGCTTTTAGTACTAAATAAAATTGAATACAAAAAACTAAATACCTTATCATACTCAATAAAAATATATAAGTTATTTTATTATAGGAAATAGAAATCTCTTGAAGTGATTGCCAATTTTTCACAAAAGGAATTAGCTTAATAAGCTTTTTTAATTTTGGAATAAAAAGAAATAACAGTACTACAAAAGAAACGCTAAGAAGTATAGTTAGATATGAATAATTGAGAAATGATAAATTGAATAAATGTTGAGTCAAAATGATTCCAACCGTTCCAATTATTAGTGTACATAGAAGTTGCATCATGGCATTAAAAGAAGTCAGCCAAATCAATTGTTTTCTATCAGTATTGGTATCCAATAAAAAAACTCTTGCAGGTATTTCGGCAACTCGATTAGGTGATATAATACTAACCATAATTCCTGTAATAACAATTTTAAATGCCTCCCAAAATTTTATTTGAAAATACGATTCAATAATAGTTCTCCATTTGTAAGTTTCTAGCCCCCAATTGATAAACATTAACAAAAAAGCTATCGTTAAATAAACGATTCGAACTTTGGAAAATACTAAACTCAAGTCATTTTCATCAATCGAAGTCTTAACTTTATAAACAATGTAAACTAAGGCAAAAAGCCCTATCAATATTTTGAAGAGTATTGCAATATATTTGTATATTGTTTTTTTATTCAATAGTTGACATTATAAAGTGGTTAAAGATAAAATAATATTGGGAATTGATCCTGGAACTAATATTATGGGATATGGTGTAATTCATATTATTAATAATAAAATGAATTTGCTGGCAATGGGATCCATTGAGTTACACAAATTAGATACACATTTCTTAAAACTACAAAAAATATTTGAACGAACCATTTACCTATTAAATGAATACAAACCTGATGAAGTAGCTATTGAAGCTCCCTTCTTGGGAAAAAACCCTCAATCAATGTTAAAGTTGGGAAGAGCTCAAGGGGTATCAATTGCTGCCGTTTTATCTAAAGATATTTCTGTAAGTGAATATTCTCCAAAAAAAATAAAACAATCCATTACCGGTAAAGGAGCTGCATCTAAAGAACAAGTTGCTGGCATGTTGGTAAGTTTATTAAAACTTAAATCTTTACCTAAACATCTAGATGCCACCGATGGGGTTGCTGTAGCTGTTTGTCATTATTTTCAAATGGGAAAACCGGTATCGGAAAAATCCTACAGTGGTTGGGAAGCCTTTGTGAAGCAAAATCCGAGTAGAACAAAATAAAAAAGGCTCGAAAAATTCGAGCCTTTTGAATTAATTTATTATTTAAACTTATTGTTTAATTAGTTTTTCAACTTTTACACTATTCCCTGAAATTACTTTCACAAAATAAATTCCATTAGATAAATGATTCATATCTATGGTAATTTTATTTGAATTCATATTTTCATGGCAAACTACTTTACCAGTATAATCAATTACTTGAACCAATTCATTCCCTACAGCATTCTCTAAACTAAGGGTAAAATTACCTGTTGTTGGGTTCGGTTGTAATATAATATATATATCTTTAACAACATCTATAGTAACATCTTTATTTATTTTTTTATAATCTCTTGATTTTCCACCTGGTTTACTTGTACAATTTATCTCATCACCCATAAAATATTGCCAAGGTAAACACTCATCTTCTTCTGGCCATGTTCTAATTACTCTTTCAATTTTATATGATTCCCCTTCATCCATATCAAAACCTAAAAGATTGTTTGGTCCACCAAATGTTAAATAAGGATTAATGTTATTATTATCCCAATAATATACCCCAGTATAATAAAAACTTCCTGTTCCATCATCTTTCCAAAGCCTATACTTAGCAACCATATTATTGTTACTATATCCATTTAATGAAGCAACTTGTATATCTACTGTTATATGCCCATTAGTACAGCTTACTACTTGATTAAAAAACTCTGGAGTATTATTTACTCTAGGATCATATTCAACAGTTACACATACTTCTTCTGATTCACAACCGGTACTTGTTTTTGTTTTAATGGCACAAAATTCACCTTCTACATTTACTGTTGCATTAGGACCATTAAATGTACCTACATAAGTAGTCCCAGAAATTGGATTTCCATTATAGGTCCAGCTAAAAGTATGTCCTTTTGATGCTCCTGCGTTTAATGAAACAGGAAAACCATCACCTGCACATAAAATTACATCTTCTAATTCTGTAATTTCGGGATTACAACTTATAAATATTACCTTGGTGGTTTCACTCCATGGATTACATCCATTAGACCCAACCAGTTTAACTCTATAATATTTACCACATTCTATGTTTAGACCACTTGGAAAAGTAAAATCGCCAATAGGTGTACCTGTTATCCAACCGGTATCCCATGTAAAACTACCTGTTTGATTTCCACTTTCATCTGACTCTACAATTTCCCAAAGATAACTGTCTGTGGTACCAGAAATAACACCATTAAATATAAGAGGATCATTTTCACAATAATTTAAAGTTCCATTAATTGAAGGTGTTATTTGATTACCTGTAGTAATCACTACATCATCAATTAATAATATACCACCAACTGATTGTCCATATTCATTTATAAATTTTTTAGTATTAATATCTATTTTATCATAACCAACCATAAGATCAGAAGCTGATAATGTGAATGTTGTTGATATCAATTGCCAATCACTATTTCCATAAATAGTTGATGAGGAGTATATTAATTTTCTAGAACAACTACCTGATTTCGAAAGATATACCTCAATCTTCGAACTTTGTGTTATATTAGAATTTATTGGATAACAAGGACTAGTATTAGGTTGAGAATAGCCATCAATAGTATGAACATAAAAACTTAAATTATAATCACCACAACTAGAGGGAAGTTGAGTTAAACTACCTCTAATATCTTCACCTACTAAAGAACCACCTCCATTAATAAATTGAGCAGATAAGCCAACATATCTATAACCATTAGTTCTTTCTGAAGTGTTTATAGCCCATTTATTAGTTGGTATTTCAACTTCACAAACACTTGATCTAGTATCAAACAAATCAGGAGAAGCTGCATAAAATCCACACTCAGTAGGTCGTTTATCCCACCCTGTTGCTTGAAATAACTGGTCTTCTCCATAAACGATGTTACCAAATTCAAAACCGCCATTTACAACGTAGTTTACTGGCGTTTGAGCATATACCAAACGAACAACCAATAATGTTAATACAAACATTAAAACTTTCATTTTGTTCATTTTGTTCATTTTTTTCATTTTTTTCATTTTAATACAGAAAATATTTTACAATAGTATATCATCAAAATGAAATAAAAAAACATTTAAAAAACAATCTTTTATTTAATTATAACTTATTGTTTAACAGATATATACATATTTAAAATAATTAAGTACTTATACTTAAAAATATAATAAATTACGTATAATTACCTATTTGTTTTATGAATGAAATTTTATTGTTCTTAAAACTTCTTCGAATTCCTCTTTCTCTAGTTTTAATTTCGGACGAGAGAAATTAATATCTTCAACCGATTGTAATGGTATTAAATGAATATGTGCATGAGGCACTTCTAATCCTATGACAGCCACACCAATTCTTTTACATGGAATGGCTTTTTCAATTTTTTTGGCAACTTGTTGAGCAAAATTCCACAAACCCTGATATGTTGTAGATTCTACATCAAAAATATAATCTACTTGTTTTTTTGGAATCACTAAGGTATGTCCCTTTGCCAAAGGAAAAACATCTAAAAAAGCAATAAAATCATCATTTTCATCAATAATGTAACCTGGAATTTCCCTGTTGATGATTTTAGTAAATATTGACGACTCCATATTAACGACTAATGTCTAAAATTTCGAATTTCACCATACCTGTTGGTGCTTGTACTTCGGCCACTTCACCAACTGATTTACCTAATAACCCTTTTCCAATAGGTGAATCTACAGAAATTTTCTTTTCTTTTAAATTAGCTTCTTTCTCTGACACTAATGTATATTCCATTACCATACCATTGGCTTGATTTTTTATTTTAACCTTCGATAAAATCAAAGCTTTAGAAGTATCTAATTGTGATTCATCAATAATACGGGCATTAGCAATAACCGTTTCTAATTTTGATATCTTAAGTTCCAATAATCCTTGTGCTTCTTTAGCTGCATCGTATTCAGCATTTTCAGATAAATCTCCTTTTTCTCTTGCTTCAGCAATTTGGGCAGAAATTTTAGGGCGTTCAATGTTTTTTAATTGATCCAATTCATCATTTAATTTCTTCAACCCTTCTTCGGTATAATAGTTTACTTGTGACATAATTCTATAAGTTTTTAAAGCGAAAAGAGAACTCTAAAAAGAGCTCTCTTTAACTTTTTTAATATGTAATTTTGTTATTTTACAAATCTAAACGTACTCCAATTGTATGGGTACCACTGAAGTTTTCAGTCATTTGATAAGCATAGTGTAATCCAAATGTTGAACCACTTTTACCAAGAGGAGCAACAATAGAACCACCAAAAGCAGGTCCAGTATAAGCAGAAGTTCTCTTATTAGCATCAAACCAAGTACCATCTTCTAACACATAACCGGCTCTTAACATAAACATGTTTTTAAATCCATACTCTAAACCAATTCTATATTGGTCTTTAGTAAATGAGTTAGCAGTAAAGTTACCTGCTAAAGTAATTCTATGATTCGCTTTAATTGCATTTGAAGCTGAATCTTTAACAGGAGCTACAAAGAAATCGTAAGAAGCGCCAATGTTTAATAAGGAAGGAACTTGATAACTGGTAACTCTTCTTTGTTGAGTAGATGTAATGCTAGTGTTTGGGTCTGTATTAGTAAACGTTAAACCTTCTCCCGCAGCACCAATAGTAGGTCCAACATTATTCAACGAAATACCAAACTTAATTCTATCATTTTCACCAGTAACATATTTAACACCTGCATTAAAAGCAACTCCCCTTCTAGTAATATTTGAAATTGATTCACTAACAATTTTCACAACAAACCCACCTGAAATTCTATCGGAAAACATTTTAGCATAAGCTAAATCAAAGTTCAAATAACTTGGAGAATAAGTACCTATTCCTCCTTCTGGCAAATCTTCAGTAGTAATATCAATTTCACCAAAACTCATCGACATGATAGAAACACCTAAAACGTTTGATTCACCAATTTTTTGAGTGAAACCAAATGAATTTACCTTAGTATCACTACCTGATAACCAGTTTTTGTTGACAAACATCAATTCAGTTCTGTTGGTATAAGCCATACCAGCAACATTTAAATTCATTGCTTCTAAACCAATTGCTGATGCAGTATTAGCTCCACCAAATCCAACACTTCTTACCCAAGGGTTTATCAACATATGCGATGCTCCTGCTTCACCTGCTCTCTCTTCATTTCCTGCAAAAACATTCACCGAAGATAACATTCCTGTTAGTAAAAGAGTTGCTATAATTTTAACATTTTTCATGTTGTCTGTTTTTTTTAAATCTTCAAATATATAATTAGAAACCTCCTAAATCAGTTGGTCTAGTTACACCATACCATTTAATTACTTTTTCACCAATTCCCGGTACATCAATGTGTATTAAATACACACCACCGGCAACAGGAATTCCAAAACTGTTTTTCAAATCCCAATCTAAACTGGTTTTAGAATCTGCTTTTTGGAATCTTCTCATCAATGTGCCATTTACATTGTAAATAGAAACAGTACATTCTTCTGGTAAATTAGTAAACTTAATTCTTGTATCTAATTTATCAGATTCATATTCCGAATAAGCATAGTAAGGATTTGGTACTGCCTTAATATCTTTCAGTGCTTCTTTAGCTAAATCAGAAACTCCAGTTTCCGCTGCAAAACCATCCATAGTAAACATATACATAGGTCTTGTAGCATTACCTGTAGGTTCAGCATTAGTAGAATTTACAGTAGAATATTTCTCGTAAGGTCTTTCCACACGTAATTGAACTCTTGCATCAGTTGACAACCATGTTTGTCCTTGGTTTAACATAGGCACACCTGTCCAAATACAATTTTGAGCAATGTATAATCTTGTATTTTTAATACCTGAATTAATTTGTGCAGGAGTTCTAGTAATAGAAAGTAAACTATCAAGGGTTTTACACTCATCATATCTAGTCTTAAAGATATATACATAGTGTCTTCCACCCATTACCGTATCTAATTTCAAGTTCAGAGTATCAAAATCAAACAATCTTGATGTAGGATTCATTTTCATATCTCTACCATTTTGATTAGGTAAACCACTATCCTCTCCAAATGCAATATTTAATCTTTCTCCAGTTTCAACATTTATTGCATATCCAGGGAACCAACCTAAACCAGTTGTTCCAGTACCATCATCATTTCCATTTTTATCAACACTATTTGCAAATCTTTTTGCAAAATATGGTACATGACCTTCTGTTGTATCAATACCATCTCTACCAGTTTCAAAAACAACACTTCTTGTCCACTTACTTTGGTCGCTAGTAAATACTATATCCACTGATTGCATATCAGATAAGTTACAAACCGAAGAAGATGTAGATGGTAAAGTAAAATCAACCGTCGAATAGTATTTAGTTGTAGAACCTGATTTAAAATGGTCTAATATTGCAGGTGCAAATTTAACTGTATTCAATAAATCTTTTCCGGAAGTTGATTTAGCAGAAACTGATGTTGCTACCAATCTATATGGTGCCCAACTTCCTTGAATTATATTTTCAAATAATTGGTTAGGATCTAAATACTCACCATTTTCTATATAATCGTTAAATTCAGTTCCAGCTGCATCATCCGCTACATTATAAGCTTGTGTACCAGAACGAATCCAGTTTAAATCATTCTGTCCATCTAAATCATACATCGCTCCCAACCAGTCTTGACCTGAAAGCGCATATGAAATTGAAGAGCTAATCATTCCACCACCAACTTCTAAATCAGTACCTGGTAATTCAACTTGTTTTAAAGTAACCGAAATACCTTGGTCTAAGAATAATTGTTCATATTTATTAGCAATATTAACATCTGATAATACAGTATCATATCCAGATCCACTTGCTGATGGAAATATTAATCTCCAATAAGCATCATCTAAAGTGTTAGATGCAGGAGTAGTAGCTGTAGAATCTAAAAATTGTAACTGATAAGTACCACTAGCTACATTTAATGGATCAATAACTTTTACATCAACTGGCCCATAACCCGATTGATAAGTAATATAATCAGCATATCCATTGCTTAAAATAGTAGCCTCAGAAGATGAGGTTAAATTCAATAATAAACCTCCATTACCTTGTCCTTCAATTCTTGTAATTTCCGGTTGATCACCATAGTTAGAATTGGTTAAGGTACCACCATTTTCAGGTTTAGTATCATGAGGAATACCAGAATAAGATCTAATTGAACTTCCTGTAGAATTAGTTCTACTAGCTAAATAAGGTTTTAATTGACCACCTAAAGTGAAATTTTGTGGATCTACTGTTTTCCAATTATTATAAGCATAAGCTATCACAATAAAATGATAAGTTTTGTGATTTACTAATTTCTTATCAGTTCCGGTGGCAAAAGCATCAGTAGTTACTCTAAATGAGTGTCTAATACCTTTATTTTCACCAGCCACCATTTCAGTAGGAACGTTAGCATTAATACTCTTATCAAATGTATAATTTACGATTTGACTAATACCATCCTCCTTATCACATTGAGCAATTAATCTAGCAACAGATGGGTCACTTAACTGAGTAACAGAAACGTTAGCATTTTTTACTTGATAAACTTGATATCCTTGGAAATCATAATATTTCAAACTATCTCTATCTTCTTCAGGTCCTTGATATACTCCATCTAAGGTATCAGGAATAGATATAGTCGGATCTTTTAAATGAGCTGTTTCATTATAGTTGTTAGAAATAGGATTATTATTCGATAAATAAAGAATCAATTCATTTTTCAACTCTTGAATAGTAATGTCTGGAGCAGCAGGTCCATCTAATACTTTAAAACAGTTATCAAATAGTGCTTGAGCTTTATCATCGGCAACTCTTAAGTATGTTAGAGAAGCTTTTTCATCTCCACTTAAGGCTCTAGCATAAACAATACCCACTGTTAAATCATTTACTGCACCTGGTTCTAATGTAAAAGGTCCAGCTGATTCTAGGAATCTTCTATCACCTGCAGTATTATTTACAGTTTTTTCATCCCATATTGAAGGAGTTTGAGCCACACCTTGTGTACTCCAAAAATATGGGTCAGTATCTCCAGGGAAAATTAAGTCTGCAGTACTTCCAGTACCAGTACCAAGAGGGTTTCCATCACCGCCCCATACCATTGGGTTACCATTGGTCCATTTACCTTGCAAGTAATTATAAAAGTCACTCGCATTGTTAGGATCACCATTACCATTAATTTGAGCACCAATGTTATAGTAAACAAACTTTTTCATTCCATAACGCTCATTATCTACAATACCATCACCATATCCAATTCCTAAACCTTCATAAGGAATACCTCCTTGAGCTATAGCTGTAGGTATATCTGTAGTTAATGGATTATCAATACCATCATTGTCAGCATAAGGTCCTTCAAAGAAGTCAACACCAATTGCTGGTGGAGTTGAACCATAACCAATAACCCCAGCAGTATTAGATACATCATCATCATTATCTCCATTGTAACAGTACCCTAATCCTCTTGAAGCATCACAACCTACATAATCATCTCCAGGATTACCCAAATCTGAATCTACCCATTGACCAAAATAAGTATTTGTAAAAGTAAAACTTGATTTATTGATTAACTCATAGTTATAAAATGTCATATCATTAATCTCATCGTTGGTAGCAAAAGCAAATGCTTGACCATGTATTTCCATACCAATTGGTTGATCACTTTGAGATTCTGAATGTTGATTACCTTTATCGTTAAATACAAACCAAATAGTAGTATCACCAAATAAACGTAAATCTCTTTGTACTCTACAATCAATTTGACCTAATAAATCATATTTCGGATAATCACCAGCACTTGGATCATAATAAGTATCTCCATCTGCGTCAAAAAAAGGAGCTAAATCTTGAGTAACCGTATAGGTTTGACCTGCTTGTTTAGTTACAACATTCCCCTTTGCAGGGTAGTTTAAAATTGATTTAGGGATTTGGTAATCAGGATATGCGTCAGGGTTAGCAAACCAAGCAACAAATTGATTAACTTCTGCTCTTGAGATAGCAAAATATTGGTCAAAAATATTACAGGTTGCTGCATCAACATCGGCAGTAGCATCATCTAACGGTCCAGGCCAGAAATCATTTCCTTGTCTAAACATTGCTGCGGCTACCTTTAACTGTCCGTTTTGGTCTGTTCCACCAATCCATAAACCAGCAGCATAAATAGCAGCATAATATGGATCATTTTCCTCATCAATCTGTTTAGGAATAGAGTAAGCTGCAATACCAGCACCTCTATCTTGGAACATCGTCCCTCCAGTTGTCTCTAAACGAGCTCTTACGTTATTAAATTCTAATATAGCAACAGCAGCTGCAGGAGCACATCCTGCTGCAGGAGTTGGAGTAGTTCCACCACCTTTATTTCCATTATTATTAGTTGCTACAGAACGAGCACTAATAGTAGATGTTGCTAATAACAAAGCTGTAGTAGCAATTGTTATTTTGGTTGATAATTTACGTCCGTTTTGCATATCAATATCGTATAAATTATTTCTCTAATTAAAAGTTTAATTGAATACCTAATCTAAATCTTCTAGGTAATGAATAGTTAAATGGAGTTTGAACTTTAGCTGTATATAAATCTCTGTATGATTGCTCATCAGGATTAGCGGCAATTAAAGTTTGCCATTCAGCTGCAGCTAAGAACCCATCATCATTAGCAGTACCAGTAGCAGAATAAACTCCTAATACATTTTGCGTGTTTAAAGCATTTAACATTTGTAAGTAAACATTCAAGTACGCTTTGGTTCTCTCTTCTCCTTCTCCTTTACCCCATTTTAAATCAAAACTTCTATCCAACTTTAAATCGACTGTCGTTGTCCAAGGTAATCTACTACCATTAAATGAACTCTCAGTTGGTGAACTAAATACACCGGAAATCACTGCGCTGTTTACTACTCTTGAAGTTTTAGTATAAGGTGTTCCTGAATTAGTTCTAAAAACAACATTTAATCCAGTATTTGCTAAGATATCCTTCCCAAACAATACAGGACCATTGTAACTTTTTCCTTGACCATATCTATAATCACCTGAAAGTACAATCGTATGCCTTTGGTCATAGCTCAACGGTAATAAAGTTCTTAAGTTACCATTTCCTGTTGCAACTAAGTTAAGAGATGATGTAGTACTGGATCCAGTACCATCAGCAAATTGTAATGTATAAGCCGCTCTTAAAGAAACATTTCCTTTTCTTCTTAAATCGTAGCTAAATGTCATTCCCTTAACTGTACCAAAATCTTTATTACCATAAGATAAATAAGTTTCTGGGAAAGCTCCAGTAACACGTGTTACTTGAACCATATCTCTTAAATCTCTATAGAAAGCGGCAATTTTTATTGCTGAATAATTATCCAATTTTTGTTGGAAACCTAACTCAAAATCTACAGTTTTTTCAGCTCTCAAATCAGGGTTATTTATTGTATTAGTAGTATTTTGAATTAATAAATAATCGATTAACTGTAAACTACTATTAGATGAAGGTCTTTGAGTTAACACATCATAATGAGCAAAGAATAATGCTTCATCAGATATTGGGAATGAAAAAGCAATACGAGGAGAAACATTAATTTGTGGCTCATAATCTTTAAATCCTTCTGGACTTAAATCACTATATGCAATTTGATCTGTTGGATCAACTAACCATGGATTAGGTGTACCACTAGCACTTAAAATAGAAGGATCAGTAATTTCTTGTCCATCAGCATTATACCAAGTATCTCCATCACGATAACCAACAATATCATTTAAATTTGGATTTCCAGCATCAGCTACATATACCACAAAATCATCACCGATGTTAGAAGGCTTATTTGGAATGCTTCCTACCTCTGACACAGTTTTAACAGGGAATAAAGAGTATTTATCTTTTAATACAGGTTGGTTAGCATCGTATCTATCCACACGAACACCAATGTTAAAAATTAAATCTTCGAAAGCAAATTTATCTTGAATATATCCAGCCATATAAATAGGTTTAAAAGCACCTACTTCTCTTGTTAAATTACCGTTCTCATCTTTTTTAAAGAAGAAATCATCTAAGGTTGGATTTCCTGATAATTTTTTACCGGTATAATCATAACCATAATAATTAATACCATTTTGACTATAGTTGTTAAATAAGTCATCAGCAGTAAAATCTGAAATATCCCATAATTCATTTCCATAAGAATCGAAATCAATATAATCAGTACCTGTAGCAGATAGACCTAATTTTTCTCTAATGTTTTTATCAAACTGAGTTTGACCATCGCCATAAAAAGGAACAAAAGTATATTGATAAACGGTATCAATCCCTCCAGAACTATTTGGAACATATTGCTCTGTTGAATCCGTTTGGAAAGAACCTACTGAGAAATCTCTATTATCTAAGTGAGTATTTACTAAACCTCTTCCAGTATTCCAAAGAGCAACTGGTGCAATAGTATAATTACTAATCGATCTTTGCTCATATTGGAATCCCAATTTAATAGCATGTCCTTTAATCTCAGCGCTACCAGAAGCAGTAATTCTCAACTGGTCGCTATTAGTAACATCATACCCATTGTATTGAACCCCCATAGCAGACCATAAATTGTAAACAGCTGCAGGATTATTACCATTAATTAATCCTCCACCACCAAGAACTTGGATAGGTCTTTCCCAATGACCTTCTGGGTCATTAGCATAAGCATCGTAGTAATTTTGAGTATAATTTGCTAAAATTGGATTGATTTCACTATCTTTTATATAATCATATTGAACAGTAGTCATAGAAGATAGAAATCCACTAATAGTATCAATAGGATTACCATTAGCATCAGTCATAGTAAATGTTCCAAAATTATATTCGTTTTGTCTAGTAGATTTAAATTTTCCTAAATACCCATAATTAGCCAATTGATCTTTGTGATTTTCATCTTGAATAATTTGGTAAACATTTGAATAATCCGCTTGTAAAGAGATAAAAGCATTTTTAATTAATGAAGGATTGTCCTCACTTTCATTATTCTCAAAACGTTGAGTTACACGACCATAAGCTCTCCATGAACGGTCAATAATTTGAGGATTGTTTTGTGGATTTAATAACGCATAACTTCTTACATAGGCATTTCTATCGTTGTAATCAAAAGTACCACCAAAAGTAATGGTTGTATTTCTTGTTGGAGAAATATCAATTTTACCAGCAAGGTTTAAACCTTTAGACGCTACATTTTGTCTGAATTTAATTTTTTCCATATCATCAGCTCTTAAATAAGAAGCATTATTGATGATACCACTTCCATCTTCTCCATAAAATAATGAATAAGGATTTTCATTTAAAGAATCTAATTTAGATTGTTTGATTCTATAGTTTCCAATTGCAGATGGACTAGGATCTACTTGGTGCTTATACTCACCTGAAATAAAGAAACCAGCAATTGCATCTGTTTTATTTCCGGCAGAATCTTTTCTAGTAGCAATTGGGCCAGCCAAGTTAAATGCCAAAAGGTTGTATCCAAATTTATCCAATCCCACTACATCATCACCATTTTTAAAACCTGACGTTAACCACTCCATTCCTCCAAACCATTCTTTAGATGCCCCCTTAGTAGTAATACTAACAATACCACCGGTAGCATCCCCATATTCTGCTGGCAAACCTCCTACAATAACGTTTACTTGCTCAATTGCAGCTTTTGGCAGGTTTGAAGAACCTCTTACACGAATACCATCTATATATGTATCAGTGGAAGAACTCCTAGAACCTCTTACGTTGAATGAACCATCTTCATTTACTTGCACACCACCCACTGTCGCAGCAATATCAGAAGCAGAACGTGCTGCCATTTTTTGAATATCATCACTAGTTACAGTTCCACCAGAAGAAGTTTGATCTTTAGAGATAAGAGGAACTTCATAGTCTATTACTTCAAAAGTTTCTATATCTATACCTTGACCTGCTTTAATATCAGCGAAGGTAATTTTACCATCATTAACCACAACACCTTCCATTTTTATAGGAGTATAACCTACATAAGAAGCTTGAATAGTATAAGTACCAGGAGTAAGTGCTGCAACAGAATACTTCCCATCAAAATCGGTCATTGTCCCTGCGACTTGTGCTCCACCTTTAAATACTACGACATTGGCAAAAGGTAAAGGTTCACCTGTATTTTTATCCGTCATTGTTCCTCTAATCGTTCCTCCTGATTGTGCATTAACTACCAACGCAATCATCGTGGTGAACATAAATAAAGCTAGTCTTTTCAACATATTTAGTTAGTTTAATCTTAAAAAAATATTTTTAGTGCAAATAAAAGAGGCGTAAAGATAAATAATATAAAATCTGAAAACCAAATTTATTAGCACTAAAATTATTAAGAAAATTGGAAACTTGTCAACAAGATTTAATTAACGGTTGAAATATAGCCCAAAATGAACTTAATAAAAAAAGAAAAGGAAAATTGATTGAAAAAAGTAATTAGTTTACTTTTCTTGGAGAATTGTTTCTATTATTGTCATCATCATCTTCATGATCATCACCACCAACAACACCTGACATTTTTGCATTTTGATTTGCAGTAGAAGAACTATTAATAATTCTAGCACTTACATTTTGATCAGCATCTACACTAGACATAGGAACTGGCTCATTGCCTTTAGAACAAGCAAACAAAAAGAAGGCAGCCATAAAAAATGGAGCTATAATTTTAAATGATATTTTGTTTATTGAGCACATTTCTAAGCAAATATAGATATTTTTTTTCAAACTTTTTAAAATATTTTGCTTTTTTCTATACACCTTATATTTATTTATTAGGCTTTTATACTTAAAACTGTATTTTTACCATGTGTTTATTTTACTTAAAATATTAAACATTCTACTCTATCCTATTTCATTGATATATGGAACAGTTATATTTCTTAGAAATAAATTTTACGATTGGGCTATTTTAAAATCTACCGAATTTTCTTTTCCGGTTATAGTGATAGGAAATTTAAGTGTGGGTGGCGTGGGCAAAACTCCACACACAGAATATTTAATACGTTTATTCTCCAATTATAATGTTGCTACATTAAGTCGAGGTTACAAAAGAAGTAGTTCTGGATTTGTTCTAGCGGACGATACTGCCAATGCTAATACCATAGGTGATGAACCTTTGCAGTTTTATAAGAAATTTAAAAGTATTAAAGTAGCTGTTGATGAAAAAAGAGTTCATGGAATTCAAAAATTAAAAAGTTTAATTCCAGAACTTCAAATTGTATTATTGGATGATGCTTATCAACATAGAGCAGTAAAACCGGGAATTAATATACTCATTACCGACTACAACAGATTATATATTAATGATACCGTTGTACCTTCAGGAAGGTTAAGGGAATGGTCAGTTGGTAGTAATAGAGCTGACATTATTATTGTGTCAAAAACACCTAGTATATTATCTCCTATTGACATTAGAAGAATAAAGGAAGATTTAAAACCTAAACCTTATCAGGAAATCTTTTTTTCCTATACTGAATATCAAAAAATAGAACCATTTACTGAATTAGCAAACAAAATAAGCATTGAGAATGAAAAAGAACATTCAGTTCTTTTAGTTACAGGAATTGCAAAAGCAGATCCGCTTTTTTATCATCTAAAAAACAATTTTCACTCCGTTGAACATATTAAGTTTGAAGACCATCATAACTTTAATATACAAGATATTGAAACGATAAAGGATAATTTTTCTTCCTTTTATGGAAAGAATAAAATTGTAATTACTACAGAAAAAGATATAATGCGATTATCTTTGCCCGGAATTTTTGAAGAGATACAAGAAATTCCTATTTACTATATCCCTATTGAAATTCAATTTCATGGGAATGATAAAGAGGAATTCGATAATAAAATATTAAAATATGTTACAGCAAATTCAGGAAACTAAAGACTTTTTATTAAATAACAATGTTACCTTACCTCAGGTAGGAATTATTTTAGGAAGCGGATTAGGTAATCTTGCCAACGAAATTATAGTTGAAAAAGCTTTTCCTTATAATGAGATTCCTAATTTTCCTACTTCAACAGTTGAAGGACACTCAGGAAAATTATTGTTTGGAAAAATAAATGGAGTAAATGTGGTAGCCATGCAAGGACGTTTTCATTATTATGAGGGCTATTCATCTCAAGAAACCACTTTTCCTGTAAGAGTAATGAAAGCTTTGGGTATTGAATATCTTTTATTGAGTAATGCAAGTGGTGGAACTAATGAAAATTTTGAAATTGGTGATGTTATGTTAATTACCGATCATATTAACATGATTCCTGACAATCCATTAAGAGGAAAAAACCATAATGAGTTAGGTCCTAGATTTCCGGATATGAGTGAACCTTATTCTAATGATTTAAATCAAAAAATATTAAAAATTGCTGATAAACATAATATAAAATTACAACAAGGTGTTTATGTCGCATTCTCAGGTCCAACTTATGAAACTCCAGCTGAATATAAATATGTTAAAATTATTGGTGGTGATGCTGTAGGAATGAGCACTGCTCCTGAAGTAATTGTAGCTAATCACATGGGAATTCCATGTGCAGCCTTTTCTGTAATTACAGATTTAGGTGTAGAGGGAAAAATTGTTGAAATTAGCCACGAAGAAGTTCAAGAAATTGCAGCAAAAGCTGAACCTAAAATGACTTTGGTTATCAAAGAATTATTATCAACTTTATATATTAAATCTGAGGCTCAAATCTAACTTTATGAGTGTTTACGATAAATACGAAGCCGTAATTGGACTAGAAATACACGCTCAACTTTCAACTAAAAGTAAAGCTTATACATCAGATTCAACTGAATTTGGTTCAACTCCAAACACTAACATTAGTCCTATTTCTTTGGGACACCCAGGTACTTTACCTCGTATCAATAAAGCTAATTTTGAATATGCTATTCGTTTAGGTTTAGCTGTTAATGCAGATATCCGACATGAAAATCAATTTGCTCGTAAAAATTATTTTTATGCAGATTTACCAAAGGGATACCAAATAACCCAAGATAAAACTCCTATTTGTAACAATGGCTATATAACTCTTTTTGCTAATACAGAAAATGAGAAAAAAATCAACATTACTAGAATTCATTTAGAAGAAGATGCCGGAAAAAGTATTCACGATCAAGACCCATTTAATACTTTAATTGATTTAAACAGAGCTGGTGTTTCGTTAGTAGAAATAGTTTCTGAGCCAGAAATTAGCTCTGCTGACGAAGCTTATGAATATGTGACTGAAGTAAGAAAATTAGTTCGTTATTTAGATATCTGTGACGGAAACATGGAAGAGGGAAGTTTAAGGTGTGATGCCAATGTTTCTGTAAGATTAAAAGGCTCAAAAGAATTTGGTCAAAGAACAGAGACCAAAAACATGAACTCCATCAGAAATGTAAAACGAGCCATTGAACACGAAATAAAGAGGCAGATTGACATTATTGAAGCTGGTGGGAAAATTGAAATGGAAACAAGAAGTTTCAACGCAGTTGATGGAACTACTTTTACTCTTCGTTCTAAAGAACAAGCCCACGATTACAGGTATTTTCCTGAACCGGACATTCAACCTGTTACGATTTTAAATGAAGAAATAGAAAAAGTTAAATCTCATTTACCGGAATTACCAAACGACTTATTCAAAAGATATACTAATGATTTAGGTTTATCTGCTTATGATGCTAATATTATTATTGATAATAAAACTTCTGCTCTTTATTTTAACGAGTTAATAAAATTA
The DNA here is from genome assembly GCA_020635825.1 of Flavobacteriales bacterium. Classification (GTDB taxonomy): domain Bacteria; phylum Bacteroidota; class Bacteroidia; order Flavobacteriales_E; family Vicingaceae; genus Vicingus. The sequence goes on from JACJZA010000009.1 coordinate 191,407, forward strand.
ACTACTAATTATAAAGCTGCTGCCAACTGGTTAAATGGAGCAATTAAGTCTTATTTAAATGAAAATGCCATTTCAATTGAGGATTTTTCTATTGAACCTAAATTTATTGCAGAATTAATTCAGTTAATTCAAGATGGTAAGATTAGCAACTCAATTGCAGAGCAAAAAATCTTTCCTGAAATGACCAAAAACCCTACTCTTTCTCCATTAAAAATTGCCGAAGAAAACAATTTAATTCAAGAAAGTAATGATGATGCTATTGTTGGATTTATTCAACAAGTATTTGATGAAAACCCTAATGAGGTTAGTCGCTACAAAAATGGTGAGAAACAATTAACCGGTTTTTTAATGGGACAATTGATGAAAGTTTCTAAAGGAAAAGCTGACCCTAAAAAAGCCAATCAAATAATGCGAGAATTATTAGAAAAATAAATATATGATTGTAATAGGAATAGCAGGAGGAACGGGTTCAGGTAAAACAACTGTGGTTAACAAAATTGCTGGTTTTGTACCTCAAGAAAATGTTGCCATTTTAATGCAAGATTCTTACTACAATGATAATCAACATTTAAGCTACGAAGAAAGACAAAAGATTAACTACGATCATCCGAACTCAATTGATTTTAATTTACTTTTAGAACATATTAAAGATTTAAAAGAGAAAAAAACAATTGAACAACCTATATACTCATACACTACTCACTCAAGAACTGAAGATTACACAGTAATTCACCCTAAAAAAATATTAATTGTCGAAGGTATTTTAATTTTTACCAACGAAGAATTAAGAAAACTTTGTGATATTAAAATATTTGTGCATACCGATTCGGATTTAAGATTAATTAGAAGAATTAGAAGAGATATAGCTGAGAGAGGTAGAGATTTAGAAGAAGTGCTTAATCGATATGAGAAAACATTAAAACCTATGCATAATCAGTTTATAGAACCCACCATGAAGTATGCTGATTTAATTATTCCTGTGGGAGGTGAAAACAAAGTGGCAATAGATATTCTTTCTTCTATGATTAAAGAAAAAATTAATAACTAATGATTCTTCATTTTGAGATTATTTAAGTTTTATACAACCTCCCTTCTTTTTACAATTAATCTTTCTTTATTTTCTCAATCCGAAAAGCCTTATTTTCAACAGCAAGTCAATTATCAAATTGATGTTCAGTTAAATGACATCACACATGAATTAAATGCTACTGAAACGATTGAATACATTAATAACTCTCCTGATAGAATAGAATATATTTATTTTCATTTATGGCCAAATGCTTATAAAAAGTACAATACTGCGATTGGAAAACAAAAATTAGAAGATGGTGACACTCGATTTTATCACGCTACTGATGATGAATTAGGTTACATAGACCAATTGGATTTTAAAACCAATGGTGAAAAATTAGAATGGGAATTTGACATCAATAACGAAGACATTTGTCGTGTATTTTTATTAGAACCTTTATTACCGGGAGAAAGTGTAAAAATCTCCACTCCTTTTCATGTAAAAATCCCAAAAGGAATTTTTTCTAGGCTCGGACACATGGGACAATCTTATCAAATTACTCAATGGTATCCAAAACCTGCAGTTTATGATAAAGATGGTTGGCATCAAATGCCTTATTTAGATCAAGGAGAATTTTATTCAGAATTTGGAACTTTTGATGTAAAAATTACGCTTCCTAAAAATTATGTACTAGGAGCTACAGGCGATTTAGTTGATGGTGAAAAAGAATTAGAGTGGCTTAACCAAAAAGCAGTAGAAACATCTAAAATAGAATCCTTTGATTTGTATGATTTAGATTTCCCTGAATCCAATGACACTTTAAAAACACTTCACTTTCACCAAGAAAAAGTACATGATTTTGCATGGTTTGCTGATAAAAGATACCATGTTCTAAAAGGAGAAGTTGAATTACCCTCTTCCAAAAGAAAAGTAACAACATGGGCTATGTTTACTAACAACGAAGCAAATCTTTGGAAAAATAGCATTCAATATTTGAATGATGCTACTTATTATTACTCACTTTGGAATGGCGATTACCCTTATAATCATGTAACAGCTGTAGATGGGGCTTTAAGTGCAGGAGGAGGAATGGAATACCCAAACATTACTGTTATTGGTGAATCAGGTAACGATTTTGGATTAGAAACCGTTATCATGCATGAAGTTGGACACAATTGGTTTTATGGTATTTTGGGTTCAAACGAAAGAGATCATCCATGGATGGATGAAGGCTTAAATTCTTTCAATGAAAATCGCTACATAGAAACTAAACACCCCAATGCTAAACTAATACCTATAGATAGTTCTGCAAATGGATTACTTCGCTTTTTTGACCTCTCCCAATATCCTCATAAATGCCAATATGAAATGGCTTATCTAATCAATGCTAGAAGAAATCAAGACCAAGCTATTGAAGAAAAATCTTCCAGATACACTTCATTAAACTATGGAGGTATTGTTTATTCCAAAACTGCCATCGCTTTTGATTATCTAATGGCATATTTAGGTGAAGAAACATTCGACCGTTGTATGCAACGCTATTTTGAAGAATGGAAATTTAAACATCCCCAACCTGATGATTTGAAAAAAATATTTGAAGATGAATCTGGAAAAGATTTGGATTGGTTTTTTAAAGATGTAATAAAAACTACCAAAAAGATTGATTACAAAATTACAGGGCTAAAAAAAGATTCCACTTTACTCTTAAAAGTAAAGAATAATGGAAAAATTAATGGTCCTTTTTCTATTTCAGGAATAAAGGATGATTCAATCGTTAAAACACAATGGTATGAACCCATTGATAAAAAAAGTTTAGTTCCTTTTCCCGAAGGAAACTATGACAAATATCGAATAGATGCTCAGTTAGACATCCCTGAAATAAGTAGAAAAAATAACACTTTAAAGACAAAAGGTTTATTTAAAACAATGGAACCTCTTCGTATTCAATTTGCCGGAAGTATTGAAAATCCTATTAAAACACAATTGTTTTTTACACCAATTGGAGGATGGAATACCAATGACCAGTTCATGCTTGGAACTGCATTTTATAATTCTACTATTCCAGTTAAAAAATTTGAATATGTATTAGCCCCAATGTATGCTTTTGGTTCGCAAAATATAAATGGATATGCTAACACATTTTACCATATTATGCCTAATGCTTTTTTTCAAGACATTGCTATTGGAGTTAAAACAGCATCTTTTAGTTATTTAACTTTTAACAAACCCAATAGTTCGTCTGAGCAAGCTTTGGAGTATTATAAATTTGTACCTCAAATAAATATTGAATTCAAAAAAAGGAGAGCTCGTCAATTTACCTCAACTTATTTAAGTCTTCAAAATGTGAATATTTTTGAAGAACATGCTAATTATTTTAGAACTAATGATGGAAAAGTAGATTATACTATAAACATTGAAGATTATTATGTGAATAATATAACACTAGGTATTACAAGTAAACATCCAATCAATCCTTTTAAGGTTACAGGAAATGTTCAGCAGTCTAAAGATTTTGTGAAAATAAATTTAGAAGCTAATTACCGATTTGCCTATAAAAAACAAGGAACCGGATTAGATTTAAGGTTTTTTGTAGGTCGATTTTTGTATAATGATGATGCCTCTAGTCGATTCAACTATAATTTTAGTGGAAATTCTGACTACATGTATGAGCATATTTTACTGGCAAGAAATACCACTGAAGGATTTCTAAATCAGCAAGCCATGTTAACCGATGGTGCCTTTAAAAACTATACCACTATTCCTTCGGCAAATAAATGGATGAACGCCATCAACATTAAAAGTAATTTACCACTAAAGTTCTTAGGTGTTTATGCTGATTTTGGTATCTCAGGTTATACAGCAAGAGACTTTAAAGGCAATGAAGTGGATGAAGTATCTGATGCCACTTTCGCTTTTGGAGGTACTTTAATAATTATTCCAAATATATTTGAAGTGTATTTCCCAATTTACATGTCGAGTGATTTAAACCAATTAAAGTATGGTGAAAAAATTCGTTTTACACTCAATTTATATACTATAAAACCGTTTGAGATGGTGCGTAAATTAGATTTTTAAGCTAATTTATTTTTTTATCTTCGCAGAAATGACACCCAACAAAAAAATATACTTCGCTTCCGATTTTCATCTAGGGGCACCTGATTATGATATTAGCTTAAAAAGGGAAAAACTAATTGTAAAATGGTTGGATGATATCAAGCATGATGCTGAAGAAATATTTTTGGTTGGTGATTTGTTTGATTTTTGGTTTGAATACAAACATGCTATCCCAAAAGGTTTTGTAAGACTACAAGGTAAAATAGCAGAGCTTACCGATAGCGGAATTCCTATTCATGTTTTTACCGGAAATCACGATATGTGGATTTTTGACTACATCCCAAAAGAGTTAGGTGTAAAACTATATCGAGGAAATATTACCAGAGAATTTAATGGTAAAAAATTCTTAATTGGACACGGTGATGGATTGGGTCCGGGAGACCATGGCTATAAATTCATCAAAAAAGTTTTTGCCAATAAATTATGCCAATGGCTTTTTGAGCGTATTCATCCTAATTTAGGAATTGGAATTGCAAACTACTGGAGTCGTAAGAGTCGAAAAGTAAATGCAGGATATGATGAAAAATTTCTAGGTGAAGAAAATGAATGGTTGGCTATTTATTGTAAAGAATATTTACAAAAAGAACACATCGATTATTTTGTTTTTGGTCACCGCCATTTACCATTGGAAATAAAATTAAATGAAACCTCTACTTACATTAATTTAGGTGAATGGATTAACTACAACTCTTATGCTGTATTTGATGGAGAAAAGTTAGAATTGAAAAACTATAATTAAATAAGGATTTCTTAATGAATAAAATTCATTTTCATTCATTTGATGCACTCAGGTTTTTTGCTTTTCTCAAAGTCTATTTACTACATATTCCATTACAAGGTAACTTCCAAATATTTTCGTTTCTTAAAAGTGGGGGTGGTATTGGGGTTTCTTTCTTTTTTGTTTTAAGTGGGTTTCTTATTACTTACATATTAACCGTTGAAAAAATAAATAAACAGCAAATTGATTTAAAAAAGTTTTTTATTAGAAGAAGCATAAGAATTTGGCCTCTGTATTTTCTAATTCTGTTTATTGTGTATTTATTACCTTACGAATTTAAACAAACTTATGGTTTGCATCTGATAAGTCATGGTTATGAATTAGATTGGCGTTACTCATTTTCTTTCCTAGAAAACTACAAAATGCTTATTGTAGATTCACCTCCTAAAACTACTCCTTTATCTGTTTTTTGGTCTCTTTGTATTGAGGAACATTTCTATCTTTTATGGATGTTTTGTTTATTCATTATTCCTATTAAGCACTTTGTTAAATTTTTCATTATTGCTTTTATTATTTCATGGATAAGTCGCTACTTTGAACCATTTATTTTTAATAATCAAACTATAGAAACTTCTGATTTATTTACTAACTTAGATTACTTTGCGAGTGGTGCAATTTTAGGGTTTTTAATTGCCAAGGACTACCATAAAGTAGCTCAATTTATTCAAAAAATAAATCTCTGGATTAAAACAATGATACTGATTTTAATTTTGCTAATAGTAATTTTTCAAAATCAAATACTACCCTACCAAGTGGGAACAACTTTTTTTATTTTTAGGTCATCTGTAGTTGGTATAATGTTCACTATTTTAATTGCATTATTTATACCTAGAGATTCAAATATTAAGCTTAAAAGTAAAATTTTAAACTATTTAGGTAAAATTAGTTACGGTTTATACATTTACCATATTGTATTTATACATATAACTTATGTCTATTTTAAAACTCATAATATAGTAATTGATAACTGGCAAAACTTATCCGCTTTTATTATTGTTACATTAGGTGGAAGTATTGTTATTTCAATACTATCATATACATTTTATGAAAAGAAGTTTTTAACACTTAGAAATAGAATTACATACTGATAAAATTTATAATATATATAGCATTACTTCAAAAAAGTATACCTTACTCCAATAAAACCTCTTATTCCTTGATTGGAAGCATATACATAAGTTGGGTCGAAAGTATAGCCTTTGGGATTGTTAATTGGGTCATTTACATTTTTATCAAAAGGATCTTCAGGTCTTAAAATGGAGTATGCTGGTGGTGTAAAGTTTAATAAATTCTTAATACCCCCATATACTTCCCAACCTTTTTTAAATGTTTTCGTTACTTGTATGTTTTGAACACTGTACCAATTAGAATATTCGGGTCTAAAATCATTTTCTACCAGTGGCAATTTCATAGGGCCATATAAATTACCGCTATAATCTACTTTAATGTTTTGTTTTTGAAAATGGTAAGTCGCCGAATAAGTCCCAGAGACTTTCTCTGTAAGCAATTGTTCTTGTCTTTCTATAATTCCCGACTCATTTTCTTCCATTAAATACACATCTAAAAATGTTGCTCCTATTTTTACATTTAAAGGAACTGAAAAATTAAATGCCATATTAAAACTCCCTCCTCTCGAAACAGCATAACCTTTTAAGTTTTCATAAATAATTTGATTTGAATTCGTTTCATAGTCAGGAGCAATTTTGTTAGTGAAATAAGTATAAAACAAAGCTCCATCAAAATTGATAAAACCAAAAGAAGTGTTGATGAATTTCTGATAATTCAAATTTACATTATAACTCTGTTCAGGGTTTAATTTTTCAGCTACAATAACATCTCTAGCACCTGTTGTTGCAGCATGGTCTTCAGTAAATAAGTTGACCACTCTATACCCTGTTCCAAAACTCAAACGAATAATATTATTGTCATTGGGCGACCATTTATAATTGGTTCTTGGAGTAAAAATGTGTCCGTGTCGAGTATCATTATCATACCTTAAACCTAACAACAATTTGTTTTTTTCATTGATGCTCATCTCATCCTGGATAAAAATTCCGGGAAGTATATATTCTTCAGCTTTATTTTTGGGAAATATACTATCTAATGATTGTGTAGCAGGTGTGTTATCATCATAATAGTTGTATCTCAATGCAGTTCCCAGTAATAAATTATGAACATCAAATAAAGTTTTATCCCAAAACAACTGCCCAAACATAATATTCTGTTGAGCTATATAACTTGTATTTCCATATCTCGAATCCTGATGATGATTGGAATATGAAAAAGAAGTCATTATTTTTTCTTTTACAGGAAGTTGATATTTTCCAATTACTTCATACCTATTGGTATAAATAGATTCACCATATATACTATCACCACCTCTGTATTCAGGTGTCCATTGCATTTCTCCCCCCCACCTATCTTCATAAATATAACGCAATGCAATAGATGCTTGTCTGTTTTCATTTCGTTGCAAACTCCATTTATTAAAAACTGAAACTCGGTCTTGTAAAGTTGCATCGGTAAAATTATCTCCATTATTATCAATTGGAATTGAATAATTGAAGTAGTTTATTCCCAGCATTGACGACAACTTTTGAGTAGGTTTAAACTTTGCAGATACGTCTGAATTTATTTCGCCCCAAGAAGTACCAAATACATCGAACGAAAAATTTGGTGCTTTCTCAGGTGTTTTAGTAATAACATTAATTAACCCTCCAACCGCTTCAGAGCCAAACAATGTAGAAGCTGGTCCTTTAACCACTTCCATTTGTTCTATCATGCTATTTGGAATACCATTTAACCCATAAACCGATGCCAAGCCACCAATTACAGGCATTCCGTCTATTGTAACCATCGTATAAGGACCTTCCATTCCATTGATGTGTACATCACCTGTATTACAAACACTGCAATTAATTTGAGGTCGAACACCATTTACTATTTGTAATGATTCAAATAAAGCAGGAGTAGGATTTTTTCTAAAATAAGTAGGGGTATAAACTTCAATAGGTACAGCCGATTCTAATATGGAAACCTCTTTTAAAGTACCGGTAATAACTACTTCGTTTAATTGTTCAGTAGAAGATTCCATTGTTATTTCGAAACTTAAATCTTTATCTTTTATCTCAATCGATTTTTTAAAATTTTTAAATCCTATTGCACTAACTTGTAACACATAATTCCCTGATTTTATACCAGATAAACTAAAACTTCCCTTTTCGTTGGTAGATGATCCTATAGTTGTTCCTTGCAAACCTACATTGGCAAATTCAACCGGTTTGTTATTACAACTTATCACTCCCGATACTTTATAAGTTTGAGCATTGACAACACCCCACAATAGAAACAACAATAAAATTGATATAAATCTCACAACTTGGTTTATTTTTTTACAAATCTAATAATATTTTTAGACTTATCTAAATTTATTTTTTTACACACATAATTATTATGAATATATTTGCAAAAAAATTATCATGAATTCTTTTACAGAAGAAAATTATTTAAAAGCCATTTTTAAACTTTCTAAGCATAAGGAAGAAGTTTCTACTAATGCTGTGGCTGATGAATTAAATACCAAAGCTTCTTCGGTAACTGACATGATAAAAAAATTAGCTGATAAAAAACTAGTGAATTATGCACCTTACAAAGGTGTTAACCTCACGGATGCAGGTAGAAAAATTGCAGTTTCTGTTATTAGAAAACATAGGCTTTGGGAAGTTTTTCTGGTAGATAAACTCAAATTTAAATGGGATGAAGTGCATGATTTAGCAGAAGAGTTAGAACACATTAATTCAGAAGAATTAACTGAACGACTCGAAGAGTTTTTAGAATTTCCAAAGTACGACCCCCATGGAGACCCGATACCCGACAAGAATGGTAACATTGATAGACACAAAGAACAAACACTTGCCGATTTAAGTATAAATGAAACAGGAATTATTGTCGGTGTTAAAGACCACTCCAAAAGCTACCTCAATTATTTGGATAATGTTGGATTGGTGTTAGGTGCAGAAGTTCAAATTTTAGGAGTGGTAGAATTTGATAATTCAATGTCTATTTCAATCAATAAACAAGGAAAAACAATCATCTCCAATCAAGCAAGCAAAAATTTATATATTAAAAAACCTAACTAATGGTCAACGATTTTTTAACTTATTTCTATGCTATAGAAAGCCCAGTTATTCAAGCATTATATGCTACATTATTTACTTGGGGACTAACTGCTTTAGGTGCTGCTTTTGTGTTCTTTTTTAAGACAATGAACCGAGCAGTTTTTGATGGGATGCTAGGTTTTACTGGCGGTGTAATGGTAGCAGCCAGTTTTTGGTCTTTATTAAGCCCTGCTATCGACATGTCCGCAGGAGAAGGATTTATAAAAGTTATGCCATCTGCTATCGGATTTTTAGGTGGAGCTCTATTTCTATTTGGCTTAGATAAAGTAATGCCTCACTTACACATTAACTTTAAAAGAGACGAAGCTGAAGGAGTAAAAACTGAATGGCATCGTTCAACTCTTTTAGTGTTGGCAATTACACTTCATAACATTCCTGAAGGATTGGCAGTTGGAGTATTATTTGGTGGTGTTGCACAAGGACTGGAAGGAGCTACCATTGGAGGAGCTGTTGCCTTAGCAATTGGTATAGGAATTCAAAATTTTCCGGAAGGAATTGCCGTTTCTATGCCTTTGAGAAGACAAGGATTATCTAGATTAAAAAGTTTCAATTACGGACAACTTTCTGCAGCAGTAGAACCAATTGCAGCGATGCTTGGTGCATGGGCTGTAATGACCTTTGAGCCTATACTACCTTATGCATTAGCTTTTGCTGCCGGTGCAATGATTTATGTAGTAGTTGAAGAAGTAATACCAGAAACTCAAAGGGATAAATTTACTGATGTTGCTGTTTTAGGATTTATAGCCGGATTTATTGTAATGATGTCCTTAGATGTAGCTCTTGGTTAATCATTTCATTCTTAATTCTTAATTTAGTGACGTGAGTTCAAAGATAAATATCAAGAATAAACGAGCCTCTTTTGAGTATGAGTTTTTAGAGACTTTTACTGCTGGAATTGTTTTAACCGGAACAGAAATTAAAAGCATAAGAGCAGGAAAAGCAAGTATCATAGAAGGCTATTGTTTTATTAAAGATGGTGAATTGTTTATTAAAAACATGTACATTGCTGAATACGAACAAGGAACTTACAACAATCACAATCCTAAACGTGACCGAAAATTACTACTCAATCGCCATGAAATTGATAAACTCGAGAAGAAAAAGAAGGATGTTGGATTAACCATTATTCCTCTTAAATTATTTTTAAGTAAAAATGGTTTTGCTAAACTAGATATTGCTTTAGCCAAAGGAAAAAAACTACACGACAAACGTGAAGACTTAAAAGCCAAAGATGATAAAAGAGCTATGGATAGAGCTATGAAACATTAATTTGATTTGACACTTAAAAAAAACTACATATTATTTCCTTTTTTATTGTTTCATCTTTGTGCTTTTGCTCAACTTGGAGGAGTTAATCGTGATGAAGTAATTAACGAAGACAATGTATTTTTAGACGGAGTAATCTCTGAATATTACTCAGGAGATAATTTAAGTGGAGTTAAAATTTCAGCAATTTCCGATGGTAAAACTGTAGCCTCAGGAACATCTGATGAAAATGGAAAATACCAAATGGTTCTGCAATACGATAAAACCTATACTATTTCCTATTCAAAATCTGGATTTATTGCTAAAAGTATTACTATCGATACGCATGGTGTACCTGATATGGAACGCCAAAAAGTACCCGATGTAAGTGCTGAAATTACACTCATACAACCCAACGAATGTATTAAAGCTGAAATGCTTGATAAACCTATCGGTATTGCTAAATATTTTCCAGAAAAAAACAGAATAGATTGGGATATGGTTACTTCTATGCCCCAATTAGCCGCTTTAAATGAAATGCTAGATAACTGTGCCGAAGAATTGGAAAAAAAAGATAAAGAATATGAAGAAGCAATGAAAGAGGCTGACAAGCTATTTGCAAAGCAAAATTGGGAAGAGGCAAAAGCAGGTTATCAAAAAGCGTTAACTATTTTCCCAAAAGAGGCTGAACCAAAAAATAGACTTCAACTAATAGAAACAGAATTAGCGAAAAAAGCTGAAATAGAAAAACAAAAAGCCGAAGAACAAGCAAGAGCAGAAGCTGAAGCTAAAGCCAAAGCAGAGGCCGAAGTAGCAGCTAAAAAAGTAGAAGAAGAGCGTTTGGCAAAAGAAAAAGCTGAACAGGAAGCAATAGTGAGAGCCGAAGCCGAAGCCAAAGAAAAAGCTAAAGCCGAAGCAGCTGCTAAAAAAGCGGAAGAAGAACGTATAGCCAAAGAAAAAGCTGAAAGAGAAGCCATTGCAAAAGCAGAAGCTGAAAAGAAAGCCAAAGAAGAAGCATTATCAAAAGCTGAAGAAGAAAAACTTGCCAAAGAACAAGCCAAAAAAGAGGAAGAAGAGCGCTTAGCAAAAGAGAAAGCTGAAAAGGAAGCTTTGGCTCAACAAGAAGCAGAAGCTAAGGAAAATGCAAAAGCAGAAGCTGAGGCTAAAAAGTTAGCGGAAGAACAAGCAAAAAAAGAAGAACAAGAAGCGCTTACTAAAGCAAAAGAAGAGGAAAAAGCTAAGTTATTGGCTCAACAACAAGCTAAACAAAGCGCCGAAGAAGAAGCAAAAGCTTTAAAAGAACAAGAAGCTGCTAAAAAACGTGAAGAAGAAGAAAGAATAGCTAAAGAAAAAGCAGCTGAATTAGTAAAACAAGCCGAAGAAGAAAGACAAGAAAATAAAATTAAACTATTAGAAGAAAACGAAGTTGTGAAAACTTATGTGGCTGAGCAAGAAGAAGAAAACAAGCCAGGAAAAGCAAAAGGCAAACCATCTATAACGATAAAAGGTAGCAACAAAGGAAGACACCTTTATGTGAAACCCAACAAGTATCGCTACGGTCACGGACCTAACTTTAAAAAGAAGATTATTTTTTAATATTTTCTTATTTTTATTAAAAAATTAACTCCTATGAAAAATAAATTTCTAATATTTATTTTTTTCATTACAAATTCCATTTTCTCTCAAGACCTTGTTTCTTGGAGCTTGGTTGGTTCTTCCGCAAATCTAGAATACATTGAAGATATTAAGCTTGACAACCAGAATAACACTCTCATATCAGGATATTTAAAAGGACAACTAAATTCTTCCTATAATTTCATTTGTAGTTCTTGTACATATATTGCAAAATATGATTCAACAGGAAATCCTATATGGTTTCATGAAATGTACAATGCTTTTTATTCACCTAGATTAGCTATCGATGTTAATGATAATATCTATGTAACTGGCATCTATTCTGACACATTAAAAGTTGGAACATTTACATTGGCTCCTGATACTGCGTTTACCGAGAATATTTTCTTAATGAAACTAGATTCAAGTGGAAGTGTAATATGGGGTAAAAAAATAACAGAAAATGCTCCTATAAAAGATATGCTAATTGACAATAATGGAAATTTGGTTCTTGCTGGATTTACAAGAGGAATTTCAAGTTTTACTAGTGATACCATTGTGTCATATGGAGGTGGGGCAAAGCCAGATATACTCTTATGCAAATTTGATACCCTAGGAAATTTCATCTGGGCAACACATGCTGGTAATTCAGGATTTTATAGTGATATAGCAGAAAACATTGCTGTTGATAATAATGATAATATTTTTGTCGTTGGAGAAATTAGAGGTACTGCCTATTTTGACTCTATTGTTGTAGAACCTTACCCTGTATTACCAACTGCTACTTTTACAGGTTTTGTTGCAAAATACAATTCTAATGGAAATGCTATTTGGGCAAAACCAACTTGTAGAAACTGTGAATCTAACGCTGTTGCTTCAGACGATATGGGGAATTGTTATATAGGAGGACAAGGTGTGCAAGATTTGGATAGTGATACAGCTCAACAAACTAATATTTCAAATGAAATGTATATTGCCAAATTAGATGGTAATGGAATCCATCAATGGACAAAACCCAATGAACAAGTAACGAGTGCAATATTATATCCTTCTCAAGTTTATGACATTGTTATAGATAATAATAAAGTTTACGCAACTGGTTACTTCTCTGATACTTTATTGTTATCACCAAATATTAACCTACTTAGTTCTTCTTGTTCTCAAGGAACAAAAAATATATTTTTAATTAGCTTAGATTTAGATGGGAACTCTATTTGGGGAAATGGAACAGAATCTTGTTCAGTTATTTCTTATGGAAATTCACTGGATTTGAATAATTGTGTTTTTGCAATAGGAGGTTATACAATTGAAAATACATCTGAATCTACTTATTGGGAAAATGATAGTATTTATGGAATGCAATCAAGAGATGGATTATTTATTACTGTTAAAAATTTAGATTGTGACAATGTAACTAATATTAATAATCCGGAGGTTCAGTCATTTAATGCTTTTCCAAATCCAATCTATGATAAATTATATATTGATACTAAGGAATTTTTATCTGGAACGATTATTATTTCCGATTATCTGGGGAGAAGTATAATTAATCAAAAAATAACAAGCTCTAAATCTGTTATAAATTTAAATCATTTGAAGTCAGGAATTTACTTTGTATCAATAGTTTCAAAAACATCTAACAATCATTTAAGCAATACAAAACGTATTATTAAATTATAATCGCTTAATTTCCATTCAAAAATTCAATTGTTTTATCAATCACCAACTGAAAATCATTAGGAAATTCCTGATATAGGTAAGGATGTGAAGCTCCAAAAACATGATTGGCATCTTCAATAATAAACAACTCCGCATTTTGATTCCATTCGGCTAATTGATGAGCTTCTTTAACATCTACAGCTTCATCGTTGGTACCGTGTATAATTAAGTGTGGAAAATCGATTGATTTAGCAACTCGTTCTATGGTTAATCTTTCTTTATTTTTTAGGGTATCTTCTGCAAACTGATAATACATTGGCATCTGTTGATTGGTTCGTGCATTTTCAACATAAATTACACCTTGTTGTTTCCAATGTTCTAAATGACTTTGTGGAATTCTATTTATCAAATCAGCAACCGCAGCCCACGTTACCAACTTTTTAATTCTAACATCTTCCTGTGCTGCAATTATACTTATCCCTCCTCCTCTACTATGTCCTATCAAATAAATTTCGCCATGATTAATTTCTGATTTTGGAATTTCATTATTATCAATTACCCAATTCGTAACGGTTTTTAAATCGTCTAACTCCTTGCTGTAATTATTATTTCCAAAAGCTTCTAAATCCGGAAAATCGATTGGTTGCTCTACTGTTCCTCCGTTATGCGAAAAATTGAATTTCACAAATACAAAATCATTTTCCAAAAAATGATTCATAATCAGGTTGAAATGACCCCAATCTTTAAATCCTTTAAATCCATGTGCAAAAATAACTACCGGTTTTCGTTGGTTATTGGTTTTATAACCATAATCCATTAAAATAGGGCGATTGTGTTTCCCTTCAAGAATGTTATTCTGTGATAAAATCATCTCTTTCCTGTATATTGTATACAAAAAGTATTCTTTACTCTTTCTGAAATATTAAAATATGGAATCCAAATTGCACCTCCAATAAAAGCTCTAAAAATTTGACTAATTGATTCATCTATATCCGATTGCATATTAATATCATTGGTAAATAAATTATAAAATATCAAATCAACTAAAGGAATAACAAAACCTATGATATAATATATTGTGATAAATTTAGGTAGACTTGTTCTTCTTTTAAAGAAAAGAATCAATAAAAGAATCAAATAACATAATAGGAGTAAATTAAATATCATTTCAACACCATAAAAAATACCCAATCCCCAGGATTTATCAAAAATCACATCCCATGAACCACTATTGAAATAACCTTGCGAGAAGAAACTAACTAAAAATACTAAAGGAGAAAATATTAATCCAATAGCAGGTAAAATAAGCCATCCCCCAATGTTTTTGTTAGTTGCTAACTCATATGGTAAAGGATTATACCTTTTATACAAAAAGACACATAAAAACACCCCTAAACAAATTATTAAAATCATAATAAACAATACCAACCAACTAAACTGAAATGTTGAAACACTTTTATTGTGTGTAAGAATAAATGATAATTGATTTTTAATATCTAAATGTTTTTTCAAAAAAGAATCAACTGATTTAGAAGGTATAAATTCCTTTTTTAAATAATAATTATGGGTAACAGAAAAATATTTTTCAAATTTCTGAACGATATTTTCATATTCAAAACCATCTCCTTTTATGGTCATTTGTTCGTTACTTATATTCCAATCTTCAGGAAGATAAACTGTAGTTGTTTGTGATAACTTATAAGGTAATCCCAAATAATATGGCATTGTCCTTTTTGGAGATTTGGGATAATTAACTTGAGATTCAATAATCAAAGGATAGGTTTCACAATAAATTGTCTTTTCATCTTTATCAATCCAAAAATCATCTATATCATAAAACTCTTCGGTAATAATTAAATTATTAGAAAATCTATTGTCATCATATATTTTTATATCATCAACATGCTCTATTGCTGGATACAAAGCACTATAAAAATTAAGATATTCTTTTTTTATTAGCTCCTTCGAATTTGTATTAAAATAATTTCTAATATAATCAGCTTTTGCTCCTAAATATTCAGATCTGACTAACATTTCTGCTTTACCACCAATCGATTTCAAAGTAATAATTTCCTTAATTACAACTGACGAATTATTTTTTAAATGAATATTTACTAATTCTGTTTGAAAAGGTCTTAACAACAAACCTTTCCCATAATTTAAATCTGATAGATATGATAAATTACCTCCTTGATTTGAAATAGTGGGATCTATAAAATACTCCTCATTTTTATATTTAAAATATACAATACAATGATTAAAAACATCAAAACTTGGTAGTTCTTTTTCTATTTGGTTTTTTAAAGTAGTATTTACTAATAATGGGTAGGAAGTAATACCTTGTGAGTTTAGAAGTCCCACTAATAATAATGATTTATCCTTACAATCTCCATAACGTTGCTTATAAACTTTTTGAGGTGAATTTGGTTTATAAGCACTAATTCCCGATTCAAACCCTAAATATCGAACTTCATCTTGAACAAATCTTATTAATTTTAGTATGAGATCTTCTTTTGATATTGCTTTATTTGATACATCTAATTCTTCAATAATTTCTAATATCTCTGATTCTTTATATTCAAATAGTGGCAACATCTCATTTATTAATTCTTTCCAGCTTAAATATGTAGTAAATGAAACTCTCTCTTGAGAATCATACCATGAGGGTGTATTTTTATCATATATCTCCGGATTTATTGCACTAACCTCAAAAATATATTCTTTGTATTTTTCTTTTTGAACTAGCTTGGGTTGGATGGCATTATTATATCTTTTATAATTTATCTTTTGGTTTTTATTTACTATTAACCTACTATAAACTTTGTTAACTGGAAAAGTAAATTGCAAATAGAAAGTAGTTGAAAAATTATTCTTATGAACAGGATTAAACCCTTTAATTGAATATGAATACTCTATTACATCTCCTTCTCTAACATCTTTTAAATTAATAACAGAAGACAAAGACCCATCATAAATTAACCTATCAAGATTTTCTTCTCTTTGAAATACTTTTATCTCAGATTTTTTTAAATGGTCAATTGTTTCTTTGCCCCTTAGAACATTTAATTGATGAAAAGTCAATTCTTGAAAAGATGGGTCAAAAGAAATATTTATATCAGACATGGATTGAACCCCTTCTGAGTTTATTATTTTAACTACACAATGTCTATAAACAGATTTTTCAACCCAATTTTCTTGAACATCCAGTAAAAGATATTGGAATCCTCCGGATTCTTCATAAATTTGATTTTTATCAACAGTAATTTCATTAACCCATATCGGTAAAATATCTTTTTTTACATCTTTATTTGCAAAACATAATATTGGTAGAAATAACCAGAAAAGAAAGAAGTATTTCATTTAATAATTTTGCCTATAAAAATAAAACAAATATTTAAAATATGGATTTCAAACTTCGCCCTTGGCAAATGAGTGATTTGGATAGTTTAGTAAGGTATGCTAACAATGAAAAAATTGCTAAAAATTTAACCAATCGTTTTCCTCATCCTTATACAAATGAAGATGGGAAAAATTTTATTGAAATGGCTTCCCGGCATCAACCTGTACAAATTTTCGCCATAGAAATAAATGGTGAAGCTGCCGGAGGAATTGGAGTACATCCACAAACAGATATTCATGAGAAAAACATGGAATTAGGTTATTGGTTAGCCGAACCATATTGGGGAAATGGAATTATCCCGAAAGCCATTATTCAAATGGTTGATTATGCATTTCAAAATTTTGATATTGTAAGAGTTTTTGCCAAACCTTTCGGTACCAACTTAGCTTCGAAAAGAGTATTGGAAAAAGCCGGATTTAAGTTTGAAGCCCAGATTGAAAAAAGTTTATATAAAAATGGTGAATTTTTAGATGAACTGATTTATGCCGTTAGAAGGAGAAATTAATTCAACACCAATCGATAGCCTATCCCTCGAATATTGACAATTTTAATATGGGGGTCGGCTTCTAATTTTTTACGTAGCTTAGAGATGAATACATCCAAAGTTCTTCCTAAATAATCCCCTTCATCATCCCACACTTTTTGTAAAATATCTTCTCTTTTCACGGTTTGATTAACATTCGAAAAAAGTAATGCTAATAAGTCGGTTTCTTTACTGGATAATTCTTCTACTGAATCCTGATACAACAACTTCATTCCTTTTTTATCAAAGCGGTAAGTTCCAATTTTTACCCAATCCTGATTATGTATGGGTGATTTTTTCTTTTTCATCCAATACCCAATAAAAACAAGTAATAAAACACCTATGATAACAGGATAAATAAAAGGATAATTGGTACTCGCCAAGTTTTGTGGTTCAGAAACCGCTATTTTATCATATTCTAAAATAGTAAAATAAACATTGTAACAATCTTCAGGCAAAGCTCTTTCTCTACATGGAAGCATACTGTTGTTGGTTGGAATTTTCACCTCAAAACTGTGAACCACTTCATGTGTTGCACAATTTTCGGTTTCTATGATAAAACTTTTAATGGTTTTGGTTTCTTCAACCACTTTTAAAGCAGCATCTGAAAGGAAATCGGGTTCAAAACTCAATTTTTTCTCAAACTGAATTAAGTATCTTCCTTCTTTTTTTTGAATGGGCAAAACTCTTGATGTACTATCTCCTATTTGAAGCAAAAACTCATCACCAATCATTCGCACAATCACCTTTAAATGTTGTTCTTCAGTATCTGTTTCAGCTTTACCTGGAATCAATATCAACACAAAAAAAAGACTTACTAAATATTTTAAGTTATATCCTAGCATCTTACAAAACTACTTGATTAAATAATGTTAAAGAATGGCTTTGCTTTAAATTACCTGAATTTTACATTAATTTACATTTCTTAACGCTATAAAACTCATTATCAAGATAATTTTATGGGTGAATCAAAAAAATATAACTAATGAATAAATTAATAATGAGTGCTGTCCTCCTATTTTTTGTAGGATGTAGCAATGCTGAAAATCAACCAGTAAAAGAACATGAAAAAACCCAACAACAACCTACACACCATTATGGTGGTTGGTATTGCCCTGATAATTTATTTGGATTTCCGGCTGTTAATTTAAAAGACTGGAAAAATGTACCTGTAATTCAAGACAGATTACCTACTCAAGAAGAAACCAGAAATGGTAGCTCTTTAATTTTTGTGGAAATACTTAAATACCCAGATGCCAAAGCGATGAATATTCAACTTCCGCAACTTGCCAATTATTATAGCCCATACACTAAAAAAACAGAATTAGTTATCGTAATACAAGCCATAGAAATTGAAAACGATACCATTGTTGGTTTTAGGTATTTAAATGGTGGAAACGGAAGTTCCCATTATAGAGAAGTTGATTTTATTTCTGAAAATGAAGTTGCTAATTTACACGATGCTAAGTTTGTTAACTTAGACATTCCAATTAATGCCGATGAAGATAAAGTTTGGGATGTTTTGACGGATGCTAAAGTAAAATATCAGTATGCCAACAAAGAACAGTTAACTAATGGATATGGAGATTTATTATTTGGTAACTGGTACATGCAAAACGATTACCTGATAAATGATGTTGGCTATGTAGAAAAATTCTTAGTTATTAGAGATAAAGAAAAAAACCTCACCGAATTAAAAATTGTATGCGGCCCTTATTTAGATGATTTTGAAAACCAACAAACTGCTTTAAAAGATTGGTCGGAAAAAGTAAAAGAACTGAGTGAAAAATAGCTTTGAATAATTGACAATTCAAGTGCCTCCAAAACACTTGAGAGATGTATCAAGAACACTATTTATTTTTCACTTTTTTTACCACAATTTATATAACCGTAGATTTAAACGTTTATTATACGTTTAATCTACGGTTATTATTTTTCAATTACTTATCTTTAGATAACTAACGAAGTTGTTTAAAAGCTATAGATAGCACCAACATTGAGTGTACTGAAATGATGATAAGAATAAATAAATATTATTTTAAGCAAAACTTAAGGGTTGATTTACTAAATTTGGGTTAAACGTATAGTGCGAATATAGTGCATATGCACTATATCCGTACGTTGGGCAACATTAAAAAAACAGATAGCATATGTTTGACAAATTATTTGGAAAATCACAAAACGAAACTAAAAGTGTTCATTGTGAAGTAAAAGGAACTGAAACCACAATAGAAAATACTGTGGCTTTGGTTAAAATTGATGGAGTAATTGCATTGAAAAATTTCAATAACCCTTCCGTTGATTTTGAAAGTAAAGAAATCCAATCAATGGATAAACCACCTTTAAAATTCTATTCTGAATTGGTAGTCCCTGAAGATTTAAAGCCTGTCTTTGGTCGAATGTTTTCAATCATAAATGATGAAGATGAGATTGAACATTCAACGGCAATTATGTCGGAAGAAGGAAAAAAAATCTACTCGGGTCAGAAATTATTTCCTCTAATGGAGCATATTAAAAATGGTGTTGAATTACTACAAATACCACCTTCTATGTTCTTTGCAGTAGTTGACACAGACGTTTCATTAAAAAATAAATCTTGTGAAAATTGGCATACAGATTTTAAAGGTTTGGGAAGGAAATATAGATATAAAAAAATATTGAATGAAAAAAGAGAACGCCAAACATTCGGAATGCCGGGAATCCTGATGCCAGGCTATGATGTAGCAGTTGGAGATTGCTCTCAAAAGAATCCAAATGGTACAGGATATATGTATAAGACAGATGGTTCTTTTAAACCAATTGAATTGTGTTGCAATGAGAGTGCTGTCTCGTTTTGTAAAAAGAACAAAGCAATCGTCTACTACAATGATTTTTTAAATAACGGCAAACTGCGAGTTTTAACACCTGAAACGGAAAGCATAAACCGAAATTTGCAGAATCCTTATCTGTTTCGTTCCTCAAATATTTAGCAATGCAAAAGCTTGTAACCGACAATTTGACTCTACGAGAAATAAAAGCAAAAGACGTTTTTGGTTATTCCGAATTATTTGCTGATAAAGAAACAATGGACTTATTTGGCGGCCCAACTGTAAACAATGATTTAGAGATTTCTGATGTTATAGCAACAAAAAGAAAAGAATATGAAAATGGGACTGCATTATTTTGGACAATAACGGAGACAGAAGAAAGGGAATTTATTGGTTTTGTAAGACTAATGAGCTACGATAGTTACTATTTTGATGCAAGTTTCTCTTCTATGGGAGAGCTTAGAAATAGTCCTGAATTATTGAATTACATAGACAAAGAAAATGGTTGGGAAATAGATTATGCACTATTAAAAGAGTTTAGGAACAAAGGGTTTATGACCGAAGCGCTTTCAGCCGTACTTGACTATTGCAAAACTAATTCAATTCTTGTGATTTATGCAAAAGTGAATAGTATGGAGAATAAGGCAACCACAGCAGTATTGTTAAAAAATGACTTTGTCGAACATTTACCACAAGCTAATCAAAAAGGTGGTTTAGGAATGATTTATAAATGGGAAAACAAATAACGATTGCCCAACATTGGCTATACGTAATGCGGGCGAAAGTGCTGATATGGAAGTAATTACATTAAATAAACTAACAGCTAAACGGAATGTTCAGTGCCTTGGAAACCCGCACTACGCATAGCCGAGACCGTTGCCAGCAATTAAAACCAACAAAACCGTATAAGGAAAAACGACAGAATGAAGTATAAAAAAATAAGAGAAGAAGAACTAAAAAATAAGGTTGGTGCTGACTGGTTTAAGCAATTTGACACAACCGAGATTTTAGGAAATATTGACTTCACTGTTTTACCAAAGCAAGACAGTTTGTTTGGAAGGACACCTCTTTTGTGGGCAGAAGCAAAAACAGGAAACTTTGATATTCCGACAATGTTTGTGCAACTCATTCTGACCATTGGAAAAGCACGAACATTTGACAAAACGTTGCCACCTGCATTTTTAGGAGCGTTTGACTTTAAGAAAATTGCTTTTGTAGATTACATCAATGTTCAAGACATTTTCTTTCTCAACGATTTTAACTGGAATGTAACACCAAGCAACCACGACACCAAAGAATTTAAACTGATTAAGGAACGTATTGAAAGCGTTTTAAAAGTTAAGACCTATGTTTTTGATTACCAAAAAGACGAAAAGGAACTCAAAACCTTTATCAAAAACAATGTGGCAAAAGCCACCACAAAAAGCAAAATCAAAATCGACAAGAACAATTTCATCCCTATTTACTTGCGTTGGATTGAAATTGTAAAGCCCATTATTGACGTAAACTGGGACGAACTCAAAAAGAACAGCATTCTCGATAGCGATTTTTATTTAGCCGACCTATTTGTAGATGATAAAGGCACGGAAAGTCTTGCTGATGACTTAACAATTCGAGATAGTTTGTTTGTAGTATTTCAAAATCAAGGCTACAAGATTGCCAAAGAGAATATCAAGCAAATGTTTGATGCCACGATAAACATTCGCAACAAAGACGCTTATACACAGTTTTGGAAACTCTACAAACGACCACCAATCAAAGAGTTTCAAGATTACATCATTGAACGTAGAGACTTACTTGTACCGCAAGATATTAGAGAACGTAAAGGAGCTTTTTTTACACCAAGAATTTGGGTAGAACTTTCGCAAAAATACCTGACCGACTATTTAGGCGAAGATTGGCAAGACGAGTATTACATTTGGGATTGTGCCGCAGGAACCGGAAACCTTTTAGCCGGTTTAACCAATAAATACAACATTTACGCAAGTACACTAGACCAAGCCGACATCAATGTAATGCACGAACGTATTGACCACGGTGCTAACCTATTAAAAAATCACGTTTTTCAGTTTGACTTTTTGAATGATGACTTTTCCAAGTTACCACAAAGTCTGCAAGACATCATCAACGACCCTGAAAAACGAAAAAAATTAGTCATATATATCAATCCGCCTTATGCGGAAGCAACAACATCTAAAACTGTAACTGGAACTGGAGAAAATAAAGCAGGTGTTACAACTAATTTTAAGATAAAGGAACTACTTAATCCTAAAATTGGCAATGCTTCAAATGAAATTTTCGCCCTTTTTATGGCAGTTATTTATGAAAGAATACAAGGTTGTATTTTAGGACAATTCTCGAAAATTAAGTTTGTAAATGGTTCTAATTTCAAAAAGTTTAAAGAATTCTTTTTAGCTGATTATGTAACTGGCTTTGCGGTTCCTGCTGAAACGTTTGACAACGTAAAAGGTAAATTTCCTATTGCATTTACAATTTGGAATACGTCTGTAAAATCAAAAATAAGCACAATAGAAACAGATATTTACGATAAAAATGGCAACTATTCAGGTGCTAAAACTTTTTATGGCAATCTTCCAAAAAGTATAAATAAATGGATAAAATCATTTGATGGTATTGAAGATGATAAAATTGGCTTAATCGTAAGTTGTGCACCAGATTTTCAACATAATAGTCAATTAGCAATTTTGTCAAAACAACAAAAGAGATATTGTTTCAATATTACAGGGCAAAACCTTATAAAATCATCTATTTATTTTTCAGCTCGTCATTGCTTAAATGCATCTTGGTTAAATGACCGTGACCAATTTTTATGGCCTATTGATGGTTGGCAGACAGATATTGAATTTCAAAACGATTGTTTGACCTTTACTCTATTTTTTAGTGCTAATAGTATTACAAGTGCCGAAGACACAAACCATTGGATTCCCTTCACCGAACAAGAAGTAAATGCACAAAATAGATTTGAAAGTCATTTTATGACTGACTTTATCAACGGAAAAATCAAAAATGAAAGTGAAGACAATCTCTTTGGCAATGAAACTACTCAATCCATAAAAAGAGAATTTTCAGAAGAAGCCAAAGCGGTTTTTGATGCAGGCAGAGAACTTTGGAGATATTATCACAGCAAACCAAGTGTAAACGTAAACGCAAGTTTGTACGACATTCGGGAATACTTTCAAGGCAGAAACGATAAAGGCAGAATGAACAGCAAAAGTGATGACGAAGCCTATATGGAATTGATTGGCGAATTACGGAACAAACTGAACTTTTTAGCCGACAAAATCAAACCGAAAATATACGAATACGAATTTTTAAAAGAATAATAACTGCTGGCAACAATGGCTATAAGCAATTGGGGTTTAGAAGGTAAAATGAAGTTTATGAATATAAATAAAGGTCAGTGCAAATCCGAAAAGTTAGGGTATAAAATCCCCAACTGCTCATAGCCGAAACCGTTGTGTGTAATACATAAAAGCCGAAGCACAAGCAAATAAGTACCTGAAAAAGGTACACATTTGCTTTTTGCCAACGCTCGAAAAAAACGGTTGGACAAAATGAATTCTATAGAAAGAAAAGAAAGATTAAACTATTTACTTGAAATGGTTGAAAAAGGACAATGTATTTCTTTAATTCAAGTTGCAGAAAAATTTAATTGTTGCAGCAAGACCGTTGAAAGAATGATTTTCAAACTTCGCAAGGACGGACATAACATTAGATATTGCAGAAAATTAGAAAGATATAAACTTGTCGATAAAAAAATATCGTCTATCGCTTGAAAATGTCGATTTGCTATTATTACCTTCGCCCCGTTAAAATTGTTGCAACGCTTTAACAAACACTATCAATTAATCCCGAAAGGGGAATTATTAACAATTAAAATCTAATTTTATGAAAAAGCAAAAAATGTTTGAAAAATTTGAAAATTCAAATTTTGACCTTGGAAAAATTAAGGGAGGAAGACTCAATACAGAAGGTACTGGAGATTGTGCTGGTACAGGATGTAGCGAATCTTCTGGTAATGGAATTATTGACTGGGCAGATGTTGAATGTGGAGACGAAACAGTAGCAGGTAGTGTTAAATGCCCTGCATAAATTAAACTATAAGGAGAGATTAACCATATCTCTCCTTATTAATTTACACTTAGATGAAAATATTTTTAACATTTTTTTTGCTCTTTTTTAACTTAGTTAACACTAAAGCCCAATTCTATCAATTATTTTTCTTTCATGAAAATAAGCCCTTTGTATATGATACAGTATTACAGAAAATAGCTAACGAGGCTTCCGCATTCTATTATAGTGATAATTTTGATTCTTCTATTGTGAGTTATGGGTATCTTCATTCAATAAAGCCAAATTTTAAATTGGAATATAATATAGCGGTGCTGTATGCCATAAACAATAAAAAAGATTCCGCTATAGTTTATCTTTCAAAATATATTGATAGTGAGGAGAAATGTGAATGTGCATACTTAAATAATTCTGCATTTAAGTTATTAAAAGTGTACAGTGAATTTGAATTAATAAAAAATAAGTGCGATTCAATTCAAAAACATAAGGGAATAAAGAATATTTCCCTCTATAATAACATTACGTACTTATATGGAAAAGACCAAGAAATATTAGGAGCCTCTGCATATAAAGATATAAAAGAAGAACGGAGAGAGTTAATGAATAGTTTTTTTGCCATCATTGACTCCGTTGGTATTCCACATGAAGAAGATATTACACAAACTGGGATAAATTATTTTCAAATACTTCTACTGCATTCTGATTTATTTCCCAATAAACAAATTACAATAGCATCCAAAATTCTAAAATCAAAGAAATTCGATAAATATAATAAGAAACAATTAGCATACACTATTGACAGGGGTTATTGTAATCTAAATCAGCCACAGTTATATGGTACAATATTAACAACCAACCCTTTTACAAAAAATAGTTGTTTATATCAATATGATAATTTCATTAAGTTGTCAAAGCGCAGAGAAAAAATGGATTTTCAGCCTATTTCAGATTTTCTTGAAAATAAATCAATATTAAAATGATATTAATTCTTTCTAGTGCAGAATTCCAAACTTCAATTGATAAAGTTATTGATTGGTTAAAGTTCTACGATTATCCCTTTCTTAGAATAAACGGATTAAATGATAACGAATTAACTAATTTTAAATACGATATTAATCAACTTTGTGTAGAGATAAATGAAGTTAGAATTGACTTCTCAAAAATTGGGGCTGTATGGTTCTATAGATGGGGTGCTCCTAACAACCACGGAGTTTTGAATTTACATGAAAATTTTAAAAACCAATTTGATAATATTGACAAACATCTTAGAAGTATAAAAGAAATTATTAATGGTCTTTTCTTTATAGAATTACAAGGGAAATATTTTTTATCAGAAAGAGAGACATCTAGTCTTAACAAACTCCGAACATTAAAGATTGCTCAAGATTACGGATTAAAAATACCTGACACATTATTTACAAATTCAATAAATGAGATTAAATCGTTTAAACATAAATTACAGGATATTATTGTTAAACCATCGTCCGAATTGATGCAATTTGTTATAGATAATAATTTATTCTCAAGTTTAACATCATTAATAAACGAAAATGATATAAATGAATTGTCCAGTAACTATGAATTTATATATCCAACACTAGTTCAATCCAAAATAGAGAAGAAGTTTGAAATACGAATATTTTATATTGATGAAGTTTTTTACTCTATGGCTATTTTTTCTCAGGGTGATGATAAGACTAAGATTGATTTCAGGAATTATAATGAAGATATGCCAAACAGAAATGTTCCTTTTAAACTTCCAAAAGAGATTGAAAAAAAATTATTACTATTGGTTAAAAGAATTGGTCTCAAGACATGCTCAATTGATATGATTTATAACAACGATAATGATTTTGTTTTTTTAGAAATAAATCCAGTTGGACAATTTGGAATGACATCTAATCCTTGTAACTACAACTTAGATAAAATTATAGCTGAAAAATTAATAACTGAAGATGAAAAATATTTATACTGATAATTATATTCTAGCGGAAAACCGAAAAATTTTATTACCATTACATTTTAATTATCTCAAAAGATATGAAAATGTTCTTGAAAAGGAAAATATCTTAATAAACAAGATATTCAAATCTGAATATTATAAAACAAATAAACATCTCCATATAGATTTCTACAAATCAATATTTTAACAATATGTATAAACTGTTTTCAAATTGTTTTCCGATAAAAGGGTATACAAGGGCAATAATTTATGATACTCAACGATTTGATTATTCCTTAATCTCTACTAAAAATCATTCTATTTTAAGAAAAAAAGTATTTAAGGAAAATGAATTTGAAAATGCTTTTTTTAATCTACTTCTTTCTAAGGAATATATTTTTTCTTTAACCAAAGATGAGATAAATTATTTCCCTGAATTAGAATTAGCTTGGAAAAATAGCTCGTTTATAACTAATTTAGTTATTCATGAAAATAATATAGATAAAACTATTCTTGTAGACATAATTAAAAAATTGAATATTAAAGCCATTGGATTAAACCTAAATAATCTATCACCATTAATAACAATAAAATTAAATAACCTCGATAGCAGTTTAAGATTAAATACAGCGTGTACTAATTTTATAATTAAGACGGAAACATTGAATACAGAATCATTAAAGATTGAACTTCCAACCTTTAAGATTATAAAAACAGATAATCCTTTGAGCTGTATCATACACAACCCCAACCTCCAACTTTTTACCGAATCCCAGACCCATCACACCTATTTCAATCGCAAGATGTATATTGGAGCAAAAGGAGAAATTAAAAACGCTCCCGAATGTGAAGAAGAATTTGGAAATATTAACGATTTGGGAAGCGTAGAAGATTTAAAACAGATTATAGCAATCCCTGAATTTCAAAAATATTGGTTTGTACATAAAGAATTGTGCGATGTTTGCAAAGACTGTGAATTCAGGCACATGTGTGTTGATAACCGCCTGCCTTATCAACGAAAAGATGGTAGTTGGTATCACAAAACCGAATGTAATTACAACCCCTACATTTGTAAATGGAAAGACGAAGAAGGTTATCGAACCCTTGAAGAATGTGGAGTTGTAAGCAACGAAAAAGGTTTTAGCATTAATCACGAGAAAATTACTGCAATAAATAAAACATTGTGGGAAGAAGAAACAGAAAATGCTTAAAAATTTCCCATTTTATAGACAACCCGA
Organism: Flavobacteriales bacterium; assembly: GCA_020635825.1. GTDB lineage: Bacteria > Bacteroidota > Bacteroidia > Flavobacteriales_E > Vicingaceae > Vicingus. Next base: position 219,009 of record JACJZA010000009.1, read on the forward strand.
TTTTATGGATTGCGGACCAACCTGTTTGCGGATGGTGGCGAAATTTTATGGAAGAACAATTAGTTTATCCAAACTTCGTACTTTATCAGAAACAACACGAGAAGGAAGTTCATTAAAAAACATAGCTGACTCAGCCGAGAAAATAGGATTTCGTTCACTTGGCGTAAAAGTTACTTTTCAAAAATTTGCCGAAGAAGCACCTCTGCCCTGCATTGTTTATTGGCAACAAAAACATTTTGTAGTAGTTTATAAAATAAAGAAAGATATAGTTTTTGTTTCTGACCCTGCACACGGTTTATTAAAATATACACAAGCAGAATTTATAAAAAACTGGATAGGAAACAATGCTGATGATAACACCGAAGAAGGTGTTGCCTTATTGCTAGAGCCTACACCGAAACTTAAAAAAGCTGAAACAGACGATGTGGAAAACCGTCAGGGAATATCTTTCTTGTTCGGGTACTTATCAAAATACAGAAAATTTATTATCCAGTTAACTATCGGTCTTCTTGCAGGAAGTTTATTGCAACTTATTTTTCCATTTCTTACGCAAAGCATTGTTGACATTGGCATACAAAACCGAGACATCAATTTTATTTACCTGATTTTGATTGCTCAATTATTTTTGTTTTTTGGTAGAATTAGTATCGAATTAATTCGTGGATGGATTCTATTGCATCTGAGTACACGAATTAATATTTCGCTGATTTCCGATTTTTTTATCAAACTCATGAATTTGCCAATTGCTTTTTTCGACAGTAAGATGACTGGCGATATTATGCAACGGATTACCGACCACCAACGTATTGAACACTTACTTACCAACACTTCGCTTAACACCTTGTTTTCTTTTGTAAATCTGTTGGTTTTCGGAGCAGTATTAGCTTGGTACGACTTGACCATTTTTGGTGTATTTATGTTGGGCAGTTTTCTTTATTTCGGTTGGATTGTAATTTTCCTGAAACGAAGAAAAGATTTAGATTACAAACGGTTTTCACAACTAAGTGCAGAACAAACCAAAGTAATAGAACTCATTAGCGGAATGCAGGAAATTAAACTCCACAATGCCGAACAACAAAAGCGTTGGAGTTGGGAATATTTACAAGCCAAACTTTTTAAAATCCGTACAAAAGGGTTGGTGTTAGAGCAAACACAAACCATTGGCTCCAACTCCATAAATGAAATTAAAAACATTTTTATTACCATACTATCTGCCAAGTTAGTAATTGACGGGCAAATTACGTTGGGTATGATGATGGCTATAAGTTATATTATTGGTCAGTTAAATGCACCTATTCAACAACTCATTAATTTTATTTATGCTTGGCAAGATGCAAAAATAGCTTTAGAACGATTATCAGAAATTCATGGAAAAGAGGATGAAGAAAATAGCACAGAAGGAAAGATAACAGCTATTCCCATCAATGAAAATATTGAACTAAAAAATGTAAGTTTCCGTTATACTGGAAGCAGTGAATTTGTTATAAAAAATCTTTCGTTAAGTATTCCATCAAACAAAATAACCGCCATAGTTGGAGCAAGCGGAAGCGGTAAAACAACATTGATGAAAATGTTGTTAAAATTTTATGTTTCGCAAGAAGGTGAAATAACTATCGGAAAAATCAACCTGAACAATTTAAAACAAAAGGCGTGGCGTGAGAAATGCGGAAGTGTTATGCAAGAAGGATTTATTTTTAATGATACCATTGCCAACAACATTGCTGTTGGAGAAGAAAA